>DATJYX010000046.1:0-9226 GCA_035577965.1 Vicinamibacteria bacterium | reverse complement strand
GCGAGGTGTACCGGGAGAGGTAGCCCTGCCGATCGAGGAGCTGGAAGGCCGGGTGCTCGGCGTTCGGGAGGAAGGCGGCCGCGACCACGTCGAGGTCGCCGTCCCCGTCGAGGTCGGCCGCCTGGGCCCGGTGGACCCCGGGCATGATCGCGAGGTCGTGCTGCTTCCAGGGGAAGGTCCCCTCGTTCTCGAACCAGCGGACGCCGTGGAAGGGGCGCACGGTGAAGTCGTCGAGCGAGTCGCCGTTGGTCATGAGCAGGTCGAGGTCCCCGTCCCCGTCCATGTCGACCATCTGGATGCCGGAGGAGCCCCACACGGGCACGATCGCCCGGAAGATCGTCTCCGGCCGGAACCCCTTGCCGGGCCCCCGGTTGATGAACGCGACCACGTGCTCGTACTGCTGGGAGATGAGGGCGACGAAGTCCAGCCGGCCGTCGCCGTTCAGGTCCACGACCGGCACGTGGATCCCGCCCGGGCGCGCGTCGACCACGTAGCCCTCGAACTTCGGGTGCTTCCAGTCCGTGGTCTTGTTCTCGTAGACGAAGATGCCGCCCACGGTGTGCCAGCCGAAGGCGGCCACGACGAGATCGAGCTTGCCGTCCCCGTCGAAGTCGCCCGCCTGAACGTCCGCGGTGCGGGCCAGCTTGTCGACGAGGGTCGTCTGCTCGAACCGCAGGGGGCCGGTCTGCCGCAGCCACACCGCGCTGCCCTTCTCGTGATCGCCGGGCATGAAGTCGCCGAGGTCCGCGACGAGCAGGTCCTGCTTGCCGTCCTGGTCGAGGTCGACCATCTCCGAGTGGCAGGGGTTCGGGATCCGCCCGATCTCGCGGAGCTCGCCCGGCTTCTTCACCGGCTCGCCGAGGTACACGATGCCGTGGCCCATGTCCGAGGCCACGACCTCGGGCCGTCCGTCGCCGTCGAGGTCGAAGAACCGCACGTTGGCGACGACGGGGATCCGGGGCTCGCCGACCGGGTTCATCGGCTCCTTGCGCATCTGCAGGCCGCCGTCGCCCTGCGGCCACGGGTCGGGCAGGGGGAGCGTGACCGGGGAACGGGCCTCGAAGTAGCGCACGAACTGGGCGGTGTCCATCTGCCAGAGGATGCTCTCCTCGCCCGGCGTCACGCCGGTCCCCATCAGGCTGCGCTGGGCCATCTCCTGGATGCGCAGCCGCCACATGCCCCGGGGCAGGTACTGGGGCTGCGGCGGGAAGTGGCACTTCGAGCACTGCTGCTTCACGGTCTCGACGAAGGCGGCGTCGGGGAGGGGGTCCGGCTTGCCGTCGAGGCCGAGGATCACGCCGCCGGCCGGGGCCGGAGCGGGGGCAGGCGGGGGAGCCTGCGCGGCGCCGAAGGCCGCGAGGACGGGCAGGAGCAGGAAGAGGCGGCGAGGCGTCACCGACCCAGTCTATAACTTCGACGGCGGCGATGGCGGCGGCGCCGGCGGAGGGGCGCTCGACCCGCCTTCGTGCGTCCGGTTCTCCCACAGCTCCACCCAGCCGTCGGCCCGGAACCCGGTGCCGGTCGGGGCGAAGCTGAACGTGAAGCCGACGAAGTTGCCGGTCAGGATGTCCACGTCGCCGTCGCCGTCGAAGTCGCCGAGGTCCAGGGTTCGGTGCGACAGCTGCCCGGTCTGCAGTGCGTGCTTGACGAAGGCGCCCGGCGTCGTCTGCTCGAGCCAGCCGAGCGACGCGAGCGAGCCCCGGACGTGGTCGGGGTCCGGCAGGAACGCGGCCGCGGCGACGTCGAGATCGCCGTCCCCGTCGAGGTCGGCCGCGCGCGCCCGGTAGGCGCCCGGCAGCGCGGCGAGGTCGTGGACCGCGAACGGGTAGGAGCCCCGGTTCTCGAGCCAGCGCACGCCATGCCACGGCTTCACCGAGAACTCGTCGAGGCTGGCGCCGTTGGTCATCAGCACGTCCAGGTCGCCGTCGCCGTCGATGTCCACGAGGTCGATCCCGGTCGAGCCCCAGGCCGGAGACGGCGCCTCGAAGATCGTCCTCTGCTCGAAGCTCAGGCCGCCGCGGTTCAGGAAGGCGACTACGGTCTCGTGCTGCTGCGCGAGGAGGGCGACGAAGTCCATCCGGCCGTCGCGGTCGAGATCGGCCGGGATCGTGTCGATGGCACCCGCGCGCGTGTCGAGCACCCGCGGCTCGAACTGGGGCTCCTTCCAGTCGGTCGTCCGGTTCTCGAGAAGCAGGATCGAGCCCCGGGTGTGGAGGCCGAAGGCGGCGACCACGAGGTCGAGGTCGCCGTCCCCGTCGAAGTCCGCCGCCTCGACGTCCATCGGGCGCGGCAGCCTCTCCGCGAGGACGCGCCTCTCGAACGTCCCGGGCGCGGTCTGGCGCAGCCACACGACCGCGCCCTTCTCGTGGTCCTCGGGCAGGAGGTAGCCGACGTCGGCGATGAGCAGGTCCCGCCGGCCGTCGCGGTCGAGGTCCACCATGGCGGCGCGGGCGGGGTTCGGCACCTTCGCGATCTCCCGCAGCTCTCCCGGCTTCCGCGAGGGGTCGCCGAGCAGGACGAGGCCGTGGCCGAAGTCGCAGGCCACGACCTGCAGCCGGCCGTCGCCCTCGAGGTCGAAGAACTGCGTGCTGGCCACGATCGGCACCGGCACCGCGCGGGGCGGGCTCAGGAGGTGCCTCTCGAAGCGGCCGTCTTCCGCCGCGGGCCACGGCTCGGAGAGTGGCAGCGTCTCGGGGGCGCGGGCCTCGAAGTAGGCGACGAAGGGGGCGAGGTCGAGCGTCGCGAGGGCGCTCTCGCGTCCCCGCCGGAGGCCGATGCCGGTGAGGCTGAAGCGCTTCATGTCCTGGAGGCGCTCCTTCCAGAAGCCGCGAGGCGCGTCCCCCGGCGAAGGCAGGACGTGGCAGGCCGCGCACTCTCTCCGGACGGCCTCCACGAACGCGGCGTCGGGCCGGGGGTCGGGCCGGCCATCGAGGCCGAGGATCACGGGCGGGTGGGGAGCGACGGGAGCCACCGGGGGCCGCTGCGTGCAGGAGCAGGTGGCGGCACCGATGAAGAAGCTCAGGAGAGCGACACGGCGCGCCACGGGCCCTAGTCTACTCGGGGCGCCTCGCGCGGCGGTGAGCCGGGCGTCGGTGGTATAACCGACCCATCCCGGAGGTCCGAGAATGAGAGCCGCCGCCATCCTTCTCCTCGCCGCAAGCCCCGCCCTTGCACAGGCCCCGGCCCCGCCCGACCCGGAGGGCTGGCCGCAGCACGACCTTACCCGGCCCCAGCCGACGGTCATCGAGCCCGGCACCGGCGTGCCGCCCGAGGCGCCGGGCCAGCCGCCTTCCGACGCGGTCGTGCTGTTCGACGGCCGGGACCTGTCGGCCTGGAAGAGCCGGAAGGACGGCTCGCCCGCGGCGTGGAAGGTCGAGAACGGGTACTTCGAGGTCGTGCCGAAGACGGGCGACATCGAGACGAAGCAGAGCTTCGGCGACGCCCAGCTCCACGTCGAGTGGATGGCCCCCGACCCGGCGAAGGGGGAGAGCCAGGACCGCGGCAATAGCGGCGTCTTCTTCGGCGGCGGCCGCTACGAGATCCAGGTCCTCGACAGCTACGTGAACAAGACCTACCCCGACGGCCAGGCGGGCGCCCTCTACGGCGAGTACCCGCCCCTCGTGAACGCCTGCCGCCGGCCCGGCCAGTGGCAGGCCTACGACATCGTCTACGAGGCGCCCCGGTTCGACGCCGCGGGGAAGCTGCGGAAGCCGGCGCGGGTGACCGTCTTCCACAACGGCGTCCTCGTCCAGCACGCGATGGAGCTCATCGGCCCCACGACGAACAAGGTGAGGACGCCTTACTCCGCCCACCCCGAGAAGCTGCCGATCAGCCTCCAGGACCACAACCACCCCGTCCGCTTCCGGAACGTCTGGGTGAGGGAGCTGCAGCCGCGACAGGCGAAGCCGTAGGCCTACGGCTTCCACACGATCGTGTTGAAGGAGCGGGCGTCGAGGGTGGCGCCGATGCGGGTCGGGCCGTCGCCGATCGCGATCGGGCGCGGCTCCGGCCAGGGGTTCGTGACGAAGACGACCCGCTCGCCGTCCGGGTTCTCGAACGCGATCGCGTTGGCGGCCCAGAAGCGGGTGACGCCGGCCACCCGCGCGCCGGGGGAGACGAAGCGCGTGAGGTGCTTCATCGCGTAGAACTCCGGCTGCCAGGCGATCGCCTTCGTCTTCGGGTCGACGGTGACCATCGAGTTCTGCTTCCAGCCCCACGTGCTCTCGCCCCCCGCGGGCAGGACCATGTTCCAGTAGACGAAGCGCGACACCCCGTTCATGAAGTAGTGCTTCATGAGGCTGGCCACGTAGAGGGCGTAGTCCCAGGTGTTCTGCCCGTCGCCGCACTCGTTCTCGGTCTGCATGAGAGGCAGGTCGGGGAAGCTCTCGTGGACGCGCTGGACGGCGCCCTTGCCCGCCCACTGGAAGCCCACCCCCTTGACGTAGGCCCGGGCGGCCGGGTCGCCGAGGACGACGTGGGTCCAGCCGTTGACGTCGGCGCGCTCGATGGTGCCGAGCCAGATCTCGGTCGGCAGCCCCTCGCGGGCGAAGAGGGGGCCCAGGTGGTCGCGGACGAAGTCCCGCATCTCTGCCCCGCTCCACTGGCAGGACGGGAACTTCTGGTCGGAGTCGGGCTCGTTCTGGACGTGGACCTGGGCGACCGAGAGGCCGTGGGCCGCGTAGGCGCGGACGAACTTGACGAAGTAGAGGGCGTAGGCGTCGAGGACGGCCTGCTCCTGCCGCAGGCGGCCGTGGTTGTAGGCCTTCGGCCGCTTCATCCAGGTGGGCGGGCTCCAGGGCGAGGCGAAGAGCTTCAGGTCGGGCCGGATCGCCATCGCCGCCTTGACGTACGGGATGAGGGTCCGCTCGTCGCGCGCGATCGAGAAGTCCTTGAGCGCGAAGTCGTCCTCGGTCTCGTCGAGGCTGTACCACTCGAGGGCGTAGTCGTTGGCGCCGATCGGCACCCGGCAGAAGTTGAAGCGGAGGCCTTCCTGGGGGTCGAAGATCTGGCTCAGGACCACCCGCCGCTCCGCCTCGCCGAGCCAGGAGAGCGCCTGCCAGCCGATCTCGTTGAAGCAGCCCCCGAAGCCCTCGACCCGCTGGAGGCGGGCCGGGAGGATCTCGAGGTCGGGCTCGCCCACGGGGTCGGAGGCGACGGTGCGCTCCTGCCAGCGCGAGCCCTCCGTGCTCGCCACCCAGCGGACGGGCTCGCCGGCTGCGGCGCCGGCGCAGGAGGCGAGGACGGCGAGGAGCGCGGGAGCGAGACTGGTCCGGGACATGGGGTCTCCTTCAGCGTGACGGGCCGGCGAAGTATGCCTTGCGGCAGTGGACCTTGCCCTTGCGATGCACGAGCTTCACCTCGACCGCGTGGAGGCCTTCGCGCCTCGAGCGGCCGGGGTCGAAGCGGAGGACGTATCGGGTCTTCATCGCCTCGAGGATGGCCAGGAAGGCTCCTGCCAGCTGGCCGGGCGCGGCTGCCGGCCAGTACTGCCCGCCCGTCACCTCGGCGAGCTGGCGGAGCGTGCGCGCGAGCGGGTCCTCGGGCGGCGGACGCACCGCGCCGTTCGGGTAACGAGTCGGATCCGCTGCCGGCACGATGCCCACGGCCTGCACCAGGACGTTCGACTGCAGGAGCACGCGCCGCACGTCCTCGGCCTCGAGCCAGCTCATGTTGTCCTCGCCATCGGTGAACAGCACGAGGAGCGAGCGCCCCGGGCCCCAGGCGAGCAGCGTGCCGGCGTAGAGCGCGTCGAGGAGAGCGGTCGCGCCACCGGGCAGGATGCCGTTCACCCCGCGGTCGAGGCGCGTGCGGTCGGCCGTCGGGGCCACCCGGACCCGGACCTCCTGGTTGAACGTCACGAGCGAGGCTTCGTCGTCGGGACGGAGGCCTTTCAGCAGCGCGCGCGCCGCCGCCTGGAGCTGGACGAGCTTCTCGCCGGCCACGCTGCCGCTCGTGTCGAGGACGAGGAGGGTGTTCATCGGCAGCGACTCGACGGCGACCAGCTCCACCGGCTGGCGCGCGCCGTCGTCGCGCAGCTCGAAGTCCGACGCCGTCAGGCCGACCACGGGGCGGTTGCCGTCGGTCACGAACACGTCGACGTAGACCCCCTCGACGTCGACCGCGAACGTCGGGGGAGGCGGGGCCTGGAGCGCGCCGGCTGCGGCGAGCGCGATGGCGGCCGCGCTCACGACGAGGCCTCCCGCCGCAGCGCCTCGAGCCGGTCCTCCACGCCGACGGAGGGTCCCCAGGGATAGAGCCAGAAGGGGTCCGGCTGGCGTCGGCGGCCCGCGGACGCGACGGCCGTCTCCACCTCGCGGCGGGCGGCGGCCGCGTCGCCCGTCCGCAGGCGGACGTGGCTCAGGGCCATCCGCGCGGACTGGGCGTGCGCGTCCAGGGCGAGCGCGGCCTCGTAGGAACGAGAGGCGGCGTCGAGCCGGCCTTCGTCCTCGTCGAGTCGGCCGAGGAAGAGGTGGGCGAGGAACGCCGTCGCCGGGTCCGGCTTCCGGGCGAGGACGTCCACCAGCACCGATCGGGCCTCGGCCGCCTCGCCGAGCCGCCAGGCGACGCGGCCGAGGCGAAGGTGGGCCTCGGCGCGGGAGGGATCGGTCGTCACGGCGGACCGGAGGGCCCGGCGAGCGCTCTCCAGGTGGCCGCGGACCTCCTGGGCGTGGAGGAGCTGGGAACGCGACTCCCGGGCTCCGGCATCCAGGAGCGCGTCCTCGGAGGCACGGGGAGCTGCTTGCGCGGCCAGCGCCTCCTCGATCGAGCCGCGCACGAGCAGCAGGTCCACCGAATCGGGAAAGGCCAGCAGGCCGCGATCGGCCCAGTCGAGGGCCTCGCCCCAGCGGGCCTCGCCCTGGGCGAGAGCCGACGTCGCCTCGTACCACCGGCGGGCGAAGGCGCGATGGCCGGGGTCGTCCTTCATGAAGCCAGCGAGCTCGAACGCCACCGACTCGTGGAGCCTCGCGGACTGGCCGTGGGCCCGCGCACGCTGGGCGCAGTCGCTGTGGAGCATCAGGGCCGCCCGCACCGGGGTCATCGCCCACCGGTCGGCGGCCGAGCAGCGGTAGGGGCAGGCGAACGCTCCCTGCGAGAGGGCGCGGAGGGCCGTCATCTCGTCGCGCAGGCGGTGCTCCGGCCAGCCGCTCATCTCGGCGACCGCCCCTTCACGGTCGCCGGACTGGTAGCGCCGGACGACGGCCTCGTAGGCGGGAGAGAGCGCGTCCGGCCGTTGAGCCAGGGCGGGCGCGGCGAGGGCCAGCAGGAGGAGGGCGGCAAGGTGCTTCGACCTCCGGCCGCCCGGGCCGGTGCGCGGATTCGAGAGCCGGCCCCCGTCCGCCACGCCGGGAGCTTATCAGGGTGCGATCGAAACTTCGGCGGTGCGGGTCTCCATCGCCTGACCGTCGCTCACGACGAGCCGCAGGGTGTAGGCCCCGGGGGCGAGGCCGGCGAGGGGCAGCTCGCCGACGATGCGGACGGCGCCGCTCTCGTCGGGCGCGGGCAGGGCCACGGGTCTCGAGAGCACCGTCGTGCTGCCCAGCACCGCCTCGACCGTCGCCTCCGAGATCGGGCGGGAGCCGGGCCGGAGGGAGGCGAGGAAGGCGAGGGGCCGGCCGGCTGCGGCACGGAGTGGCTCGCCGAAGACCGGGTAGAGGGTGTAGCCGCGGTAGTCGAGGGCGCCCGGCTCGGCGAGCGCGTGCGGCTCGACGTGGCCCACGACCATCAGGCTGCCGACGCGCAGGCTCCGCTCCCTCGGGGTGGGGACGACGAACGGGAGCCGCCACACGCCCGCTCCGTCGTTCTGGGCGTCGTACGCCATCATCTCGACCTCGTAGCGGCCCGGCGAGAGCCGCGCCTCGCGCTCGAAGAGCACGCGGCCCTTCTTCACCTCCTCGACCTTCGAGGGAGGCCAGGCGAGGGCGTAGCGGCGGCTCGCCTTCGCCACCACCCGGCCTCCGGCGTCGCGCACGAGGGCGAGCACGGTGAAGTTCTGGAGGTAGTCGCCCCCCGCCCCGTCGCGCCGCAGCGCGGGCGCGTCCGCCGGCACCTCGGCCACGAGGGCGACCAGGCTCTCGGCGTCCTCGGCCGGGAAGTGCAGCACCTTCCCCCGGATCGGCAGCGCCTGCGCGGCGGGATCCCGCTCGAGGCGGGCGAGGGCCGGCGCCTCGTAGTCGAGGACCGGGGTCGGCGTCGGCGTGCGCACGGCGAAGTACCCGCGCCGGGCCTGCACGGACACCCCCGAGCGCTTGCTCCGCACCTCGATCCGCCGGTAGCGCCCGTCCCACGTCTCGTTTTGCGGCGCGTACGAGAGGAGGTAGTAGGCGCCCAGCTCCTCCTCCACGCGCCTGAGCCCGGCCGCGATGTTGTTGGTGTCGCGGATGAGGAAGCCGCCCGTCTCCCGGGCCAGGGTAGAGAGGCCGCTCGCGGGGTCGAGGCGCAGGATGTCGTCGCTGCGCTCGATCGCCTTCGTCATCGCGGCCGCGCTGCCCCGGTTCTCGGGGTCGAGGCCGACCGCGTCCCGCTCCTCGGCCATGGCCGCCATCTCGCGGCGCATCTCGTCCGTGGCGCTTCTCGCGCGGAGGCCGGCGGCGTCCACGGCGTAGAAGCTGACCCCGCCCCGGTTGGCCTCGGACACGACCGTGGTCAGCGTCTCCTGCACGCGCGGGGGCAGCACCAGGCCCTCGGAAAAGAAGACGACGGCCTTGCGCCCGGGCAGCGTCTTGAGCCCGCTCACGAGGGCGAGGAGCGCGTTCGTGGTGGCGAGCCCCTGCTGGTCGCGCTCGAGGGCCTCCTCCGCCTGCAGCATGGCGATCTGCGTCATCGTCATACGCCGGGCCAGCTCCTGCTCGACGCTCGACTTGTTGCCGACGGAGGCCCTCGCCGTCACGACCTCGCCCGCGTCCTCCGCGGGTACGCTGCCCACGAGGGACTGCGGGGACCCGCGCCCTTCGAGGATGCTGAGCTGCGCGCGCAGGCCCCGCAGCCGCTCGCGCTGCGAGCTGCCGCCGTACGAGGTGGGGGCCATGCGCTCGAGGTCGTCGAGCGCCTCGCGGACGGTCGCGCGGTCGTCGGTGAACTCCTGGAGCTGCTCGAGCCCCTGGTCGATGCGGAAGACGCCGACCTGGCGGCCGGCGACGGCGGGGAGCTTCAGCCACTCGTCGGCGGCCTGGCCGGCGTTCACGCGGGCCTGGGGCCCGAGGCGGTCGAACACGAGGGCGACGACCGC
>DATJYX010000045.1:0-13854 GCA_035577965.1 Vicinamibacteria bacterium | reverse complement strand
CTTGCCGCACACCTCGACCGTGGAGAGGCGGGCCCGCCAGCCCGTGCCCTCGGCCACCACAGCCCGCATCCCCTCCTTGACCGCCGCGATCGTCTCGGGGTGGATCGCGAGCGGGGTCGGCGCCTCCGCGGCCCCCGCCCCGCGCGCGAGGTGCGGGTGCAGGAGGCGTCCGCCGCTCGCGATCACCGCGGCTACCCGGGCCATCTGGAGCGGCGTGGCGCTCACCTGCCCCTGGCCGATGGCGACGGAGACCGTCTCACCCGCGTACCAGGGGGTCTTGAAGAGGCGCATCTTCCACTCCGGGCTCGGCATGAGGCCGGTGACCTCGTGGGGCAGGTCGACGCCGGTCAGGGCGCCGAGGCCCATGAGCTTCGCCCACTTCGCGAGCCGCGCGATCTCCAGCCGGATCCCCACCTGGTAGAAGTACACGTTGCAGGAGTTCGCGATCGCGCGCCGCAGGTCCATCACGCCGTGGCCGTGGGGGACGCTGCAGTGAAAGACCGTGTTGTAGACGGCGAGGTAGCCCGGGCAGTAGAAGGAGGTCGCCGGCGTGATGATGCCCTCCTCGAGGGCGGCCGTGGCGGCGATGATCTTGAAGGTGCTCCCCGGCGAGTAGGTGCCCTGGATGACGCGGTTCATGAGGGGGGTCTCGGGGTCCGTGGCCAGGCTCGCCCAGAGCGCGGCGTCGATCCCGGTCGTGAACTCGTTCGGGTCGTAGGCGGGCGTCGAGGCCATCGCGAGGATCTCGCCCGTGCGCGGGTCGAGGGCCACCGCGGAGCCGGCGCGGCCGGCGAACGCCTTCTCCATGGCCGCCTGGAGCGATGCGTCGATGCTGAGGGTGAGGCTCGGGCCGTCCTCCGGGGTCTGCCGCTCCGCCTCGGCCACCTCCAGCCCGCGGCTGTTGACGATCACCCGGCGGAAGCCGTCCTGGCCCATCAGGTCCTTGTTGTACTGGGACTCGAGTCCCGCCTGTCCCACGAGCGAGCCGGGGGCGAGTCCCCGGAACTCGTCCTGCTGGAGCTGGCGCTCCGTGATCTCGCCCACCCGGCCGAGCGCGTGCGCGGCGGCCGAGGCGAGCGGGTACGAGCGCAAGGGCACCACCTCGACCGTCACCTCGGGCAGCTCCCGGCGGCGGGCCTCGAGGGCGGCCACGTCCGCGAGCGAGGCGTCGGTCCTCACCACCACCGGGCGGTAGGGCTGGCGTCGCGCGAGGCGCTCGCGGATCTGTGCCTCGCCCATCCCGAGCACGAAGGCGAGGCGGCCCACCACCCGGTCGAGGGTCTCGGAATGCTCCGGGTTGAGGACCACGTTGAACGAGGGACGGTTGCCCACCAGCACCTTCCCGGTCCGGTCGAGGAGAGCGCCGCGAGGCGCGGCCAGGGTCACGAGGCGGGAGCGGTTGTTCTCGGCGAGGTCGCGGAAGTGCCGCGCGCGGATCACCTGCAGCGTCCAGAACTGGACGACGAGGACGGCCACGAGGACGACCGCCACCGCCTGCAGCACGGCGAGCCGGGCCTGGACGACCCGGAGGTCCTCGTAGATCCTCACCGTCCGCCTCCTCTCGCCGCGCTCACGGCAGCGACCTCTCCCGCCGCCGGTCCACGAGCGCGAACAGCGCACCGCCGGCGAGCGCGTTCACGGTCGCGCGGGAGGCGAGGGCGAGGGGCGGGAGGACCGTCGCCTCCAGAGAGAAGACGGAGACCAGCCACCGCACGAGGAGGGCGTCGGCGACGGTGGCGAGCAGGACGACCAGGGCGCGGGCGGCGGCGCTCGCGATCAGGAAGCGCCCGGCGGCCACCCCGACCGCGAAGCCGACGAGCATCTTCGAGAGCGCGGAAAGCCCCAGCACGCGGCCGCCGAACAGGGTGTCCTGGACCCAGCCAGCGGCGCAGCCGGCGAGCATTCCGTGGAGCTCTCCCCCGACGAGCGAGCAGTAGATGGCGACGAGCAGGAAGGGGTCGAGGTAGCGGCCGGGCGCCGGCACGAGGTAGCCGAGCCCCGTCTCCACGAGGACCGCCCCCGCGATCGCGAGGCCCGTCCAGACCGCGCGGCTCACTCGACCGACCTCGGGGTCTCGAGCGGCGGATGCACCAGGCGCACCACCAGCACCTCCTCGAGCCGGTCGAACCGGGCCGAGGGCTCCACGCGGATGTCGCGGAAGAGCCCCGACCCCTTGGCGACGGACCGCACGCGCCCGACGACCAGGCCCTTCGGGTAGATCCGGTCGAGGCCGGAGGTGACGACGACGTCCCCGACCGCCACGTCGGAGTGCTCCGGCACGTACTTGAGGACGAGGTCCTCGGCCCCCGAGGCGTCGCTCGCCACCTGGCCGGAGACGACGCCCGGCACGCGGCTGCGCTCCACGAGCACGCCCGCGCCCCCGTCGCGGTCGAGGAGGACCTGGACGCGCGCGGCGTGGGGTCCGATCGCGAAGACCCGCCCCACGACGCCGGTCGGGCTCATCACGGGGGCGTCGAGCGCGACCCCGTCGGCCTCGCCCTTGTCGATCATGAGACTGCGGAACCAGGGGACGCCGTCCCGCCCCACCACCTGAGCGGCCACCGTCGTCATGGGGACCGTCTGGCGCAAGGCGAGGAGATCACGCAGCCGCTCCGCCTCCTGGGCCCGTGCCGTCTTCGTCTGGAGCTCGGTCTCGAGCTCCCGCACGCGGGCCTCGAGCCGGCGGTTCTCCTCGTACGTCTGCCGGTGGAACCCCCACCCCCGCCACAGCTCCCCCGCCACGCCCACCGTCCACCCCATGGCCCGCTGCAGCGGCGCGAACACCTCGAGGAGCCCCCGCTGCAGGAGCGACACCCCGCCCCCCGCGTCCACTTGGTGGCTGATCACGGCGAGGTGGGCGAGCACGAGGGCCACCAGGAGGAACCGGCTCCGCCGGGCTGGGATGGCGAGGGCCATCGCTCGGGGGAGCCTACTCGAGGCTGATCTTGCGGAGGAGGTCGAAGTCGGAGAGCATCTTGCCCGTCCCGAGGACGACCGAGCTCAGGGGATCCTCCGCCACCGACACCGGGAGCCCGGTCTCCTCCCGCAGCAGACGGTCCAGGTTCCGGAGGAGCGACCCGCCGCCGGTGAGGACGATGCCGCGGTCCACGATATCGGCCGAGAGCTCGGGGGGCGTGCGCTCGAGGGCCACCCGGACCGCGTTCACGATGATCGAGACCGGCTCCTGGAGCGCCTCCCGGATCTCGGCGTCGGTCACGGTGAGCGTCTTGGGGATGCCCTCGATGAGGTCGCGGCCCTTGATCTCCATGGTCACGGGCTCGTCGAGGGGGAAGGCGCTCCCGATCTCGAACTTGACCTGCTCCGCGGTGCGCTCGCCGATCAGCAGGTTGTACTTCTTCTTGATGTACTGGATGATCGCCTCGTCCATCTCGTTGCCGGCCACCCGCACCGACTTCGAGTACACGATGCCGGCGAGCGAGATGACCGCGATGTCGGTGGTGCCGCCCCCGATGTCCACCACCATGTTGCCCGAGGGCTCGGTGATCGGCAGCCCGGCCCCGATCGCGGCCGCCATCGCCTGGTCCACGAGGTAGACCTCCGACGCCTTGGCCTTGAGCGCGGAGTCCTTGACCGCCCGCTTCTCGACCTGGGTCACCTCGGACGGGATCCCGATCACGATGCGCGGCCGCACGAGCGTCGAGCGGTTGTGGGCACGCTGGATGAAGTGGGAGAGCATCTTCTCCGTGATCTCGAAGTCGGCGATCACCCCGTCCTTCATCGGGCGGATGGCGACGATGTTCCCCGGGGTGCGGCCGAGCATGTCCTTGGCGTCGCGGCCCACCGCCTCGACCTTCCCGGTCACGCGGTTCACGGCCACGATCGACGGCTCGGAGACGACGATGCCCTTGCCCTTGGCGTAGACGAGCGTGTTCGCGGTGCCGAGGTCGATCGCGAGGTCGCTCGAGAGGAAGCTCAGGTTCACGACGGAACGGAGGTTCATGAGGCGGCGGTTCCTTCTCCTGTGTGAGGTGGCTCGGCCGCGGCTAGACCGCGACCTCGATGCCGTTCTTCTCCCGCTCCTTGACGCGGTACATGGCCTGGTCGGCCTTCTGGATGAGCCCCTCCGGGGAGAGGGCGTGGTCGGGGTAGGTGGAGATCCCGAACGAGGCCGAGATGCGGGCCGCGATGCCCTGGGGCTCGAGGAAGCGGTGCTCCTCGACCGCCCGCCGCAGTCTCTCCGCGATGACGAGCGCTCCCGAGGCGGGCGTCTCGGGGAGCACCACCACGAACTCGTCCCCGCCGTAGCGGGCCAGGATGTCCGACTCGCGGACCCCCTCCGCGAGGATCTTGCCGACCTCGGTGAGCGTCCCCGAGCCCGCCAGGTGGCCGTACTGGTCGTTGATCCCCTTGAAGCCGTCGAGGTCGAGGAAGATCACGGAGAGCGGGATCCCGTGGCGCTTGCAGCGCTTGATCTCCCGGCCCAGGTAGAGGTTCAGGTACCGGGAGTTGAAGAGCCGGGTGAGGTCGTCCGTGATCGTGAGCTGCTCGGTGCGCTGGAAGAGGATCGCGTTCTCGATCGCGATCGCGCAGGGCTCGACGAGCGTGAGCACGAGCTGGAGGTCGGCCCGGGTAAAGGGGCCGCCCCGCTTGTTGATGATCTCGAGCACGCCGATCGTGCGCCCGCGGGAGACGAGCGGAGCGCACAGGATCGAGCGCGTCTCGAACTGCGTCCTCGTGTCCACCCGCGGCGAGAACCGGGGGTCCCGGGGCGCGTCGTTGACGATCGCCGGCTTGCCGCTCTGGGCCACCCAGCCCGCCACCCCCTCCCCGATCCTCAGGCGGAACGCGGCGACGTCCCGGGCCCGAGCCCCGAGCGCGGCCTCGAACACCAGCTCCTGCGTCTCCTCGTCCACCATCATCAGCGACCAGGCGTCGGACGGGATGAGCTGGCGGATCCTCTCCACCACGAGCTCGATGACCTTCCGCGGCTCGAGGATCGAGTTGGCGGTCTTGACGACGTCGGTGAGGATGGCGAGCCTTCGGGCCGTGGTCCGGGAGGCGCCGCCCGCAGGGCGGGCGCGGCGGGCCGATCGCCGCGCCCTCTCGAGATGCGACCGCACGGCGGCCGCCTGGGGGTCGGACTCTCCCCACGCTTCGACGAGGAAGTCGAGGCCGAGGAGCCCGATGCGGCCGAGGGCGCTCGCGTCGGGGGCGACCGCGAGGCCCCCGAGCGGCCGCCCGGGAAGGGCGCGGCGGACGCACTGCACAGCGCGCCGCGTCGTCCGGCCGTCGACGGGGATGAGGGCGCCCGCGTAGCGCACGGGATCGAGGCGCACCCCGTCCCGGCCGTCCGGGGCGGGGAGGAAGTCGTACTCGATCCCGTCCCCGTCCCGGAGGCGGCGCCTCACGGAGGCGCGGCCGGGGGGTGGCGCCCCCGGCGCGGGCGGCCCGAGGAAGACGGCCAGGCGTGCCAATCGGGCGACCTCAGTTCGCGACCGCGACCCGGCGGCGCTGCTCGGTCGAGCCGCCCCCGACGCCCGTGGCCTTCAGCACCACGGTCGCCCCCGGCGCTCCGTCGAAGGCCACGAACTCGTTGAACGAGCCGTCCGCCTGCACCTCGAGCCGCTGCCCGTCGAGGGAGAGGCTCGCTCCCGGCTCGGTGCGCCCGCGCACGTGGAGCACGTTTCCCTTGAGCTCGGCGGCGTCGAAGACGAGGGGCGGAGCGGGCGCGGCGACGGGCGGTGCCTTCGCGAGCGTGAAGCGCCACAGGTCCGAGAAGGCCCCCTCGCCCCCTTCGCCCCCGACCGCCGCCACCTTCCAGTAGTAGGAGCCCGCCTCGAGGGCCGGAAGCTCCATCTGCGTCACCCGGGTGACCCGGCGGTCGTAGAGGGGCCGGGCGAACGAGGGGCCGAAGTCGACCATCACCCGGTAGCCGCTCGCTCCCGCGACAGGGTTCCACATGAGGAGGGTCAGGCTGTCGGCCGGGTTGCGGTAGACGATCTCGGTCTGGTTCGGAGGAGCGGTGAGGCGGGGCACCGTGGGGAGCGCGAGCGTCGGCCCCGCCGCGCCGGCGGCGTCGACGTTCACCCCCTGGTTGGCCGCGATCGCGATCTTCTGGCCCGTGCTCGTCTCGGCCGCGCCGCGGCCCTTGAACATGCGCAGCCCGGTCGCGCCGCCCTCGGCGACCTGGATGTTGCCCGCCGAGTCACGCTCCACCGTGGTGCGCACGGTCGGGGTGGTGAGGGTGGTGCTGCCGGGCACCCCGCCCCTGGGTGCCGTCTGGAAGTTGGCCTCACCGGACTGGATGGCGAGCGCCGTCCGCTGCTCGCGGGAGATCGGGTTCTGGGAGCTCTCGACGATCGTGATCAGGCTGTCCGGCCGCACGCTGACGTGCATCCCGTCGGCGAGGAGGATCTCGGCCGCCCCGCCCGAGCCCGTCCGGACGAGGTCGCTCTGCCGGAGGACGAGGGCCCGCGTGGCCGAGATCCACTCGAGCGTGCCCGCCCGCTTCACCTGCACGCTGCCCTCGATCGAGAGGAACCGAGCCCCGGTCGACACCGACGCGGGGGGCGGGGGCGGGGCCGGCTTCGGGCCGAACAGGACGAAGCCGAGGGCGACGAGGAGGACGACCGCGACGCCCGCGAGGGCGAGGGTCCTGTAGCTCACCGTGAACCATTCGATGCGATCGCCGCCCTGCGGCTGTTTCTCGTCGGAGGTCATCGACGGCAAGAATCCCCTGAGCCCGCGCAACTTAGCCGGACCTCGGAGTATAGAACAACTCCGCACACGGCCCAAGAGGCCGGGGGCCGCGGGCTTGCGGCCCGGAGGGAGGGGGCATAGAATCGCGGCTTTGCGAAGGTCTTCGAGGAGACAGCATGGCTCTCGCCGTCTTGCGCCGCCACCGGCGCTGGCTCTACGTCTTCCTGTGGCTGGTGATCGCCGCCTTCATCATCCTGTACATCCCCGCGTTCCAGGACCGGGGCCAGGGCACGCCGGCGGAGACCGTGGTGAGCGTCGGGGGGCTCCCGGTCTCCGTCGGTGAGTTCCAGCAGAGCTACAACCGCCTGCGCCAGCGCTACTCACAGATCTACCAGGGCCGCCTCGACGAGAACATGCTCCGGCAGCTGGGCCTCGAGGAGCAGGTCCTCGAGGGCCTCGTCACCGACCGGCTGGTGGAGCTCGAGGCGAAGCGGCTCGGGGTGAGCGTCTCCGACGAGGCGGTGGCGCGGGCGATCGCCACCTCCGCCGAGTTCCAGGACGGCGGCCGGTTCATCGGAACGGACGAGATCCGCCGGCGCCTGGAGCTGAAGGGCCAGACCGAGGAGGACTTCGAGCACTCGCTGCGCCGGGAGCTCGAGCGCCGGAGCCTCGAGAGCCTCATCGGCACCGCGGCGGAGGTGAGCGACGCCGAGGTGGAGCGCGAGTTCCGCCGCCGGACCGAGCAGGTGAAGCTCGAGTACGTCCTCGCCGACGCGGCCCGCTACAAGGCCAACCTCAACCCCACCGAGGACGAGGTCAAGGCCCGCTTCGAGGCGAAGAAGGACGCCTACCGCATCCCCGAGAAGCGCGTCGTCTCCTACGTCCTCCTCGACCGGGCCGCTCTCCAGCCCCAGGTCGCGGTCACGGACCGCGACGTCGAGCTCTACTACCAGGACCACCGCGAGGAGTTCCGCCAGGAGGAGGAAGCCTGCGCGAGCCACATCCTGGTCAAGGTGAAGGCGGGCGATGCGGCGGAGGGTCACGCGGACGACGAGGCGAAGGCGATCGCCCAGGGGCTCCTCGAGCAGGCGAAGGCGGGAGCCGACTTCGCCGCGCTGGCCAAGGCCAGGTCGGAGGACCAGGGGTCGGCCGCGAACGGGGGCGACCTCGGCTGCTTCCCGCCCGGGCGCATGGTCCCCGCGTTCGACGACGCGGTCTTCGCGATGCAGCCCGGCCAGGTCTCGGATCTCGTCAAGACCCAGTTCGGCTACCACGTGATTCGCCTGGCTTCGCGGAAGGAGGCGACGGTGCCGCCGCTCGCCCAGGTGAAGGACCGCATCCGCGCGACCGTCACCGAACGCAAGGTCCGGGACCTCGGCGAGCAGAAGTCGCAGGCCATGGCCGACGCCCTCGGCAAGGGCCGCTCGCTCGCGGAGGCGGCGAAGGCGCAGGGGCTCGCGGTGCAGAAGAGCGCCCCCTTCGCCCGGGGGGAGACCCCGCCCGTCCTCGCCTCGCCGACCCTCGTCGCGCGCGTCTTCGAGATGAAGCCGGGCCAGACCGAGAAGGAAGGGTTCGCGCTGCCTCAGGGCGCCGCGTTCATCTCGCTCCTCGAGGTCCAGCCCGCCCGGGCGGCGCGGCTCGAGGACGTGCGGGACAAGGTGCGGGCCGACCTCGTGGAGGAGAAGGCCCTGGACGCGGCCCGCGCGGCCGCCGCGGCGGTCGCGGCGAAGGCGCAGACGGCGGGGCTCGAGAAGGCGGCGGCGGCGGTTTCCCTCGTCCGCAAGGAGACGCCGGCCCTCACGGGCCGCGGCCAGGCCCTCGGGGACCTGGGGACCGGCGCCGCCCTCGAGGAGGCGGCCTTCTCCCTCCCCGAGAAGACGGTCTCCGAGCCCGTGCGCACGTCCGCGGGGTGGGCGGTCCTGCGGGTGCTGGAGAGGAAGGCCTTCGACGCCGCCGAGTTCGCGAAGCAGAAGGCCCAGATCGCGGCCGGCCTGCAGCAGCAGAAGGAGGGCGAGCTCTTCCGGGCCTTCGTGGTCCAGGCCCGGGAGCGCTACGAGGTCACTCGAAACGCACGGGCGTTCCGGCGCGCGCTCGGCCAGGAGCAGTAGGCGACCGGAACCCAGGGAGCCGCCATGCACGTCGAAGTCCGGCAGACGAAGGACGTCGTCATCCTCGATATGAAGGGGCGGCTCACGGCGGGGCTCGGCGACCAGATCCTCCGCGACGCCGTCGACGAGCTGCTCGCGGAGGGGCGGCGGCGGATCCTCCTCAACCTCTCCGAGGTTTCGTTCCTCGACAGCGCGGGCGTGGGCGAGCTCGTGGCCGGCCTCAAGACGGCCCGGCGGTTCGGCGCCGAGCTCAAGCTCCTGAACGTGGGCGACCGCGTCTACAGCACGCTCGACATGGCCCGGCTCCTGCCCACCTTCGAGACCTACAAGGACGAGGCGGAGGCGATCCGGTCCTTCGGCTCCGCCTGACTCACTCCGCCGGCTCGGCGAGCGTCACCGAGATCGGGTCGAGGCCCGTGACCTTGAGCTCGGTCGCACACTCCGGGCAGTTGATCGTCTCCCCGACGTCGAGGTCGTAGCCGTCCAGCTCCAGGTCCATCTCGCACTCGGGGCAGTGGCTCATGGCGCTCACCTCCTGCGCGTCACGACGTAGCGGGCGAGCTCCCGGAGCGGCTCCGCCCGCGTCCCGAACGGCGCGAGCGCGGCCTGGCTCGCCGCGATCAGCTCCCGGGCCAGGGCCCGCGCGCCCTCGACCCCGGAGAAGGACACGAACGTCGTCTTCTTGAGGTCCTTCCCCACGTCCTTGCCGGCCTCGGCCGTGCCCCCGGTCGCGTCGATGAGGTCGTCGACGATCTGGAAGGCGAGGCCGAGGTTCTTGGCGTAGGCCACCACCGAGGCGAGCTCGGACGGCCGGGCCCGCGCCGCCATCGCCCCGATCGCGGCCGAGGCCGTGAAGAGGGCGCCCGTCTTGCGGCTGTGGATGAACTCGAGGGTCGGGAAGTCGATCACCCTCTCGGTCGTCGCGAGGTCGGCCGACTGCCCGGCGATCATCCCGTCGAAGCCGATCGCGCGCGCGAGCTCGCTTGCCGCCCGGCCGCGCCCGGCGGCGTCGGGGCCGCCCGGCCACCCTTCGGCCAGGACCTCGAAGGCCCGGTTCAGGAGGGCGAAGGCGGCGAGCACCGCCGTCGCCTCGCCGTGAGCGACGTGGCAGGAGGGTCGTCCCCGCCGCGTCGCGGCGTCGTCCATGCACGGCAGGTCGTCGAGGATGAGGCTCGCGGTGTGGACCATCTCGACCGCGCAGGCGGCGGGGACGACGGCCTCGGGGTCCCCCCGGAGGAGCTCCGCGGCCAGGAGGGAGAGGATCGGGCGCAGCCTCTTGGCGGGAGCGAAGAGGCTCGACTCGGCCGCGGCCTCCACCGCGCGGGCCCTCCCCGTCACGAAGAGCCGCCTGAGCGCCGCCTCCACCTTCTGGCGGCGGTCCTCGAGCGTCCGCTCGAGGTCCCGGAACTCGGGGGCGGCGACTTCGGCCATGCCCCGCCATCTTAAGCCATCGCGAGCGGCGCGCCGCCGCCCACGGCGTCCGGTTTGGCGCTAGACTCCAGGGTCCCGATGGACTACCGCGAGGCCGGCGTCGACATCACCGCGGCGGACGTGGCCAAGGCCCGCATCAAGGGCCTCGCGAAGGCGACCTTCAACGCCTCGGTCCTCACCGAGATCGGCTCCTTCGGCGGGATGTTCCGCCCCGACCTCTCGCGCTACCGCGAGCCGGTGCTCGTGGCGTCGACCGACGGCGTCGGCACCAAGATCAAGGTGGCGATCCTGGCCGGCGTCCACGACACCGTGGGCTACGACCTCGTCGCCCACTGCGTGAACGACATCCTCGTCCAGGGCGCCCTCCCCCTCTTCTTCCTCGACTACCTCGCCCTCGGGAACATGGACCCGCTCAAGGTCGAGCGGATCGTCTCCGGCTTCTCGCGCGCCTGCGCGGAATTCTCGTGCCCGCTCATCGGAGGCGAGACGGCGGAGATGCCGGGCACCTACGCCGAGGACGACTACGACCTCGCGGGCTTCATCGTGGGGGTGGTCGAGCGGGAGAAGGCCCTGCCGCGCGGGGTCCGCGAGGGCGACCTGCTCCTGGGGCTCCCCTCGGCCGGCCTCCACACGAACGGCTACTCCCTCGCTCGCAAGGTGCTCTTCGACGCCCTCGGCTTCCGTGTGGACAGCCACCTGCCGGAGCTCGGCACCACCGTGGGCGCAGCCCTCCTCGCGCCCCACAAGAGCTACCTCGCCGCCCTCGAGCCGCTCCTCGAGCGCGACAAGGTGCGCGCCCTCGCCCACATCACCGGCGGCGGCTTCGCCGGCAACATCCCCCGCGTCCTCCCCGAGGGGCTCGGGGCGCGGCTGCGGCGGGGCTCCTGGGAGGTGCCGCCGCTCTTCCGCCTCATCCAGAAGGGGGGCGGCGTCGCCGACGAGGAGATGGAGCGCACGTTCAACATGGGGATCGGCATGGTGGCGGCGGTCGCGCCGGGCGACCTGCACGAGGTCGAGCACTCGCTCGAGAGGCGCGGGGAGACGAGCTTCGTGATCGGCTCGGTCGTGGCCGGCTCCGGCGTCTCCTGGGAGTGAGGCGACGTTGAGGAAGGTCGGCGTCCTCGTGAGCGGGCGGGGCTCGAACCTCCAGGCCCTGATCGACGCCTCGCGGCGGGGCGAGCTGGGCGGCGAGGTCGCCGTCGTCGTCTCGAACGTCGAGAGCGCCCTCGGCCTCGAGCGGGCCCGCGAGGCCGGCATCCCGGCCGTCTTCCGCGACCACCGGGGCCGGAAGCGCGAGGACTTCGACGCCGAGATCGTCGGGATCCTGCGCGCCCACGGCGTCGAGGTCGTGTGCCTCGCCGGCTTCATGCGCCTCCTGTCGCCCGTCTTCATCGGCGCGTTTGCGGGACGGATCCTCAACATCCACCCCGCGCTCCTCCCGGCCTTCCCCGGCCTGGACGCGCAGCGCCAGGCGTGGGAGCACGGGGCGAAGGTGAGCGGAGCGACGGTGCACCTCGTGGACGAGGGGCTCGACTCGGGGCCGATCGTGGCCCAGGAGCCGGTGAGGGTCCTGTCGAAGGACACCCCGGAGACGCTCGCCGCCCGCATCCTGGAGGCCGAGCACCGCCTCTACCCGCGGGCCGTCCGGCTCCTCCTCGACGGCCGCTGCCGCGTCGAGGGTCGTCGCGTGATCGTGGAGGGAGAGTGACCGACGCCTTCGCCTACCTGACCAAGGGCGCCGTGGACGTGGTGACCGCGGACGCGCTCGAGGCCAAGCTGGCTCTGGGCCGGCCCCTCACCGTGAAGGTCGGCTTCGACCCCACCGCCCCCGACATCCACCTCGGCCACACGGTCCTCATGCGGAAGATGAAGCACTTCCAGGACCTCGGCCACCGGGTCATCTTCCTGATCGGGGACTTCACGGGGATGATCGGCGACCCGACCGGCAAGTCGAAGACGCGCCCGCCCCTCTCCCGCGAGGAGATCGAGCGGAACGCCGAGACCTACAAGAAGCAGGCCTTCAAGATCCTCGACCCGGTGAAGACCGAGGTCCGCTTCAACAGCGAGTGGCTGGGGGCCATGGGCTCGGAGGGCTTCATCCGCCTCGCCGCGACCTACAACGTCGCCCGCATGCTCGAGCGGCGGGAGTTCCGGCAGCGCTTCGACGCCGGCCAGCCCATCTCCGTGCACGAGTTCCTCTACCCCCTCGCCCAGGCCTACGACTCGGTCGCCCTGAAGGCGGACGTCGAGCTCGGGGGCACCGACCAGCTCTGGAACCTGAACGTGGGCCGCGACATCATGCCCGCGTGGGGTCTCGAGCCCCAGGTCGTCCTCACCACCCCGCTCCTCGAGGGCACGGACGGGGTCGAGAAGATGTCGAAGAGCCTCGGCAACTACATCGGCGTCACCGAGCCCCCCGACACGATGTACGCCAAGCTCATGAGCGTCTCGGACGAGCTCATGTGGCGCTACTACACCCTGCTCACCGACCTCTCGCCGGACGAGGTCGAGAAGGAGCGCGCCGCGGGCCGCCCCATGGCCTCGAAGATGGCCCTCTCGAGGAGGATCGTCGCCGACTTCCACGGCGGCGAGGCGGCCACGGCCGCGGAAGGGGAGTGGCGGCGCGTGCACCAGGAGGGCCAGGCCCCGAGCGGCCTGCGGGTCGTTCGCGTCGCGGCGGGTACCCTGAAGCCCCACACGCTCGTCGTGGCGGCCGGTCTCGCGAAATCGAACGGGGAGGCGGTGCGTCTGCTCCGCCAGCGGGCGGTGCGCCGCGACGGAGCCGTCCTCGAGGCGGGGAGCGAGGTCCGGCTCGGCGGAGGCGAGGCCTTCGTGCTCTCGGTGGGCGCGGCGCGGCACGTGCGGATCGAGGCGGAGTGACGCTCGAGAGGCCCGACCGGTGGGCAGACCGGCCGGCCCGGAAGGACGCGATTCGACGGCAACTTGACACCACGGTGGAAGACCAGTAGCATCTCCTTTTGCCGGGGGCGTCATACCGGGTGCCGTGAGAAGGACGTCGGAGAGGCCGCCGTGAGGGCCTTGACGCACCTCCCCACCTGATTCGCACCTCCGTCGTAAAAGGCCAGAAAAAGGCTTGACAGGCCTGCCGCGTTTTCGGTATTCTGGTCGGGTTCGCCCGAAGTCGGCGTGGCTCTTTGAAAACTGGGTAGACGAGAGAAGATTCCGGCGAGATTCGGCTCGCAAGGACCAAGAAGTATCTTCAGTACGAAGGGCGCCCCGCGAGGGGCGTCACGAGTTTAACTGGAGAGTTTGATCCTGGCTCAGAATCAACGCTGGCGGCGTGCCTAACACATGCAAGTCGCGCGCGAAAGGGGGGCAACCCCCGAGTAGAGCGGCGAACGGGTGAGTAACGCGTGGGTGATCTGCCTCCGAGTGGGGAATAACAGCGGGAAACTGCTGCTAATACCGCATGACATCCTCGGGTCGCACCGGGGATCAAAGCCGGGGACCGCAAGGCCTGGCGCTTGGAGATGAGCCCGCGTCCGATTAGCTCGTTGGCGGGGTAACGGCCCACCAAGGCGACGATCGGTAGCCGGCCTGAGAGGGCGGACGGCCACACTGGGACTGAGACACGGCCCAGACTCCTACGGGAGGCAGCAGTGGGGAATTTTTCGCAATGGGGGAAACCCTGACG
>DATJYX010000044.1:0-27851 GCA_035577965.1 Vicinamibacteria bacterium | reverse complement strand
ACTGGATGGTGAGCACCACCGGGATCATCAACGCGACGACCTCGATCGAGGTGAGCGTCGGCAGCGCCCACAACTCGCTCAACTACCAGATGCAGGCCCAGCAGCTCTACCGGGCGAACTCGGGCCTCAGCAACTTCCCCTACCTCTACGCGGACGCGGTCCAGAAGGACTACGTCCCCTGGTTCCAGTTCGGTGGTGGAAACACGAACAACGCCGCCGAGTACCAGACCGACCGCGGCCCGTTCACCAACGAGAACACGACCTGGGACGTCGTCGCGAACCTGACCAAGATCTGGGGAGCGCACAACGCCAAGTTCGGCGCCTACTACCAGAGCAGCTACAAGCCCCAGAGCATCTTCTACAGCTTCAACGGCGACATCAACTTCGCCAACGACTCGAGCAACCCCTACGACACGGGCTTCAGCTACGCGAACGCGGCGACCGGTGTCTTCGACAGCTACACCCAGACCAACCGGTACTCGGAGCCGGTGTGGCAGTACAAGAACTACGAGTGGTACGCCCAGGACAACTGGAAGGTCAACCAGAGGCTGACCCTCGACTACGGCGTGCGCTTCTACTACCTGACGCCGCAGTGGGACACGTCGAAGTCGGTCTCGAACTTCCTGCCGGGCTCGTACGACCCGAGCCAGGCTGCGCAGCTCTACACCCCGGCCATCGTCAACGGCGTGAAGGTCGGGGTCGATCCCGCCACCGGCGGGACGGTCGACGCGCGCTTCATCGGGCGTCTCACCCCGGAGTCGAACCGGTTCAACGGCGCCTTCACGGCCGGCCAGGGGATCACCGACTCGGTGCAGAGCGGGAACGCCTTCAAGGTCTCGCCCCGCTTCGGCTTCGTGTACGACATCTCGGGCCAGGGCATGACCATCATCCGCGGCGGCGGCGGGATCCTCTACGACCGCCCGATGGGCAACATCAACTTCGACATGGGCGGCAACGCGCCGAGCGTGCTGAACTCCGGCCTCCAGTGGGGGCTGCTGCAGAACCTCACCGCCGCGCAAGGGGACCCCAACCCGACGCTCGGGATGGCCCCGACCGCCTACGACTTCAACCCTCCCAAGGTCTACACCTGGAACGTCGGCCTGCAGCACAAGCTGCCGTACAAGCTGATCTTCGACATCGCCTACGTCGGCTCCGCGTCGAGGAACCTCCTGCGCCACTCGAACATCAACGCGCCGCCTCTGGGCGCCACGTTCCTGCCCCAGAACCAGGACCCGACGAGGGCGCCGAGCTCGGTGCCGGGCGCGAACGCGCTGCCCACCGACTTCCTGCGGCCGTACGTGGGCTACACCGACATCAACATGTACGACTACACCGGGATCTCCAACTACAACTCGCTGCAGACGTCGGTGCAGCGGCGGTTCGACAACGGGCTGATGTTCTCGGTCTTCTACGTCTGGAGCAAGAACCTCACCACCAACACCCAGGACTACAGCGGCGGCGTCGTCGGCGACGCGGCCAAGATCCGGGCCTACGACTACTCGTACTCGGGTTGGGACCGCCCGCACAACTTCGTGGTGAACTTCATCTACCAGACGCCCAAGGCGACGGAGAACGCCGCCCTCGGCGTCCTGGTGAACAACTGGCAGCTCTCGGGCGTCTTCCGCTGGTCGAGCGGGCTTCCCTACGCGATCAACTACTCGATCCCCGGCATCGGCAACGCGAACCTGAGCGGCACCAGCAACCCGGCCGCCCGGATCGTCGTCACCTGCGACCCGGGCAGCGGATCGAGCGGCGATCCCTACGCCCAGCTCACCAACCCCCAGTGCTTCGCTCCGCCGCAGCCGGGGAGCCAGGGCAACGAGTCGTCCCGCTTCTTCCTGCACGGGCCGTCGACCAACAACCTCGACCTGTCGCTGTCGAAGATCATCCCCGTCGGCCGGGTGAAGATGGAGGTGCGCCTCGACGCCTTCAACGCCCTCAACCACACCCAGTTCACGGGGGTGAACAACACGGTCAACTTCGCGAGCCTGACCGACCACACGATCACCAACCTGCCCTACAACTCGGCCGGGCAGCTCGTCAACATCAACGGGTTCGGCACCGTCAGCGGGGTGGCGAACCCGCGGACCCTGCAGCTGGTCGCCCGGCTCACGTTCTAGAAGCCGCCTGACCGTCGTGCAACCTGGGGCCGGCGCTCCTGCCGAGCGCCGGCCCCCGTTTTTTCGGCGGGCCGAGGTGGACCTGTAGAATCGAGAGCAGCGTGTCGCATCTCCTCCGCTCTCGGGTCACCCTCGGCCTCCTGGCCCTGCTCGAGGCGGCCCCGTCCCTGAGCGCACCCCCCGCCCCTCCGTCTCCGTTCGTCCTCGCGAACGAGGCCGAGGCGCGGGGCGTGAGGTTCCTCGAGAAGAACTTTGCGACCGACATGAAGTACCCGTTCGAGACGCTCGGGGGGGCCGTGGCCGCCCTCGACTACGACCGCGACGGCTTCGTGGACCTCCTCTTCCTCAACGGGGCGGCGTCCCCGGAGCACCTGCGCGCCGATCCCGCGAGCTTCAACCGGCTCTTCCGCAACACGGGCGACGGCCGGTTCGTCGACGTCACCGATGAGTCGGGGCTGAGCGGCGCCGGCATCAAGGGCTACCCCCAGGGCGTCGCCGTCGGCGACTACGACAACGACGGCTACCCGGACGTCCTGGTGACGAACTACGGCGACAACGTGCTCTACCACAACGACGCGAACGGGCACTTCACCGACGTCACCGCCCGGGCGGGCGTCGCGATGCCGAGCCACCCCCTGAAGGCGAGCGCGGCCTTCTTCGACTACGACAACGACGGCTGGCTGGACCTGTTCGTCACCCACTACTTCCAGTGGACGTTCGCCGAGGACAAGGACGTGTGGTGCGGCCGGCAGCAGGGCGGGCATCGCATCTACTGCGACCCCGACGTCTTCAAGCCTCTGCCGAACGTCCTCTTGCGGAACCGGGGCGACGGCACCTTCGCCGACGTCTCCGAGCAGGTCGGCCTGAACCAGTACCTCGGCAAGGGGATGGGCGTCACGGTCGCCGACTACGACGGCGACGGGCGCATGGACGTCTTCGTCACCAACGACCGGATGCCCCACTTCCTGTACAAGAACGGCGCCGACGGGAGGTTCCGCGAGGTGGCGTTCGAGGCCGGAGTGGCGGCCAACGAGTCCGGCGTCATGGTCTCGGGCATGGGCTGCGACTTCGAGGACTTCGACGACGACGGCTGGCCCGACATCTTCCTGTCCGACCTCGTGCGGGACGTCTTCACCCTCTTCGTCAACCAGGGCAAGGGGTTCTTCGTGGACCGGACGTTCCCGTCCGGGGTGGCGTCGGCCTCGATGGGGCACAGCGGCTGGAGCGTCAAGATGCTCGACGTCGACAACGACGGCCGCAAGGACGTCTTCGTGGCCGGGTCGCACGTGGTCGACAACGTCGAGCTGTACAGCCCGGCGGCGAGATACAAGGAGGGCTGCTTCCTCTTCCGCAACGTCGGCGAGGGCCGGATCGAGGACCTCTCCGACCGGGTCGGTCCCGACCTCCGGGTCGCCGGCGCGTGGCGGGGGCTCGCGGCGGCCGACGTGGACAACGACGGCACCCTGGAAGTGGCGGTCAGCCAGCTGAACGGTCCCGCCGCCCTCTTCGTGAAGAAGGGGGGCGCGGCCAACAACTGGCTCCTCCTGGACCTCGAAGGCACGAGGAGCAACCGGGACGCCATCGGCGCCCGGGTCCGGCAGGTGCTGCCCTCGGGGCGAACGCTGCACGCGCACGTGACCACGGCCAACGGGATCTACTCCGCGAGCGACAAGCGAGTCCACTTCGGCCTCGGCACGGAGACGGGCATTGCCCACCTGGAGATCGCGTGGCCGAGCGGCGCCGTGCAGCGGGTGGAGAGGCCGGGCATCAACCAGGTCCTGCACGTCGTGGAGGCGGCGCGTTGACGCCCGCCCGAGGGACTGCCGTCGGCCCGGCCCCGGGGGACCTGCCGCCTGGGCGGCGTCCCGCTTCAGATCCTTCGTCGCTCACGCTCCGAGGCGTGACCATGGCTCTTCTCCTGGTCGCCCCGCCCCTCGCGGTCCTCGCGGCCCAGGCTCCGACCCGCAGCGCCGCCCGATCCCTCGAGCAGCGCGCGGCAGAGATGAAGGAGCTCGAGTCCGACCTCACGGCCGGCGACGCCGCGGCGACGACGGCCCTCCTCCACCGGCTCGAGCCCGAGCTGGACGCCGACGAGCGCTTCGCTCTCGACGTGGCCTACCGCCTCATCGAGCACCGGCTCTTCTCCGATGCCGCGGCGCAGTGGAGCCGGGCCGCGAAGCGCGTGCAGGCGAGCATGAGCGCGGCCTCCGGCCAGACGCTCGCCCCGGCCGGCGACCGGGAGCTGAAGCGGCGGTTCGCCGAGGTCGCGTTCGTCCAGGGCCTGCTGACGGCTCGCCTCGGCGAGAAGGCCGAGGCGCTCCGGCTCCTCCGACAGGCCGACGGCTACGGCTTCCCGCCTCTGGACTCGCCGCTCATGGCCCTGGCCGCCGACTGCCTGTACGAGCTGAAGGAGTACGCGCTGGCGGCGCAGGCCTACCGGGAGGTCGTGAAGGGCGCGCCCCGGGACGCCGAGGCTCGGCTGCGCCTGGGCGTCTCGCTGTACTCGTCCGGCCAGCTCGCTCCCGCCGAGAAGGAGATCGAGCAGGCGCTGCGCCTGGCCCCCTCGCTCCCCCGCGCCCACTACTCGCTCGGCGCGGTCCTCTTCGAGCAGAAGCGGCTCGAGGAGGCCCGGGCTCCTCTGGAGAAGGAGCTTCTGGCCGATCCTCGCTGCTCCGGCTGCATGGTCAAGCTGGCCCACATCGCCTACCTGAAGGGCGACGACCGGCAGTGCGAGTCCTGGCTCGCGAAGGCGGCCGTGCTCGACGCGGACGACGTCGAGACGAACCTGGTCTACGGCATGCTCGCGAACCGGTCCGGCCGCTACGACCAGGCGATCGTGCACCTCGCCAAGGTCGTCGCGGCGTCGCCCGGCTATGCGAAGGCCCAGTACCAGCTCGCCATCGCCTACGAGCGGAGCGGGAACGCCGTGAAGGCGAGGGAGCACCAGAAGATCTACGACACGCTCGTCCAGGAGGAGAAGGCACGGACCATAGGGGTGCGCGGGGAGTGATGACGGACACGCGTCGGGAACGCCGCCTCCGGCCCTGGATCCTGCTGCTCCTGCCGGTCTGTCTCTGGGCCACCGCCCGGACCGACGCTCCTTCCGACGCCGATCGCGACCGGGCGGTCGGCATCCAGAAGGAGGCGGTCGACCGGCTGCGGGATGGTGCCCGGGCGAGCGGCGCCGGGGACGCGGCCGCGTTCGCGCGCGCTCTCCGGGAGGCGGCCCGGAGCATCGGGGCCCTGATCGAGACCGCGACCTGGCTCCCCGACTCCGAGCGCAGCGCCCTCCGTCGCACGGCCGACGGGCTTCGATCCCGGGCCGAGGCCGGGGCGAAGGGGTACTCGCCCGACGCGGACCTCGCCGTGCTCGACCGCGTGGGCTACCGCCTGCGCGGCGGCACCGACGTGAAGCTGGTGTTCGAGGGCAGCTTCTCCAAGAGCAAGCCCGGTGCGCCGGAGGAGCCGGCCTACGGCGGCCACGCGACGGCCATGGGACCGCCGCCGGCGGAGGCGCCCGCGGCCGCCGCACCCGAACCGGGCCACGCGGTGCGCTTCGACGCGGTGCGGGGCCAGCTCACGGAGCCGACCTTCGGTGGCGGCCCCTCCAAGTGGCACCTCGTCGAGTCCGGGGGGAACGGCGTCGCCCTCCTCGACTACGACGGCGACGGCCTCCTCGACGTCTACACCGTCAGCGCCTTCGAGCTGGACGAGAGGAACGGGCGCGCCCGCATCCCCCACCGCAACGCCCTCTACCGCAACCTGGGCGGGATGAAGTTCCGGAACGTGGCCGCCGAGGCCCGGGTGGACGCGGCGGCCTGGGGCTACGGCGTGTGCGCCGGCGACTTCGACGGCGACGGGCGGCTCGACCTCTACGTCACGAACTACGGACCGAACGTCCTGTTCCGGAACAAGGGCGACGGCACGTTCGACGAGGTCGCAGCGAGAGCCGGCGTGGCCGCCGAGGGCTGGAGCACGGGCTGCGCCTTCCTGGACGCGGACGGGGACGGGGACCTCGACCTGTACGTCGCCCGCTACGTCACCGCCCCCTGGGAGGAGGTCGCGGCCCCCGACAAGTTCCTGCTGTGGAGGAGCGTCGCCAAGGTGATGCTGGGCCCGGCCGGACTGCCGGGCGCCTCCGACCTCTTCTTCGAGAACCAGGGAGACGGCACGTTCAAGGAGGCGACGGAGAAGTTCGGCCTCGCCGACACGACCCGGGCCTACGGCTTCGGGGTGGTCGCCACCGACTACGACGGCGACGGGTGGACGGACATTTTCGTGGCCAACGACTCGAACCCCAACTTCCTCTACCACAACCGTGGAGGTCACGGCTTCGAGAGCGTCGGGCTCATGGCGGGCGTCGCCCTGAACGCCGACGGCCGGGCCCAGGCCGGCATGGGCGCGGACTCCGGCGACTACGACGGCGACGGCCGGCTCGACATCGCGGTCGCCACGTTCGCGTTCGACCACAACAGCCTGTACCGGAACCTCGGCGACGGGACGTTCGAGGACGCGTCGCAGGCGGCCGGCCTCACCGCCGCCTCGTTCAAGAGCATGACCTGGGGGCCCGCGTTCCTGGACGCCGACCTCGACGGCGCCCTCGACCTCTTCCTCGCCCACGGCCACCTCTTCCCCCAGGTCGACGAGCACCCCGAGCTCCAGGAGACCTACGCGCAGAGGAACCAGATCCTCCGGAACGAAGGGGGGCGCTTCCGAGACGTGTCGGCGACGGCCGGGCGCGGTCTCGCGGTGCAGAAGTGCAGCCGGGCGGTCGCGGTCGGAGACCTCGACAACGACGGGGACCCCGACGTCGTGGTGAGCGCCATCGACGAGCCGCCGACGCTGCTCGAGAACACTCAGGAGAGCGGCCACCACTGGGTCGGCATCGAGGTGAGGCGGAAGGGGCCCAACCCGTTCGCCATCGGGGCGCGGGTCACGGTGGAGGACGCCGGGGGCCGGAAGCAGATCCGCGAGGTCCGCTCCGGCGGCGGCTACCTCTCGCAGAACGACCTCCGCGCCCTGTTCGGGCTCGGGGACGGCAAGGGACCGGTCGGCGTCGAGGTGCGGCTCGGCGCGAAGCGCTGGCGCTTCCCCGGCGTGGCCGTGGACCGCTACACGATCCTCGCCCTGGACGACGAGCACCTTGCCCGACCGTAGCCGGCTCCTCGCCCTCGCCCTCGCCGTCTCGCTGCCCGCCGCCGTCGCTTCGTCCGACGAGGCCGGCCGGGTGGAGGCTCCACGGTCTCCGAACGAGCCCTTCCGCTACCGGCCGAATCTCGTGGTGTCCGAGTCGCTGCGGCCGTTCCTGGAGGAGATGACGCCCGGCAGCAGCCTCTTCCCCGACGAGCGGATCGCGGGCCAGATCATCAACCGCCTCGCGGAACTGAGCACGAGCCTCAAGGAGAGCCCTGACCGGGCCGCGCGCGTCTCCGACCTCCTGGCGCCTTCGTTCCGGGGAGGCCGGCTCCGGCCGCTCGAGGAGACCGCGGTCGCGGGGTATTCCTCGTTCCAGGTCTTCAGGGCCCGCACGATGAGCCCGGACCGGTCGCTGGACTCCCGCTCGTTCGCCCGCGAGCTGGGCCTCCTGCTCGACGACTTCCAGAAGCTCACGGTGGCCGAGTTCCTGGTCACCTCGCTCGGCCTGGACAAGGACAACGTCGTCGCGACGACCGACGTGCGTTACGACTTCGTGGGCCCGGGCAAGGACGCCTGGCGCGTCCAGCGGCAGGGGACGTGGCGGCTGCGGTGGCGGCGCGACGCATCGGGCTGGCGGGTCGTCGAGTGGGCGGCGACCGGGCACCTCCGCAGCCGCGCCACCGTCCCGATCTTCGCCGAGGTCACCACCGCCGCCCTGGGCGGCATCGACTCCTTCCGCCGCCAGCTCAGCGTCGGCTTCGACGCCTGGGTCGCCACGATGGACTCGGGGTTCGCCCGCGACTCGAACGGCCACCACGGGGTCTCGGTCGGAGACGCCGACGGCGACGGCCTCGACGACATCTACGTCGCCCAGCCGTACGGGTTCCCGAACCTGCTGTACCGGAATCGCGGCGACGGAACCTTCGAGGACGTCACGGAGGGCTCCGGCCTCGGCCTCCTCGAGGACACGCAGCACTCGCTCTTCGTCGACGTGGACAACGACGGCGACGAGGACCTGATCGTCGTCATCAACACGGGACCGGTCCTCTTCCGCAACGACGGACGGGGTCACTTCACCCGGGAAGCGGGCGCCTTCCGCTTCAAGGAGGGGCTGAAGGGCGCGCCCATGTCGATGGCGGTCGCCGACTACGACCGGGACGGCTTTCTCGACGCCTACCTGAGCGTCTACTCGTACTACTACGGCGCGGGCGAGGCCAAGGCGGGCACCCCCACGCCCTACTACGACGCCGTGAACGGGCCGCCCAACGTGCTCTTCCGCAACCGCGGCGACGGCACCTTCGACGACGTCACCCAGGAGACGGGCCTCGACGCGGGGAACGACCGCTACAGCTTCTCCGCCGCCTGGGGGGACTACGACGGCGACGGCTGGCCCGACCTCGTGGTCGCGAACGACTTCGGGCGGAAGAACCTGTACCACAACCTCGGCCGGCGGGACGGGAAGGTGACGTTCGAGGACGTGTCCGCCAAGGCGGGAATCGAGGACTACGCGGCCGGGATGAGCGTCTTCTGGTTCGACTACGACGGCGACGGCCGGCTCGACCTCTACGGCGGGCAGATGTGGAGCGACAGCGGCCTGCGCGTGACGGCGAGCCCGAACTTCATGCCCGACGCCACTCCCGAGGTCCACGCTCTCTACCGGCACCACGCACGGGGGAACTCGCTCTTCCGGAACCGGGGCGACGGCACCTTCGAGGACGTGACCCTCGCCGCGCGGGCCAACATGGGCCGCTGGTCGTGGTCGACCGGCGCCCTGGACTTCGACGGCGACGGGTGGGACGACATCTACTGCGTCACCGGCATGGTGACCCGGGAGGACAGCAAGGTGGACCTGGACTGGATGTTCTGGGGCGGCGTCGTGGCCCGCTCGCCCCTCACCCAGGCCACCGGCACCCCCTACGACGCCGCCTGGAAGGCGATCAACCGGCTCATGGTGGAGCACTCCGTGGCCGGCCATCACCGCAATGTGTTCCTGCGCAACGACGGCCAGGGCGGCTTCGACGACGTCTCGGGCGCGCTCGGGCTCGACCTCCAGCAGGACGGGCGGTCCTTCGCCGTTCTGGACATCGACGGGGACGGCGACCCGGACCTCGTCGTGCTCGCCCCGCGCTCCGCGCCCCAGCTCCGGATCTTCCGGAACGACTTCAAGGAGCGGGGGGCGACTCTCGCCGTGCGCCTGACCGGGACCGCCTGCAATCGGGACGCGATCGGGGCTCGGGTGGCCGTGGAGACGGACCGCCTGCGCCGGACGAAGGAGGTGCAGGCGGGCTCCGGCTTCCTCTCCCAGCACTCGAAGGAGCTTCTCTTCGGCCTCGGGGCCAGCCAGCGTGTCGTCCGGCTCACCGTCGACTGGCCGAGCGGCCGGACCCAGACCTTCACCGACGTTCCCCTGAACCACCGCGTGCGGATCGAGGAGGGAGGCGAGCCCCGATCCGAGCCCTACCGGACGCCATCGCCTCTGGCCGTGGACACCTCCCCCCCGGCGGCGGCATCCCCGCCGAGCGCCTCCTGGCTCTTCGAGCCCTTCCCCGCTCCCGACTTCGCGCTCGAGGACCTGGGCGGCGAGAAGCGTTCGCTGTCTGCCCTCGGGGGGCGACCCGCCGTCCTTCTCTTCTGGGCGACCGAGGCTCCCCCGTCGCGCGCCGCCCTCGACGCCCTCGCCTCAGGGAGCGGCGCCCTCGCCCAGGCCGGCATCGGGGCAGTCGCCATCGCCGTCGACCGCCCGGAGGACCTGCCGAAGGTCCGCGCCGCGGCGGCCGGCGCCGGCACGGTGCCCGTGGTCGTCGCGAGCCGGGAGGTCGCCCTCGCCTACTCGATCCTCAACCGCCACCTCTTCATGAACCACCAGGACCTGCAGCTGCCGACCACCTACCTCCTCGACGCCTCCGGGCGGGTGGCGAGGGTCTACCGCGACCGCGTGGACGTCCCGCTGATCCTGCGGGACGCGGCGAGGGTCGAGGCCCCTCCCGCCGAACGCCTGGCACGGACCATGCCTTTCGAGGGGATCCTCTACTTCGCGCCGGGCGCGCGCGACTACGTGCCCTATGGCCGCGACCTCCTCGACCAGGGACTCGAAGCGCAGGCGGTGGTCGCCTTCGAGCAGGCCGCGCAAGGCAAGCCGAGCGCCTCCATCCTCTACCGCCTGGGAAGCCTCCTGGTGAAGACCGGGCAGACGGCCAGGGCAAGGGCCGCGTACGAGCGGGCGCTCGCCCTTCAGCCCGACCTCTCGGAGGCGAGCAACGACCTCGGCACCCTGCTGGCGGAAGGCGGGGACGTCCCGGCGGCCATCGAGCGATTCCGGGCCGCGCTCGCGTCCACCCCGGACTATCCCGACGCCCTCAACAACCTGGGCTACGCGTTCCTCCTCACCGGCCGGGCGCCGGAGGCCCGCGAGCTCTACGAGAGGGCCCTGAAGCTCCAGCCCGACTTCCCGGAGGCCCTCAACAACCTCGGCCTCATCCTGGGGCGGCAGGGCGAGCTTGACCGCGCGGAGCCCTACTTCCGCAAGGCCCTGCAGGTGCGCGCGGGCTACGGCGAGGCCGCCAACAACCTCGCCCTCGTCCTCGTCAACCGCGGTCGGGCCGACGACGCGATCCGCCTCCTCCAGGAGTTCCTCGAGACGAACCCCGCGTCCGAGAGCACGTACCTCACGCTGGCGAAGATCTACCTGGCCACGGAGAGGCGCCGCGAGGGGCTGGAGACGCTCGAGCGCCTCCTGCAGCGGAACCCCGCCCACGCCCAGGCCCTCGAGCTCAAGCGTCAGGTGCAGTGAGGGCCGAGCGAGGCCTACCGCGGCTCCGACGCCGACGTGACCCCGCCGTACGCGTCGTCTTCCGGCCGGCCGTTGTCGCGCAGCCAGGGGGACGTCCGTGAGACGGCCTCGATCGGAGCGGCGACCACTCGACCATGGTGAGACCAGCCTGACGCCTGCGAGGATCGGAGACGACGACAATGCTCCCACGTTTCCTGCCACCGCCACGATTCGCCTCCCACCCGAGTCGCTCTCGGGCCCGGGGCCTGAGTCCACTTGCGTGCACGCCTCTCCCCGTGGGAACGTGCGCCTCAGCTCGGCAGGGCCGTCGAGGGCCCGGAGAGATCGCGAGGCAACGGTGACGATTCCCCTCGGCCATTCGCGGCGCTCGTTCCTGAGGACCTCTTTCGCGCTCGCGGGGACGACCGTTCTCGCGGACGGCGGGCTCCGGGCGCAAGCGGGAGACGGCGCCGGACCGCTCGTCGCCTACGTCGGGACGTTCAGCTCTCCGCTGCACGACGTGCTGAAGACCCAGGTCGACCTGCCTCCGGGGAACGGCCGCGGCATCCACGTCTTTCACGTGGATCGCGCCACGGGGGCGTTGGCCCCCGCCGGCGTCTACGAGGCGGGCACGAGCCCGAGCTGCCTGGCCGCGAACGCCTCCGGAACCCGCCTCTACTCCGCCAACGAGACGGATCGGGTGGGTGACGACAAGGAGGGGACGGTCAGCGCCTTCGCCATCGATCGAGCGGACGGGAAGCTGGAGCTGCTCGGCACCGTGCCCTCGGGCGGCGCCGGCCCCACGTTCGTCAGCGTCCATCCGTCCGGACGGTTCGTGCTCGTGGCCAACTACTTCGGGGGCTCGATCGCGGTGCTGCCGATCCTTCCCGACGGTCGGCTGGGAGCCGCCACGGACGTCCAGAGGGACGTCGGCGAGATCGGCCCGACCCGGGCGACCAACGCTCCGCCGGGCAGCTTCGCCGTGAGCGGACACGATCGGACCCACGCCCACATGGTCCAGGCCGACCGGGCCGGCCGTTTCGTGCTGCACGTGGACCTGGGTCTCGACAGGATCTTCGTCCGGAGGTTCGACGAGCAGAAGGGCACGCTGACGCCCGCGGATCCGACCGCGGTCCCGCTGCCGCCGGGCGACGGGCCGCGCCACTTCGCCTTCCACCCCGACGGCCGCTGGCTCTACTCCGTCCAGGAGGAGGGCTCGACCATCGTGCTCTTCGACTACGACGGCGCGACCGGTCACCTGGCCGCGCGGCAGACGATCTCGACCCTGCCGCCGGGATTCGTCGGCAGCAGCTTCGGCTCCGAGATCCTGGTCTCGGCCGATGGACGCTTCGTCTATGCCGGCAACCGGCTGCACGACACCATCGCGATCTTCGCCGTCGGCGCGGGCGGCACCCTGACCTTCGTCGGCGAGGAGTGGACGAGGGGGGACTATCCCCGCAGCTTCTCCTTCGACCCGACCGGCCGGTTCCTCTACTGCTGCAATCAACGAGCCGACAACGTCGCCGTCTTCCGCGTCGATCGCCGGACCGGGGGTCTCGCCTTCACCGGCTCCTGGAGCCCCGTCGGCAATCCCTCGATGATCGTCCTCCTCGATCTGGCGACGGTGCCGTAGCCGGTCCCCCGTCGAGCTGTGTGATACTCACTCTTCACTTGCGGCCCGGGACGCCGGACGAGTCAGCGAACCGAGGCCGCGACCATCGAACGCCCGATCCCACTGCGTGAAGCGCCTCGTCTTCCTGCCCGGCCTCGCCATCGCGGCGTTCTCCGTCCCCCCGATCCTCGCGGAGGATCCTCCGCCCGGGCCGCCCGAGATCCGTGACGGCCACCTGCTCGCCCAGCCCCGGCTGACGCTCCCCGCAGTCGGCCCCTGGACGACGCCGCCCGGTGGGTGGTGCGTGAACGTGTCGGCCCTCGAGGCGAACTCGTTCTCGTGGGTCCAGGACGTGCCGGGCGAGACGCCTTCGGATCGCCGCTTCCTGATCGACGGCGAGGCGCTCGTCCTGGACGCCACCGTCCGACGGGGCCTCGGGAAGGATCTCGACGTCGGTCTGCGTGTGCCGCTCTTGTGGCGAGGCGGCGGCTTCCTCGATCCTTTCATCGACTGGTGGCACCGGACCTTCAGCCTCCCGAACGGCAACCGCCCCGACTTCCTGCGGAACGCCTTCCGGGTGGAAGGCCGCACCACGAGCGGCGGCTCCTTCTCGTGGAACGACGAGGCCGGCACGGGCCTCGGCAATGTCGAAGCCGACGCGCGCTGGCGCATCGCCGACGGCGGACGGGACGGTACGTCGGTGGCGCTCGTCGGCCGCGTCTCCTTGCCCACCGCCACGCGGCCCTTCGACGGGAACGGCTTCGGAGGAGGCGGGCAGCTCGTCCTGCGCTCGCCGCTCGGGCGCTCCCTCGGCCTCTACGGCGGGGCCGGCTTCACCGTGCAGGAGCCCGGCCCGGTTCGCGGCGTCCTCTACACGCCGGCCAGGGTCCACGGGTTCCTCGCCCTGGAGTGGCGCGCCGCCCGGCGGCTCAGCCTGGTGGCGGAGACGGACGCCGCGAGCCGCCTCGTCGACGACATCGACTCCTACCCGGGCCTGCACTGGATCATCAACGTGACGGGCCGCCTCGACGTGGGCGCGCGCACCAGGCTGGATTTCGGGTTCACCGAGAACTTCAAGAGCCAGCTCTCGACCACCGACTTCGCCCTGTACCTCGGCCTGGGCCTCCGGCCGGGGCGCCGCGGCGGGCTACAATCCGCGCCATGAGCGCGCGCAGAGACGCGGCCGTCCTCGCCCTCGACCAGGGCACCACCGGATCCACCGCCCTCGTGTTCGGGCGCGAAGGCGAGGTCCTCGGCCGCGCCTACGCCGAGATCGAGCAGCACTACCCGTCGCCGGGCTGGGTCGAGCACGACGCCGAGGAGATCTGGCAGAAGAGCCGCCGCGTGGCCGCGGAGGCGATCGCGGCCTCCGGCCTCGGGCCGGGTGCGCTCCGCGCCGTCGGCATCACGAACCAGAGGGAGACGACCGTCCTCTGGGATCGGCGGACGGGCGACGCCGTCCACCGCGCGATCGTCTGGCAGAGCCGGCAGACCGCCGACGTCTGCGCCCGGCTGAAGGCGGCCGGCCACGAGCCTCTCTTCCACGAGCGCACCGGCCTCGTCCTCGACCCCTACTTCTCCGGCAGCAAGATCGCGTGGCTGCTCGAGCGCGACCCGGCGCTCCGCGCCCGCGCCGAGGCGGGCCACATCGCCTTCGGCACGATCGACACCTGGCTCATCCACCGCCTCACCGGCGGCCGAGTCCACGCCACGGACCCGACGAACGCGTCCCGCACGCTCCTCTACGACATCCACGCCCGCCGCTGGGATCCGGAGCTCCTCCGGATCCTCGGAGTCCCCGAGGCGATGCTGCCCGAGGTGCGCCCGAGCTCCGGCGCCTTCGGGGAGACCGCCGGCCACGACGGGATCCCGGCCGGAGTCCCGATCGCGGGCGACGCCGGCGACCAGCAGGCGGCGCTCTTCGGCCAGGGCTGCTTCGAGCCCGGGATGGCGAAGAACACCTACGGCACCGGCGCCTTCCTCGTCCTCAACACCGGCGATCGCCAGGTGATCAGCCGGCGAGGCCTGCTGACGACGCTGTGCTGCAACGCCCGCGGCCGGGCCGCCTACGCGCTCGAGGGCTCGGTCTTCGTCGCCGGCGCCGCCGTGCAGTGGCTGCGCGACGAGATGGGCCTCGTCGAGACCGCGGCGGAGACCGGCCCCATCGCCGAGGGCGTGGCCGACACCCACGGCGTCTACGTTGTCCCCGCCTTCACCGGCCTCGGCGCCCCGTACTGGGACCCTTCCGCCCGCGGGGCCGTCCTGGGCCTCACGCGCGGGGCGGGCCGGGCCCACCTCGTGCGGGCGACCCTCGAGAGCCTCGCCTACCAGAGCCGCGACGTCATCGACGCGATGAACGAGGAGTCCGGCGTGCCGCTCCGCGAGCTGCGGGTGGACGGCGGCGCCTCGGCCAACGACTTCCTCATGCAGTTCCAGGCCGACATCCTCGGCGTCCCCGTGGACCGGCCCGCCCTCGTCGAGACGACGGCCGCGGGGGCGGCCTTCCTGGCCGGCCTCGGAGTGGGCCTCTGGAAGGACGCCGCGTCGCTCGCCTCGCGCCGCCGGCGGGACCGGCTCTTCACGCCCACGATGCCGGCCGAGAGGCGCGAGGCGCTCTACGCCGGCTGGAAAGAGGCGGTCGGGCGCGTGCGGAGCCGATAGGGCGCGGGCGAGGCAGGGCGCTCGGCGAGGCAGGGTGCTCGACGACGAAGGGCCATCGGCGAGGCCCGCCTCGCGCGGTTCCCGGCTCAGGCGATCCCGGCCACCTCGCGAAGGACGTCGTAGCGGTTGACGATGCCGACGAGCCTCCCCCCGTCCCGGACGAGCGCGGCCGGGGTCTCCTTCGAGAGGAGCGAGACGAGCCGGTCGAGGGGGACGTCCGCATCCACGACCGGGAAAGGCGCCCCCATCACCTCCGCCACCGGCCGGTCGAGGAGCTTCCCGTCCTCGAGGACACGGGCCATCAGGCCTTCGGTCAACGAGCCCACGCAGTCGTCCCCGTCCACGACCGGCAGCTGCGAGACTCCCCAGGTGCTGAGGAGGTTGAGGGCCTGCCGGACGTTGCCCGCGGGCCCGACCGAGACGAGGGGCGGCACCTCTTCGGGGTGGCGGCGCAGGAGCTGGCCCGCCGTGACGCGCTCGGCCTCCATCATCTGGTTCTCCCGCATCCACGTGTCGTCGTAGAGCTTGGAGAGGTACCTCTCCCCAGTGTCGCAGAGGATCGTCACCACGAGGGCTCCCGGGTCGTCGAGGCGCCGCGCCACCTCGAGAGCGGTGAACACGTTGAGGCCGCCCGAGCCCCCGATGAAGATCCCCTCCTCCCGCGTGAGGCGGCGCGCGGTGCGGAAGGCGTCCGCGTCGGTGACGGTCATCCACTCGTCCACCAGGGCGAAGTCGAGCGACGTCGGGATCTTGTCTCCCCCGATCCCCTCGACCTTGTACGGACCGCCCGCCCCCTTCTCGTGCGTGCGGGCGTACTCGCGGTAGATGGAGCCGTCGGGGTCGCCGGCGACGACCTTCACCGCCGGGTTTCGCTCCTTGAGGTACCGGCCGGCTCCGGTGACCGTCCCCCCGGTCCCCGGCGAGCAGACGAAATGGGTGACCTTCCCTTTCGTCTGCTCCCAGATCTCGGGCCCCGTCGTCCGGTAGTGCGCCTCCGGGTTGTCGGGGTTGTAGTGCTGGTTCGCGAAGATGGCCCCCGGCGTCCGGGCCACGATCGACCTCGCCTTCTGGATGTAGTACTCGGGGTGGTCGGGCGGAACCGCGGTCGGGACGACCACCACCTCGGCTCCGAACGCCCGCAGGAGGCGGATCTTCTCGCTCGACATCTTGTCCGGGATCGTGAAGATGCAGCGGTAGCCCTTGATCGCGGCGGCGATCGCGAGGCCGATCCCGGTGTTCCCGCTCGTGGCCTCGACGACGACCCCGCCCGGCCTCAGCTCGCCCCGCCTCTCCGCGCCCTCGATGATCGCGAGGCCGATGCGGTCCTTCACGGAGCCCCCCGGGTTCAGGTTCTCGGCCTTGCCGTAGAGGGGCGTGCGGATCCCGCGAGCGATGCGCCGGAGGCGGACGAGCGGCGTCCACCCCACCACGTCGACGATGTTGTCGTACGGTTCGAGGTTCCGTTCCATGATTCGGGGTCGTCGGGTCGATCCTCAGCATCTCACGCCGGCGCCGCCCCTGTCTCAGGCCTCGAGCGGCCCCACCTCGATGACCCGCATGGCTTTCCAGCGGCCGGTCCGGAAGCGCCGCCGCATCAGCAGGCCGAGCAGGAGGACGTAGAGGCTCGCCGTCGTCCAGGCGAAGTACACCCCCGCCCCGAGGGCGACGCAGCCCACCCACGCCGGCACCAGCATCGCGATCCAGGCCAGGACGAAGGTGAGGAGCATGGGGTGGACCGTGTCGCCCGCGCCGCGGAGGCCGGCCGCGTGGACGAGGTTCATCATGTCGAAGATGGAGTAGACGGCCACGAAGCGGAGGAGGACCGTCGCGACCTCGGCGATCCGCGGCCAGGTCGAAGGGTCGGCCCCGGCGCCGTACGGCGCGAGGAGGAGCGGCGCGCCGACGACGTAGAGGACGCCGCACGCCGCCATGTAGGCGAAGCTCATCGCGAGGGCGGAGCCGACGGCCCGCTCCGCGACGTCCGGCCGGCCGGCGCCGAGGTAGCGCCCGACGAGGGACGACACCGCGATCGCCAGGCCCACCATGGGCATGAAGACGATCATGTTGAGGTTGAAGGCGATGCCGCTCGCGGCCAGCTCCAGGGTGCCGATCCGGCCCACGATCACCATGAACACCGAGAAGGCGCCGATCTCCAGCGAGTACTGGAGGCCGGTCGGCATGCCGAACCGGACGAGCCGGGCGACGAGCCAGGGCTCGAGCCTCCAGCCGGCGAGGGTCCGGTACGTCCTCCGGAACTCGGGCCGGAAGACGATCGCTAGATAGACCGCCGAGCTCGCGACCTGGGAGAGGATCGTGCCGATCGCCGCCCCGGTCACGCCCAGCTCGGGGAAGCCGGCCTTGCCGAAGATGAGCAGGGTGTCGAGGACGACGTTGAGGGCGGTGGCGAGGACGTTGACCCGCAGCACGGTCCTCGTCTCGCCGCGCCCGGCGAAGAAGGTCGAGAGCGTGGCGGCGAGGACCACCGGGAAGGCGCCCAGCATGAGGGCCCGCGCGTACTCCACCTCGTACGCGCGGAGCTGCGGGCTGTGCCCGGCGAGGTCGAAGGCGGGTCCGGCGAGCGGGCTCAGGGCGGCGACGAGCGCGCCCGCGCCGGCGGAGAAGTAGATCCCCTGCCAGACCGCGGGACCGATCCGCTCCGGCCGCCCGGCCCCGAGGTACTGCGCGACGAACGTCGTGAGGTACTCGCCCGTGCCGGTGAACAGAGCCACGACCGTCCACACCGCGAACAGCCCGGTCACGGCGCCCGCCACCGCCTCCGGCGAGTACCAGGTCAGCAGGAGCCGGTTGACGAAGGTCTGGATCGTGAACGAGAGGTGACCGAGGATCAGGGGGTAGGCGAGGACGGCGACCTCGCGGCCGCCGCCTTCCCCACGCCACAGGGCTCGGCCACGCTCCCGCCACGGCACGGCGCTCCCCCTTTCGGCAAACGCCGAGGCTAGCACGGCGGGGCCGCCTCCGCCCGCGTGCTAGCATCCGCTGATGACCGTCCACCCCCGGATCGCCGCGTCTCTCGTCGCGGCGCTCGCGGCGCCGGTGGCGGCGCAGGATCCTCCCCACCGCCTTCCCGGCGTCGAGACGTCGCGGGTCCTCCTCGAGGTGCGTGTGACCGATCCCGCCGGGCGAGCCCTGCCCGGGCTCACGTCCGCGGACTTCCGTCTCGAGGTCGACGGCCGGAGGGCTCCGGTCGAGACCGCGGTGTGGGTGGCCGAGGCTCCGACGGCGGCCCGCGCCCTCTCCCTGCCGGGCGCGCCGGCCGCCGTCTCCCTGGGCCGCCTCCTCGTCCTCCTCTTCCAGAAGGATTTCGAGGAGAGCCGGCTGAGCGGCCTCCTCCGGGCCGTCGGGCAGGCGAAGGAGCTTCTCGCCCCGCTCTCCCCGCGCGACCGGGTGGCGGTCCTCAGCTTCGACTCCCACCTGCGGCTCCACCTCGACTTCACGGCCGATCTCGACGCCGTGCGCCGCTCCCTCGACGAGTCCGTCCTCCTGCGCTGGCCGGGCCCGATCCTGCCCTCGGCGCCGCCCTCGCTCGCCGTGCTCCTCGACGGCCGGGAGGCCACAGACGCCGCCTCGCCGGAGCAGGCCCTCCTGGCCCTCGCCCGCGCTCTGGAGCGCACTCCGGAAGCGAAGACGATCCTGCTGTTCGGGTACGGCCTCGGCGAGCTCCGAGGCGGCCGGGTCGTCCTCGACGACGACTACGAGGCGGCCCGCGCCGCTCTCGACCGCGCCCGCGCCGCCGTCTTCTGCCTGGACGTCACGGACGCGGACTGGCATTCGCTCGAGGCCGGGCTCCGGCGCGTGGCCGAGGACACCGGCGGCCAGTACTTCAAGGTCAACGAGAACGCCGGCGCCGCCCTCTCGCGCGTGGCCGCCGCCCTCGCCGGCCACTACCTCGTCGCCTTCGAGCGCCCGGACGGCCCCCGGGGCGAGCACCGCGTGCGCCTCGCCCTCGCCGGACGAAGAGGCACCGTCCTCACCCGCGCGCGCTATGCGGATTGAGCCCGTCCTCACCGGAGACTCCATGTCGACTCCCTCCCGTCTCTCCGCCCTCCTCACGCTCGCCGCTTTCGCCGCCACGCACCTGGTCTGGGGACAGTCCCGGGACGGTCGGGACTGGTCCCGCGAGACCGCGCGGCCCGTTCCGGAGTGGGTCAGGGACGCGGTCGTGTACGAGGTGTTCCCGCGCGCGTTCTCGCCGGAGGGCACGCTCGCCGGCGTCACCGCCCGCCTCGACCACGTGCGCGACCTCGGGGTCACGGTCGTGTGGCTCATGCCGATCCACCCGATCGGCCTCGAGAAGCGCAAGGGCACGTACGGCAGCCCTTACTCGGTCCGCGACTTCTACGCCGTGAACCCCGACTACGGCACGGCCGAGGACCTGAAGCGCCTCGTGGCCGAGGCCCACGCCCGCGGCCTCAAGGTGATCCTGGACATCGTCGCCAACCACACGTCCTGGGACAGCGTGATGATGGCGACGCCGTCCTTCTACGTCCGGGACGCGCAGGGCCGTGTGCAGCCACCGAACGCCGACTGGACGGACGTGGCGAGGCTCGACTACACGAGCCCGCAGACCCGGGCGTACGTGATCGGCATGATGGCGCACTGGCTGCGCGACTACGGGTTCGACGGCTTCCGCTGCGACGTGGCCGGTCTCGTCCCGACCGACTTCTGGGAAGAGGCGCGGCCGAAGCTCGAGGCCGTGCGCCCGGACCTCTTCCTCCTCGCCGAGTGGGCCACTCCCGACCTCCTGGCCCGGGCCTTCGACGCCGACTACGCCTGGCCCTTCCACGCCGCGCTCAACCGGGTGTTGTCCCTGGGCGCTCCGGCCTCGGAGATCCGCGCGGCCTGGGAGGAGGAGCGGCGGAGCTTCCCGAGGGGCTCGCTCCACCTCCGCTTCTCCGACAACCACGACGAGAAGCGGGCGATCGTCCGCTTCGGCGAGCCGGCCGCGATCGCCGCCCAGGCCCTCGTCCTCACGATGGACGGGGTGCCGCTCGTCTACAACGGCATGGAGATCGGCGACACCGCCGAGTCCGGGGGACCGGCGCTCACCGAGCGCGTCCCGATCTTCTGGCCCATCGTCGCGCGGCGGCCCGAGTTTCCCGCGTTCTACCGAGAGATGATCGCGCTCCGGAGGAGCCATGCCGCCCTGCGCCGGGGCGACACGGCGTGGGTGGCGTCATCCGAGCCCGATCGGGTCGTCTCGTTCGTCCGCCGGGGCGGCGGCGAGGACGTCCTCGTCACCGTCAACCTCTCGAGCCGGCCGTGGAGCGGCACGGTCCAGCCGCCGGCCGGAGGTCCCTTTGCCGAGATCACCCCGAAGGTGCCGCTTCCCCAGCAGCCCGGGGGCGGCACCCCGGACCGCGAAATGCGCAAAGTGGAGCTGCCCTCCCTCGCCCTCGACCCGTGGGGCTTCCGGGTCTTCAGCCGGCCGCGGCCGTGACGCCGATCCCGCCCGGCCGCAGGCGTGACCTTCCGGGCCCTGGCGGCCGCGGCGCGGCCATGGTCACCTAACCCGCCACCTCCGACTCCGCCACCCGCAGCTCGGCCCCGCCTCCGTCGACGGTCAGGGACCGGGCGAGGCGCAGGGACAGGTCGAGACCTTCCTCGCGGGACTTCGACCCCAGCAGCGACTCGGCGAGCTGTGCGTGCGTCTCGGGTCGGGGGTCGCCGAGCAGGCGCTCGAGGGGCGAGGCCGGGGGCGGGGCCTGCAGCCGCGATTGCAGCAGCGGGTGCTCGCGGGCCTGCTGCGCGTACTCCGCCTCCGGGAGCGCGAGGTAGCGGCAGAAGAAGTTGAGATGCCAGGGGAGGAATCGCATCGCCCTCCTCCGGCCCCGCTCGTCCTCCCCGAAGTGCTCGCGCAGCAGCTCCACGAAGCGCCAGAGGACGGCGAACCGCTCCTCCGGCGTGGGGAGCCAGGTCGCGCCGGTCCTGACCTCGCGGAAGAGCCAGGGCTTGATGAGGGCGCCCCGCCCGAGCATGACCGAGCGCACGCCGGAGCGCGCCCGGCGCTCGCGGGCTTCGTAGGCGGTCAGGATGTCGCCGTTGCCGATGACGGGCACACCGCGCTCCGCGGCCACCTTCCCGACCAGGTCCCAGTCCGCCGCCTTGCTGTAGCGCTGCTCGCGGGTCCGCCCGTGGATCGCGATCGCGTCCGCCCCGCCGTCCTCGCAGGCCCGGGCCACCTCCGCGACGTTGACCTTGTCCTCGTGCCAGCCCGCCCGGAGCTTCACCGTCACCGGGATGGCGACTGCCGCCTTCATCGCGGCCACGAGCCGGCCGAGGCGCGTGGGCTTCCGCAGCAGGCTCGCCCCGAGCCCCCGCCGCGTCATCTGGTCGATGGGGCAGCCGCAGTTGAGATCCACGAACCTCGCCCCGCGCGACTCGGCGAGCCGCGCGCCCTCGGCCAGGCTGTCCGCCTTCTTGTCCGCGAGCTGCGCGCCAAAGAAGCGCTCGTCGGGATGGCTCTTCAGGAGGGCGAACTCGCTCGCGTGGCCGCGGAGGAGCTTCCTCACGACCGCCATCTCCCCCACCGTCACCTCCGCCCCCATCTCCACGCAGAGCCTCCGGAAGGGCAGGTTCCCGCCGACGGTGAGCGGGGCGAGGACGACCTTGTCCTGGAACGGCGACGGCGCGCTCACGGGTCGATGAGGCCCAGCCGGCCCACGGCCGGCGCTCCCGAAGGAGCCGGGGTGGCCGGGGCCGCCTCCGCGGTCTCTCCCTCGCCCGGGGCCAGGAAGAGGTTCGCGACGAGCCCGTGCTGCCGGTCGTACATCTCGCGGTAGCGCCCGCCGGCGGCGTGCAGCTCCGCGTGGCTGCCGCGCTCCACGACCCGGCCCTTCTCCACGACGAGGATCTGGTCCGCCCTGCGGATGGTCGAGAGCCGGTGCGCGATGACGAACGTCGTCCGGCCCTTCATGAGCCAGGCGAGCCCCTCCTGGATGAGCGCCTCCGACTCCGAGTCGAGGCTCGACGTGGCCTCGTCGAGGATCAGGATACGGGGGTCGGCGAGGACCGCGCGCGCGATCGCCACCCGCTGGCGCTGGCCGCCCGAGAGGCGCACGCCCCGCTCCCCGACCACGGTGTCGTACCCGTCCGCGAACGCCTCCGCGAACTCGTCCACGTGCGCGACGCGGCAGGCCGCGAGGACCTCGTCCTCGCCGGCCGTCGGCCGCGCGAAGGCCACGTTCTCCCGGATCGTCCCATCGAAGAGGAACGTCTCCTGGAGCACGACGCCGAGGTGGCGGCGGTAGGAGTCGAGCCGCACGAGGGCGAGGTCCGTCCCGTCCACGAGGACGCGGCCGTCGGCCGGCGTGTAGAAGGCGCAGACGAGGCCGATGACCGTGGACTTGCCGGCTCCCGACGGCCCGACGAGGGCGGTGACCGTCCCCGGCCTCGCGTGCAGCGAGACGCCGTGCAGAACGGTCTCTCCAGTCCGGTAGGCGAAGCCGACGTCCTCGAAGACCACGTCGCCGCGCAGCGCGGAAAGCGTCGCCGTGCGCCGGGAGTCCTCGTCCTCCGGCCGCTCGTTCAGGATCTCCCGCGTCCGCTCCAGGCCGGCCAGCGCCTCCGTGAGCTGGGAGCCGATCGTGGCGATCTGGAAGAACGGCCCGACCAGGAAGCCCAGGAGAACGGTGTAGGTGAAGAACGAGCCCACCGTCATGCGGCCCGCGAGGATCTCCCGCGCCCCGACGTACATGACGCCCGATCCGACGAGGCCGAGGAGCACCGTCGAGGCGAGCGAGAGGGCCGAGGTCGTGGCGAGGGTCTGGAACACGTTCTCGAGGATTCGGCGGACGCCCCCCGCGAAGACGGAGGCCTCGCGCGCTTCCGCGTGGTAGCCCTTGACCACCCGGATGCCCCCGAGCGTCTCGGTCAGGCGGCCGGTCACCTCGGCGTACAGGCGGCCGCGCTCGCGGAAGACGGGACGCAGCGTCCAGAAGCCCCGGAAGACGACGAGACCGAACGCCGCGAGCGCCCCGAGCGTGAGCAGCGTGATCCGCGGGCTCAGGCGCACCATCATCGCGAAGGCCAGGCTCGCGGTCAGGAGGCCTCCGGCGAACTCGATGAGTCCGGTGCCGACCAGGTTCCGGAGCCCCTCCACGTCGTACATGATCCGCGACACGAGGTCGCCCGTCTGGCGCGCGTCGTGGAAGGCGACCGGCAGCCGGCCCACGTGCTCCTCCACCCGGACGCGCATGTCGGCGATCAGCTTCTGTGCGGCCTTGGAGACGAGCTGCACGAGGGCGAAGGAGCCGAGGCCCTGGACGGCCGTCGCGCCCACGACGGCCGCCACGAGCGGGAGGAGGAGCTCCACGTGACGGCGGCCGATCACGTCGTCGATCAGGTACTTGGTCGACGCGGGAAGGACGAGGCCGGCGACCCGGCTGACGGCCATGAGCAGGAGGGCCAGGGCCAGGAGCCCGCGGCGGGGCTTCACGAGGGCCCACACGTCGGGCAGCAGGGCCCGCAGGCGCTCGGGCTTCCGGCCCCGGGCCGACTGCTGCGACAGCCGGCTCACGACCCGGGCGCCTCCCCTCACCGCATCATTCTACCGTGGCGCACACGCGGCCGGCCGAAGCGGCCGACGGATCGGCCCGCTTCGGGGCGTCGAGCAACAGCAGAAGAGGGAACGGAACGGACGCGTAAGGGGGAGTACTGCCGGCGGTTCGGACACCGGAACGCCGGAACGGCCGGATCCGCCCGCGCTCCGCGCGGGCGAGCCGTCAGGCGGCGCGGGTTCGTGCGCGACGCGCCGCCTTCGGAGCCCTTCGCCGCTCGGCCCCGCGGGCCGCGCGCAGCTTCTCGATCATGCGCCCCATGACGTCGGTCCTGCCGCAGCGCAGGCAGGCGACGACCGGGCGGTCCAGCCGGTGCAGGAACTTCTCCCCGCAACGGCACTCGACGAGGAGGGCGATGAAGTGGCGGGTCGGTCGATGGTGCAGGATCCTCATCACGCCGGCTGGACACGCAAGCGGCATACCGGCCGACCGGCGTTGAGAGCCAACGACTTGTGGCTCGGCTGTCCGTTTTCCCGACGAGAGAGGGCTGTCCGACTGGCGGCCTCCCCACGGGCGAAACCCTTGCGCGAGGGGGCCGCCCGAACCTGCCCTTCGGCAGCGATCGCGCCGAAAGGCCGGATTTGGGCTGGCCCCGTTCGTGCTTCAGCCTGTGCCGGCATGTATCCGATACTCGAAGCTCGCCCCCTCGCCCCGGACGTCAAGCTCTTCCGCATCCAGGCTCCCCGCGTCGCCCGCAAGAGGCAGGCGGGCCAGTTCGTGATCCTCCGCGTCCACGAGCACGGCGAGCGGATTCCCATCACGATCGCCGCCTCGAACGCCGAGCGGGGCGACGTCACGATCGTCGTCCAGGGCATCGGCAAGACCACGAAGCTCCTGAACTCGCTCGGGAGGGGTGACGCGATCCTCGACGTGGTCGGACCCCTCGGGAAGCCGTCGGAGGTCGAGAGGTTCGGCACGGCCTGCGTCATCGGCGGTGGCGTCGGCGCCGCGATCGCGTACCCCACCGCCGTCGCCCTCAAGCAGGCCGGCAACCGCGTCATCTCGATCCTCGGCGGGCGAACGCGCGATCTCGTCATCCTCGAGGACGAGATCCGCGCCACGAGCGACATCCTCCACGTCACGACCGACGACGGCAGCTACGGCGAGAAGGGCCTCGTGACCGACAAGCTCAGGGGCCTGATCGAGGGCGGGGAGCGAATCGACTACGTCCTCGCCATCGGCCCGATCCCGATGATGCGGGCCGTGGCCGAGACGACCCGGCCCCACGGCATCAAGACCGTGGTCAGCCTCAACTCGGTCATGGTCGACGGAACCGGGATGTGCGGCGGATGCCGGGTGACCGTGGACGGCCGGAGCCAGTTCGCGTGTGTCGACGGGCCGGAGTTCGACGCCCACCGGGTGGACTTCCAGAACCTGGCGAACCGCAATGCGATGTACCGCGAGATGGAGTCGCGGGCGCTCCTCGCGTTCCTCGACCACCCGGAGAAGGACCTCGACCTCGTGCCCGGCCACGAGTGCCGACTGCTCGCCCAGGTGGGAGGGTCCCACCCGCTCGAGCCCTCCGCCGTGTCCGGGGGGGACTGCCGATGACGAACACTCTCTCCCCCAAGGAGCGGGTCAAGATCCCCCGGCAGAGGATGCCGGAGCAGGAGGCCACGCTCCGGCGGCACAACTTCCAGGAGGTGAACCTCGGCCTCGCCGCCGCCGTGGCCGCGACCGAGGCCTCGCGCTGCATCGAGTGCGCGCACCCGGCCTGCGTCAAGGGCTGTCCGGTCGGGGTCAAGGTCCGGGAGTTCGTGGACCTCGTGCTGAAGCAGGACTACCAGGCAGCCGCGGCGAAGATGCGGGAGGACAACGTGCTGCCCGCGGTGACGGGCCGCGTGTGCCCGCAGGAGGACCAGTGCGAGGGTGCCTGCGTCATGGGGAAGAAGTTCGACCCCCTGGCGATCGGCTACCTCGAGCGGTTCATCGCCGACTGGGAGGCGGCGTCGGGCGAGGTCGGCCTCCCGCCCCGCGCGCCGGCCACCGGACGCAAGGTGGCCTGCGTGGGCAGCGGCCCCGCCTCGCTCACCGCCGCCGGGGACCTCGTCCAGAAGGGTCACGACGTGACCGTCTTCGAAGCCCTCCACGAGATCGGGGGCGTCCTCGTCTACGGCATCCCCGAGTTCCGCCTCCCGAAGGACATCGTTCGCCGCGAGGTCGAGAACATGGCGAAGATGGGCGTGCGCTTCGAGACGAACGTCGTCGTCGGCCGCGCGGTCACGATCGACGAGCTCATGCACGAGGAGGGCTTCGACGCCGTCTTCGTGGCGACCGGGGCCGGCTTGCCGAAGTTCCTCGACGTGCCCGGGGAGAACCTGAACGGCGTCTACTCGGCGAACGAGTTCCTCTCCCGCGTCAACCTGATGAAGGCCTACCGCTTCCCCGAGTACGACGAGCCCATCTACGACTGCCGGGGGAAGAACGTGGCCGTGATCGGGGGCGGCAACACCGCCCTCGACGCCATCCGCACGTCCCTCCGCCTGGGCGCCGCCAAGGCCATGATGCTCTACCGCCGCTCGGAGGCCGAGATGCCGGGCCGCGCGGAGGAGATCCACCACGCGAAGGACGAGGGCGTGGAGATCCACACCCTCACCCACCCGGTCGCGTTCCTGGGCGACGAGAGGGGCTGGCTGCGGGGCGCCCGCTGCATCCGGATGGCCCTCGGCGAGCCCGACGACTCGGGCCGGCGGCGGCCGGTGCCGGTGGAGGGCTCCGAGTTCGAGATCCCCCTCGACGTGGCGATCGTGGCCGTGGGCACGGGACCGAACCCGCTCGTGCAGTCCACGACCCCCGACCTCGCCACGAACAAGAAGGGCTACATCGCCGTCGCCGACCAGGAGACGCTCCGCACCTCGAAGACGGGCGTCTTCGCCGGGGGCGACATCGTGACCGGGGCCGCCACCGTCATCCTGGCCATGGGCGCCGGCCGCAAGGCCGCCCGGTCGATCGACGAGTACCTGCGGACCGGCATCTGGTAGCCACCCCCGCCGCCTGACGTCGGGCCGGGCCCGGGGCTCACGGCGTGACGCCGACGAACGAGAACACCATGAAGACACGCGAGCCGGCGGCCGTGCCGGCGCGCGCCGAAGGACGAAACGTCCACGCTCGGGCCGCGTCGAGAGCGGCCGAGTCGAAGGGGCTTCCCGGAGCGACGATCCGGGCCGAGGTCACCCTCCCCTGGTCGGAGACGTCGGCTTCCAGGACGACCTTTCCGCTGCCCACCACGTTGGCCGGGTACGGCGGGACCGCGACGTGCGTCGGCCAGGGGAGCGCGTCGGGAGCCGTGGTGGTCTCGTAGCGCGGACTCTCGGGCGTGGGGATGCTCAGGGCGGGCGGCCGGAAGAACCCGATCACGAGCACCCGGGCGCGGACGGAGCGCCCGTTCTCGCGGGCCGGCTCGAACCGCCAGCCGCGGACCGCCTCGCGGAGCTGCGCTCCGTAGGGCGGCAGGTCCTGGACGAGAGAGGCGCCCGCCACCGCTCCGTGGGCGTCGAGCGTCACGTCGCAGGCGGCGATCCCGCCCGACATGACGTTCCACGGTTCCGCCCCGATCGTGCCCCGTACCAGGCGGGGCGGCTGCCCGGCGGCCTCGACCGCGGCCGCCGCACCGAGGAGGACGAGTGTCGGCCCGAGAGCCCGCATGCGCGACCCTCCTTGAGGCCCCTCCTCAACGTACGCGGCCAACGCCGCCCGGGTCAAGGCAGGCGCGTCCGGCGTTCCCTGCCGTCGTCCCGGCCCGGCGTCCCGCCTTGGCCGGCCGGGTCAGAGCAGCCGGCGGGCTCGTGCCGCTTTCCGCAGCTCCTCCCGGAAGTCCGGGTGGGCGCACTCGATGAGGGCGCAGGCCCGCTCGCGGAGGGACTTGCCGAAGAGGTTGGCGACGCCGTACTCCGTGACCACGTACTGGACGTCGGCCCGGCTCGTCACGACGCCCGACCCCTCGGCCAGCACGTCCACGATGCGCGAGACCTGGCCGT
>DATJYX010000043.1:0-57483 GCA_035577965.1 Vicinamibacteria bacterium | reverse complement strand
GGTGGCGGAGAGGAGCGCGCCGTGGCGCGCGAGCAGCGAGCCGACGACGCCGGCCAGCACGTCGCCCGTCCCGCCGGTCGCCATGCCGGGGTTGCCGGTTCCCGCGACCGCGGCCCGCCCCGTGGGCTCGGCCACGATCGTCCGCTCGCCCTTCAGGACGACGATCGCGCCGGTGTCGCGGGCGAGGGCCGCGGCCGCCGCCGGCCGGTCGCGCTGGACCTCGCTCGTCGGCCGGCCGACGAGCCTCGCCGCCTCTCCCGGGTGCGGCGTCAGGACGGTGGCCGCGTTGCGGCGGAGAGCCTCGAGGGCGGCGGCCTCGCCTCGCACCGCCGCGAGGGCGTTCAGGCCGTCGGCGTCGACGACTAGCGGCACCGGGCAGGCGCGGACGAACGCCCGCACGAGGGCGCGGGTTCCGGGGTCCTGCCCGAGGCCCGGACCGAGCACGACCGCGTCGCGCCGGCCGGCCAGCGCCACGAGCGCGGGCAGAGAAGCCTCGTCGAGGCCGCCACCGGCAGTCGCCGGAAGCGGCTCGGTCATGGCCTCCGGCCGGGCCGCCGCGACGACGGCGAGGCAGGGCTCGGGCGTCGCCACCGTGACGAGCCCGGCGCCGGCCCGCAGAGCGCCGCCCGCGGCGAGCACCGCCGCACCCGTCTTGCCGAGCGATCCCGCCACCACGAGCACGTGGCCGAAGTCGCCCTTGTGAGCCTCCCGCCGCCGCAGCGGGAAGGCCCCGGCGGCGTCCTCGTCCTCGAGCAGGAAGAGACAGGGGTTGGTCGCGGCGAGGCTCTCGGCGGAGATGCCGATGTCGGCCACGACCAGCTCGCCCACGTGATGGCAGGCCGGCGGCAGGACGTGGCCCCGCTTGGGGGCGGCGAAGGTCACGGTGATAGTGGCTTGGGCCGCTGGCCACGGCACGTCGCCTCCGTCCGAGGGCACGCCGGAGGGCAGGTCCACGGCCACCACCGGCACGCCGGCATCGAACCTCCGGCCGATCAAAGCCACCGCCTCCGCGGCGAGACCCGCGGGCGCGGAGCGGAGGCCGGTGCCCAGGACGGCGTCCACGACGAGGTCCGCCTCCTCGACGCGGGCGAGCGCATCGGCCCACGCCGCCTCGCCCTCGACCGCCGCGAGTCGGCCCCCGGAGCGCTCGCACGCCAGGAGGTGCGTCCGCGCGTCGCCCTGCACGGCCTCCTTGCTCCCGAGGAGGAACGCCCGGGCCCGGGCACCGAGCCGGCGCGCCACCACGAAGCCGTCGCCGCCGTTGTTCCCCCGGCCGCACAGCACCACGATCCGCCGCGCGCCCGGGAAGCGCTCGTCGACGACCCGCGCGACCGCTGCGCCCGCGTTCTCCATGAGGACCGGTCCGGGCAGGCCGACCTCGTCGATCGTGCGGCGGTCGGCCCGCCGCATCTCCTCGGCGGTCAGTGCCGGTATCACGGCCCGACTCTAACCCAGGTGCGCGGACCGGGCCAAGACGAGGGCCCAGACGACGACCGCGAAGGCGAAGCGGTAGACGGCGAACGGCACGTAGCTCCTCGTGCGCACGTAGGCGAGAAGGACGCGGATGGCGAGAAAGCCGAACACGGCCGCGGCGAGCATGCCCGCCAGCACCGGGGTCCAGTCGGCGCTCTCGTGGAGGAGATGCGGCACCTTCACGAGGGCCGCTCCGAGCGTGATCGGGAGGGCGAGGAGGAAGCTGAACCGCGCCGCGCCCGGCCTCCTCTGGCCCAGGAAGAGGGCCATGCTGATCGTCGCCCCCGAGCGCGACGTGCCGGGGACGATGGCCACGGCCTGGGCGAGGCCGATCAGCAGGGCGTCGCGGAGGGAGACCGTGTCCGTGTCGGTCGACGCCGTTCCCGCCCGGCGGTCGGCGAGCCACAGCACGACGCCCATGAGGGCCATCATGAGGGCGACGAGCCCCGGGGAGCGGAAGGCGGTCTCCGCGCGCTGCTCGAGGAGCTTCCCCGCCAGCGCGCCGGGTATCGTGGCCAGGGCGACGTACCAGAGCAGACGCGCGTCGGGGTCGGCGAGCGGCTTCCCGGCGAGGAGGCCGCGCAGGAAGGCGCCGATCATCCGCACCCAGTCGCGCCAGAAGGCGAAGGCGACCGCGGCGAGCGTGCCCAGGTGGAGGGCGACGTCGAAGGCGAGGCCGCTGTCCGGCCAGCCCATGAGCCAGGGCACGACGATCAGGTGGCCGGAGCTGCTGATGGGCAGGAACTCGCCGAGACCCTGGAGGATGCCGAGGGCGATCGCGCGGGCCGCGGTCACGAGGCCACCGCGCGTTGACGCCCCGGAAGGGCGGATGCTAGCCTCGGCTCGCCCCTCGCGGGCGCTCGTCGGGGAGTCACGATCATATGGGTTTCGCCTCCGTGAACGGGATCGTCGTGCCGGCCGAGGAGGCGCGCGTCTCCGTCCTCGACAACGGCTTTGCCTTCGGGGACAGCGTCTACGAGGTGCTGCGGACCTACGGCGGGCTCGCCTTCGAGCCCGGCCGCCACTTCCGCCGCCTCCGCGCCTCGGCCGCCCGGCTCGGCATCACCGTCCCCGCCGACGACGCGGGCCTGCTCGCGCAGGTGGACGGCCTCCTCGCCCGGGCGGGAGAAGGGGAATCCTACATCCGAATCGTGGTCAGCCGGGGAGTCGGGGACTGCTCCTACAACTTCGAGAGGGTCGAGGGCCCGACGGTCGTGATGATCCAGAAGACGCTCGGGCCGTACCCTGCGACCCACTACGAGGAAGGGGTCAAGGTGGCGGCGGTCGGCGTCCGCCGCAACCACCCGCGCGCCCTCGACCCCGCCATCAAGTCGAGCAACCTCCTCAACAACATCCTGGCCGTCCGCGAGGCGCAGTCCCGGGGCGCCGACGAGCCGGTGCTGCTCAACCACGAAGGGTTCCTCGCGGAGGGCGCGAGCACGAACGTCTTCCTCGCCCGGGGCGCGACTCTCTTCACGCCCCCGCTCACCGCGGGCATCCTGGCCGGGATCACCCGCGAGGTCGTCCTCGAGCTCGTGCCCGGGCTCGGAATCCCCTGCCGCGAGGAGCCCCTGCACCTCGACGATCTCCTCGCCGCGGACGAGGCCTTCATGACCAGCACCACGCGCGAGGTCGTGCCGGTCCGCCAGGTGGACGCGACCCGGATCGGGACCGGGAAGCCGGGCCCTCTCACCCGGCGCGCGATGGCGGCCTTCCGCGACTACGCGCCGCGGCACTGCGGTCGCGCCGCCCTCACTGCCGCCGCCAGCCTGTCCGCCCGAACCATCGGCTGAGCTCGTCCCTCGGCACGCGGACGACCGTCGGCCGCCCGTGCGGGCAAAGAGTCGGGTGGACGGTGCGGAAGACGTCCCGGACGATCGACCCCATCTGCTCGACGTTCAGGGGCTGGCCCGCGCGCACTGCCGAGTGGCAGGCGAGGGTCGCGGCCAGCCGGTCGCGCGTGCCGGCCACCGCCCAGTCGGCCGCCTCCCGGTCCTTCAGGTCGCGGAGGAGCCGTTCGAGGCCGGGGCCGGGGTCCTTCGAGCCGAGGATCGCGGGCACGGCGCGAACGCGGGTCGCCCCGCCGCCCCCGAAAGGCTCGACGTCGTAGCCCAGCTCGCGGAGCGCCTCGATGTGGGCGTCGAGCACGGGACGGAGGTCCGGCGGAAGCTCGAGGACCAGCCCTTCGAGCAGGCCCTGTGACTCCACCGCGCGCCGGCTCGCCCGCTCGAGCAGCCGCTCGAACCGGACCCGCTCGTGGGCGGTGTGCTGGTCGACGAGGAGGAGCTCGTCCCCGTCGCTCGCCACGATGTAGACGAGGCGGTGCTGGCCGAGCACGACCGGAGGCGGCGCCTCGAGGGGCGGCGCCGCCGGCCCCGCCTCCGCCGCGATCGAGGCCCCGGTCCCCGGGGCGGTCCAGAGCGGCGCCATCCGTCGCTCGCCTCCCCCTGCCCGGCCCAGGAACGCCGTCACCGCCGCCTCGACCCGCGCCGCCTCCGGCGGAGACGCCTCCTCTCCGGCCGGCCGGCCGAGCGTCGCGCGCGGCGCGCCGCGCGTGCCCTCGGAGAGAGCCTGCCGGACGGCGCGCTCGACCGCCAGGAAGGCTGTCCGCGGGTCGGCGAACTTCACCTCCGTCTTGGCGGGGTGGACGTTGACGTCGACGACGTGAGGCGGGACCTCGACGAGCAGGACGGCCTCGTAGCCCCGCTCCCCGCCCCCCGCCGAGCGATAGGCCTCCATGACGGCCTTGGCCAGGGCCCGGTCGCGCACGGCCCGCCCGTTCACGAAGAGCCGGAGGCTCGGCCGCGGCGGGCGCGGCCTGTCCGGCCGCGACACGAAGCCACGCACCGTCGCCCACTCCGTGCCGCCCTCCACCGCGACCAGGTCCTCGAGCCGCTTCGCTCCGAAGAGCTGGAAGAGCCGGGCGGCGAGGCCGTCGACCGGGGGCGCCTCGAAGACAGTGCGGCCGCTCGACCGGAGCGAGAAGCCCGTCTGCGGCCGGGCGAGGGCGAGGAGCGTCAGGGCCTCCGCCACGTGCGCGGCCTCGGTCGAGGCCGCGCGCAGGAACTTGCGCCGGGCCGGAACCGCCCCGAAGAGGTCCCGCACCTCGACCGTCGTTCCCCGCGGGTGGCCGGCGTCCCGGACGTGCCGCCGCCGTCCGTGGGCGACCTCCACCTCGGTGCCGGCGGGGCCTTCCTCACCCCGTGTCCGCAGGACGAGCTCGGAGACCGCCGCGATCGAGGGGAGGGCCTCCCCGCGGAAGCCGTGGGTCTCGACCCTCTGAAGGTCCTCGAACGTGCGGAGCTTCGACGTCGCGTGGCGCTCGAGGGCCATCTCCGCGTCGCGGCGGTCCATGCCCCGGCCGTCGTCACGGACGCGCACCAGCTGCACGCCACCGCCCTCGATCTCGACGTGCACCGAGCGCGCCCCCGCGTCGAGCGCGTTCTCCACGAGCTCCTTGACCACGGACGCCGGCCGCTCCACCACCTCGCCGGCGGCGATCTTGTTGACGAGGTCGTCGGGGAGACGCTCGACCGGGTCCACGGGTTACCACGATCATTCTAGCCGGCCGGGCGCCGAGTGGCGGCCTCGGCGAGGGCGCGGCCGTGAATCGTGGTCGTGATTCGTTGACGCCGCCGCGGGCGGGGAATAGTCTTGCCGGACCCTGACGCTCCCGCCGGAGAGTGTGGATGGCGACCTTCCGACGCGTCGGCCTCGATCACCCCGGGACGGCGAGAGAACGCCGGCCGCGTCTCTCGTCCCGCGCCTTGGCGGACCCGGACACGGCGCAGCCTCCCCCGAGCGGCGGAACGAGAGAGTGAACCTCCTCCGTCTCGCGACCCGCGCGAGGTCCGTCCCCGACGCGGGGCGCAGCCTCGCCCTGCTGGCCGCGTACACGCTACTGGTCCTCGGCCGCTTCCTCTTCGCGCCCGCAGGCACCGCCCTCGACGTGCCCGACATCACCCGCTACTACGCCTGGGTCCACCAGTTCGTGTCCGACAGCCTCCGCGCGGGGCGCCTTCCCTTGTGGAACCCGTTCAACTACGCCGGCACGCCCTTCGCCGCCAACCCCTCGGTCTCGCTCTTCTACCCGCCGGCCTGGCTCTGCGTGCTGCTGCAGCCGGTCGACGCGGAGCGATGGCTGATCGGCGGCCACGCCCTGCTCTCCGCAGCGTTCATGCGGCTCTATCTCAGGCGGATCGGCGTGGGCGAGCTGCCGGCCCTCGCCGGCGCCCTTCCCTGGGCGTTCGGCGGCTTCGCTCTCGCCAACGCCTCCGTCGGCCACCTCCACGTCCTCTTCGCGAGCGCCTGGCTGCCCCTCGCCGTCCACTTCTACGAGCGCGGCTGGCGCGAGCCCCGGCGCACTCCCTGGCTCTGGGCCGGCGTCGTGCTGGGCGTTCAGCTCCTGGCGGGAGAGCCCCAGACCGTCCTCTACAGCGCGCTCCTCCTCGCGGCCTACGGGCTCGTGCGCGGCCTCGCTCACCGCGATGCGGAGGGCTTCAGGCGCGGGCTCGCTCACCGCGATGCGGAGGGCTTCAGGCGCGGGCTCGCCGCCTGGGGCCTCGGCCTCGGAGCGATCGGTCTCGTGGCGGCCCTCTTCGCGGCGGTGCAGCTCCTGCCGACTCTCGAGCTCCTGCGCCTTTCGGACCGCGGCCACTCCACCTACGCGTTCGCCACGGCGCTTTCGCTCCCTCCGCGCAGCCTCATCGGCCTCGTGCTCCCCTGGTCACCCACGGTTCCGTGGCTCACCGAGGGAGCCGACAACCGCCTGGCGCTCCTGCTCAACTGGGAGTTCGCCGCTTACGTCGGCGGCCTCGTCCTCGTGCTCGCCGCGCTCACCGCGCGGCGCGCCGGGCCCGCGGCGCGCGGCCTGCAGGGGGCGCTCGTCCTCGGGCTGGCGCTGAGCCTGGGGTCGCACACGCCCCTCTACCGGGCCCTCTACGGAGTCGTGCCTGGGCTCGCCGCCTTCCGCATCCCGGCCCGCGCCCTCGTCATCGTGGTCTTCTGCCTGAGCGCACTCGCCGCCTGCGGGCTCGAGCGGCTGGCGCGCGAGGACGAGGTGCTGCGCCGCCGCGGCTGGCGGACCGTGGGGGCCGGATCGCTGGCGTCGCTCGGGGCGCTGGCGCTCCTCGCGCCGCGGGCCGGGGCGCTGCGTCTCACCGAGATGAGCCTCTACGGCGTCGTTTCGGCGGTGCGGCCGCTCACCGCGCTCGACCCGTTCGTGCTCCATCCCGCGCTCGGCCTCTTCGGCGCCGCGCTCCTCCTCGTGGTCGTGGGCCGGTTGCCACGGCGCGCGGCCGTGGTCGCGCTCGCCGGCTTCCTCGCCGTCGATCTGCTTCTGGCGCGGCCGGAGCCGCCGCTCGCTCGATTCTCCCCCGACACCGATCCCTCCTTCCTCACGCTGCGCGCGCTGGCCGCCCAGGCCGGAGCCACTCCCTGCCGGGTCGACCTCGCTCCGAGCCACGTGGCCGCCGCCGCCGCCCTCGGCGCCCGCGTCGAGAACGTCAACGGTTACTGGCCCGTGTCGATCGGACGCTTCTTCCGCTACGCCTACGGCATGCGCGGGCTCGAGACCCCCGCCGTCCTCCGCCACCAGCTCCACGACCAGCTCTACACGGCGGGAGACCCCTTCGCCCTCCGCCTCCTCAACGTGGCGATCGCCTCGCGCGTCGCCGCCGACGGCACGAGCGTCCTGCTTCGGGATCCCGAGCCGCTGCCTCGGGCGTGGATCGTGGAGAGCGCCGAGCGCGTGTCGGGCGAGGCCGAGGCCCTCGCTCGCGTGCGCTCCCCCGACTTCCAGCCCGCGCGGACGGTGATCCTCGAAGCAGAGCCTCGCCTCGCGCTCGCAGGCTCCGGCGCCGACCCCGGCCGCGCCACCGCCCGCGCCCTGCCGGGCGGCGGTCTCGACATCGACACCGACAGCCCCCGCGGCGGCTACCTGGTGCTGAGCGAGGTCTTCTATCCCGGCTGGCGGGCGAGCGTCGACGGCCGGCCCGTCGCGCTCGAGCCCGCCGACGACGTGCTCACGGCGCTGCCGCTCCCACCGGGCCGCCACCGCGTCCGCTACGTCTACGAGCCCGCGAGCGTCCGCGTCGGGGCTGGCCTCACGCTGGCGACGCTCGTGGTCGCCCTGGCCTTCTCCGGCGCCGGCCGGCGCCGGGCGCCGCCAGGTCCTTCCTGACGGCGTGAGCCGCTCTGGGACGAAACCCAACGGAAGAGGAGAGACAGAAAGGGGGCCCGGGCTCACGGACCGAGGCCCCTGAACGGACAGATACCTCGGGTTCCCGCCCCACGAAACGGGCGGGAACCCTCGGTGGACCCTAGTCGCTCGCCGTCTGCTCGAGCTGCGCCTGGGCCGCCGCCAGCCGGGCGATCGGCACCCGGTACGGCGAGCACGAGACGTAGTCGAGACCCACCTTGTGGAAGAAGTGGATCGAGGCCGGGTCTCCGCCGTGCTCGCCGCAGACTCCGATCTTCAGCTTCGGCTTGACGCTGCGGCCCTTCTTCACGCCGATGTCCACGAGGAGGCCGACACCCCCGGCGTCGAGGGTGACGAAAGGATCCTTCTCGAGGAGCCCGTGCTCCTGGTAGTAGAGCAGGAACTTGCCGGCGTCGTCGCGGGAGAGGCCGAAGCCCATCTGGGTGAGGTCGTTCGTACCGAAGGAGAAGAACTCCGCCTCCTTCGCGATCTCGTCCGCGGTCACCGCCCCCCGCGGGACCTCGATCATGGTGCCGATGAGGTACTCGACTCCCGACCCTCCCTTGCCCAGGACCTCCTGGGCGGCCTCGAGCACGATCGCCTTCTGCCGCCTCAGCTCCTCGACGTGGCCGACGAGCGGGATCATGACTTCGGGCTTCACCGGGATGCCCTTCTTCGCGACCTGGAGGGCCGCTTCGAAGATCGCCTTCGCCTGCATCTTGGTGATCTCGGGGTAGGTGATGCCGAGCCGGCAGCCACGGTGGCCGAGCATGGGGTTGAACTCGTGGAGCTCCTCGACCGCCCGCAGCAGCTTCTCCTTGGCCGCGATCGCCCTCTTGTTCTTCGACGCGCTCTTGGCCTTGAGGGTGGCGATCTCGACCATGAGCTCCTCGCGCTTGGGCAGGAACTCGTGGAGAGGCGGGTCGAGGGTGCGGATGGTGACCGGCGTACCGTGCATCTCCTTGAAGAGCCCGGCGAAGTCGGCCTTCTGCATGGGCTCGAGCTTCCTGAGGGCGGTCCGGTAGTCCTTGACGTACGGGCCGTACTCCTTCGCGACCTTGGCGATCTCCTTCCGGATCTCCGCCGCCCGGTGACCCTTCGCCTCTTTGAGCTGCTCCTTGAGGCGCTGCGTGACGTCGATCCCCCGCTGCCCGCGGGCGGCGGCGAGGATCATCTTCACGACGTGGGGCAGGCGCTCCTCGCCGAAGAACATGTGCTCGGTGCGGCACAGGCCGATGCCGCGGGCCCCGAAGCCGAACGCCACCTTGGCGTCCTTCGGCACGTCGGCGTTGGCCCGGATGCCGAGCCTCCGGACCTCGTCGGCCCAGCCCAGGAGCTTCTCGAACTTCTGGTGGATCGCCGACTTCTCGGGCTTGAGCCGCCCTTCGACGACCTGGATGACCTCCGAGGCGCTCGTCGGCACCGCGGCCAGCATCACTTCGCCGGTCGACCCGTCGATCGAGATCGGGTCACCCTCGGTGAGAGTGTGGCCCCCGACCTTCAGCTTCTTCCCCTTGGCGTCGATGTGCAGGGCGCCGCAGCCGACCACGGAGGGCTTGCCCATCTGCCGGCCCACGACGGCCGCGTGCGACGTCATGCCGCCCGTGGCGGTCAGGATGCCCTGGGCGACCGACATGCCATGGATGTCGTCGGGCACCGTCTCCATCCGGACGAGGAGGACCCTCTTGCCCTTCTGGGCCCACGCCACCGCGTCGTCGGCGGTGAACACGATGGCGCCGGTGGCCGCGCCCGGCGAAGCGGGAAGGCCCTTGGCCGCGACCTCGACGCCCTTCCGGGCCTTGGGGTCGAAGATCGGGTGGAGCAGCTGGTCGAGCGCCTGCGGCTCGACCTTCAGCAGGGCCTCCTTCTTCGTGAGGAGCCCCTCCTCGCACATGTCCACCGCGATGTTGATCGCGGCCAGCCCCGTCCGCTTCCCGTTCCGGGTCTGGAGCATGTAGAGCTTGTTCTCCTGGATGGTGAACTCGAAGTCCTGCACGTCCTTGTAGTGCCGCTCGAGGCGGGTCGTGATCTCGCGGAGCTGCCTGTAGGCCGCCGGCATCACCTTCTCGAGGTCGGCGATCGGGTGCGGCGTGCGGATGCCCGCCACGACGTCCTCGCCCTGGGCGTTCTGCAGGAACTCGCCGTAGAACTCCTTCGCCCCCGTGGAGGGGTTGCGGGTGAAGCCGACCCCGGTGGCCGAAGTGTCGCCCATGTTCCCGAACACCATGGTCTGGACGTTCACCGCGGTGCCGAGGTTGTGCGGGATGTCGTTCAGCTTCCGGTAGGTGATGGCGCGGGGGTTCATCCAGGACTTGAAGACGGCGTCACGCGCGCCCACGAGCTGGTCGCGGGGATCCTGGGGGAAGGGGTGGTGGGTGTTCCTCTCCACCACGACCTTGTAGCGGGCGATCACCTCGTCGAGGGCCTTCTCGTCGAGCTCGACGTCCGTCTTCGCCCCGGCCTTCTTCTTGACCGCGGAGAGCTCGTGCTCGAACTTGTCCTTGTCGATCCCGAGCACGACGTTGCCGTACATCTGGATGAAGCGCCGGTAGCTGTCCTTTGCGAAGCGGGGGTTCTGAGTCTTCGCCTTCAGGCCCTCGACCGAGCGGTCGTTCAGGCCCAGGTTGAGGATCGTGTCCATCATGCCCGGCATCGAGAACTTCGAGCCGGAGCGGACGGAGACGAGCAGCGGGTCGGCCGGGTCGCCGAGCTTCTTGCCCTGGAGGGCCTCGAGCCGGGCGAGGGCGGCTTCCGTCTGCTGATCCACCTCGGGCGGAAGGTGGCCACCGCTCTCGTAGTAGGCGTTGCAGGCCTGGGTGGAGATCGTGAAGCCGGGGGGGACGGGCACCCCGGCGTTCGTCATCTCGGCGAGGCCCGAGCCCTTGCCGCCGAGGGTGTCCTTCATGTCCTTGTTGCCGTCCGCCTTGCCGCCGCCGAAGAAGAAGACGTATTGACTCACGAGGTACCTCCGAGACTGGAAATGTCCGCGACGCGATAGAAGAGCGAGAGAGTCTGCTTGAGGAGGGCGAGGCGGTTGCCGCGCACCCGCACGTCCTCGGCCATCACGAGCACGTCGTCGAAGAAGCGCCCCACGGGCGCGCGCAGCGAGGCGAGGCCCCGCAGGCGGCCCTCGTACGGGCCCGCGGCCTCCTCGAGGCGGGAGACGGCCGTGAACAAGGCCCGCTCGGCATCCGCCTCGAAGAGCTTCGGATCGACGGCCGCCGCCGGCTCCGCCTGGGCGAGGATGTTCTTGGCGCGCTTGAAGGCCTCGGCGAGGGCGGCGAAGTCCTCGGGCTTCTCGCGCCGCACCCGCTGCAGCGCCTCCGCGCGCCGCAGGGCGTCCACGGCATCGGCGAGCGCGCGGTTCGTCGACGGCCTCCAGGGCCCGGCGGGGGCGACGCCGTTCACGCCGGGCGCGGTCACGACGGCGGACACCTCGTCCGCCGAAAGCCCGCGGGATTGAAGGACGTACGCGAGGCGATCGAGCAGGAACGCCTCGACGCTCCGCGCCGTCGCCTCGGGAGGCTGCTTCAGGCCGTCGAACCCGTCGGTTGCCGCCCGGAGGAGCGCCCCGAGGTCGGGCGCCCTCTCGCCCGCCGCCGGGCGCCAGAAGTCGAGGACGGCTCGCACCGCGCCCTGCCCCGCCCGGCGCAGGCCGTAGGGGTCACGGCTGCCGGTCGGGCTCTCTCCGAGGCCGAAGTAGCCGGCGAGGGTGTCGAGCTTGTCCGCCAGGGACACGGCGGCGAACACGCGGGAGGCGCCGTCCCGGCCCGCGAAGGCGGCGAATGGCTCCGCCTCCGGCTCGACCGCGATCGGGTGATAGTGCCAGCGGACGGCCGCCACGACCTCGTCCGGCGCTCCCTCCGCGGCCAGGTAGATCCCGCCCATCACGCCCTGGAGCTCCGGGAACTCGCGCACCATGAGCGTGACGAGGTCGGCCTTGGCGAGGCGTGCCGCCTGCGTCGCCGCGGCCAGGGCCTCGCCCGACAGGAGGCCCTGGCGGCCCATGACCTCGATCAGCTTCACCATGCGATCCGACTTGTCGCGGTAGGTCCCGAGACCCTGGTGGAAGGTCACGCCGGCGAGGTCCGCGCGGCGGTCCGCGAGAGGCCGCTTCCGGTCCTCGGCGAGGAAGAACGAGGCGTCGCGCAGACGCGCGACGACCACCCGCTCCAGGCCCCGCACGATCTCCACCCGTGCCGCGCCGTCGCCGTTCACGACCGACGCGAACCGCGCGATCGTTCCTTCGGCGTCGTGGAGCGAGATCGCCTTCTGGTGATGGACGAGGACGGTCTCGAGCACCTCGGCCGGCAGCGCGCGGAACTCGCGAGGGACGTCGCCCACGAGCACGGTCGGGTACTCGACGAGGTCGCGCCACTCCTGCCGCAGGCCCCGGTCATGCCACGTCCCGCCGCGCGCGGCGGCACGGAGCTGGTCGTCGATCCGCGACGCACGCTCCCCGGGCGCCAGGATCACGAACCTCTCGCGCAGCGCCCTCTCCAGCTCGTCGAAGGAGCGCACCTCGACCGGCCGGCCGCCCGCCCCCTTCGGCAGGAAGCGGTGGCCGCGGGTCGCGCGGCCGCTCTCGACGACGACCTTCCCCCTGGCCCCGCCCTCCACGGCGTGGACGGCGAACGGCACCACCTCGCCGCCGAGCAGGAGGACGAGCCAACGGATGGGGCGGCCGAACGGGAAGGCGCCGCGCCCGTCCTCGAGCCACGCGTCCCAGCTCATGCGCTTGGGGAAGGCGAGCGCGCGGAGCGCCGCGGCCAGGAGACCGGGCAGCACCTCGGCCGCATCCCGCCCCGCGACCTTCCGGACGTGGAGGAGGTAGAGCTCGCCGGGCTTCGCCTCGTCCTTCGGCGCCTCGCGCAGGTGATCGACCGCCACGCCGTTCTTCTTCGCGAAGCCCTGGGCGGCCCCGGTCCACTTCCCGCCTGCGTCCCTGGCGACCTTCACCGCGGGGCCCCACACCGGCTCTTCGCGATCGGGCTGGCGAGCCTTGACCCCGGCCCGGACGACGAGGCGGCGTGGGGTGTAGAGGACGGTCACGTCGCTCGGCTCGAGGTGCTCGCGCGCGGCCGCCTCCACGAAGCGGACCCGGAGCTGCTCGGCCAGGCCGGGCAACCACGGCGCCGGCATCTCCTCGAAGCCCACCTCGAGGAGCAGCTCAGCCACGGCTCGCCTCCGCGCCGTCCGGAGCCGGCGTCGGGACGGCCTCGTCCACGTACGCCCGGGCGACCGCGCAGGCGAGCCTGCGGATCTTCAGGATCATCCCCGCCCGCTCGGTCACCGAGAGCGCGCCTCGGGCGTCCAGGACGTTGAAGGCGTGAGAGCTCTTGAGCGTCCAGTCGTAAGCGGGCAGGTACGCACGGCCGCCCGCCGTCTCCAGGAGGCGCGAGCCCTCGGCGAGGGCGGCGTCGAACGTCCGGCGGTGCAGCTCGACGTCCGCCAGCTCGAACGAGTAGCGCGAGAGCTGGACCTCCTCCTCGTGGCGCACGTCACCGTAGGTCGTGTCCTCCGACCAGAGCAGGCGGTAGACGTCCTCCACGTCCTGGAGGTACATCCCGATGCGCTCGAGGCCGTAGGTGATCTCGCCCGAGATCGGGGCGAGGTCGATCCCGCCCGCCTGCTGGAAGTACGTGAACTGCGTGATCTCCTGGCCGTCGAGGAGGACCTGCCAGCCGATGCCCCAGGCGCCGAGGGTCGGGGACTCCCAGTTGTCCTCCTCGAAGCGCACGTCGTGCACCGACGGGTCGATGCCGATGGCCTCGAGGGAGGCGAGGTAGAGGTCCTGGATGTCGGCCGGAGGCGGCTTGAGGATGACCTGGAACTGCTCGTGCTTGTAGAGGCGGTTCGGGTTCTCGCCGTAGCGTCCGTCCGCGGGACGGCGCGACGGCTGGACGTAGCCGACCTTCCACGGCCGGGGGCCGAGCACGCGGAAGAACGTCTCGGGGTGCATCGTGCCCGCGCCGACCTCGGCGTCCCACGGCTGGTGGATGAGGCAGCCGCGATCCGACCAGAACCGCTCGAGGGCGAAGACGATCTCCTGGAGCGTCACCGCGCGGCCTCGCGAAGGGTCTCGCGGATGACCCGCGGCGCGCGCAGGTCGCGCTCGAGGTGGGCGGCGATGAGCTCGCGGTGGAACGCCTCGAGCGCCCGCGCGGCCGGGTCCGCCCGGTCCCCCAGCGCGTCGGGCGGACGGCGGAAGAAGCCCGACAGCGCCCGGGCGGCCTCGGCCGGGAGCTCCGGCCCCGAGGCCGGGCCGCAGCCGCGGCAGACGAAGCCGTGGGCCGCGCGGTCGTAGGTGAGGGCTCCCGCGGGAAGCGGGCCGCCGCACGCGGAGCAGCGCTCGAGCGGCGGGTAGAGGCCGTGCAGCTTCAGCAGCCAGGCTTCGAGGTAGCGGCCGAGCGCCTCCGGGCTCGCGCCGCCCTCCGCGGCCCGCACCACGGCGAGCGCCAGCCGGTAGACCCTCTCCTCGGCCTCGCCCTCCGGGCAGAACGCGTCCAGGATCTCGGCGCAGCCGGAGAGGAAGAGCGCCGCGTCGAGGCTGCGGGCCCCCGCGCGGAAGGCCGAGTGGAGGAGCTCGGCCTGGCCGAGCCGGAGGAGCTCGGCGCCCTGGCGCCCGTAGAGGGTCACCCGCACCTCGGAGAGGGGCTCGAGAGCCGACTGGTAGCGGGGCCGGCTCCCCCGCGCCCCGCGGGCGACCGCACGCACCTTGCCCCTTTCCCGCGTCAGCAGGACGACCACCTTGCTCGTTTCGCCCAGCTTGTAGCCCCGGAGGACCAGGGCCTCGGTGGTCAGAAGGGCCATTGGCGCGATGCCGCCGCTCCGCAAACCTGGCTAACGTAACACAGGGGCGCCGTGCATTTCTTGATGCATCGGGAGGGTGCGTGTTACTTTCGCGATATGCCCGTCGACTGGAAGCGATTGATCCTGATACTCGTTACAGGCGCGGGGGCCGGTCTCCTGTGGAACGCGGCGAGCGGCCGCGGGTTCGCCCTCGGCCGCAGCGTCCTCGTCCAGACGGGCGACGAGCTGGTGGCGGCGAAGGACGCCCGGGCCCTCCTCGACCGGGGCGCCCTCTTCCTCGACGCGCGCCCCCGGGACTTCTGGAGGATGAGCCGGATCCCCGGGGCCCTCTCCCTCCCGGAGGAGGACTTCGACCGTGCGCTGGCGCAGGTCGAGCCGCGCCTGCGCCGCGCGAGCGCCATCGTCGTCTACTGCAGCGGCTACGGGTGCGAAGCGAGCCTCGTCGTCGCCCGGAAGCTGCGCGAGCGCGGCTACGCCGCCGCCGTGCTCGACGAGGGCCTCCCCGCCTGGCAGGACGCCGCGGGACCGATGGACTCGGAGCCGCGCCCGTGAGCGGCCTCCTGCGCAGCCCGCGTCTCCACCTCCTCCTCCGGCTCGGCCTCGGGGCGTTCTTCGTCTACGCGAGCCTCGACAAGATCTGGAGCCCCGCCGCCTTCGCGAGGATCGTCTACCAGTGGCAGGTCGTGGGGCCGGTTCCGTCGAACGTCGTCGCCGCGACCCTCCCCTGGATCGAGCTCCTGGCCGGCCTCCTCCTCGTCGCCGGCGCGTGGAAGAGGGAGGCCGCCCTCGTCGTCGCCCTCCTGCTCGTGATGTTCCTCCTGGCGGCGGCTTCCGTCCTCGCCCGCGGCATCGACGTCGAGAACTGCGGCTGCTTCTCGGTGGCGAAGCCCGAGGCCGCGTCGGCCTGGGCGCCCGCGTGGACGAAGGGCGTGGGGTGGTTCCTCGTCACCCGCAACCTCGTCCTGCTCGGCGCCGCCGGCGTGCTCGCGTTCCTCACGCCCTCGCGGCCAACGGCGGGCGCGGCGGACGGCGTCGCGGCGCTCTCCGCTCCGCGTTCGGAGTCCCTGCCGTCGTGAGCGACGCGACGACCCGCGGGGTCCACGTGGAGGTGCAGAGCACGTACGAGGCCGACCGCAGCTCTCCGCGCGACGCCCGCTACTTCTTCTCCTACCGGGTGAGGATCTCGAACCGTGGCGAGGACACGGTGCAGCTCGTCAGCCGGCACTGGGTCATCACGGACGGCGAGGGAAGGGTGGAGCACGTCCGGGGGCCGGGCGTCATCGGAGAGCAGCCCGTCCTCCGGCCGGGCGAGAGCTTCGAGTACACGAGCTTCTGCCCGCTCCCGACGGCCGTCGGCTCGATGCACGGCACCTACCAGATGGTGACCTCGGGCGGCTCCACGTTCGACGCGGAGATCGCGCCGTTCTCGCTGGCGGTCCCGAACGCCCTCAACTGACGAGCCGGCGGCTCAGAACGTCGACGGTGAGCAGGCGCCGACGTACTTGCGCTCCACCCAGTTCTCGGTCGGAACTCCCCAGCCGACGCGAGACGCGATGATCCACTGCTCGTTGTAGGAGTTCGAGGTCTTGACCCCGATCTCACCCTCGGCGTCGACCTTGCCGCAGATTCCGGCCTGGCCCAGGGCCGAGACCACCGCGACCATGTAGGCGGGCACGTTCAGGATGCGGGGGCCGCCGTTGACGTCGTTGAAGTCGAAGAGGTCCGGGCGCTGGGTCAAGGTCCGGTCGATCGCGGCGTAGACCGCGTCTTGCAGCTGAGTGTCCGGCTTCGTGCAGGACGCGCTCGGGCCGGGGTCGCTCGCGGCGAGCGGGCAGGGCGGGATCACGCTCAGCGCCATGGGTGTCGGCGTGGGCACCGGGGTGGGGGTCGGGGTGGGGACGGGCGCCGGCTGAGCGGGAGACGTGCCCCCACCGCAGGCCGTCAGCGTGGCAATCGAGAGGATCGCGCTGAGGCTCGCGGCGCAACGCAGACTCGACATCAAAGACCTCCCATGAATCCATGCCTCGGCCGAGTCGGCCCGAGGCAAAGGGCATCAGTGTAGAGGCGGCCGTCGGCGCCGTCAAGTCGTTGATCAGTACGAGTTTACTTGGACTGAACGGGCCCGCCCTGCCTCAGCCGGCGAGCCAGTCCCCCTCGTAGAGGATCTCCGCGTCCCCCGTCTGGCGGACGCTGCCGCCCTCCGGCCACTCGATGTCCAGCACTCCGCCGTCGCAGACCGCGCGCACGCGGCGACCCGTCCGGCCGGTGACGATCGACGCCACGGCCGCGCTCGCCGACCCCGTGCCGGACGACATGGTGTAGCCGACGCCGCGCTCCCAGAACCGGACGCGGATCTCGGAGGGCGAAACCACCGTCACGAACTCGACGTTCGTGCGCTGCGGGAAGAACGGGTGGCTTTCGAGCGCGGGCCCGAGGGCCGACAACAGGGAGTCGTCGGCCGGCCGGTCGAGGAACAAGGCGCAGTGCGGGTTGCCCATCGACGTCGCCGTGATGCGCACCGTTCGGCCGGCCGCTTCGAGCGGATGGTCGACGACGCGGGGTTGCGAGGGCTCGAGGGCCACCGGCACGTCGCGGCTGCCGAGGGCGGGGGGCCCGAGGTCCGTGACGATCCTGTAGGCCGACGGAGAGACGGGCGTCACCTCCACCGCCTTCTTCCCCACCACCGTGCTCACGACGTGACGGTCCGCCGCCCAGCCGTTCCGCACCGCGAGGGCGGCGAGGCAGCGCAGGCCGTTGCCGGAGACCTCTCCCGGCAGGCCGTCGGCGTTCACGAGCGCGAAAGACATGCCCTCCGGCGTCCGGGCGTGCAGGACGACGCCGTCGCCGCCGATACCCCGATGCCGGTCGCAGAGGCGGGCCGCCCAGGACGACACGTCGCCCGGGGCGACCTCGCGAGGCACCAGGATGAAGTCGTTGCCGAGGCCGTGGGCCTTCGCGAACCTCATCGGCTCGGCTTCTTGCCGCGAGCCGGCTCCGGCGGCGGGAAGGTCGCCACGGTCAGCACCGCATGGCCGGCGAACCCGGCCGGGGTCCAGTGCTCGCCGGCGTCGGCCGTCCGGAAGAGGCCCTGCTCCGTGGCCAGGAACGCCTCGAGGCCCGCGGCCGGGGCGAGGGGGAACATGAGGCGCGTGGGGCTTCCCGGGCTCGCGGAGAGCCGCGTCCAGCTTTCCCCCGCGTCCTGGCTCCTGTAGAAGCCGCTCTCCCCCGCCGCATACAGGAACGGTCCCAGCCACACCATGTCGCCGACCCGCTCGCCCTGGAGGCCGGTGGCCGCCCAACTGGCCCCGCCGTCCGAGGACCGGTAGACGCCGCCCGATGCCGGAGCCGCGAAGAGGACCGGGTCGGCCGAGAAGTACGAGGACAGGGCCATCGCGCGGACGGGGCCCTCCGGCAGGCCCTTTCCCGGCCCTTCGAAATGCCGGCCCTCGTCCCGGCTCACGAGGAGCCCCCGGTCGCAGGCCACGACGAGCGCGCCCCCCGGCCACTCGAGGCGGTGGACGGCTCCGCCTCCGAAGGCCGTGCGCTCGAAGGTGCGGCCGCCGTCGCGCGATCGCTGCACCCCGTCCCCGGTGCCGATGAAGACGGTCGGGTCGGCCTCGGGCCACAGCGAGGGCAGCGCCTCCCCGATTCCGGGGACGAGGGAGAGGGGTGCCCAGGTCTCGCCGAAGTCGTCCGAGAAGTAGAGGCCGCCCTCGCCCGCCAGCCAGACCCGGGTGCCCACGGTGCGGATCGAGCGCACGGCCCCGATTCCGTCGAGCCGGACGCCGGAGGTGCGGCCGTGGACCGCCTCCCACGACCCGGCCCAGTCCGTCGAGCGCCACAGGCCCTCACCGGTGCCGGCGAAGAGGGTCAGGCTGGTGACGATCCTCCCCTGCTGGGCTCCGCCCGACGCCGCGGCGAGCAGCAGGACCGCGGCCGCCGCGGCCGGCCGTCGCCCCCTCATCGCGAGAAGTACGGCCGCAGGCGCAGGCAGGCCTCCTCCGGGTCCTCGGGGATGACGCGGGTCCCCGCGACGACGGTCATGAAGTTCGTGTCCCCGGTCCAGCGCGGCACGAGGTGCATGTGGATGTGGTCGGCGACGCCCGCGCCGGCGGGCCGGCCGAGGTTCATGCCGAGGTTGATGCCGTCGGGCCGGTAGACCTCGCGGAAGACCTCCTCCAGCCGGCGCGCGAGGGACATCACCTCCCCGAGCTCCTCAGGCGTAGCCTCCCCGAGCGACCCCACGTGCCGGCGGGGGGCGACCATCACGTGGCCGCCGTTGTAGGGGTAGAGGTTCGTGACGACGAAGCTCAGCTCCGTCCGGTGGACGACCAGCCGGTCCGCGCCCGGCTCCCCCGAGACCGCCCGGCAGAGAACGCAGCCCGGTGTCTTGTCTGCCGTCGTCACGTAGGCCATCCTCCACGGCGTGAAGAGCCGCTCCACGCGTCAGGTCCTCGCCACGTCGTCGGCCTCGTAGACGGGCAGGCTCGATCGCACGCCCTTGAACTTCGCGTCCCCCGCGTAGCGGATGAGGATGCGGCGGTCGATCGCCTCGTCGTCGTACTCGACGACGCCCTCGTCGTTGCGCACCACGGCGAGGTGGGCCTCGAGCTGGACGACCGCGTCCCGGCTGAGGGCGATCCCCTCGTTGAAGAGCGCCCCGTCCGCGTCCACGCTCACGCCCCGGCCCGCCACCGGCAGCGCTTCGACGAGGGCTCCGTAGGCGCCCTCGTCCTCCTCGATCGGGCGCTTGGCCGCCGAGGAGAGCCGTCCGGCCAGGTTGACGTGGCGGCCGATCACGGTCGAGTGGAGCTCGCCGCGGCCGGCGACGAAGCGCGCGAGGTAGACGCGGCCGTGATGGATGGCGACGCCCATCTTGAACCACGTCTGCCCGGCTTCCCGCTTCCGGCGCAGGGAGTCCTGGCAGAGGATGGCCGTCCGGAGCGCGTTCAGGGGGTCGAGAGGGTCGGCTCGGCCGGTCCCCCAGGTGACCATCATGCCGTCGCCGAGGTACTTGTCCACCCTCCCGCCGAAGCGCTCCACGATCGGCACGAAGTCGTCGAAGACGCCGTAGAGCTCCTGGGTCAGGTCGCGCTCGGAGATGTGCCCCTCCGACGTGCGCGTGAACCCGCGCAGGTCGAGGAAGAGGACGGTCGCGGCCACCGCGTTGTTCAGCACCTGGGCGGACTCCCCGAACTCGTAGACGCGCAGCCCCATCCGGGTCTTCTCCTCGAGCTCGAGCGAGCGCTCGGCCCCGAGCGACTCCACGCGCTCGCGCAGGTACGACACGATCTCGAAGCGTCGGAGGGCGACCGAGAGGTCGAGGAAGGCGTCGAGGATCTCCGGCCCCCGCCGGCGCTCGGCCTCCGCCTTGACGGCCGGCGAGGCGACGAGCCTCGACCCGGTCGACCAGGGATCGCCGAGGAGGTAGGCCTGGACCGGCCCGCTCAGGACGATGCGGAGGAGGCTGCCCGGCTTCAGGTAGAGCTCGCGCGGCAGGAGGGGCAGGTGGCGCCCCACCCGGGCGAGCAGGCCGCGGTCCCCTTCGCGCAGCCGCCGCTCCGCCTCCCGCACCAGGGTCTGCTGGATCTCGAAGAAGGCCTCGGGCGGGATCCTGTACCTCTTGTTCGACGCCAGGAAGTGGCCGAGGTCGATCTCGCCCGCGGTCGTCTCGGTGAAGGCGAAGCCGTCGTCGATGACGGAGAGGACGAGCGACGGGTTCTCGCCCCAGGCGAGCGCCCCCTCTTCGTCCCGCGGCCGGCGGCACTCCTGGTCGATCCGCCGGTAGAAGGACTGCAGGAGCGGGAAGAGCGACTGCTTGCCCCTGCGAAGGGACTGGCTGCGCAGCTCGAGCCCCCGCAGGTGCTCGGCCGCGTCCTTGCTGTGGGCCAGCCAGAACAGGTTGAGCAGGCCCTGCCGCCGGTCCACCTGCCGGACCGACCGCACGACCCGGACGAGCGCCGCCTCGTACTCGGCGTAGTCCCGCGCCGGATCCCCTGGGCTGAGGGTCAGGGCTCCGATCTGCCCGAGCTGGGTTTCGAGGAAGCGCTGCTGCAGCATGCGCAGCCGCGAGTGGACGTGGACGAGGTAGGCGTCGCGCCCTTCGTCGCGCTCGGGCGCGGGCAGCTCGGGCAGGGGGGCCCCGAAGAGCTCCTCGGCCTCGGCGAGGCCGCCCGCCAGGTAGCGCAGGGCCTGGGGGTCCTTCAGGAACAGGGAAGGGGGCATCCTCCCCTACCCCCGGTTGATCAGCTCGCGAAGCTCCTTGCCCGGCTTGAAGTAAGGGACCCGCTTCGGAGGCACGACGACCCCCTGTCCGGTCTTCGGGTTGCGGCCCGTCCGGCTGCCCCGCCTCCGGATGCGGAAGCTCCCGAAGCCCCGCAGCTCGATCTTGTCCCCGCGCTGCAGCGCCTCGGCGATCGAGGAGAACACGGCGTCGACGATGACCTCGGAGTGCCGGCGGGTGAGGGCGGCCTCCCGCCCGACCTCATCCACGAGCTCGGCCTTGGTCATCGCCCTACTCCTCCTGCTTCTCCTTGGCCGCGGCGGCGGCCTGGGCGGCCCGGAAGACGTCGCCGAGGGTCGAGCGATCGCTGCCCGACGAGTCGCGGTAGGCCTGGAAGTCGCGCTGGAACTCGTCCGCCTTCACGGCGCGGATGGAGAGCCCGATCTTCTTCTCGCCCTCCTGGACCTTGATGATCTTCATGGGGAAGGCGTCGCCGGGCTTGAAGTGCTCCTCGGGGTGCTCGATGCGCTTCTCGTCGAGCTCGGAGACGTGCACCAGGCCCTCGACGCCCTCCGCCAGCTCCACGAAGGCGCCGAACGTCGTCAGGCGGACGATCTTGCCCTCCACCACGTCGCCCACCTTGTGGTGGGAGAAGTAGTCGTCCCAGACGTCGGTCGCGAGCTGCTTGAGGCCGAGGGAGAGGCGCTGGTTCTCGGCGTCGATGTTGAGCACGACCGCCTCGACGGTGTCGCCCTTCTTCAGGACTTCGGAGGGGTGCTTGACCCGCTTCGTCCACGAGAGGTCGGAGATGTGGATGAGGCCGTCGATGCCCTCCTCCACCTCGACGAAGGCGCCGAACTCGGTGAGGTTCCGGACCTTGCCCGTGATCTTGGAGCCGATCGGGTACTTCTCGGCGAGCTGCTCCCAGGGGTTGCTCTCGACCTGCTTCAGGCCGAGGCTGATCCGGTGGGCCTCCTGGTCGAGGCCGAGCACCTGGCACTCCACCTCCTGACCGACGGTCAGGAGCTTGGACGGGTGCTTGACCTTCTTCGACCAGGACATCTCGGAGACGTGGATGAGGCCCTCGACGCCCTGCTCCAGCTCCACGAACGCGCCGTAGTCGGTGAGGCTCACCACCTTGCCCTTGACGCGCGCCCCCACCGGGTACTTGATGGTGGCCGTCGTCCAGGGGTCGGCCTGGAGCTGCTTCATGCCGAGCGAGACGCGCTCGGTCTCGCGGTCGAACTTGAGGACGACCACCCGCAGGTCGTCGCCCACGTTGATGACCTCGCTCGGGTGGTTGATCCGGCCCCACGACATGTCGGTGATGTGGAGGAGGCCGTCGATGCCCCCGAGGTCGACGAAGGCCCCGTACTCGGTGATGTTCTTGACCGAGCCGGTGAGGACCTTGCCCTCCTCGAGCGTCTCCAGGGTCTGGAGCTTGCGCTCGGCGTTCTCCTCCTCGAGGACCGCCTTCCGGGAGAGGACGATGTTGCCCCGCTTCTTGTTGACCTTGATGACGCGCATGCGGAGCTCCTGCCCCTTGAGCGCGTCGAGGTTGCGGACCGGACGCACGTCCACCTGGCTGCCGGGAAGGAAGGCGCGGACGCCGATGTCCACCGCGAGGCCCCCCTTCACCCGCTCGATCACCCGGCCCACGACAACGCGGCGCTCCTGGTAGGCGCGCTCGACGTCGTCCCAGACCTTCATCTTCTCGGCCTTCTCCTTCGAGAGGACGACGTAGCCCTCCTTGTCCTCGGTCTTCTCGATGAGGACGTCGACGGAGTCGCCGGGCTTGATCGTGATCTGGCCGTTCTCGTCGCGGAACTCCTCGATCGGGATCATGCCCTCCGACTTGTAGCCCACGTCCACGATGGCCTCGGACTCGGAGACCCGCAGCACGACGCCCCGCACCACCTCGCCCTCGGCGAAGTTGCGGAAGCTGACGTCGTACATGTCGAGGAGACGCTCGTACTCCTCGGCGTCGACGGCGGGCTCGACGGGCTCTGGTTCGGGGGAGGCTACCGGAGCGGCAGGGGCGCTCTTGGGAGCGATCGGGGCGACGGGCTTGGCGGCGTTTTCGGTTTCCGGCATGAGTGAGACGGATCCTCCGAGATCTCGAGATTGTCCGGCGGAGGGACGAGGCAAGGCGCCGGTGGCGCGCGACGACATCCCGGCCAAACGCGAAATTCTAAGCGGGTCAGTAGGATGCTGTCAAGACGCACGAAGCGCGGCACGGTTGACGATCCCTCCCCCCGGCCTCACCTCCGGCCCCCCGGCCCGGCTCCCCTCTCGCCGAGCGCGCGCTCGGCGGCCGCCACGAGGCCCTCCGCCGTCGAGGGGCGGGCCACGTCCTGCACGTCCAGCCCGGCCGCGCGAGCCGCCGCCTCCGTCGTGGGTCCGATGACCGCGACCTTGAGGCCAGAGGCTCGCTCCCCCGCCGCGTGGGCGAAAGACTCGACGGCTGACGGAGATGCGAAGAGAGCGAGGTCGATCCCGGTTTCGAGGGCGCGGCCCACGGCTTCCGCGAGGCCCTCCGGCTCTACGGTGGCATAGGCCTCGACGACGTCGACACGAGCCCCGAGGGCGCGCAGGCCTGAGGCGAGCTCCTGTCGGGCCCGGGTCGAGGCGGGCACGAGCACGCGCGCGTCCTCGACCCCTCTCTTCCCGAAGGCCTCGACGAGCGCGGCTGCGGTGAACCCTCCCTCCGGCTCGAGCGAGACCCGGTCGTCGGGGAAGGAGGAGCGCAGGGCCGTCGTCGTCGCCGCGCCGACGGAGGCGACCTTCGGCCGCGAGCCCGGGGCCACGGCGATCCGCGGGGGGAGGCCCAGCACCACGAGGCGCCCGAGGACGGCGGTGACGGCGTTCGCGCTCGTGAAGACCACCCAGTCGTGCCTCGGGAGATCGGAGAGAGCCTCGTCGATCGGCCCCGGGTCCGGAGGCCCCGCGATCTCGATCGCCGGAACCTCGACCACCGTGGCGCCCCTTTCGGCCAGGAGGGTGGCGAGGCGCGAAGCCTGGCCCCTGCCGCGCGTCACGAGGAGGCGTCGGCCGTCGAGGGTGCCCATCCTCTCAGCGACCGAGCAGGGCGTGGGCGCCCCGCGAGAGGAGGTCGTCGGCCAGAGCGCGGCCGACCTCCTCAGGGTCCGAGCCCGTGCGCTCGCCACGGACGAGGGCCGGGCCGTCGGCCTCGGCCACGAAGGCGACGAGGTCGAGCCCGCCGTCGACCGGGAACGCATGGGCTCCGAGCGGCACGTTGCATCCGCCGCCCAGGGCGGCCAGGAAAGCCCGCTCGGCCGTCACCGCTCGGGCGGTCGAGGCGTGGTCGAGGGGCGTCAAGGCCCTGCGCACCGGCGTGTCGACCGCCCGGCACTCGAGGGCGATCGCCCCCTGTCCCGGCGCCGGTACGAACCGCCGGGGGTCGAGGACCTCGGTCACCTCGTTCGCCCGCCCCAGCCGCTCGAGCCCCGCCATCGCGAGCAGGATCGCGTCGAAGCGCCCCTCGCGCAGGCGCCGGATGCGGGTGTCCACGTTCCCTCGCAGATCCGCGAGGACGAGGTCGGCCCGCAGGGCGCGGAGCTGCGCCTGGCGGCGCAGGCTCGTCGTGCCGACGGTCGCTCCCGGAGGAAGATCGAGGAGGCGAGGCCCGGACGAGAGGACGGCGTCACGGGGGTCGGCCCGCTCCAGGACCGCGCAGAGCTCGAGACCCTCGGGCAGCGCGGTCGGCACGTCCTTCAGCGAGTGCACCGCGAGGTCCACCTCGCCGGCCAGGAGCGCCTCTTCGATCTCCTTGAGGAAGGCGCCCTTCCCGCCCACGGACTCGAGCCTCCGGTCGAGGAGGAGGTCGCCGGTCGTCGTGATGACCCGCAGCTCGACGTCGTGGCCCCGCGCGGCGAGGAGCCCCTTCACGTGCTCCGCCTGCCAGCGGGCGAGGGCGCTGCCGCGGGTGCCGATCCGGAGGCGGCTCACAGGCCGAACAGCTTCCGGATGAAGCCCACGTGCTCCGCCTGGCCGTTCCCGGCCAGCTCCTTGAGCTGCACGGTGGGCCCGTGGAGCAGCTTGTTGACGATCGCGGAGGTGGCGGCCTCGAGGGCGCTCTCCTGCTCCGGCGTGAGGGGCCCGAGCCTCTTCCGCGCCTTCTCGAGCTCGGCCTTGCGGATCTCGTCCGCGCGCCGCCGCAGCTCGACCAGGAGCGGCACCACCTCGAGGGATCGGCGCCACTCGACGAACTCCCGGATCTCCTGGTCGAGGATCGCCTCGGCAGCGGCGGCCTCCTTCTTCCGCTCCCGGAGGTTCGCCTCGGCAACCGTCTTCACGTCGTCGAGGTCGTAGAGGAAGACTCCCGCGACCTTGCCCGCGTCCGCCGCGATGTCGCGGGGCACCGCGATGTCGATCAGGAAGAGGGGGCGGCCGCGGCGGGCGGCCTGGGCCGCCTCGACGTCCGGGCGCTGGATGACGACGCCCGCGGCGCCGGTGCCGCTGATCACGATGTCGGTCCGGGCGAGCTCGGTCCGCAGGGCCTCGAAGGGCGCCGCCCGTCCGCCGAGGGCGGCCGCGAGCTGCTCCGCCTTCTCGAACGTCCGTCCCCCGAGGACGGTGGCCCGGGCGCCGTCCCGGACCATCTGCCGGGCCGCGACCTCGCTCATCTTCCCCGCCCCGACCAGGAGGACGGCCCGCTCGCGCAGCTCGCCGAAGATCTTCCGGGCCAGCTCGACCGCCACGTGGGAGACCGACACCGCGTTCCGGCCGATGGCCGTCTCCGTCCGGGCCCGCTTCGCCGCCGCCACGGACCGGTTCCGGAGCGCGTTGAGCACGGCGCCGAGGCTCCCCGCCTTCTCCGCGGCCTCGTAGGCGTCCTTCACCTGGCCGAGGATCTGCGGCTCCCCCATCACCATGGAGTCGAGGCTGGCCGCGACCCGGAACGCGTGGCGTACCGCGGCCTCGCCCTCGAGCCGATAGAGGTGAGGCTCGAGCTCCGCGGGATCGCGCCCGTGGTAGCGGGCCAGGAAGGCGGCCACCGCGCCGCCCGCACCCTCGCCGGAGCGGCCGTACACCTCGACCCGGTTGCAGGTCGACAGGATCATCGCCTCGCCGAGTCCGGCGTCCTCGCGGACCCGGGCGAGCGCCTCGGCCAGACGCTCCTTCGGGAACGCGAGGGCCTCGCGCACCGCGACGGGGGCCGTCTCGTGGTTGAGGCCGACGACGAGGATCACCGGGCCGCGACCGCCACCGCGGGCACGAGCGTCGCCCAGGCGAACGTGAACACGACCACCGCGAACCCGGCGATCGCGAGCCAGGCCGCGCGGCGCCCGCCCCAGCCCCCGCGCCACCGCGCGCCGAGGATCGCCACGTAGATGAGCCACGCCACGAGGGCCGCCCACTCTTTCGCGTCCCCCGTCCAGTACCGGCCGTGCAGGCTGTGGTTCCACAGGAACCCGGTCACGATGGCGAGGGTCAGGAAGCCGAACCCGCCGAGGACGCTGCGCCCGCCGATCGTGTCCGACCGCTCGAGGCTCGGGATGAGGTAGTAGAAGCGGCGGGGCGAGCGCGAGAGGAGCTCCCGCTCCTGGAAGAGGTACAGCACGCCCATCGAGAAGGCGGCGAAGAGCGCTCCGTAGCCGAAGACGGCCAGGAAGAGGTGAACGGGCAGGTAGAGGCTCCGCAGGACGGGATCGGGCCTCTCCGAGGCGGGGATGAGGTTGGCGACGAAGACGAGCGTGAACGTGAAGGGGTAGGCGAAGAGGCCGGCCGCGTCGACCCGCGTCGTGACGTAGACGAGCAGGAACACGAGGACGATCGCCCAGGCGAGGAAGGACGCCCCGTCGCGCAGGCCCACCGCCGGGAAGTGGCCGGCTTCCGTCCACCGCTGCGACAGCGCCGCGGTGTGGAACGCGAATCCGAGGAGGGTGGCGGTGAGGCTGACCGTGGTGAGGACGCTGCGCCGCAGGACCGCGAACAGGAGGGCGTGGAGGGCCCCGACTGCGTAGCAGACGAGAGTCAGCAGCAGATAGACACGCGAGTCCATTCGGCGACAGTGGTCAATTTAGCACGTTCGGGCGGGGATGGCGGGTCGACTCAGCTCGCCTTCGACCGGCGCACGCGTTTCCTGCCCCGGCCTCCGGTCTTCTCCGCGCTCGCGCCCCGGGCGCCGCTCTCGCGCTCGACGTCGACGCGGCAGTCGGCGAGGGCTGCCACGAGCGCCCCGATCGCCGCCAGGGCCGGCGCGGCCAGCGCCCCGACGACGCCCACCGTCAGCGGAAACTCCGCCACGACCCTGTCCTTCTGCCGCACGACCACCCGGCGGACGTTGCCCTCGTGGACGAGCCGCTTGAGCTCGTCCACGACCTGCCCACCCTGGCCCTTGAGAGTCTCCCACGCCGTTCTTTCGGCCATGTCCGTCCTCCCGGGATCAGGCTACCACCGGCGTGCGATGATGGGGCTCGTCATCCCGGGAGGCCTTTCGATGTCCACGCGCCGACGCTCCGCCACCCTCTTCGCGCTCGCCGCCTCGCTCGTCGTCGCCGGCGCTGCTGCTCCGGCGACGGCCGGAGATCCGCGCCTCGGGCGGGCGGTCCGCGGGGAAAGGAGCGGCTGGATCACCGTCCGCCTCGAAGGCACGCCGGCCGAGATCGGATACCAGCACGGCAAGCTCCTCGCGCCCGAGATCGCGGACCTCCTGGCGGTGACGAAGCTCTCGCTCACCCACGACGCGAAGCACGACTGGGCCTTCTACCGGAAAACCGCGGAGACGGTCTTCTGGCCCGGCGTGGACGACGAGTACCGGCGGGAGATGCAGGGCATCGCGGACGGCGCCGCGGCGGGAGGCGTGGCGATCGACCTCTGGGACGTCGTCGCCCTCAACGCCAGCATCGAGGTCGGCTACTACACGGCCGTCCTCGACAAGAGCGAGCGCTCGGCGGCCCCCGACAAGTGCAGCGCGTTCGTGGCCACCGGCCGCTACACCCGCGACGGCCGGCCGGTCGTCGCCCACAACAACTGGTCGGGCTACCTCGAGGGCTCGCGCTGGAACGTGATCTTCGACCTCCGGCCCGCCTCCGGCCACCGCATCCTCATGGACGGCATGCCCGGCCTCATCCACAGCGGGGACGACTTCGGGATGAGCTCCGCCGGGATCGTGATCACGGAGACGACGATCACCGCCTTCAAGGGGTTCGACCCGAAGGGCGTCCCCGAGTTCGTCCGGGCGCGGAAGGCCATGCAGTACGCCTCCTCGATCGACGACTTCGACCGCATCATGCGCGAGGGCAACAACGGGGGCTACGCGAACGCCTGGCTGGTGGCGGACGTGAACACCGGCGAGATCGCGCGGCTCGAGCTCGGCCTCCGGAACGTGACCCTCGAGCGCACGAAGGACGGCTACTTCGCGGGCGCCAACTTCCCCGTGAGCCCGAGGCTCGCCTCCGAGGAGACGACCTTCAAGCTCGACGACCCCTCCCTGAGCGCCAACGCCCGTCGGGTGCGCGCGGACGAGATGCTGAAGGCGAACCTGGGCAAGGTCGACGTGGCCTTCGCCAAGCGCTACCTGAGCGACCACTACGACGCCTACGAGAGGAAGGAGAACGCCCCGAGCGAGCGCAGCCTGTGCGGCCACGTCGACCTCTCGCCGCGCGGGATGGGCGACTGGTTCGCGGCCTGGGGCCCGGCGGGCACGGTGCAGTCGAAGGTGGCGGACGCGGCGATGGCCAGGCGCATGGCGCTCGAGGCGGCCATGGGCCACCCGTGCGGCACCGACTACCGAGCCGCTCCCCACCTCGCCCAGCACGCGGATTTCGCCTGGGCGAAGCCGCTCATGCGCGACCTCGTCGCCTCCCCGTGGACGCTCTTCGAGGCGCGGTAGCGTCCCTCAGCTCACGTACGGGATCGTCTGCGGTCCCTCGGGCAGGACGGCCACCGGCGCGTCCGTTCCGAGGCGATCCAGCTCGCGTGCCACGGCCGCGGCCACGTCCGGGATCGGCTCGAGGTGGGCCCGGCGCACGTCTTCCGGCCGGAGATTGCTCAGGAGGCCGATCCGCGCCCGCAGCCGGAGGAGGGCGAGCATCTGCGCCTCCCACTGGTCGTAGAGGGAGAAGCCGGGGGCCTCGATCGTGTCGAGGATGGCGCGGGGGGAGGCGTGGTCGAAGAGGAGCTTCTTGAAGTTCCCGTGCTCCGGGAAGCCGTCCTCGCAGCGCGACGCGGTCGCGATGTACCCGTCCGGCTGCACGATCTGGGCCGCCGCCGACATGCCCTTCACGGTCTGGTACAGGTTCTGGTCGAGCGGGTAGCCCGAGTTGGTCGTCACCACGACGGGGAACGCCCGGCGGCAGGCGACCATCGCCGTCTCCTTCGAGAACGCGCAGCCCGCCTCGTGGGCCGCGATCGGGTGCCCGCAGAAGAAACGCGTGATGTCCCGCCTCCGGTTCAGCGTCACGTTGACGCAGAAGTCGAGGGGCAGGAGGGAGCCGTTGTGCCGGATGATGGCCTGGGTGGGGTTCCCCTCGAGGACCCCCCAGGTGCTCCGAGGATGGCCGATCGTCTTCGCGTCGTGGTAGCGCATGATCGACGCGATGTCGGCGACCGCGGGGAAGATCCCCTTGTAGCCTCCGGAGAAGCCGGCCATGAAGTGGGGCTCGATGAAGCCGAGCACGATCCGCCGGTCGGCCTCCACGTACTCGCGGTTCAGGCCGACGGTCTCGCCGTCCCGCGACTTCCCGGCCGGGAGCAGGGTGGACGGGTCGTGGGCGGTGTGGTTGACGAGCCGATAGCGGGCGAGGACGTCTCCGCCCACCATCGAGCGCAGCTCCTCGGGCGTGTTGACCCGGTGGGAGCCAGTCCCGTTCACGACCACGAACCTCTCGGCCGGGACGTGGGCGAGCTCCTCGAAGAGCCAGGGCAGGAGCCTCTCGGACGGCAGGGGGCGCGTGAGGTCCGGGATCACCACCGCCACGCGGTCGGAGGCCCGGACGATCTCCCGCAGCGGAGGAGAGCCGACGGGCTTCCGGACCGCCTCGCGGAACGCGGCCGCCTCGTCGGGAAGCCCGGCTACGAACCGGGGCTCGACGACGGTCACGTCCCGGCCCGGGATGTCGACGTCGAGGCCCTCCCGCCCGTACTGCAGGCGCACCCTCATGCCGCCAAACCTACGCCTCGGAGGACGGGCCGGTCAACGTGCCGGGGAGAACCGATAGAATCCCGACGATGGCGATCCTCGAGCTCCCCGGAGGCGCCGCCCTCTCGGGCTTCCGGCTCGACAAGCTGAACGCGGCGCTCGGACTGCGCCGAGCGGGCCTCGTGGTCGTCGCCACGCGGCACTGGCACCTCGTCGAAGTGGCGCGGGACCCGACCCCGGCCGAGCGGTCGTCGCTCGACCGCCTGCTGGCTTACGGGGAGGAGACGTCGGTCCCGCCGGCCGAGGGGGCGCACCTGCGTTTCGCCCTCGTCACGCCACGCCTCGGCACGATCTCGCCCTGGTCCTCGAAGGCCACCGACATCGCCCGGCAGTGCGGGTTCGCCGGCCTCGTCCGGCGGATCGAGAGGGGCACCGCCTATCAGCTCGAGGGCCAGGGCGACCTCCAGGCGGCCCTTCCCCTCCTCCACGACCGGATGACGGAGACGGTCCTCGCCTCTCTCACCGACGCGGCGGCTCTCTTCCGACACGTGGCGCCCAGACCCCTCCTCCCGGTCGACGTCCTCGGCCGGGGCCGCGAGGCGATCGAGGAGGCGAACCGGGCGATGGGCCTCGCCCTCGCTCCGGACGAGATCGACTACCTGCTCGCCTACTTCGAGGGCCACCGGCGGAACCCGACCGACGTCGAGCTGACGATGTTCGCCCAGGCGAACTCGGAGCACTGCCGCCACAAGATCTTCAACGCGTCGTGGGTGGTGGACGGCCGGCCGCAGCCGCAGTCCCTCTTCCAGATGATCCGGGAGACGGAGGCGGCGAGCCCCACGGGCACGGTGAGCGCCTACTCCGACAACGCGGCGGTGATGGAGGGGCGGACGGTGCGCCGGTTCATGGTCGAGCCGCAGACCGGCCGCTACCTCTACCGCGACGACCTCACCCACACCCTCATGAAGGTCGAGACCCACAACCACCCCACCGCGATCTCCCCCTTTCCGGGCGCCGCCACCGGCTCCGGCGGCGAGATCCGCGACGAGGGCGCGACCGGGCGGGGGGCCAAGCCCAAGGCGGGCCTCTGCGGCTTCTCCGTGTCGAACCTGCGCCTGCCCGGCCGCGAGCGGCCGTGGGAGGGGCCCGAGTCGCGGCCGGAAAGGATCGCCTCCCCGCTCGCGATCATGACCGAGGGCCCGATCGGGGCGGCCGCCTTCAACAACGAGTTCGGCCGGCCCAACCTCGCCGGCTACTTCCGGGTCTACGAGCAGGAGGTGGCGGGGGTCGTCCGCGGCTACCACAAGCCGATCATGATCGCGGGCGGCGTGGGCAACGTGCGAGCCATGCACGCGCGGAAGGGCGACGTGCCCGCCGGCGCCGCCCTCGTCCAGCTCGGCGGCCCTGGCCTCCTGATCGGCATGGGCGGCGGCTCCGCGTCCTCGATGTCCACCGGTGCCAACACCGCGGACCTCGACTTCGACTCCGTCCAGCGCGGCAACGCCGAGATCCAGCGCCGGGCGCAGGAGGTCATCGACCGCTGCTGGGCGCTCGGCGAGCTGAACCCCATCCTCTCGATCCACGACGTGGGGGCGGGCGGGCTCTCGAACGCCCTCCCGGAGCTCGTCCACGGGTCCGGGCGCGGAGCCCGCGTCGACCTGCGGGCCGCCCCCAACGAGGAGCCGGGCATGACCCCCCGCGAGGTCTGGTGCAACGAGGCGCAGGAGCGCTACGTCCTGGCCGTAGCACCCGAGAGGCTCGACCTCTTCCGCTCGCTCTGCGAGCGCGAGCGCTGCCCGGTGGCCGTGGTCGGCGTCGCGACAGGCGACCACCACCTCGAGGTCGGCGACCCGCTCTTCGGCAACAAGCCAGTCGACATGGACCTCCCGGCCCTCCTCGGCAAGCCGCCGCGGATGACGCGGGACGTGAAGAGGCAGCACGCGGACCTCCGCCCGTTCTGCGCCGAGGGCGTCCGCCCCGAGGAAGCCGCGCGCCGCGTCCTCCTCCATCCCACCGTGGCCGACAAGACCTTCCTCGTCACGATCGCCGACCGGACCGTCGGCGGCCTGTGCTCTCGCGATCCGATGGTCGGTCCCTGGCAGGTGCCGGTCGCCGACTGCGCCACCACCCTCCTCTCCTTCGAGAGCCATGCCGGAGAGGCCTTCGCCATGGGCGAGCGGGCGCCGATCGCCGTGATCGACGGACCGGCCGCCGGGCGCATGGCGGTGGCCGAGGCGCTCACCAACCTCGCCGCGGCCCCCGTCGACTCGCTCTCGCGCGTCAAGCTCTCCGCCAACTGGATGGCGGCGGCCGGCTCGCCCGGCGAGGACGCCCGCCTCTTCGACACCGTGAAGGCGGTCGCCCTCGACCTCTGCCCGCGCCTGGGCGTCGGCATCCCGGTCGGCAAGGACTCCATGTCGATGCGGGCCGACTGGGAGGAGGGCGCAGAGCCGAAGGCGGTCGTGGGACCGCTCTCGCTCATCGTGTCCGCCTTCGCCCCCTGCGCCGACGTCCGCGCCACGTGGACGCCGCAGCTCCGCACCGACCTGGGGGAGACCGACCTCGTCTTCGTCGACCTGGCCGCCGGCCGCACGCGCCTCGGCGGCTCGATCCTCGCCCAGGTCTTCGGCCAGACCGGCGACGAGCCCCCGGACGTCGACGACCCCGATCACCTGGTGACCCTGTACGCGGCGCTCGCAGAGCTCCGCGCCGCCTCCCTCGTCCTGGCCTACCACGACCGCTCGGACGGCGGCCTCTTCGTCACCCTCGCCGAGATGGCCTTCGCCGGCCACACCGGCGTGGCCGTCGACCTCGACCCGTTGGTGGGCCCCGATGCCTACGTGCCGAGCCTCCTCGCGGCGCTCTTCTGCGAGGAGCTGGGGGTCGTCCTCCAGACCCGCGCCGCCGACCGGGCCCGGGTCCTCGACACCCTCAAGCGACACCGCGTGCCCGGCCTCGTCCTCGGCGCCCCCTCTGCCGACGACACCGTGCGGATCACCGGCGGCGGCCGCCCGCTCGTCGCCGAGCCCCGCCCATCCCTGCACCGCCTCTGGTCGGAGACGACCTTTGCGATGCAGGCCCTCCGCGACAACCCGGAGTCGGCCCGTCAGGAGCACGACCGGATCCTCGACGCGGGCGACCCGGGCCTTTCCCCCGTGCTCACGTTCGACCCGGAGGAGGACGTGGCCGCGCCCTTCGTCGGCCGCGGAGCGCGCCCACCGATCGCCATCCTGCGGGAGCAAGGCGTGAACGGCCAGGTCGAGATGGCAGCGGCCTTCGACCGGGCCGGCTTCGAGGCGGTCGACGTCCACATGAGCGACGTGATCGAGGGCCGCGCCTCCCTCGCCCGGTTCGGGGGCTTCGCGGCCTGCGGAGGGTTCTCCTACGGCGACGTCCTCGGCGGAGGCGAGGGCTGGGCGAAGTCGATCCTCTTCAACCCCCGTGCCCGCGAGGAGTTCCAGGCCTTCTTCGCCCGCGCCGACACCTTCGCCCTCGGCGTCTGCAACGGCTGCCAGATGATGGGCGCCCTCCACGAGCTCATCCCCGGCGCCGAGGCCTGGCCGCGCTTCGTGAAGAACCGCTCCGAGCAGTTCGAGGCGCGGCTCCTGCTCGTCGAGGTCCCGAAAAGCCCCTCGCTCTTCTTCGACGGCATGGCCGGGAGCCGGATCCCCATCGTCACCGCCCACGGCGAGGGCCGTACCCTCTTCACCCGGGGCGGGACCGCCGAGGAGGCGGTCGTCGCCTTGCGCTTCGTGGACAACCGGGGCGCTCCGACCGAGCTCTACCCCTGCAACGCGAACGGCTCGCCCGGCGGAATCGCCGGCGTCACCACCGCCGACGGACGGTTCACGATCGTGATGCCGCACCCGGAGCGCGTCTTCCGCAACGTGCAGATGTCCTGGCACCCCGACGGCTGGAGCACGGACGACAGCCCCTGGATGCGCCTCTTCCGCAACGCGCGGAAGCGGGTGGGGTGAAGCAGGAGACGGACAAGACCGAATCAGCCCAGGCACTGAATAGAGGTGGTGGACGGACCAGACATCCCTCGGCGCACGACTCGATCGGTGCGCCTCGGGATGACCGCTACCGGCTCATCTCGACGGCCTGCGTCGTGACCCAGTACTTGGCCAGCATGTTCGCCTTCTCCCACTTCGGGAGGGTGGCCGGGTCCTTCAGGTAGCCGAGGAAGCGCTCCGTCACCTCGGCGAAGTGCGCCTCGTGGCCCACGCGGTAGCGGTCGGGGACTCCGACGCGCAGCCCGGCGCCCTCGTCCTCGACGCTCAGGCCGGGGCGGACCTTCGCGAGCGCGCCGACGCGGGCGAGGAGCGCCCCCTTCACCGCCGGCAGATCGACGGGCCGGTTCGGCACGACGTACAGCTCGGGCCGCCATTTCTGCTCCGCTCCCTGCCGGATCTCGACCCGGGAGAGGCTCCCCCGGACGATCGCGGCGTGCGTGTCGCCCGCGCCCTCGGGCGCCGCGTAGTCCCAGAGCGCCGCGACGCGCACGTGGATCCCCCGGAGGGCGAACGAGACCTCGCCGTTGGCGAAGTACGGGAGCCGCCCGTCCTTCATCCGCGAGGCGAGGGCGGGGTCGAGCTCCCGCTCGCCCGTGAGCCGCCGGAGCTGCTCGCGGTCGAGCACGGTGGACCACTTCCGCGCCCCGAGGACGCGGACCTCGGAGCGGTAGTCGATCGGCTGTCCCGGGCAGAGGAGGAACGGCACGAGGTCCACGAGGTGCGTGGCCACGTCGCCGAGCGCCTCGCCCTGCTCGTCCGTGTCGAAGAACCACGCCGGCCGGAGGTTCACGGCCCCGGACACCACCTTCATCAGGTTGTGCACGCTCTTCATCTCGACCGCGGGCTCGGCCTCGCTGCCGGGACCGATCGTCCCCGCGACTCGCGGGTCGCGCACGAGCTCCCCCTGGAGGATCGTCGTCACCTCGCTCCGCTCGGTCATCACGTCGTAGGCGACGAGGCCCTTCCGCTCGGCCAGGTCGAGGGCCTTCTCCAGCTTCGGGAAGTCGGCGGCCTGGATCAGCCACGGCTTGTCGGCGAGCACGTGGAGCCCGGCCTCGACCGAGGCCAGGATGCGGTCCATCTTGCCGCGGTTGCGGCCCGAGAGGACGACGACGTTCCCCGGCTTCTCGCGCAACATCCTCTCCATGGAGTCCGGCCCGGCGTGGACCTCGAGCCGCCAGCTCGTCGGCCGCTCGGGGCGCCGGTTGAAGGCCGCGATCCGGCCCAGGTGGCCGAGGAGGTCGGGGCCGAGGGGCGCGTAGACGTGCACGGTCGGGTCCACGCCCGCGTACATCTCCTTCTGGATGAGCGCGGCGTGGAAGTGGCCGGGGTCGAGGGTGATGAGCCGCACGCGGGGCTCCTCCGCGGCCGAGCTCACGACGAGGGGCAGAAGGGCGAGGACCGGGATAGCCAGGCGCATGCGTCCACCTCCCTCAACCGGGGATCACCCAGGGAATGACGTAGGCGTAGAGCAGGACCACGAGGCCGACCAGGGCGGCGAGGGCGATGCTGTGCCGGAAGACGGCCCGGAAGACGTCCGCCTCCCGGCCCACCAGCCGGCACGCGCTCGAGGCGACGACGATGCTCTGGGCGTCGATCATCTTCCCCATCACGCCGCCCGCGCTGTTCGCCGAGGTCATGAGCACCGGCGAGATGCCGATCTGCTCCGCGGTGACCTTCTGCAGGTTGCCGAAGAGCGCGTTCGAGCCGGCGTCGGTCCCGGTCAGGGCGACGCCCATCCAGCCGAGGAGCGTCCCGAAGAACGGGTAGATCCAGCCCGTGCGGGTGAGGGAGAGGCCCATCACGGTGTCCATCCCGGCGTACTTCGTGACGTAGGCGAGGCCGACCATGAAGGTGATCGCCAGCATCGACGGCACGAGCTGCCCGAATGTGCGGCCGAGGAGGCGCAGGGCGCGACCCACGCCCATCCCCAGGAGGGGGGCGACCAGGAACGCGCCCAGGAAGACCGCCGTCCCCGGCAAGGCGAAGAAGTTGAAGTCGACGGAGGCCGTCTCGGGCGTGGGGACGGGGACGACCGGCGGCGTGCGGACGACCGCGGCGTCGAGCCACGGCGTCGCGAACGTGAGGGCGGGGACCTTCAGGTGCCGGCTGAAGCCGGGCAGGGCCCACAGGAAGACGAGGAGCGAGGCGAGGGCGAACGGGGACCAGCCCTTGAGCACCGACCCCACGGTGTGCTCGCGCAACGCGACCGTTCGCTCCTCCTCGCCCTCTTCCATGAGGCGCCGCGGCTTCCACACGCGCAGGAAGGCCACCATGACGAGCAGCGAGAAGAGGGCGGCCACGATGTCGACGAGCCCCGTCTCCTGGTGGTTGGACCAGTAGTACTGCATGGCCGCGAACGACGCGCCGCTCACCACGAGCGCGGGCAGGACCTCGAGCGCCTTCCTCCAGCCGACCATGGTCACGACGAGCCAGGCCGGCAGGACGAACGAGAACGGGGGCAGGATCCGCCCCACCATCGCGTTGAGCGCGTGGGTGGGGAGTCCGGTGACCCCGTTCAGCACCCGTATCGGGTTGCCGACGCCGCCCCACGCCACCGGCGCCGTGTTGGCGAGGAGACAGAGCGTGGCCGCCTGGAAGTGCGGAAAGCCGAGGCCGATGAGGAACGACCCGGCGATCGCCACCGGCGCCCCTCCGCCTCCGGTTCCCTCGAGGAACGCCCCGAAGCAGAAGGCGATGAGGATCACCTGGAGCCGCCGGTCGGAGGAGAGGCCGGCGATCGACTCCTTCATGACCTCGAACTGCCCGGTCTCGACGGCCACGTTGTAGAGGTAGATCGAGGCGATGATGATCCAGGCGATCCGGAAGAAGCCGAACACGAAGCCGTTGACGGCGGCGGCGCCGATCAGAACGGCCGGCATCCGGAAGACGGCCGCGGCGAGGCCGATCGCCATCAGCATCCCGGCCAGGGCCGAGACCCACACCCTCCTCCGCAGGACGAGGAGGACGAAGAAGAGGGTCAGGACGGGGAGGGCCGACACGACGGTCGAGAGCGGCCACCAGCCGAGAGGGTCGTAGTTCTGGCTCCAGCTCAAAGAGGCCCTCCCGCGGCGCCTCGACCCTAGCCGCCTCGGCCAGGGGCGTCAAGCGCCGAGCCGGCGCGAGGGGCATCCCGGTCTCGAGCCGCGTCGGCATCGCGCGGCGCCCGATGACGCTCGCGTGGACCACGCGTGTCGACAGGGCGTCCTCCCGCCGTCTATACTCCCTCGCCCACTCGAGGTGCCCCGTGCATCTGCACACGATCGACATCGCCATCATCCTCTGCTACCTGCTCACGTCCGTCCTCGTCGGCTACTGGGTCTCGAAGCGAGCCTCCCGCGACACCCACTCGTACTTCCTCGGCGGGAACGTCCTGCCCTGGTACGTCCTCGGAGTCTCCGACGCCTCCGGCATGTTCGACATCGCGGGGACCATGTGGCTCGTCTACATCCTGTTCATCTACGGGCTGAAGAGCGTCTGGATCCCGTGGGTGTGGCCGGTCTTCAACCAGGTCTTCCTGATGGTCTACCTCTCGGCCTGGCTGCGCCGATCGAACGCCATGACCGGGGCGGCGTGGATCGAGACCCGGTTCGGCAAGGGCAAGGGCGCCCAGCTCTCGCACCTCATCGTCGTCATCTTCGCCCTGGTGAGCGTGGTCGGCTTCCTCTCTTACGCCTTCAAGGGCATCGGGAAGTTCGCGACCGAGTTCCTGCCCTGGCACCTGAGCGCCAACCAGTACGCGCTCGTCCTCATGGCGATCACCGCCTTCTACGTGGTGAAGGGCGGGATGTTCAGCGTGGTCATCACCGAGGTGATCCAGTTCTGCATCCTGGCCACGTCGTCGATCGTTCTCGGGGTCATCGCGATGTCGCGGGTCACGCCGGAGATGCTCCGGCGGGTGATCCCGGCCGGCTGGGACAACCCGTTCTTCGGCTGGCGGCTGGACCTCGACTGGTCCTCGCTCATTCACTCGGTGAACGCCAAGATCGCCGCCGACGGCTACTCCATCTTCGGCTTCTTCTTCATGATGCTCCTCTTCAAGGGCTTCCTGGTGAGCGCGGCGGGCCCGGCCCCGAACTACGACATGCAGCGCATTCTCTCGACGCGCAGCCCGAAGGACGCCTCGCTCATGAACATGTGGGTGAACGTCGTCCTCATCTTCCCCCGCTACTTCATGATCACCGGCCTCACCGTCCTCGCCCTCGTCTTCTACAGCGACACCGTGCGGAGCATGGGCAGCAACATCGACTTCGAGATGATCCTCCCCGAGGCTCTCGCCCGGTTCGTGCCCGCGGGTCTCCTCGGCCTCCTCATCGCCGGCCTCCTCGCCGCCTTCATGTCGAACTTCGCGGCCACGGTCAACGCCGCCCCCCCCTACATCGTCAACGACATCTACCGCCGCTTCATCAACCCCCACGCGAGCGAGAAGACCTACGTCCGCATGAGCTACGCCGCCTCCCTCGGCGTGGTGATCGCGGGCATCTCGGTGGGCTGGTTCGTGGAGTCGATCAACGACGTGATCCAGTGGATCACCGCCGCCCTCTGGGGCGGCTACACGGCGGCGAACGTCCTCAAGTGGTACTGGTGGCGCTTCAACGGCTACGGGTACTTCTGGGGGATGGTGGCCGGCATCGGCGCCTCCCTGCTGTTCGCGGCCGCGCAGGCGCTGCACCTCACCTCTCTCTCCGCCCTCAACGCGTTCCCGCTGATCCTCGCCCTGTCCCTCGTCGGCTGCTACGCCGGGACGCTGCTCACGCCGCCCGAGGACGAGCAGGTGCTCAAGTCCTTCTACCGCCAGGTCCGGCCCTGGGGCTTCTGGGGTCCGATCCTGGCCAAGGTGCGCCAGGAGGACCCCTCGTTCGAGTGCAACCCGGACTTCGGCCGGGACATGCTCAACGTCCTGGTCGGCATCGCCTGGCAGACGAGCCTGGTCATGATCCCGATCTTCCTCGTGATCCGGAGGTTCGGCGCCACGGCGATCGCGGCCGCGATCGTGGTCGTGGGCTCCCTCGTCCTGAAGTTCACCTGGTACGACCACCTCGACGTGCGAGAGGCCCGGGGGAAGGCCGCGGCGTGATCGGGAACGGCCCGGGGGCATGACTCGCCTCGCGCGCTTCGCGTGGGTCGTCCTCGGCTGGAACGTCGTCGTGATCCTCTGGGGCGCCTTCGTGCGCGCGACGGGCTCCGGGGCGGGCTGCGGCGCCCACTGGCCCCTCTGCAACGGAGAGGTCGTGCCCCGGGCTCCCGCGCTGGAGACCATGGTCGAGTTCACCCACCGGGCCACGAGCGGCACCGCCCTCCTGCTCGTGCTCGCCCTCGCCCTCTGGATCTTCGGCAGCCGGCCGAAGGGCCACCCCGCCCGGTGGGCGGCGGGAGCGGCCCTCGTCTTCATCCTCGTCGAGGCCGCGGTGGGCGCGGCCCTCGTCCTCTTCCACCTCGTGGGCGCGAACGACTCCGTGGCCCGCGCCCTCTTCATGGCCGGCCACCTGGCGAACACGTTCGTCCTGCTCGCCTGCCTCGCCCTGGCCGCCCACTGGTCCGGGACCGACGCCCGCATCCGGCCGGAGGCGGTGGCGCGCTTCGGCCGGGGGCTCGGCGTCACCGCCGTCGTCCTGGTCGGGGTCGGCAAGAGCGGCGCCGTGGCCGCGCTCGGCGACACCCTCTACCCCGCCGACTCCCTCCTCGGCGGCCTCGCGCAGGACGTCTCGCCCACCGCCCACCTCCTCCTCCAGCTCCGGCTCGCCCACCCCATCCTGGCCGTGGCCGGGGCGCTCTGCGTGGCGTTCGTCGCCGGGCGCGTCTTCCAGGCCACGGCCGACGTCGCGGCCCGGTCCGCCGCCTGGTCGGTGTCGGCCCTCGCCTTCCTGCAGCTCGCGGCCGGCCTCCTCAACGTCGCCCTCCTCGCCCCGGTCTGGATGCAGATCGCCCACCTTCTCCTCGCCGACCTACTCTGGATCGCGTTCGTCCTGCTCGCCGTCCGCGCGCTCTCGCTGCCCCTCCTCACGCCGACGAGGGAGGAGGCTCTGGCGCGGGGCGCCTAGGCGTCGAGGCCGTCGATCGCCTCGCGCACGACACCCGCGCTCCGCGCGAGGGCCCGCTCCTCGTCGGGAGGGAGGACGAGGGGCAGCGTCTCGAGCACCCCCGCGCCGCCCACGAGGCGCGGCAGGGAGACCGTCACGTCGCTCACTCCCGCCACCTCGGCCTCGGGCGCGCAGACGGTGAGGACCGACCGCTGGTCGCCGAGCACGGCGTCGACGACACGGGCGAGGGCGCTGCCGACGCCGTAGTAAGTGGCCCCCTTCCCCGAGATGATCGCGTCGGCGGCCCTCCTCACGGCGGTGTCGATCTCCTGCCGCACCTGGGCGTCGAAGGGCGCGCCGTGCCGTTCGGCCACGTCCGCGAGGGGCAGGCCCCCGACGGTGGCGATCGACCACGTGAGGACCTCGGAGTCGCCGTGCTCGCCCACGACGTAGGCGTGGACGTGGGCCGCGTCCACGCCGAGCCGGCGGCCGAGGAGGGCCCGGAAGCGCGCCGTGTCGAGGGTGGTTCCCGAGCCGAGGACGCGCGAGCGGGAAGCGCCCTTCTCGACGGCGGCGCGCGCGGCGAGGTGGGTCATCACGTCCACCGGGTTCGTGGCCACGATCAGCACCGCCTCCGGCGCGTGCTCGAGCACGGCGGGCACGATCTCCCGGAAGACCGCCGCGTTCCGGGCCAGGAGCTGGAGCCGCGTCTCGCCCGGCCGCTGGCCGACTCCGGCGGTCAGGATGACGACCCGCGCCCCGGCGAGGTCGGCGTAGCCGCCCGCCACGACGTCGAGGGGGTGAGCGAAGGGCACGGCGTGCAGGATGTCGTCGGCCTCCGCCCGCGCCCGCGCCTCGTTCCGGTCGACGAGGACGATCCTTCTCCCGATGCCCCGGAGGACGAGGGCGTAGGCCGCGGTCGACCCGACGAAGCCCGCTCCGACGACGCCGATCTTCATTGCCCGCCCTCCGGACCGACAGTATGCCTCCCTCCGTGCGGAAAGGCGGCGGGAACGAGGGCCGTCGGGCGGGCCGCGTCAGCGGGAGGAACTCAACGGGGGCGGGTCAGCTGGAACGTCACGGTCACCGTCATCAGGACCGGCACTGGGATGCCGTTGAGGAGGGTCGGCGTATAGACCCACTGTCGGACGGCGTCGACGGCGGCGTCGTCCAGGAGTAGCGGGCCCTGGAGCACCTTCACCTCCTCGACCCTCCCGCGCGGGTCGATCCGGCACTCCAGGATCACCACGCCCTCGACGCGGCTCAGGACGGCGAGGTGCGGATAGACGGGCGCCACGTTCTTCAGGCGACGGGGCTCCCGGACGTCTATTCCCGCCCGGGCGGGCCGCGCGGGTGGGGGCGGCGACGCCTCGGGCAGCCCGCCCACGACTCCCCCCACCACCCCGCCGGGGACGCCGCCCTCGACACCGCCCGGCGTCCCGCCTTCCACGCCGAGGTCGAGGCCCTGCTCGGGGACGATCTCCGTCGGGACCGCGACGGGAGCCACGAAGGCGGCGGGAGCGGCGGTCACGGGAGGGCGCGACTGGGCGCGGGCGGCGCGAGGAGGAGGCGGCGGGGGAGGCGGCGCCAGCTCCAGGGGCTCGGCGAAGAACGCCCGGACCTGGGTCGTCGTGTCGGGCAGGCTCTCGTCGTGCAGGAGCGGGAGCACCAGTACCGCCGCCAGGGCCAGGCCGTGCACGGCGATGGACGCGGCTCCGGTCCACGAGCGCGGTTTCGGCGGCGAGCCGACGGCGTCCAGGAAGGGTTCGCGATGGGAGAGGGAAGCGGACATGGCGACCTCGTGTTCGGCCCGCCCAGGCCGACTACGCCCCCACGGTTGACTACGATGTGACCGCCGGGGATTGTTCCGGAGGCCGGCCCCCCTCAGGGCCGCCTCACCTCCGACGCCCGTCCCTTCCTGGCGTCGTCCAGCTCGATGGGAACCGGCTCCACGCGCCAGACGTCCCGGCAATAGTCGGCGATCGAGCGGTCGGACGAGAAGCGTCCCACGCGCGCCGTGTTGAGGATCGACATCCTCGTCCAACGGTCCGGATCGAGCCAGGCCCTCTCCACCTGCGCCTGGCACTCGACGTACGAGCGGAAGTCGGCGAGGACCATCCAGGGATCCTCGCCGAGGAGCGAGTCGAGGAGAGGTCGGAAGAGAGAGGCGTCGCCGCGCGAGAAGGTCCCGTCCGCGATCGCGTCGAGGACGGCCCGCAGGGCCGGGTCCTCGTCGTACACGTCGCGCGGCCGATAGCCGCCGGCCCGCCGCCGTCCGATCTCCGCAACCGTCAGGCCGAAGAGGAAGAAGTTCTCCGGTCCGACCGCCTCCCGGATCTCCACGTTCGCCCCGTCGAGGGTGCCGATCGTGAGCGCCCCGTTCATGGCGAACTTCATGTTCCCGGTGCCCGAGGCCTCCTTGCCCGCGGTCGAGATCTGCTCCGAGAGCTCGGCCGCGGGGAAGACGGGCATGCAGTTCTTCACGTTGTAGTCGGGGAGGAAGGCCACCCGCAGGCGGTCCCGGGTCGCGGGATCGGCGTTCACCACCTCGGCCACGTCGTGGACGAGCTTGATCATCAGCTTCGCCATCCTGTAGCCGGGGGCAGCCTTGCCCCCGAAGAGGACGGTCCGCGCCGGCGCTACCCCCTTCCCCTCCCGGCGCAGCCGCTGCCAGAGGGCGACGACGTGGAGGACGTTCAGGTGCTGGCGCTTGTACTCGTGGATGCGCTTCACCTGGACGTCGAAGAGGCTGTCGGGGTCGCAGTCGACCCCGGCCCTGCCCTTCACCACCGCGGCGAGGTCCGCCTTGCTGGCCCGCTTCGCCGCGCGCCACCGCGCCCGGAACGAGGCGTCTCCGGCCAGGGGCTCGAGGCGCCGGAGGCGCTCGAGGTCCTTCGGCCAGCCGTCCCCGACCGCCTCGGTGACGAGCGCGGCGAGCCGCGGGTTGGCAAGGGCCAGGAATCGCCGAGGCGTCACGCCGTTGGTCACGTTCAGGAACTTCGCCGGCCACAGGTCGTGGAAGTCCCGGAGGACGTCGGCCTTCAGCAGCTCCGTGTGGAGCGCCGCCACCCCGTTGATGCGGTGGCTGCCCACGCTCGCGAGGTGGGCCATCCGCACCGACCGGCCGCCCGACTCCCCGATCAGGCTGAGGCGGGTGGCCCTCTCCTCGTCGCCCGGGTACCGGCGGCGGACCTCGTCCAGGAAGCGACGGTTGATCTCGTAGACGATCTCGAGGTGGCGCGGGAGGACGGACCCGAAGAGGGGCAGCGGCCAAGTCTCGAGCGCCTCCGGGAGGAGCGTGTGGTTGGTGTAGGCGAACGTGCGGCGGGTGACGTCCCAGGCTTGGTCCCACCCCATGCCGTGCACGTCCACCAGGAGTCGCATGAGCTCGGGGACGGCCACGGCGGGGTGCGTGTCGTTGAGCTGCACGGCGTACTTCTCGTGGAAGCGGGAGAGGTCGTGCTCCCGCTGCTGGTAGATGCGGATCATGTCCTGGAGAGCGCAGGAGACGAAGAAGTACTGCTGCTCGAGGCGCAGCTGCTTGCCGGCGAGGCCTTCGTCGTTCGGGTAGAGGACCTTCGTGATGTTCTCGGAGACGACCTTGTGCTCGACCGCGCCGTAGTAGTCGCCCACGTTGAAGGCGGCGAAGTCGAAGGACTCGGTGGCCTGCGCGCTCCAGAGCCGCAGGAGGTTCGCGGTGTTCACGCCGTAGCCGAGGATCGGCGTGTCGTAGGCCACTCCCTTCACCACCCGCCCCGGGTGCCACCGCACGTGGTACCGGCCGTGCACGTCGGTGACGGCCTCGGTGCGTCCGCCGAGGAAGACGGGCAGCGTGATCTCCGGCCGAGAGATCTCCCACGGGTTCCCGAGGCGCAGCCACTTGTCGGTCGTCTCGACCTGCCAACCGTCGCGGAACTCCTGGTCGAAGATGCCGAACTCGTAGCGGATACCGTAGCCGATGGCGGGGATCTGCAGCGTGGCCAGCGAGTCCATGTAGCAGGCGGCCAGGCGGCCGAGCCCGCCGTTGCCGAGGCCGGGCTCCTCCTCCTGGGCGAGGATCGCGTCGAGGTCGTAGCCCAGCTCGGAGACGGCCTGGCGCGCCTCTTCCTGCAGGCCCAGGTTGAGCAGGTTGTTGCCGAGGTGTGGACCGAGCAGGAACTCGGCCGAGAGATAGCCGACGGTGCGGCTGGCCTTCTTGAAGTAGGCCTCGCTCGTGGCCACCCAGCGGCGCATCACCTGCCGGCGCACGGCCAGGGCCAGGGCCAGGTAGCGGTCGTTCGGCGTCGCCGCCTCGGGGAAGCGCCCGAGCGCGGCGAAGAGCGCCTCCTCGAACTCCCTCTTGACGGCGTCGACGATCGCCCGGTCCGTCATGCGTTCCTCCGTGCTCCCTCTCGTCCGAGCATAGCCCGATCCGGTCTACTGCCGCGCGGCGCCGGCCGTGGTCAGCGCGAGGGGGCCGCGCCTCCGCCGGAGAGGAAGGCCAACATCGCGCGGTCGAACGCCTCCGGGCAGTCGGCCATCGGCACGTGGCCGCAGCCCTCGAGCACCTCGAGCCGGGCGTGCGGGAACTCGGCCTCGAGCCGGGCGGCGTAGGCGAGCGGGATGAGCGCGTCCTGCTTCCCCCAGACGATGAGGACCGGCATGTCGGCCCGTTGCAGGGTGCCGTTCAGCCAGTCCCGGCCCTCCCGCATGGACTCGAGGGTCCGGCGGACGATCCACTCGTCCCGCTGCTTGCGGGCGAGGACGTCACGTGCGACGAACGAAGGCAAGCGAGGCGCGTTGTAGCGGACCGCGGCGACGAGGCGGCGCACGCCGTCCTCGTCGTGCGGGAGCAGGACCTCCGCCGGGATGGCCGGGCCGTCCGGACGCAACCCCGCCGGGTCCACGGCCAGGAGCCGCTCGACCATCTCCGGGTGCTCCCCGGCCAGGCGGCAGACGATCCAGCCTCCCATGGAGATGCCGGCCACGCGGGCCCGCTCGAGGCCGACGGCCCGCATGAAGGCGCGGACGGCCTCGACCTGCATGGGGATCGAGTAGTCCGCCGTGGCCGGCCGCTCCGAGGCTCCGAAGCCCGGCAGGTCCGGCGCGTAGACGTGGAAGCGGCGGCCCAGAGGCGCGATCAGCCGGCCCCAGTCCTGCGTCGCGTTGCTGGCCAGGCCGTGCACCAGCACGAGCGGCGGCCCCGAGCCTGCCTCCAGGTAGTGGAGGCGGTACGGCCCGGCTTGAACCTCTGCGCTGCGGACTCCCGACAGGCGGAGGCGGAGAGCCCCCCACGTCTCGAAGACGGTCACCGGCCGTGCGTACACGAACCCGAGGAGTGCCGCGGCCAGGGCGGCGGAAGCCGCCACCCACCGGCGAGCCACGCTCATGACGAGTGCCTCCTGTGTCGTGTCCGGACGTTCGCGGCGGTCTTCTCATCGAGGCTGGAGCCTCTCTGCGGATCGTATACGATGTTCTTTCAGAGGAGACTACAGATGTCGAAGCGCGCTTTCGACCCTGCCCGTCGGTGGAAGGCCGCGATCCCGCTTGGCATCGTGGTGCTCGGCCTCGGCGTCGGGCGTCACACGGCGCGGGCGGCCCAGGCGACGTCGCCTGCGCACCCCGCGCACGCGCCGCACTGGTCCTACGAAGGCGCGGAGGACCCCTCTCACTGGGCCTCGCTGTCGCCCGAGTTCGCGCGGTGCGGGTCCGGCCACCAGCAGTCGCCGATCGACATCGTCACGAAGGCGGGCACGCCGCTCGAGGCGGGAGCCGCCGGATTCGAGGCCGCTCGCTTCGACCCGTCCGACACGCGGACGGTCCCCGTCGACATCGTGAACAACGGGCACACCATCCAGGTGGACACCGTCGGCTCGGGCGTGCTCGTCATCGGCAAGGACCGCTACGTCCTCCAGCAGTTCCACTTCCACACTCCGAGCGAGCACACCGTCGACGGGCGCTCGTATCCCCTCGAGGTGCACTTCGTCCACAAGACCGAAGGCGGCAAGCTGGCGGTGGTGGGCCTGCTGTTCGAGGAAGGGCCGGAGAACGCAGCCCTCACCCCGTACTGGAACCGCATGCCCAGGTCGAGCGGCACGCCGGTCGACCTCGGGCGCGGCGGCGTCGACATCCGCACGGTCATTCCCGCCCGCCTCGACGTCTACCGCTACGCCGGGTCCCTGACGACGCCGCCCTGCAACGAGGGTGTCCACTGGCTGGTGCTGAAGGAGCACTCCACCGCCTCCCCGGCACAGATCGAGGCCTTCCGCGCGCTCATGCGCCACAACAATCGGCCGGTCCAGCCGCTGAGCGGGCGCGCCGTCCACACGGACGTGATCCGCTGACGGCCGGCCACTCCCGGCGCCGAGACTATCCGAAGAAGGAGGAGCGAATGAACCGCCACCCTGCCCCTCTCGCCGTGGCCTGCCTGGCCGCAGGCCTCGCCTTCCCGAGAGCCGGAGCGGCCCAGACGCCCTACAAGGGTCACGGTGCGGGCAGCGTGCCGGCGGAGGCGATCGCCCCGTTCGCCCCGAAGCCGCTCCCACCCGAAGTCGCGGCGCACATCCAGACGATGATGGACGTCCGCGCCCCGGGCCTGGGCGTCCCCGCGCCCTCCGGCTCGCGGCTCTTCTTCGGCTGGTCCGTGACCGGCACCCCGCAGGTCTGGCGGCTCGACGGCCCCGACCGCTTCCCGGTGCAGCTCACGGGAGGCGAGGACCGCACCTCCGTCGCCGGCGTGACGCCGGACGGGCGGTGGCTGATCGTCCAGCGCGACCGCAAGGGAGAGGAGAACCCCGGCCTCTACCTCCTCCCGGCGGACGGTGGTCCGCTCGCCGTCGTCCAGCACCTTCCGAACGTCCAGACCTTCTTCGACTTCGTGAGCCCGGACGGCAAGTGGGTCTACTTCCACGCGAACGACCAGAAGCCCGACTCCTACGCCGTCTACCGCTGGAACCTGGGCGCCCGGGTGAAGGAGCAGCTCGTCGCCGAGCCTGGCCTCTGGTCCATCGCCGATCACAGACCGGACGGCCGTCTCCTCCTGCAGAAGTCGACGGGCGCTCTCTCCTCCGAGTACTCGGACTGGGATCCCGCGACCAGGAAGCTCTCGCCCGTCCTCGGCCAGGGCGAAACGGTCGAGTACGACGCCCGCTACGGGGCCGGTGATGGGCAGGTGCTCGTGCTCACACCGAAGATCGGCGACTTCCGCCGCCTCTACACCTTCGAGAAGGGCCAGCTCCGGCCCATCACGCCGGAGATGAAGTGGGACGTGTCGGGCTTCGGGATCGACGAGTCACGCCGGAGGATCCTGTACACGGTGAACGAGGGCGGCTTCACGCGCCTCGCCGCCCTGGACGCGCGAACGCTCCAGCCCCTCGCGCTGCCGAAGCTCCCCGAGGGCGCCGACCACGTCTACTCCGGGGCGACGACCGCCGACGGGCGCTTCACGACGATCGGTGTCGAGACGGCGACGGCGCCGCGGGCGAGCTACGTGTACGACTGGCAGACGGGGGCCCTCACCCGCTGGGTGGTCCCCAGCGCCCCCGAAGTCGACACCTCCTCCTTCGCGGTGGCCCGGCTCGAGACCTACCCCGCCCGCGACGGGACGCCGATCCCCGTCCTCGTGCGGCGGCCTCCGCGCTGCGAGCCCGAGCCGTGCCCGGTGATCGTCGAGTTCCACGGCGGCCCGGAGGGCCAGTCGCAGCCGGGCTTCTCGACGTACGCGCAGATCTTCGTGGACGCCGGCTTCGTCTACGCGGAGCCGAACGTCCGGGGCAGCGACGGCTACGGCAAGGCCTGGCTCGCCGCCGACGACGGCCCGAAGCGCCTCCGCATCCTGACCGACATCGAGGACGCGGCGACGTGGGCCCGCAAGTCGTTTGCCGCCGCCGGCCGGGCCCCGAAGGTGGGCGTCATGGGGGGCAGCTACGGCGGCTACTCGACGCTCATCGCGATGACGAAGTTCGCCGGCGCGTACGACGCCGGCGTCTCGATCGTCGGCATCTCGAACCTCCTCACCTTCCTCGAAAACACGGCCCCTTACCGCCGCATCCTCCGCATCACGGAGTACGGCGACCCGGTGAAGGACCACGACGCGCTCGTCGAGCTGTCTCCCGTCACGCACATCGGGAGGCTGAAGGCGCCCCTGCAGATCCAGGGCGGGGCGACCGACCCCCGGGTCCCGGTGGGCGAGGCGCTCCAGATGTACGAGGCGGCCCGGAAGACCGGAGTGCCCACGGAGCTGATCGTCTTCCCGGACGAGGGCCACGGCGCCGGCCGGCGCGAGAACCAGGTGCTGATGATCGGCCACGCCCTGCGATGGATGAGCCAGTACCTGAAGGGCGAGGGTGCTCGATAGACCGAGGCGCGAGGTTGACCCGCGCCGTGACGCGGGTGTAGCGTTCCGCCGGCCACGACACCGGGATGACCGCAGGAGAGTCCTCGTCCGCCCGCTACTCGCTCCAGCGCGAGAGCGACACGCTCACGGTGGGCCTTCACGACGCGTGGGCACTGTCGGCCGGGCTCGCTCGTCCCGGCCCCGTCATCGAGGCCCTGGAGGCGTCTCCCCGGCCGCGCCGCCTGGCCTTCCGCGCCGAGGGTCTCGCCAGCTGGGACAGCTCGCTCGTCGCATTCGTCCACGCCGTCGCCGGCGAAGCTCGCCGGCGGGGCCTCGAGGTGGACACGTCGGCCCTGCCCGAGGGCGCAGGCAAGCTCCTCGGTCTCGCCCGGGCCGTCCCTCCCGAAGCGGCCCCGCCTTCCGCCGAGGACGACTCCCTCCTCTCGCGCGTGGGCCGGGTCGCCCTCGCTGCCTCCGCCACGGCCGGCGACGCGCTCGCCTTCGTCGGCGAGATGACGCTCGCCTTCCTCGCCTTCCTCCGGGGCCGGGCCCGCTACCGGCGCGTCGACCTCCTCCACGCCCTCGAGGCGAGCGGCGTCGCCGCCCTCGGCATCGTCGCCCTCATCAACTTCTTGATCGGCGCCGTCCTCGCCTTCGTGGGCGCCGTCCAGCTCGCCCAGTTCGGAGCCACCATCTACGTGGCTGACCTCGTGGCGGTCGGGATCACGCGCGAGCTCGGGGCGCTCATGACCGGCATCGTCATGTCCGGCCGGACCGGGGCCTCGTTCGCGGCCGTGCTCGGCACGATGACCGTGAACGAGGAGGTCGACGCCCTCCGCACGATGGGCCTCCGCCCGGTCGAGTTCCTGGTCGTGCCCCGCGTCCTGGCCACGGCGCTCATGATGCCGGCCCTCGTGGCCTACGCCGATCTCCTGGGCCTCCTGGGGGGCGCGTTCGTGGCCGTCGTCGGCCTCGACCTCGGCACCCTCCAGTACCTGCAGCAGACCCGGGACGCCCTCGCCCTGCGCCACGTGCTCATCGGCCTCGCAAAGAGCGTCGCCTTCGGCGCGATCGTGGCCACGAGCGGCTGCTACTACGGCATCCACTGCGGCCGGAGCGCGGCCGCGGTCGGGGAGGCCACGACGAGGGCCGTGGTCACGGGGATCCTCCTCGTGGTGGTGGCGGACGCCGTGTTCACGGTCGTCTGCCACGTGCTGCAGCTCTGAGGAGACCGTGGGCGCGCGGGCCGAGATCGAGGTCCGGGACCTGACGATGGGCTACGGCGACCGCGTCGTCCAGAGGGATGTCGCTTTCACGGTGGGGCGGGGCGAGATCTTCGTCATCATGGGCGACAGCGGGTGCGGCAAGAGCACCCTCATGCGGCACATGGTCGGCCTCAACGAGCCGCGATCGGGCGACGTCTACTACGACGGCGAGGGGTACTGGGCGGCCGGCGAGGAGAGGCGGGAGGACCTGAAGCGGCGCTTCGGCGTGCTCTACCAGTACGCGGCGCTCTTCAGCTCCATGACCCTGGCCGAGAACGTGTCCCTGCCCCTCGTCGAGCGGGGCGGCCTCGGCCGCGGGGAGGCGCTCGAGGTGGCCCGTCTCAAGCTCGCCCTCGTGGGCCTGGCCGGCTTCGAGGACCACTACCCCGCCGAGATCAGCGGGGGCATGAAGAAGCGGGCCGGCCTCGCCCGGGCCATGGCCCTCGACCCCGACATCCTCTACTTCGACGAGCCCTCGGCGGGCCTCGACCCGCTCAGCTCCCGCCGGCTCGACGACCTCATCCTCGAGCTGCGCGAGAGCCTGGGCACGACGATCGTCCTCGTGACCCACGAGCTCGCCAGCATCTTCGAGCTGGGCGACGACGCCGTCTTTCTCGACGCGGAGAAGAAAACCATGACCGCCAGAGGCCGGCCGACCGAGCTCAAGGACTGCCCCGACCCGAAGGTCCGCGCCTTCCTGACCCGGGGGCGCCTGTGAGCGCGAAGAGCCACCCCCGGCTCGTGGGCGCCTTCGTCCTGGGGGCGGTCGTCCTCGTCCTCGCTGCCGTGCTGCTCCTGACCTCCCGAGGCTGGTTCGAGAAGCGGGCGCGCTTCTCGGTCTTCTTCCCGGGCTCGCTCTCCGGCCTCAGCCGCGGGGCGCCGGTGACTTTCCGCGGGATCAAGATCGGCGAGGTCGCGGAGGTGAAGGCCCTCCTCACCGGGAAGCCGTCGCCGCTCATCGAGATCGAGGTCGTGATCGAGCTCGTGGGCGACATGGTCGACGCCCCTCCCGGCGTGGCCCGCCCCTTCTCCAGCCTCTCCGCGCCCGGGCTGGCCAAGGAGCTCATCGACCGGGGGATCCGCGGCCGGCTACTGAGCCAGAGCCTGCTCACCGGCCAGAAGTACATCGACTTCGACTTCCTGCCCGACGAGCCCGCCCGCACGTCCGGCCTCAGCCACCGCTACCCCGAGCTGCCCACGACGCCCACCGCGATGGAGAAGCTCTCCGACCGGGCGGAGAGCATCATGAACAAGCTGGCCGATCTCCCCCTCGACCGGATGCTCGAGAACCTCCGCAAGACGCTGGAGAGCGCCCGGGCCCTCCTCGAGTCGCCCGACCTCCACGGCACGCTCGCCGGCGCGCGACGGGCCACCGAGAACGTGCCGCCGACCCTCGAGGAGGTGCGGGCGGCGGTGGCCGACGCGCGCCGCCTGATGGAGACGGTGGGCGGGGAGACGCGGTCGACCGCCTCCGACGCCCGGGAGACGATCCGCGCCGCCCGCGAGGCCCTTGACCGCGTGGACGGGACGTTGAAGACGCTGGACTCGACCCTCGCGGGGACGGACGAGGCACGGATCCGGGCCGCGCAGACGCTCCAGGAGCTCGAGCGGACCCTGAAGGCGCTGCGCAACCTCGTCGACTACGTCCAGACCCACCCCGAGGCGGTCGTCCTCGGCAAGCCGAAGGAGGAGAGGAAGTGATGCGCGCACGGCGTCTCGCGGTTCTCGCCTCGGGCGTTCTCGCCGTCCTCGCGCTCCCGGGCTGCGTCTCGCTCAAACGCACGCCGGAGGCCCGCTTCTTCGTCCTCCACTCCGTGGCCGAGCCGCCCGCGGCCCCCGGGGCGGGGCCGGCCGTCCTCGTGGGCCTCCTGCCCGTGGACCTCCCCGGCTACCTCGACCGTCCCCAGATCGCAACCTGGGTCGCCACGGGAGAGCTTCACATCGACGAGTACGTGCGGTGGGCGGAGCCGCTCGACGAAGGCCTCGGCCGCACGCTCGCCGCCAACCTGGAGGTCCTCCTCCCGCAGGGCCGCGTGCTCCGCTCGCCGTGGCCGTCGACGGCCCGCCTGCGTTGCCGCGTGCGCGTCGGGCTCCAGAGGTTCGGTCCTCAGCCCTCCGGCGAGGTCCTGCTGCAGGGCCGCTTCGCGCTCCTGCCTCCGCGGGACGAGCGGCCGCTCGCGTCCCGCCCCGTGGCCTACCGGCGGGGGCCCCTCGCCTCGGTCGGCCAGGCCCCCGATCCGGGAGCGGGAGTCGACGCGATGAGCGAGCTCGCCGCCGCCCTCGCCCGCGACATCGCGGCCGCGATCGGCGATCTGCCCGCCGAGGCCGGCGAATCGCGTTGAGGCCGGCCGCACCCGCCCGTCGTGGGCCTCAGGGAACGAGCGTCAGGAAGAGGAACGCCGCGAAGATCACGAGGTGGACCGCGCCCTGCATCAGGTTGGTGCGGCCGCTGCCGAGGGTGATGGTGCTGACGAGGAGAGCGAGGGCGAGGAGCACGACGTCCTTCGCTTCCAGCCCCAGCACGAGCGGGAGCTTGAAGACGGCCGAGGCCAGGGCCACCACCGGGATGGTCAGCCCGATGGAGGCCAGGGCGGAGCCCAGGGCGAGGTTCATGCTCGTCTGGAGCCGGTTGGCCAGGGCCGCTCGCAGCGCCGCCCAGGACTCCGGCAGCAGCACGAGCATGGCGATCGCGACGCCGATGACCGCGGGCGGCGCCCCGGCCGCGTGAACGGCGACCTCGATGCGCGGGGAGAGGGCCTTGGCCAGCCCGACCACCGTCACCAGCGACACGAGCAGGAGCCCGAAGCTCGTCCACGCACGGACGGCGGTCGGCGGGGAGGCGTGGGCGCCGTCGTCGGCCGCTCCCTCCGGCGGCAGGAAGTAGTCTCGGTGGCGGATCGTCTGGACGAAGACGAACACCCCCCAGAGCGCCAGCGAGGCGGTGGCGGTGAAGGCAAGCTGCGCGGCCGAGTAGCGCGGCCCGGGGGCCGAGGTCGTGAAGTCGGGCAGGACGAGCACCATCGTGGCCAGGGCGACGAGGGCGGCGAGAGCGGGCCCCGCTCCTTCGCTGCGGAACGACTGCTCGCCGTGCCGCAGGCCACCGGCCAGGAGGCAGGCGCCGATCACGCCCGTGCAGATGATCATCACCGCCGCGTAGACCGAGTCGCGGGCCAGGGCCGCCTTCTCCCTCCCTCCGACCAGCATCATCGACACGACGAGGGCCGCCTCGATGACCGTGACCGCGAGGGCGAGGACCAGCGTGCCGAAGGGCTCTCCCACCTTGTGGGCGACCACCTCGGCGTGGTGAACGGCCGCGATCACGACCGCCATGAGGCCGGCCACCGCGGCCAGGGCCAGAACAGGGCCGACGGGCAGGAGGAGCGCAGCGACCAGCAACAGCAGAGAGAGGGCGGGAACGAGCACCGGCCACAGGCGGACGAGCATCAGGTCCTCGCTCGCAATCCTCGGAGTGGCCGCCAGGGCGGGGCGGCTTGCCTCCCTGCGAGCCACGGTCGAGCTTCCGCCACGGGACTGCCTCGTGCGGAGGGATCGGATCAGGCCATCGTAGGGGCGGACTGCCCCTCGCGCAAGCCGGCGATCCACGCGCTGCCGTTGCCCGCACGGGCGACCCGGCCCGGAGCGTCCGCCCGCAGGCCGGGTGCTAGACTCTCCGCGTGACCGACGGGCTCCATGGCCTCGCCGAGGACGTGAGCCTCGAGCTGCACCGCGCCGTGGCGGAGCGGCTTCTCGCGAACCCGGCGCTGCTCGAGCGCGCACGGCGGCGCGTGGCGGGCTGGCTCCGCGACGGGACGGTGGGCCGGACGTACGCCGAGGCCTGGCAGGCCGCCCTCGCCGGGTCGGTCGACGCTGTCGCGCGCCTTCTCTCGGACCCCGGCGAGCGAGCCCGGGCGCTCCGACAGACCTCTCCGTTCGCCGGGTTCCTGGAGCCGCGGACGCGCTGGGCCGTCTGGCGCCGTGCGCGAGGGAAGGGGGCGCGGCCCTGAACCGCAGCCAGCTGGAGCACGTGATCCGCGCGGCGGCGGTGATCGCCGGCGACGCCGAGATCGTCGTCATCGGCAGCCAGGCGATCCTCGGCCGCTTCCCCGATGCCCCGGCCGAGCTGCTCGTCTCCGCGGACGTGGATGTGTACCCGCGGAACCACCCCGAGCGCGCCGACCTCATCGAGGGCTCCATCGGCGAGCTCTCCCCCTTTCACGAGACCTACGGCTACTACGCGCAGGGAGTCGGGGAACGGACCGCCGTCTTGCCCGACGGATGGGAGACGCGCCTCGTCGCCGTCCCCACGTCCGCAGGGCGTGGGCTCTGCCTGGAGCCGCACGACCTCGTCGTCTCGAAGTACGTGGCGGGCCGCGAGAAGGACCGCGAGTACGTCCGGGCCGCACTCCGCCACCGCCTGGTCGAGCCGTCGGTCCTTCTCGACCGTCTCGCCCGCACGCCGCTCGAGCCCGCCTCGCGCGAACGGATCGCCGTCCAGATCGGGGCCGACTCGGCGCCCTGAAGGGTCAGGAGCCGGGCCCCGCTCCTGCCATCGGGTGTTCCCCGTCCTCGCTACCGGCCGAAGAGGTAGCCCACGGTGAAGACCCAGCGCGAGACGCGGGTCTGGACCGGGATGCTCCCCCCGATGACGGGGACGCCGGGAGGCAGGCCGCCGAACCCGAAGTCCCGGTTCCTGCTCCCGGAGGCGTACTCGACGCCGAGGCTGAAGCGGCTGCTGCCGAGGCTGAAGGCCGTCCCCCCGGTGACGTGGTAGAGGTCCATGTTGGAGGACGCGGCCTCGTCCGGGACGACGTCGGGTGAGGCCGAGAAGTCGGTGCGGAAGCTGCCGTAGAGCGCCCAGCCGCCGGAGGACGGCCCCCGGTCCGCGCTCACGCCGCCGAGCCAGTACTCGACGGCGGCGCCGGCGTTGAAGACGCTCTGAAGGCCCTGGACCAGCGTGACCGGCGAGCCGGTGTTCGTGTCGGTCTTCCCCTGGAGGACGTCGAACGTTCTCACCGCGGCGAACCATTCCGCCGACGCGTGGACCTGCAGGCTTCCCCGTCGCCAGGACCCGCCCGCCGAGACCGTCCACGACGACTCGTAGTGGGAGTCGAGGTTCTCGTCGAGGCCGTTCAGGAGCAGGCTGTCCGGCTGCCCGTCGCCGTTGAGATCGGCCCCGGTCGCCGACCTCGTGAATCCGGCCTTGCCGCTGCCGAAGAGCCCCGCGCTGGGCGACGTCACCGCGAGGCCGAGCCGCGTTGCGTTGCCCTCCCAGGCCAGGCCCACCTTCCCCAGGACCCGCCAGTGCGAGTAGTCGAAGTCGTCGATGATGAGGGCCGAGACGCCGCTTCCGTCCGGGTAGGCGAGCTGTAGGCTCTGCTCCCAGCGCGTCCTTTGCCCGCGGTAGACGCCGTAGAGGGTCGCCCCCAGGCCGAGCCGGTCCGAGAGGCGGCGGCTCAGGGTGAGCCCGCCCCACGTTTCCCCCATGTTCTCGTCGAAGAGGGTCTCCAGGCCGTAGCGGCCGCCCTTCGTCGGCACGTCGCCGGTGAAACGCTGGTCGATCCGCTCGACCAGCTGCTGCCGGGTGAGGAGGGAGAAGGCGAGCGTCGTCTTCTCGCCGAACCAGCTCCGGGGGAACGTGAACGCCACGAAGCCGGGGAAGGTCGCCCAGTCCGTCTGGGAGGTATTGAGGAAGGGCCCGCCGCCGACCGGTTGGATGGAGAGCCTGAGGACGCTGAACGCCTGGACGGACAGCAGGAACTCGGGGTTCGTGGCGAGGGCGAGGCCACCGGGGTTGTAGTAGGTCGCGGAGAGGTCGCGCGTGCTGCCCACGACCTGTCCGCCGAGGAGCTGGCCGACCGGGCCGTACTGGATGTCCCAGTACTGCGAGTCCTGCGCGCGGGCGGGGGCGAACGCGAGCACGAGCGCGGCCAGGAGGGCGGCGACGGCGAGTCGGGGGAGCCTGCGTCGAAGGGCCAAGACCCTCCCCGGACCTGTCGCGTGGTCCGGCCTCGACCTTGCCCCGCCGTGGTGCGACGCCGTCCGGTCGCTCACTGCCCAGCCGGCTGGCCCAGACCGTTGAGCGTCCGGGCCACGCGGAAGAGATCGCCGGTCCTGTAGAAGTCCACCGCGAGCAGGTTGGGGATCTGGCCCCGCTCGGTCTGGCACTGGCGCGCGCGGGCGAGGAGCGCGTCGTAGGCGTTGACGATCGCGGCGTTGCTGGGCTTCGGAGCCGGGGTGGTGTCGATCCAGTTGTTCATCAGGAAGAAGGACCCGGTCGTCCCACCCCGGTTGGGCGCGCAGGACAGCTCGCCGGGCTTGGTGAAGTGGTAGGGGGTCTCCTGCACGAGTCCTTCGTACGCCGGGCGGAGCCAGGGGACGCCCTTACGGCCGGACTCCAGGACGACGAGGACGCGCTGGCGGCTGTCGATCATCTCGCGGAGCGTCGGCCACGGCGGGCCCGTCTCCCCCCGGTAGACGAGGCTGTCGAGCCCGCTCTGCGCGAACGCGGCCGCGATGTCCTGCGGGGAGGCGTAGTCCTCGATGTCGATGACCAGGACCTCGTCGGGGTTCTGCACCAGGAACTCGTGGATGCCGCGCAGGGCGGCGACGAGGGGAGTCGCGCCCAGCTCGCAGAAGCCGTGGCAGAGGTAGAGGCCGCGCGGGCCCTCCACCTTGCCGGCGAGGCGGTCCCGGACGCGCATCGCGGCGTCGACGCCCTCCTTCCCCACCGCCTTGTCGAACTTGTCCCGCGAGCCCAGCTCGCTCGCGAGGTCGGTCTTCACCGCGCTCTCGACCGGCACGCCGTAGTGGACGTCGAAGAGGAGGGCACGGATCCCGTCTTCGAGCTGGACAGGGATGCTCCGCTCCTGCTGGGGCATGAACCAGTTGGGGATGTCCGCGGCCGACATCGAGTTGTGCGTCGCCGGGAAGACGATCTCGTCGACCCGGCGCGAGCAGAGCTCGGGAGCGCCGTTGCAGGCGCCCGCCTCCAGCCGGGCCACGGCCGCCGGCGGCCGGCCGAGCACCACGATGGCGGCCACGAAGCCCGCGGCCAGGGCGAGGACGATCGCGCCCCGGACCTTGGCGCTGGGACCGCCCGCGGAAGAGGCCGACGCGCCCGGCTCCTGCCCCGCTCGGAACGCGATCTCGAAGATCTCGCGCAGCCCCAGCAGGGCGAGGCCGCCGCCCACGAGCACGACCACCACCGCCACCGCGTCCGCCGGCCGGACGATGGCGAGCGCTCCCGCCATCACCAGGACGAATCCCCGGACGAGCCTCGCCCGAGCGCCGCCCGGCGGGTTCGCCATCCAGTCGAGGAGGCGTCGGCTGCTCTCCTGGGGATCGAAGCGGGCGAGCAGCGAGTGGCCGGCGGTCTGGATCACGAGCCCGATCCCGCCGAGGACGAGCCCCCACGTGCGCAGGGCGCCCGCGAAGGCGTCCCAGAGGCCCTTGGCCGCCTCCCGGGCCAGCTCGCCGTGGGGGACGAGACCCACCGCCGCGCGGCCCGCGGGCATGAGGAGGAGCAGCACGATCCCGGCCACGACCAGGTCCAGCCCGAGCCGCATGAGCGCCCGCCTTCGGCTGGACGCGACGCTGACCCCGACGAGGGCGACGAGGGCGCCGCCGCAGAACACGGCCAGGGTCGCCCAGGCGCTCATCCGCGCGATCTGCGTGAGGCGCACGACGTAGTGGTCGAGGCGCCGCTGGCCGATCGACGCCACGACCGCCTGCACCCGGGGCGGAACCTTCTCGGCGAGGGCGGGATTGGCGTGGGCGAGCGCGCTCTTCACGAGGACCCCGACGTCGGGCACGGAGAGGATCACGTTGCGGCCGCCCTGCGTGAAGAGGCTGGCGTGGGCGGAGCGGGCCGCCGTCCGCACCAGCGCCTGGAAGCTCGAGGAGGAGACCGCGCCCCGCGCGGTGCCGAGGATCAGGGGACGGAAGGCGGTCAGGTCGGGGTTCGCCTTGAGGACGCCGTCGGTGATCCGGTCCGCGGCGAAGGACGCGACGCGCGGATCGGCGAGGCTCGACGCCAGGTGGTCGGCGAAGTTGTC
>DATJYX010000042.1:0-7314 GCA_035577965.1 Vicinamibacteria bacterium | reverse complement strand
GTCCTTGTAGGAGGTCTCCGGGTTCACGACCGCCGGCACCAGCAGCACGCTGTCCGCCCCCCAGAGCTGGGCGTTGTGGAGCGAGGCCTCCATGCCGGCCACGCTCTTCGCCACCACCTGCGGGTCGGCGCTCGAGAGGGGATAGCGCCAGTGGGCGGCATTCATCACCGAGTGGATCTTGAGGCCCGTCGCCGCCGCCGCCCCCTTGACCTCGTCGGCGACCTTGGGATCGGTGATCGTCCCGACCTCGATGCCCTGGAAGCCCGCGTCGAGCGCCATCTGGAACCGCTCGCGGTAGGCGAGCTTCTCCGGCAGCATGGAGACGTACAGGGCCTTCTTGATCTGTCCCGCGGCGGCTGCGGGCTGCGGCCGCAGCGCGGCCACCGCGGCCGCGGCGGCGGCCGACTCCAGGAAACTCCTCCGATCGATCGTCTTCATGCGCTGTCCTCCCGAACCGGGAGCCTACTCCGGTCCCCGGGCGCAACTCAAGGTCGCCCTCACGTTGACAGCCCGCGACGAGGCGGGAATAGAATCCGGTCTCGGGACCCGCGCCCGAGGAGGTGCCGATGAAGACCGACCCCAACCGCCGCGACTTCCTGAAAGCGTCGCTGGCCGGCGCCCTCGGCGCCACCTTCGCGGGCCGGTGGGCGCTCGCCGCCTCTCCCGGCCTGGCAAGCCGCCTCGCCGTCTGCAGCTGGTCCCTGGAGCCCGCCTCGATCGACGACCTCCTCAAGAAGCTCGCCCCGACCGGCCTTCGCCGCGTCCAGATCGCCCTCGACCCCTTGCGTGAGAACAAGGGCGGCGCGTGGAGCGACGCCGCCGCCAAGGCCTCCGCGCAGGGCGTCACGTTCGTCTCCGGCATGATGGGGACGATCGGCGAGGACTACACGACCCTCGACAGCATCCGCCGCACGGGGGGCGTCGTGCCCGACGCCACCTGGGCCGACAACTGGAAGAACATCCAGAGGGACGCCGAGATCGCGGCGGGCCTGGGGGTGAAGCTCGTCACGTTCCACGCCGGCTTCCTCCCCCACGAGGAGACCGACCCATCCTCCGCCAAGCTGCAGGACCGGGTCCGCCGGATCGCCGATCTCTTCCAGTCCAAGGGCATCACCCTGGGCATGGAGACCGGCCAGGAGGTGGCGGATACGCTCGCCCTCTTCCTGCGCAGGCTCGGCCACAAGGGCGTGGGCGTGAACCTCGACCCGGCCAACATCATCCTCTACGACAAGGGAGACCCGGTGGCGGCCGTCCGCACGCTCGGGCCGTGGATCAAGCAGTGCCACGTCAAGGACGCGGTCCGCACCAGGGTCCCCGGCACCTGGGGCGAGGAGGTCGTCCTCGGCACCGGCCAGATCGACTGGAAGGCCTTCTTCAAGGCGCTCTCGGGAGTTGGCTTCACCGGGAACCTGTGCATCGAGCGCGAGGCCGGCACCGAGCGCGTGGCCGACATCAAGACCGCCCGCGAGTACGTCGAGCGCCTGTCGCTCCAGTAACCGTCCTGATCGCTGTCCGCGGCCCTTTGCCGGGCCGACACGAGGAGATGATGCGATGACCGATCCGAAGACGCGAACCACCGACCGCCGCGAGTTCCTGGGAGTGGCGGCCGCAGCCGCCGGAGTCACGATCCTGAAGCCGAGCCTCGCGTTCGGCACCCAGGCGAACTCGGCGGTCCGGCTCGGCCTCCTCGGCTGCGGGGGGCGGGGGACGAACGTGATGGGCTCCTTCATCGAGAACACGAGCGGCGTCCTCACCGCGATCGGCGACATGTTCGCGGACAACCTGGCCGCGGGCAAGAAGGAGCTCGACGCGGTCTCGGCCAAGTTCGGCAAGCCCGCCGTCGACGCCGGCCACCTCTTCAAGGGCCCGAAGGCGTACGAGGCGCTCTTCTCGAGCAAGGACGTGGACGCGGTCTACATCGCGACCCCGCCCTTCTTCCACCCGATGCACGGCGAGGCCGCCCTCGCCGCGGGCAAGCACACCTACCTCGAGAAGCCGGTCGGGGTCGATGTGCCGGGGGCGAAGAAGGTGATGGCCCTCAGCGAGGTGGCGAAGGCGAAGAAGCTGAGCCTGGCCGTCGGCTTCCAGATCCGCCACGCCTCGGCCTACGTCGAGCTCGCGAAGCGGATCCACGGGGGCCAGATCGGACAGCCGGTCTCGGGGGCCATCCACTACTTCGCATCGGCCATCAAGCGGCCGGACTGGCCGAGCGCCACGCCGGCCGAGAGGCGGCTCCGGAACTGGGTCCACGACATCGCCCTCTCCGGGGACATCATCGTGGAGCAGAACGTCCACATCATCGACGTCACCAACTGGTTCCTGAAGGGCCACCCGGTGAAGGCGGTCGGCGCCGGCGGGCGGGCGGGACGCACGGACCAGGGGGACTGCTGGAGCCACTACAACTGCGTCTTCACCTACCCGGGCGACGTCCACATCAGCTTCGCTTCCACGCAGTTCACGAACGCGCAGTGGGGCGGCGTCGCGATGCAGTACTACGGGACGAAGGGCTGGGCGGAAGCCCACTACGACGCCCCGGTCCGCCTCTCCGCCGACACGAACTGGGAGTTCCCCGGTCTCGGGAAGGAGTCCACGGACTCGGCGGTGGCCGTGACCGGGAAGTTCTCGGGCGCCCTCGACGACGCCGACCCCAACAAGCAGAAGGCCTTCGTCGAGAGCATCACGAGCGGCAACCTGCTCAACGAGGCGCAGCAGGGAGCGGAGTCGGCCCTCGCCGGCATCCTCGGCCGCGTGGCCGCCCACACGGGCAAGGAAGTCACCTGGGACCAGCTCCTGAAGTCGAAGGACGTCTCCGACCCGAAGATGGACTGGAAGCAGTTTGCTTGATGCACCCGCGCAAAGCGCGGGCGCATCTGGACCGTCGCCGGCCCGAGGCCTCCGGTTTGTTGCGGGGCCTCGGGCTTCCGCGTCTCCAGGGTGCTCCGGCCTCGCCGCCACGGCAGTCGTCGTTCAGTTCGTGGAGCGCTGTGTGGGGCCCGCGAGTGGCTCCAGATCCACGCGCCGGTAGTAGACCTCGGCGCCCTCGGACTGCAGGAGGATCCGGCCCTCCGTGAAGGTCGATCGTGTGGCCTCGTTGACGACCGTCCCGTTGACGACGTTCGTGATCCGGTCGCCGTCCGCGATCACCTCGAGGCGCGTCCAGCCGCCCCACGGGCTCTCGACGTCCTGCCCTCCCCGGAAGCCCGTGCGGTCCTGCCAGGCCGGGTCCCGCCGGAGCCAGTTGACGCGGCCGCTCTCGAACTCCCGGGCTTCCCCGCCGGGATCGAAGACCGGCTCGCCGTTGCGGTCGGTGCGCACCCGCGCCGACAGGCGCGGCGCGGCCTTCGCGCCGCCGGGCTCGAACCCGGCCACGAGGATGATGTCGCCGACCCCGCCCTCGATGACCTGCGCCTCGACGGAGCGCATCCAGGGCCCGTTGAAGTCGGCGGCGGTGTTGCCGTCCGGACCCTGGCAGTGGACGAGGACGCCGCTGTCGCGCGCGGCGGCCCGGCGCTCGCCCCACGTCGCGAGGCCCCATCGGAACTCCACCACCAGGCGGTAGTCGCGGTAGGCCGCGCGGGTGATGAGCCCCCCGAACCGCTCGCCGCTGATGCGGACGGCGGGGGCGCCGTCCACCTGGTCGACCACGCTGAACACCCGGAGGGGGTCCTCCCGGTGCGTGTCGACGAGCCAGGTGTAGAAGGCGTCGATCGTCTTGCCGTCGAAGAGCCGGATCGTCCGCTCCGGACGGATGGCGCTCTCGCCGGCCGGGCCGAGGGCCCCGACGAGAGGGAGGAGGACCAGCAGGATCCACGCGCGCATCAGAGCCTCCGAAGGACCTGGATGTAGCCGCCGAAAGACAGAGCCCGCTCCCCGCTCCCGAAGAGCGCGGCGAGCTCCGACTCGAGCCACGCCCGCACCCGGCCCGCGGTCTCGCTGCCGTACTCGACGGCGGCGATCACGTTGGACTCGGTCATCAGGAAGGCCGCGTACCGGGTCGCGGTGAACGGGCAGGTCATGGCCAGGTCGCGGTGGACGGGGGGCCCGAAGCCCGACCGCGACGCCTCGTCGGCGGTGATGATCGGGTCGCTCGACGCCGGTCGCGGGTACCGCTTCAGGAGGACCTCGTCGTACCAGTGGCCGAGGGACGGGACCTCGGGAGAGCGCCCGGAATCGCCGAAGTCGAGGGAGACGAGCCAGCCCCCCCGTGCCACGACCTCGGCCGCCCGCGGCAGGAAGCGCGGCCGGTCCACCCAGTCCATGGAGCCGCAGGCGACGACGAGGTCGAAGGAGGCCTCGAGGAACGGCAGGGACTCCGCGCCCGAGCACAGGTAGGCGACCGCGTCGGCCCGGATCGCGTGGCGCAGCATGTCCCGCGCGGCGTCGATCCCGACGACGTGCTCGGCGAGGTCGAGGAGGGCGAACGAGGAGAGGCCGGTGCCGCAGCCCACGTCGAGAGCGCGGCCCGCGCGGGCCTCGGCGCCGATCATCTCCCGCACCCGCGCGAAGACGAGCGGGTGGAGGTACGGCCGGACGGTCGCGTACCCGGCCGCGACCCGGTCGTGATGGAAGAGGCGGTGGCTGGCGGTGGGATCGGCGCCGGGCAAGGAGGACGCCTCAGGGGGCGACGACCCGGAAGGGCTCCCGCAGGACACGGGTCTCGCCGGAGAACTCGTCCCTCACCTTCATCCGCAGCTCGTAGTCCCCGAGGCTCGCGTTCTGGAGCGAGAAGCCGACGAGGCGAGAGACCCCGCCGTCCTTGCCCGGCCGGATCAGGCTCGCCGGGTCACGGGTGAGGACCGTCCCGTCGCTCCGCCGCACCTCGTAGCCCATCGACACCCGCGGCATCCCCGATGCCTCCTCCTTGACCGCCCGGTAGACGTCGAGCTGGCAGAAGAGCGACGCGCCCTGCGCGAACTCCCGCCGGGCCAGGATCGCCAGCCGGTCCCCCGGCCTGCCGTCCGCGGTCTGCTCGCGCACGTCGCTGAGGACGGGCGTCGAGACCCGGAACGGCTTGAGGTCCGGAACATCGAAGTCGTGGATCACGGTCCCCATGCGCCCGCTCGCCTTGTCCCGCACCACCATCTTGGCCCGGTAGCGCCCGCTCTCGAGCTCCATTTCCTGGACGACGGGCAGCCACGTCCGCGAGAACTGCTCCCGCTCCTCGGGCAGGAGCGAGAGCTGCAGGGTCTGGTCGAAGCGGGAGAAGGGGCCGCCGTCGCGCGACACCGCCACCATCAGGTACTGCAGCGCGCCCTCCGCCTTCCCGTCCTTCTCCTGGAGGCCGAGGCGCCGGATGTCCACCTCCGCGGCCAGGAAGACCCGCGCCCGGTCGAGCGTCGTCTCGTCCCGGAGGTAATGGGTCATGCGGAGGGGGACGTCCTCGAGCTGGTACGGCGAGTCGAGGGCCGCCTGGAAGACGGGATCCGTCCCCGGCTTCGGCGGGGGCTGCTTCGGCACGTCGGACGGGGCGTAGTAGCCCTTGCGGGCCCGGATCGTGAGCCCCCGTCGGCCGGGCACCCTGACCTCGATCTTCCGGAACGCGCCGTCGCGCGCTGTGTTCGTCGGGTTGTAGCCGACGAGGTAGTAGGCCTGGGTCTCGTCGGAGATCCGCTTCATGCCCGCCGCGAGGTCGTTCGAGTTGCGGACCGTGAAGCCTCCGCTGTCCGCGGCCAGCGACTCCGAGCCCTCCGTCGTCTCCGCCTCCTGGCTGTAGGCGAAGCCGAGATCCTCCGAGGGCAGCATCGTGCTCTGGTCGGCGGAGATGGCGTCCGGCATGGCGTCGAGGCCCTTGCTGTTGATGAAGTAGATCGCGGCGTTCACCCTCCGCGCCGAGTCGATGATCCGCTTGAACTCCAGGAGGTGGGTGTCGTACACGAAACCCTCGGAGACGAGGACCACCGACTTCCGCCCCCTCACCGGGGCGAGAGCCGCGAGCGCCCGCTCGAGGGCACCGAGCGTGACCTGGTTGTAGGCCTTGGCCGCGTAGTAGACCTCCGCCGCCCGCGTCGTCACCACGGGGTCCTCGACCGCCATCATGTCCCGCACGTGCGTGCTCTGCTCGGTCATGGTCATGACGCCGTAGGTCTCGAAGCGGCGCTGGACGCGGTCGAGGATCGCGTTGTCGTGGAAGATGTTGATGCGCATCGCCTCGTAGTCGGAGATCCAGTCCTTCCGGAGGTCCGGCACGACGCGCCCCTGCAGGCGCTTCACGAGGTCGAGGAGCTCGGCGCGGCCGGCCTCCATGCGCGCCGTCCACCAGACGCTGCCCGTGGCCGCGAGGAGCGTCACCCGGTCTCCCTGCCGCGTCTCCTTCTTCAGGAACTCCGCGATGGCGCCCCGGGCCTGCTGCGCGGTGTAGGCCCTCAGGTGCACGTCGTCGAAGACGATCACGAAGGTGCGCCCCCGCTGGTCCTCGGCGTCGGTGTTCGTCGAGACGCGGGGAGGTGGCGGGGGAGCGGCCGGGGCCGGCGTCTCGACTGGAGGGGCCTGCACCTGGAAGAGATCGAAGCTCGCGATCGTCTGCCGGGCCCCGTCCTCGAGGATCTCCAGGTTCTCCCGCTTCAGGTCGGTCACCGGCTGGCCGCTCCGGTCGGTCACCACCACGTCCACCGTGACCTGCTCGACCTGCGCGGGGAAGGTCGGAGGCGTCGCCTGCCGATCGGAGGCCTGCTGAGCGCTCGCCCGGTGGGCGAGAAGGGCGGCCAGAGCGAGGGTCGTGAACAGCCTTCTCGACATCGTGCTCGGATCCTTCGTGTTTCCTGTGCTGCGACAAAGACCAGTCTACATCAGCGCCCCCGCCGCGCCCGGAACGACGTTTTCGGCGCGTGCACTCCCGCGAAAACGGTTTCCTCGTTCAGTTGAGGCGGATAAGTTCAAAGGAACGTAGCGGGCCCACTTCGGGACTTTGGATGCGTGCAGAAAACCGGATGGCATCCGTTGTGTCGAGTGGCGTAATTCCTCGGCACAGAAGCCGGGAAAGAGCTCTAGGGGAGATTGTTAAAGCTTAGAAAAAAGGTTGACTCCCTATGATGGATGAACATAGATTGTTGCGAACCGGTTTCAAGTCGTCAGCATCCGGCACCGGCGCCATGCCGGCGAGCCCCCTCCAGAGACGGCGGCTCCCGGCCTTACGAGCAACAGGAGGTAGTGACTATGAGAAGTCTCGACGGTCAGCGGCCGAAGTGGCTCCTGCCCCTCGCGGTCCTGGCGGTGGCGCTCCTCGCCTTCGCCGGACCGAGCGAGGCGCAGGTCCTCTACGGCAGCATCGTGGGCAGCGTGACCGACAGCACCCACGCGGTCGTGCCCGGTGCGACG
>DATJYX010000041.1:0-107021 GCA_035577965.1 Vicinamibacteria bacterium | reverse complement strand
GATCTCGTCCAGGACAGCGCACCCGCTCCACCCCTCAACGAAAACCACGTCCGTCGCATACAGGCCACGCTCTGGTACGTGGACGACCTGCTCCAAAGCATCGAGGCGCTGACCCATCCAGACCCATCCCCCTTCGTCCGGGAAAGGCCTGATCTGTCCCAGGACGAGGCGCGCATGCTGCTCTCCTTCGTGAGCCTCGCCCGGAACCGCATGCTCGCCGCGCTCGATCGGCTGGGGATTCCGCGGCCGGAGCAGAAGCTGTCGGCGCGGAGGAGCGTCGCCACCGGCCTGCTCTACGCCGAAGTCGCCCTCTCCGAGCTCGACACCCGCTCCCTCCAGGGTTACGGCGCCATCGACCCGGCGGCCGGCGAGGAGATAACCGCGGTCTCGGCCGACCTCCAGAACCTGATGCGGCGCGGCAAGGCGCTGCTCGAGGAACAGGAGGAGGGCGGCCTCGCCGAGCAGGTAGCGGGCCTCGGAGGCCCGGCCGGGGAAACTCTCCGCAGGCTTCTGGCGGTCAGCACCGCGCGAGGCCTCACCGAGATGCGGCCGCTCATCGGCGCCGCGGCGGAGCGGGCCGCAGCGACCACGCTGGACGTCGGCGTCTTCGGGCGAGTCAGCTCGGGGAAATCGTCGCTGATCAACGCCCTCGTCAGCGAAGGTGTCCTGCCCGTGGGCGCAACGCCGGTGACCGCCGTTCCACTGCGTGTCGGCCAGGGTCCACATTCGGTCGAGGTACGGTTCCGCGACGGGAAGAGACAGCAGGTTGCGCTCCCCGCGCTCCCGGAGTTCGCGACCGAGGAGAAGAACCCCCAGAACGCGCGGGGCGTCCGGTCGATCGAGGTGACAGTGCCCGGCGCCCCGTTCGGCCTGCGGCTGCTGGATACGCCGGGGGTCGGCTCCCTCGCTTCGAGCGGGTCCGCCCAGGCCTTCGCCTGGCTGCCCCGGTGCGACTTCGGACTGGTTCTCGTGGCGGCGGGCACGCCCCTGGGCCGCGACGAAACTGCGCTCCTCTCAGGCCTGCGACACGCCGGCATCGACTGCTGCGTTGTCTTGAGCAAGGCCGATCTCCTCGACCCGGCCGACCGGGAACACTCCCGAGGCTACATCGCCGCGGAGCTCGTCCCCGTGCTGGGGCCGGACGAGCGCGTCGACGTGCGAGCGGTCTCGACGCGGGAAGGGCAGAGCGCCGGCCTCGACGCGCTGCGGGCCGAGGTGTTGCTTCCCCTCGCCAGCGAGCACGTTCAGAGAGCGACCGAAGCGCTGCGGACACGGCTTCGCCGGCTCGTCGCCTTGACCGCGGCCAGCCTGAACGGCGGGCCGCCGGCCGGTGACGCCGTGGCGGTCGATTTCGAGAAGCAGCGCGGCGCCGCGGTTGAGGCCGTCGGCAAGACCACGGACGCGCTCTCCAGCTCCGCGAAGCACGTCGTCGAGGATACAGCCGAGGCGGTGGCGGCCTCCTGGGCGCGGGGGGAAGACGGCGCGCCGGCGGCACGGTCGGCGATCGTGTCCGCCGCAAGTCGCGGCCTGTCCGCCGTTCGAGAGGCGGTCGATCGCGTCCGCTCTCAAGCCGGAGAGGGAGAGGAAGCCGCCGCGCGGCGTCTGCCGCCGCTCTTCGATCCAGAGCTTCTCGATGCCATCAAGACGCTGCCTCCACCCCGGCTCGCCCCCGGACTGCTCCGGCGAAGCCGAGCACGCAGCGCAGTGGACCCGTTACTGCCGTTCCTCGATCAGGCGCTCGCCCGCTACGCAGCGCGCCTGGAGGCGTGGGGCGAAGGAGCCCTAAAGGAGTTGCGGCCCGCCGGACAGCCGGCAGCCGCAACAGACGCTTGCAGCCCGGAGCTCGCCGGGCTCGACACCCTCATTGCCCAGGTTAGCAGCTCCGAGAACGCCCAGGCCGAACCCGATCCACAGAGGACCTCGCAGGATGCTCACTAGTGCCCGTGCTCGACCGGCCCTCGGCTCGCTGATCGGCCTTCTCCTCTCGGCCAATTGGGTCGTCTCGGCGACCGAGCCGTCTCGACCCGCGCCCCCAACAGCCGACTACGTCTTCGTGATCATGCTCGACGGCACGCGGCCGGACGTCCTGCGCGATGCGAACATTCCGGTGATCCACCGACTTGCCGATGAAGGCGTTCAGTACCTTCAGGCCACCACGATCTACCCTTCGCAGACGCGAGTGGCCTTCGTCTCTTTGCCGACCGGCGCCACTCGGGTCGGCGCGACCGTGCGACGGGTCGCGCAGGGGCGAGCGGCAGGGTTCCGTGGGATTCTCAGGCGGAATCACTGATGGCACTTGGCGCAATTCAAGGAGAATGACCTCATGCTGACCACGATCAATGCCATGCACGCCCGCGAGATCCTCGACTCCCGCGGGAACCCCACCGTCGAAGTCGAAGTGACGCTCGAGGGCGGTGCTTCCGGCCGAGCCGCGGTTCCGTCCGGCGCATCGACCGGTGCCCACGAGGCCGTGGAGCTCCGCGACGGCGACAAGGCACGCTACGGTGGCAAGGGAGTGCTCAAGGCCGTGGGCCACGTCAACACGGCCATCGCGCACGCCCTCCGGGGGCACGACGCCCTCGACCAGGCCGGTGTCGACCGGCTCATGGTGGGCCTGGATGGCACTCCGAATAAGGGCAAGCTCGGGGCCAACGCCATCCTCGGTGTCAGCCTCGCCGTTGCGCGCGCCGGGGCGAGCGCCACAGGCCTCCCGCTCTACCGCTATCTCGGCGGCGCAGCGGCGACCCTCCTGCCCGTGCCGATGTTCAACATCCTCAACGGCGGAGTCCACGCCAACTGGCAGGGCACGGACCTGCAGGAGTTCATGATCGCGCCCGTCGGGGCGCCGAGCTTCCGCGAGGCGCTGCGGTGGGGCAGCGAGGTCTACCACTCGCTGAAGGGCGTGCTCAAGAAGGCCGGCCACTCGACGGCCGTTGGTGACGAAGGTGGCTTCGCCCCCGCCCTCAAGAAGAACGAGGAGGCCCTCGTCGTGATCGTCAAGGCGATCGAGGCGGCCGGCTACCGGCCCGGCGAGCACGTCGCGATCGCTCTCGATCCGGCCTCGAGCGGCTTTTTCGAAGAGGGCCGCTACAACCTGCGCACCGAGTCACGGAAGGTCTCCTCGGAGGAGATGGTTGCGATCTACGCGGACTGGGTGAAGCGTTACCCGATCGCCGTCCTCGAGGACGGGCTGGCCGAGGACGACTGGGCCGGGTGGAAGGTCCTGAACCGCGAGCTCGGCGAGAGGATCGAGCTGGTAGGCGACGACATCTTCGTCACGAACGTGGAGCGGATCAGCCGGGGGATCCGAGAGGACATCGCGAACGCGGTCCTCATCAAGCTCAACCAGATCGGCACGGTGACCGAGACGGTGGCCGCTGTCGAGATGGCGCGCCGGGTGGGCTGGGGCTCCATGGTCTCGCACCGCAGCGGCGAGACTGTCGATAGCTTCATCGCCGACCTCACCGTCGGCCTCGCCACCGGCCACCTGAAGACGGGCGCCCCCTGCCGGGGCGAGCGCGTGGAGAAGTACAACCAGCTCCTCCGGATCGAAGAGAGCCTCGGCAGCGCTGCCGTCTACGCGGGCCGCCGGGCCTTCGTGCGTCCCCGCGCCGCCTGACTGCCGGAGGTGCGCGTCCTCGTCGTCTCGGACATCCACGGCAATTGGCCGGCGCTGCATGCCGTGGCCGCCGTGCCCCACGACGCCGTCCTCTGCCTGGGCGACGTCGTGGGTTACGGCCCCCAGCCGGCGGAGTGCCTCCGCTGGCTGCGCGCGAGCGGAGCGGTGATGGTGCAGGGCAACCACGACCGGTCGGTGGCCGAGGGTGTCCCGCCTCGTTGCCGGCCGGACTTCGAGTGGCTCGCCGACGCGACCCGTGACGTCGCTCGCCGCCAGCTCACCGAGGAGGAGACGTCCTTCCTCCGGACCCTTCCCCCGAGGCGTGAAGTCTCCGTGGACGGCCGGCGGCTCGTCCTCCTGCACGCCGCCCCCGCCGATCCCCTCTATGGCTACCTGGGCCCCGACGCGGACGCGTGGCGAGAGGCCGTGGCCAGCATGCCGGCCGACCTCGTGCTCGTCGGCCACACCCACCTCCAGTTCCACCTTCGCCTCGGCTCGGTGGACGTCGTCAATCCGGGCAGCCTGGGCCAGCCCAAGGACGGTGACCCTCGGGCCGCCTACGCGATCCTCGAGGACGGCGTCCCGAGGCTGGAGCGCTCGAGCTACGCGGTCGAGCGCACGGCCGAGGCACTCGCGGCGGCCGGGGTCGCGCCAGCGGCCTTGACCGCACTGACGGCGCTCCTGCGAACAGGCCGTCTTGACGCTCTCCCGCGGGGGCGATAGCTTCGCCACTGCGCGCTCGACGTCGCAGCCTGGAGGAGCGACCCCATGGCCAAGGCCCACACGATCGGCATCGACTTCGGCACCAACTCCGTGCGCGCGCTGGTCGTGGACTGCGCCGACGGACGGGAGGTCGGCACGTCCGTGTTCCCGTATCCGTCGGGGGACCAGGGCATCCTCCTCGACCCGAAGGACCCCCATCTCGCCCGGCAGAGCCCGGCCGACTACGTCGCCGGCCTCGAGGCCTCGGTGGGCGGGGCCCTGGCCGCGGCCGAGAAGCAGGGCGGCTTCTCGCGGAAGGACGTCGTCGGCGTCGGCGTCGACACGACGGGCTCGACGCCCATTCCGGTCGACGCGAAGAACCGGCCGCTCGCCCTCGACCCGAAGTGGACGGGGAGCCTCGCCGCCCAGGCCTGGCTCTGGAAGGACCACACGGGGGCCGAGGAGGCCGCGGCCATCACGCGCACCGCGGCCGAGCACGCGCCGCAGTACCTCGCGCCCATCGGCGGCACGTACTCGTCGGAGTGGTTCTGGTCGAAGATCTGGCACTGCCTGAAGGAGGCGCCCGACGTCTTCGCCGCCGCCCACAGCTGGGTGGAGCTCGCCGACTACGTGCCCGCCGTCCTCGCCGGGATCGAGGACCCGGCGAAGGTCCAGCGCTGCGTCTGCGCCGCCGGCCACAAGGCCATGTACTCGGACGTCTGGGGCGGCCTGCCGGCCAAGGGCTTCCTGAAGCGCCTCGACCCGAGGCTGGCCGACCTGCGCGACCGGCTCTACGAGAAGGCGTTCGCGGCCGACCGGCCCGCGGGCAGCCTGTCGAAGGAGTGGTCGGCGAGGCTCGGGCTGCGCGAAGGGATCCCGATCGCGATGGGCGGCTTCGACGCCCACTACGGCGCGGTCGGCTCCGGCGTGCGCGCGGGCACGCTCGTCAAGATCATCGGCACGTCGACCTGCGACTGCGCCGTGGCCTCGGCGAAGGAGAGGATCAAGGACGTCCCCGGCATCTGCGGGATCGTGAACGGCTCGATCATGCCCGGCTACTACGGCATGGAGGCCGGGCAGTCGGCGGTGGGCGACATCCTGAAGTGGTGGGTGGAGGGCGTCTGCGGAGGCGACGAGAACCTCCACCGGGCCCTCTCGGCCGAGGCGGCGACGCTGAAGCCGGGCGAGTCCGGCCTCGTGGCCCTCGACTGGAACAACGGCAACCGGACGATCCTCGTCGACCCGCTCCTCACCGGCCTCCTCGTGGGCCAGACCCTCCACACCACGCGGGCCGAGGTCTACCGCGCTCTCATCGAGGCGACGGCCTACGGGGCGCGGGCGATCGTCGAGCGGATGCGGGAGTACGGGGTGCCCATCGAGCGGGTCGTCTGCTGCGGCGGCATCGCGGAGAAGAACCCGCTCTTCATGCAGATCTACGCCGACGTGATCGGCCACCCGATGCTCGTCGCCGGCTCGCCCCAGACCCCGGCCCTCGGCGCCGGCATCGCGGCCGCGGTCGCCGCCGGCGTCCACCCGGGCTTCGAGGCGGCCCAGGAGAGGATGACCTCGATCAAGGAGACGCGGTACGCGCCGAGCCCCGCCGCCCAGCGCGTCTACGACGAGCTCTACGGCATCTACCGCGAGCTGCACGACGGCTTCGGCGCCGTGCCCTCGGCGAGGGCGGACTTCCCGTCCCTCATGAAGCGCCTGCTCGCGATCCGCGAGCGCGAGAGCCGGTAGGAGGCGACCCGTGCCCCGGGTGGCGAAGGCGCTTCGGGAGGAGGTCCACCGCGCGAACGTCGCCCTCGCGCGGAGCGGGCTCGTGACGGGCACGTTCGGGAACGTGTCGGGGATCGATCGCGGGGCGGGGCTCATGGCCATCAAGCCGAGCGGCGTTCCCTACGACACGATGCGGCCGGAGGACATCGTCCCGGTCTCGCTCGCGACGGGCGAGGTCGTGGACTCCGGCCTCCGGCCCTCCTCCGACACCCCCACCCACCTCGAGCTCTACCGGGCGTTCCCCGCCTGCGGGGGCGTCGTCCACACGCACTCCGAGAACGCGACGGCGCTCGCCCAGGCCGGGCTCCCGGTGCGCTGCCTCGGCACGACGCACGCCGACCACTTCCGAGGCGACGTGCCGGTGACGCGTCCGCTCCGGAAGGCCGAGGTGGCGAGAGCCTACGAGCGGAACACCGGCCTCGTGATCGTCGAGACCTTCCGCAGGACGCGGATCTCGCCGGAGGAGGTGGCGGCGGTCCTCGTCCGCAACCACGGTCCGTTCGCCTGGGGCCGCGACGCCGAGGACGCGGTCGAGAACGCGCGCATCCTCGAGGTCCTCGCGCGGATGGAGATCCTGGTCCGCGCGACGGGATCCGCGGACGTGAAGCGGCCGGCCCGCTTCCTCGTCGACAAGCACTACTTCCGGAAGCACGGGCGGGGCGCCACCTACGGCCAGGAGAGGAGCTGATGCGCGCCGCACGCCTGCACGGCCCCCGCGACCTCCGGCTCAACGAGGAGGATCGCCCGCGACCCGGCCTCGGCGAGGTGCTCGTCCGCGTCCAGGCGGTGGGCCTCTGCGGCTCCGACCTCCACTGGTTCGAGGAGGGCGGGATCGGCCGGAGCCGCATCCAGCGCCCGGTCGTGCCCGGCCACGAGATGGCCGGGCGAACCGAGGACGGCCGCCTCGTCGCGATCGAGCCCGCGATCCCCTGCGACCGGTGCCCGCTCTGCCTCGAAGGGCACCCGAACCTCTGTCCGACCATCCGCTTCTCCGGCCAGGGGGAGGACGACGGGGCGATGCGCGAGTGGATGGCCTGGCCGCAGAAGAACCTCTTCGCGCTGCCGGACGGCTTCACCGCCGTCGACGGCGCCATGCTCGAGCCGCTGGGGGTCGCGATCCACACGGTCGACCTCGCCCACGTGCGCCCGGGGATGCGCGTGGGCGTCTTCGGGAGCGGACCGATCGGCCTCTTCTGCCTCCAGGTCGCGAAGGCGGCGGGAGCCGCCCGGCTCGTGGCCACCGACCTCGGGAGCCGGCCCCACCGGCTGGAGGCGGCGCGCTCCCTCGGCGCGGAGACCTTCGCCGCCGAGGACGGACGCGAGGCGAAGGCCATCTTGCGCTCGATCGGCGGCCTGGGCCTCGACGTGGCCATCGAGGCGGCCGGAGTGCAGTCGGCCGTCGACGCGGCCGCCGAGGCCGTGCGCCCCGGGGGGCGGGTCGTCCTCGCCGGCATCCCGTCCGACGAGCGGACGAGCTTCGAGGCCTCGACCGCCCGCCGAAAGGGGCTGACGTTCGCGATGGTCCGACGGATGAAGCACACCTACCCGCGGGCCATCGCCCTCGCCACGGCCGGGCGCGTGGCCCTGCAGTCGCTCGTCACCCACCGCTTCCCGCTCGGGGAGGCGGCGCGGGCCTTCGACGTCGCCGTCCGCCGCGAGGGGCTGAAGGTGGTCGTCGAGCCGTAGCCGCGGCAGCCGCACCGGCCAGGGCCTCCGGGCGCCGCCCGACCGGCGTGGCGGCGGTCGCCAGAATCCCGCATGCCTTCTCCGGCCGTTGAGAGATAATCGCTGACACCATGCGTCGCCGGTTGCGCCTGGCCGCAGGCATCCTCGCCGTCACCTGGGGGTCGGCTTGCGGAGGCCGGTCGGGGCCGACGCCGGCCCCGAAAGCCCCGCAGCCGAACTTCGTCATCATCATCGCCGACGACATGGCCTACGGCCTGGTCGGCCCCGGCCGCCGCGTCCCATTCCTCACCCTCCCGAACCTCGAAGGCCTGGCCGCGCGGAGCGTCCAGTTCGACCGCGCGTTCGTGACCACCTCGCTCTGCTCGCCGAGCCGCGCCACCATGCTGTCCGGCCTCTACGCCCACACCCACGGCGTCTTCGTCAACGAGACGGTCGACCTCTCCCCGGACATACCGACATACCCGCAGATCCTCCGGGGGGCCGGGTACCACACGGCGTTCGTCGGCAAGTGGCACATGAACGCGGCCAGCGACATGCCGCGGCCGGGCTTCGACTACTGGCTGAGCTTCCGCGGCCAGGGGGTCTACAACGACCCGGTCCTCGACGAGAACGGGCGCACCGTGAGCCGCACGGGATACATCACGGACCTGCTCACGGAGTACGCCGTCGACTGGCTCCAGCGCACGACGCCGCCCTTCCTGCTCATCCTGTCCCACAAGGCCCCCCACGCTCCCTGCGTGCCCGCGCCCCGACATGCCGCCGCGTTCGCGGACGGCGATTTCCCGGAGCCGCAAAACTACGAGGACACCTTCGCCGGGAAGCCGGCCTGGCAGAGGCGGTACGTGCGCTGTGGCGGCACCCCGAGCGCCATGGCGCAGTGCCCGGACCCCCAGCCGAGCGAGATCCCGCCCTGGCCGTGGGCGGCCCACGAGTCCCACCGGGTCGACTACGCGCGGACCCTCCTCGCCCTGGACGACAGCGTGGGCTCGGTCCTCTCCACGCTCCAGGCCCAGGGCGTGGCCTCCTCGACGTACGTGGTCTTCCTGAGCGACAACGGCCTCTTCCTGGGCGAGCACCGTCTGGGCGACAAGCGCCTCGCCTACGAGGAGTCGCTGCGCGTTCCCTTCCTGGTCGGCGGGGGGAGCGTGGCCGGGGCGCGGTCGAACGTGGTCGCCCTCAACCTGGACCTCGCGCCGACGATCCTCGACCTCGCCGGCCTGCCCGTCCCCGCGTCGATGCAGGGACGGTCCCTCGCGCCGGTCCTCCACGGAGGGACGCCGGCCTCCCGGGACACCTTCCTGTACGAGTACCAGGCCGAGAGCACGTATCCGGTCGTCCCGAGCATGCTCGCGCTCCGCACGCCGCGATGGAAGTACGTCACCTACCCGGACGGGGGCGACGAGGAGCTCTACGACCTCGAAAACGACTCCGGCGAGCTGTCGGATCTCGCCTCGAGCACCGACTGGGACGCGACCCGGGCCGATCTCCGGCGCGAGCTGGACCAGCTCCTCCGGGCCACGGGCGCCGCCCCCTGAGGGGCGGATCCTCCTCGTCGGCCGGAGCGCTCCGCTCGGACGTCACTGGCAGAGCATCGCCTCGACCTTCTCCATGACGACCGGCCACCGGTACTCCCGATCGACGTACGCCCGGCCCTGCGCGCCGAGCCGACGCGCGACCTCGGGCTCGTCCATGAGCAGGCCGAGGGCCGCCGAGAACTCCCGGCGGTCCGCGTAGTAGAGCCCCCCGTCCCCGCGCAGCACCTGGCCCTTGAGCACCCGGCACCGTCCGTTCACGAGGGCCGGCACCCCGTGGTTCCACGCCTCGAGCAGGACCATGCTCAGGCTCTCGTAGGGCGACGGCACGACGAGGGCGACGGCGTGCGCGAGGAGAGCCTCGCGAAGCTTCGAGGACACGACCCCTAGGGGCTGGATCCGGGCGTGGGCGGGGATCGGCATCGTCGCCGGCCCCGCCATCACCAGCGTGACCGGCCGGTCCGAGGGCTGGGGGTGCCGCGGGAAGTAGCGCAGCAGGGTGTCGCAGCCCTTGTTCGGCTCGATGCGGCCCAGGTACAGGACGTAGGGGCGCCTCACGCCGGCCTCGGCCAGGGGCGACGTGTCCGGCGCTTGCCCCGGCGGGTCGACGCCCACGCCGACGATCAGGGCCGGAGGCCGCCGCCCGGACATCCGATCGGCGATGAGCTCCGCCTCCTCCACGGTGTTGAAGAGGTAGCCACGGGGGAGGGAGAAGAAGGGGGCGAGGATCGGCGCCCGGATGAGCGGATCCTCTTCGGCCGTCGGCACCAGGATCGCCCGGTCGGCCACCGTGGGGAGGCCGAAGAACGACGTGTAGTAGCGGTACGAGAAGAAGAGGATCCGGTCGAACTCCCGGCCGTGGTCGGAGAGGTGGCGCACGAGGTCCGGCACCAGCGGCCCGTTCTCCTCGAACCAGCGCCGCTGGTCCGCGGCGGAGGCGCGGCCGCCGAACACGACGAGGCTGATCGCGCGGAACCGCCGGAGGTCCCGCGGGCGGGCAACCGGAAAGCGGCGGACACGGACCCGACCCTCGCTCGTCTCTCCGGGCGGGTAGGCGTTCCGCCAGGTGAGGTAGTCCCGGGCGCAGCTCGTCAGGACCGTCACGTCGTGCCGCTCGGCCAGACGCTCGGCGATCCCTCGACAATGCGCCTCCGAGCCGCCGGTCACGTCCGCGCCGTAGCGGTGGATGACGCAGCCCAGTTTCATCGGGAGGGCCGCGCGGGGGCGTCCTCGCCGTCGAGCGCCCGCCTCAGGGCAGAGACGTCGCTTCGCAGACGGGCGTTCTCGACCGCCATCTCCTCGAGGAGGGCGAAGAGCGTCCGGTTCACGCGGTGCTGGCGACCGAAGCGCTCCTCGCAGTAGTCGTACAGCCACCGCGCGAGCGGGAGGAGGAGGCGGCGCTTGACGAGCGTCACCGCCCGGCCGAGCCGGGCCCGATGGCTCGAGAGCCGCAGCGGCTCGTCGAGCCGCCACTCCTCGTCCTCGTCGAGCATCTCCGGAAGGAGGAGGGCATCGCGGTGGCGCCTGTCCAGGGCCCGCTGGAAGACGCTCGCGACGCGGTCGAGAAGCTCCGCGTCCCGCAGGTCCGGCGAGGCGCCGCGCTCGCGAAGCCTCTGCCGCAGCTCGTCCCGAACGCGGGCCCGCACCTCGTCCATGAGGGGCTCGACGCGGGCTCGCTCGGGATCGCCGTCCATGGTCGCCATCCCTTCCACCCGCGGCGCGCCGTCCAGGAGGGCGGCCGCGGGAAGGCGGGTCGTCGCCCGGCCGACGACGACCCCGGGTGGCCGGCGACGTTACGCCGGCGGTGCGAGCGTGTCAACGCGCGATCGCGCGCGCACGCACGAAGAGGCCGAGCGTCGGACGCGCGTTCGTGCGGGCCGGGAACCGGCCAACCCGAGGCCCGACCGCCAACAGCATCGGTCGCCGGAGGGATCGGCAGCCCGTCACATCGGAGGCTCGCCGCGTCCGGCGGGCGCCGGCGTCAGCACCACGCGCACCGGGCCCTGCGGGGTGAGCGTCTGGCCCGACAGCCCGGGGAAGCCCGCCTCGTAGCGCGTCACGCGGAAGGTGCTCACCGCGGTGCCGCCGTTCGTGTCGGTGACGAGGTAGGTCCAGACCGTCTGCCCGGCCGTCGTGACCTCGAGGAAGCGACCGCCCGTCCCGTCGCACACAAGGGTGTTGCCGCTCACGAGGCGCTGGGCGCTGGAGATGATCCGGGCGAACAGGCTCTCGGGAGGGTTCGCCACGTAGCGCCAGAGAGGGGCGTCGGGCAGGAAGCCCGACTGAGGGTCGGTGCCGTAGGGCAGGCCAAAGCCGCCGCCCGACGGCTGGAACTCGACGACCGTCGAGTACGGCCGCGCGGTCTGATCGCCGTTGTCGAAGAGGAGGACGTTGCCCGCGCCCTGGAGGCCGGGCTCGATCCAGTGCGCGTTGTGTTGCCCGAAGATCTGCTGCGGAGCCGAGAGGCCGTAGTTCCGGGGGTTCCCCCAGCGGAACAGGAGGTCGCCGCCGCGGCCGCTCTTGCCGCCGCTGTGGCCCGCGGCCTGGGCGGTCGTCGTGCTGTGGTCGATCACCCAGACCTCGCTGAAGTTGCGGACACTGACCATGACCTGGTCGAGGTCCGGGTTGTAGTCGACGGCGTTGGCGTGCGTCCAGTCGCTGGCCGAGGTCGTGGCGGCGTTGGGATCGATCAGCTCCGGGTGCGCCGCCGGGCTCACGCCGGGCGGAAGGAGGTGGTCCCAGGCCCGCCAGATCCAGGCGATCGTGTTCGTGGCCGGATCGACCTCGACCACGTGGTCGACCCAGATCGTTCCGTCGGCCGGGATCGTGCTCGGGTCCCGGCCGGCGGCGAGCGCCTCGGCGGCGGTCCGGGTCTCCCAGGCGATCATCAGGATGTGGCCGTTGGGCATCCGCTTCACGTCGTGGTGTTGCTGGTGGTCCACACCGATGTAGTCGTAGCTCCACGTCACGTGCCCGTCCCAGTCCATGAGCTCCACCCGGCCACCGTTGCACCCTCCGTTGGGGAAGCTGCCCTGGCCGAGCGACTTCGGCCGGAGCAGCTCCCCGTCCTCGAGGAGGTACACGGAGCAGGCCGGGCCCGCGTCGGAGGTCCACTGATGGACGAGCTGACCCTGCAGGTCCATCAGGTAGGTGACGTTCGAGCGCACGGGGGCGAAGAGGACGTAGGGCTCGGTGGTCGGCGGCAACGAGGCGGCGGGGTTGGACGAGCCGCAGCCACCCGTTGCGAGGGCCGAGGCGGCCAGCACGGCCACGGTCCCGCACACGCGGCCGAAGGGTCTCTTCGTGGGTCTCGGCGCGGGCGCGCGCAGGCAGGCGCTCCCCGGGTGCAGAGACATTGAGTCTCCTCCTCGAGTCGCCCCCAGTGCATTGGACCGGGCCGGCGTCCGCGGGTTGAGTCCCCGGGGGACAGCCGGCTACAGCCGCACCATCCCAGCATGAGGCCTTCGGTGGGTGGACTGCAACCCGGACGGAGCGGGGCTTCAGGGCACGGCTGGGACCCTCCCCGGGTCGGGCGCCACGGAGGCGGAGGGCGAGCCCGGGTGTCGAGCCGGCGGCAGCGGGTCGCCTCCGGCCAGGATCTCCCGGGTGACCTCGGCCGTGACCCGATGGCCAACGGGGCTCAGGTGGCCCATGGCGTCCAGGGCGAGGTCGGGAAGAGGAGGCTCCGGGCCCGGAAGCGCTCGCCCATGTCGATGACGGTCAGGCCGTGGAGGAAGGGGCTGGCGAGCAGGCCGTCCCGAAGCGGCGAGCCGCCGCCCGCCGCCACCTCGCTCGCGCGGCGGATCAGGGCGGCGGTGATCTCCGCCGCACCCGCCGGATCCCGGAGGGTCGCCGCCATTCGAAGTGCCCACTCGCTCCCCCGAGGCACGGCGGCAGGCCTGGCCAGCCGCTTGTAGAGATGCGACCTCTCGCGGAGCCACAAGGCGGCCCTCGAGAGGAGGGGCAGGCGCAGCTGGTCGTCGTAGAGGCGAAGCCGCCCGCCCTCGAGACGGAAGTAGGGCTTCGGATGCAGGCCGTCGTAGAAGAACGTGCGGGAGACGTTGTCCGCGAGATCGTTCTCGAGGCAGACGTTCGGGATCGCCATGTCGGGCCGGAAACGCATCCCCTCGTTCTCGAGGCGGATCACCTCCTGGTCCGTGCCGTAGCCGGGGACCGCGAGGTTCACGACCTCGTAGCCCGCCCGGCTCTCGAGGAGAGCCGAGAACGTCTCGTCGTCGGCCACCTCGAAGCCGAAGGCGAGGGAGTCGCCGAGCACGACCAGGCTCCCAGCCGTAGGTCTCCGAGTAGCGGTGCATCCGGCCGAGGCCCGCCACGGGGTCGTCCTCGAGACGGTGCGGATCGAGGAGACGCAGGAGGCCCTCGGCCCCCAGCAGGAAGCCGACCGACAGGGCGAGGGCGACGCCCGACCACGCCCAGTTCGCCAGCCGTCCTCGTCCTCGCGCGAGCGACGCGGGAGGCCGGGGGCCCCCCACGGGCGGCGCGCCTGGGGGACGCTCCCTACTTCTCGACGATGACGCTGCAGCAGGAGCCGGTCTGGGCGCACACGGTGTAGGTGCCGGAGGTGTAGACCCACAGCTCGAACTGGTTGCCGGGGTAGTTCTCGCAGCCGCTCGCGGGCCCCGTGCAGTAGTCGCCGTTCGAGTTCGTCCACGTGGGACCGGGCTGGCCGGTGTCCTTGGCGTGGCCCACGTCCCACGCCTCGCACGCCGCCTTGTCGGGAGCGCCGTCCTGGCGCACCGGGCAGTAGGAGCGCCCGTCCGTGTAGCCGATCGACGCGCAGTAGTTCACGTCCGGCCCCACCTTCGCCGTCGAGTCGAGCTGGTAGTGGTCGACCCCGTGGGAGTAGATCTTGCACGACATGAGGGTGATGGGCGGCGGATACGGGATCCCGCAGCCGTCGCCGGCAGGCGGCAGGCCGGTCCGGTCGTACGGGAAGGACGCCGGCGTGCAGGTGTCGCGGTAGACGCCGTTGCGGCGCATGTGCCCCGTCGAGAGCAGCACGTCGAAGTCCTCCGAGAAGGCGTTCGTGTTCTTGATCTGGATCTGCTGGTAGGCGTAGTCGTCGGGGTTGCGCTGGGCGCAGAAGCCGGCCGCGATGAGGTTCGCGACGAGTCCGTTCAGGTAGGCGTTCGCGTCCAGGACCATGTACTGGCCCGTCCCCGTCCCCGACTCCTGGGTCTTGTCGAAGATCTGGGGCTTCTGCTGCACGAGCAGGTCCTGGGCCGCGTAGATCGAGCCGATCAGGACCGGCGTGGTCTTCTCGCAGTCGGCGTTGGGGTCGCCGTTGCCGAGCGGGCAGCTCGACGAGCCCCCCCCGCCTCCGCCCGAGGGCGGGGTCGGCGTGGGCGTCGGCTTCACGGTCGTCGGCGGCGTCGCGCTCGACGGCGATCCCCCTCCCCCGCACGACGTCGCCTGCAGAGCGACGAGCCCCACCGCCGCGAGCGCGGCCACGAGGGCGATCCGGCTGCTGATTCTCCGCATGAGACCTTCCTGTCTCTTCTTCAACCGCTCCGCTCCCGGCCTAGCAGCTCACGGCGCAGCTCGAGCCGGTCTGCCCGATCACGTTGCAGGTTCCTCCCACGTACGTCCAGCTGGCACTCGTCGCCCGGGTTGAACAGCTGCGGCTTCTGCTGCACGAGCTGATCCACAGGAGAGCGACGCCCAGGATCGCGACGACGACCCCGGCGGCTCCAGCCGGGACGGGGAGACTGCGACGGCCAACGGACATGCAGGAGCGACCGACGAACATCGAGGGTTCTTCCGCGGCACCCACCGAACGGGTGGTGGCCAAAGGCGCACTCTACCCCCCGTGGCAGAGGGGCACAATGCGAAGAGCCCTCGGTTTTACATGCTTTTGCCGCCCGTTCCGGGTCACTTGACAGTGCGTCCCGCGGCGGTTGCGAGGCGCCGTGCCTCGCTATACGTGTCCGCGGGTGGAGGCGGCGAGGCGAGGGAGTGGGAAGGGGCGCCGGCTGGCACCGCCGGCCTCCTCGCGCTCGCGGCGCTGTCCCTCGTCGCGATCGCCTGCGTCGCGACGGACGCGCTGCCGTTGCTGCGCGGGCCCGCCCCCACCCAACCTGCTGGCAGTGGGACGTCCGGACGAGGGCCCTCGCCCGTCCGTGGCGGCCGTCTCCTCCTCCTCGCCGCCTCGGGCGGCGGCCTGGGCTTCGGGTGCGTGCTGCTCCTGCGGGAGTCTCCCTACCCTTTCTGGGCTCTGCGGGCGGAGGAGCTGTCGGCGACGATCACGTCCTACCGCGCCCTGGCCGTCACCGACTCGGCCCGCGATCCGCTCGCGTTCCTGAAGGCCCACCCGGAGCTCCTCCCCACCCTCGTCCACACGGAGCCGCACGCGGCGACCCACCCGCCCGGCCCGGCCTGTGGTTCCGAGCGGCCCTCGCGCTCTGCGAGCGGTCGCCCCGGCTCACGACGGCTCTGCTTTCGTTGTCTGACGGTCCCGTTCCCGAGGAGCAGCGGGGCAAGCGACGGCCAATCCGGGCCTGCGCGCTGCTGGGAGGGGTCGGGCTCGAAGGGCTCGATCTCCTGGAAGAGTCGCCGGGCACCCTCACGCGCTTGACGCCCGACCGCTTGGGCCCGAGCGGGTCGTCCCGGTAGCGCCGCGCGTTGAAGCGGGACTCGACGGCCCACGGGTTGCGCCGCACGATCGCGTCGAAGCAGCGCGGGTCGCGGGCTCGGGCCGGAGGGCGTCGCCGAAGACTCGGAACGCGCCCTCGAGCAGGAGCAGGAAGACGGCCAGGGAGATGGCCGCGAGAGCGAGGTTCGGAAGGAAGGAGCGGGCGCCGCGCACGCTCAGGGCTCCGCCGCCGGCCGCGGGGAGGCCACGAGCGCCTCGAGGCGGGCGCGGAGGCGAGCCCTCGCGGCGGCGCGGTCGGGCCGCGAAGCGAGGTTCTCCTGCTCGCCGGCCCTCGACCGAAGGTCGTACAGCTCTTCGCTGCCGTCCGGCCAGAGTGTGTAGCGAAAGCCGTCGCTCCGCAGGCTCCACGCCCGCTCAGGAGGCTGCACGCGGCGGTAGGACTCGGCCGGGCGCCCCGCCGCGGCAGGGTCGACGAGGAGAGGGACGAGGCTCCGCCCGTCGAGGCCTTCGGCGGGCGGCAGGCCGGCAAGCTCGACGACGGTGGGATAGAGGTCGAGAAGCTCCACCGGCGATCGGACCACGGCTCCCGTCCGCGGAAGGCCCGGGGCCGCCACGATCAGGGGCACGTGGAGCCCTTCCTCGAAGAGCGTGTCCTTGCGGAAGAAGCCGCCGTGGTCGCCCAGGTGATAGCCGTTGTCTCCGGCGAGGACGATCACCGTGTCCTTCCACAGGTCGAAGCGGTCGAGGGCGTCGAGGACGACGCCGACCTGCGCGTCGGCGAAGGTCACGCAGGCCTGGTAGGCGGCCACGGCCCGCCGGCGGAAGGCGGGGTCGGGGACGAGCCCGGCCGGCTCGCGACCGAGGAGGGGGAGGCCGGGGAGCGGCTGGGCCAGGGTCTTCACCGCGATCGCCGGAACGTCGGCGAGGCCGCGAGCCGGGAACGGCGGGAGCGCGATCGTCTCCGGCGGGTAGAGGGCGAAGTACCGCGCGGGGGCGATCCAGCGCGTGTGCGGCCGCACGAGGCCCAGGGCGAGGAAGAACCGCCGGCTCCGGAACCGTTCGAGGAGGGCGGCCGCGCGACGGGCGCGGCGCCCATCGGGCTGGTCGAGGTCCGTCCCCGGCGCCTCCACCCAGAGCCCCTGGACGTCGTCCCCGGACGCCCGAGCGTCGGGGTCCTCCTCGGCGACGTCGGCCGACCGATCGCTCACGGCCCAGCGGAACTGCTCCGGGAAGTGGTAGACCTTCCCGACCGCGGCCGTGACCGCGCCGTGCGCGGCGAAGCGCTCCTGCAGCGGCACGGCGCCCTCGGGCCGCGGGGGATCGAGGTTGTTCCAGACGCCGGTGCGCTCGGGCCGCCAGCCCGTGAGCATCGACACGCGCGACGGGCTGCACATCGCGACGGGCACGTAGGCGAGGTCGAAGCGGACCCCGCGCGCGGCCAGGCGGTCGATGGCCGGCGTCTTGACCGGCGCCCCCCACGCACCCACGCGAGTGTTGAGGTCGTCGACGAGGATGATCAGGACGTTGCGCTTGGGCCTGGGCTCCGAGCGCGGCGGCGTGGATGACGAGGAGGCATCCGACCGCCCTTCGGCGGGCGGCAGGGACGGCTCGAGAAGACGGCTCATCTCCTCGACCGACGCGCGGCGCTCGGGCCGAGCCGCGAGGTTCGTCGTCTCGCCCGGGTCCGCGTCGTGGTCGTAGAGCTCGCGGCTGCCGTCGGGCCACTCGCTGTAGCGCCACCGGAGGGACCGCACGCTGCGCCCCACCCGGCCGGCCTTCCTCTCGACGGACGACAGGACCTCGGTGCTCCCGGGAGCGAGCGGGTCGGTGAGGAGCGGCATCAGGCTCCGCCCGGCGAGCGCAGGCTCCGGCGCGAGACCGGCCAGGGCGAGGAGGGTCGGGGCGACGTCGAGGGTCGACACGAGCCGCGGCGACGACCGGCCCGGCCGGGCGAGGCCGGGCGTCCGCACCACGAGCGTCGACCGCAGGGTCTCGTCGAAGAGCGCGTCGGGGCGGGCGAGGAGCCCGTGCGCGCCGCGGTCGGGCGGCGGGTCGCCCACCACGACGAGGGCCGTGCCCGGGGCGGCGCGGTCCACGACGGCGACGAGGCGCGCGAGGGCCGCGTCGGCGACCATCGATCGCTCGAGGTGGACCGACTCCGCGCGCCGGCGCGCCGGCTCCGACCACGCGGGCGGCCGGACCGTGCCTCCCGGCCGATCGGAGAAGGCGAGGTCGGCGACCGCGATCCGGGGCAACGGGGGCGCGAGCTGACCGGCGGCGGTGGCCGGGGGGGGCAGCCCACGCACCGGCCCGGGATCGGCGCCGACCGCCGCCACGACGAGGAACGGCCCCGCCCGCGCGCGGAGCCAGGCTTCGAGGCGGCTCTCGTGGGCGCCGGCCGGGAGATCGTCCGCGAGGTGCAGGTCCCAGGCGGCAGGGTCGAGCGGCAGCGAGCGGCCGCCGCCCAGGCCGGCGGTCGCCGCCCCGCGGGCCCGGAAGAGCGCGGCGATCGAGCGCCCGTCGGCTCCGAGCACGGCGGCGCGGGCCGCGCCCGCCTCCGGGTCGGGCGCGAACGCCGCCTCGAAAGCGCGGCCGGACGCGGCCAGCCGCACCAGGGCCGGCGTCCTCTCCGCCGCTCCACCGCCGCCGAAGCCCGCGGCGAGGACGAGGACGACACCGCGCGCCGGCGGAGGCGGCGCGGCCGGGCTCAGGAGCCGGCACGACGGGCCGGCGACGAGGCCGAGCGAGGCGCCGAGCAGGAAGAGCGAGCGGCGGGCCACGGACCTGGCCATCATAGACCACGCTCCCGTCGGTCCGGGACGGACCGGCAGCGCGTCGATCGGCCGCCGGGGGGAATCGGAGGCGTGCGCCTCGCTCAGGCCTCGAGCGGGCCGAATCCCTGGAGGAGCGACGTCTCGACGTCGTGCTGGCGGCCGAGCGGTCTCGCCACGAGCGCGGGCGGAGAGACGCGCATCGCCCATCTCTGGAGGAGGGCGCGGAGCGGGTTGCGCGTGAGGATGCCAGCGCGTGGGCGCCCGGGAGACCGAGAGACGCCCCCATGCCCGAGCGAAAGGTCGGACAGTCCCCGCAGTCCCCGAGCAGCGCCACGCGGTGCCGGTAGAGCTCGGGCAGGCTCACCATGCCGACGTTTTCGCAGAAGACGTACGCGTGATCGGCGATGCCGTCGATCGTGTCGCGCAGGCGCGGCGGGAACCGGTGACCCGCGGCGCGGATCAGGGCCCTGGTCGTTCGGCGCGCCGGCCTCGAGCGTCCCCCGGAAGTAGCACTGGAGCAGGAGCCGTCGGTCGTCGATCGGGAGGACCAGCACCGAAGCCCCGGGAGCGAGGTAGATCTGGTAGACCCGCGGAGGGACGTCGTGGCTCCCCTCGACCGTCCGAGAAGGTCACGGCGGCCGTCCGTCCTCGCGCGCGACGGCGGCGATGGAGGTGCCGAACCGCACGGGGACGAGCCGCGACGCCGCCGAATGCAGGACGCGGTGGAGGTCGGACCGCAGCAGGAAGAGGGAGCCCTTCGTCGCCTTCTCGGCGAGGTCCTCCGGGTACTCCTGCAGGACTCGGGCCCGTTCCGGCATCACCGCACGAATCGCGCGTCGGTCGCGTCGAGGGCCTTCCTCACGTCGAAGGCCGTGGCGTTCGCCATCACGACGGTGGCGAGCCCCGGTTCCGGATAGAGCCGCATCAGGCTGTGGAACCCTCCGCCCCCGCCTTCCTTGTAGAAGAAGCGGATGCCGCCCAGGTCCCCGACGTGCCAGCCGAGGGTCATCGGGACGGCGGTGCCGCGCGCGACGCGCTGAGGCTCGTACAGCAGACCCCGGACACCCTCGCCGACGAGGCGGGAGCGGGACGCGAGCTGGTCCTGCAGGAACCGCCCGAAGCCTCTCGCGCTGCCGACGAGGCCGCCGAATGCGGGCCCGTTCACGTAGTGGCTGCGGATGGACAGCCACCGGCCGTCGTACTCCCCGACGAGATCCCTGTCGATCAGGAAGCCCTTGGCGAGGTTCATGAATGAGTAGCGGGCCAGGTATCCGGCCGCGTGAAGGGCCGGATCGGGGATGGCGTACGAGAGCTCCGAGGGTGTGGCGCCCAGGGGCCGCAGGACGTGCGACTCGACGTAGGTCGTGAACGGCTCGCCGCTCGCCTGCTCCACGACGCGGCCGAGGAGCCAGTAGCCGATGTTCGAGTAGGCGTACCTCGACCCCGGCGGGAAGGCGAGACGCGGGTGACCCCTGAGGACCGTCGCCAGGGCCGCGCTCTCGTCGAACGCCGCATGGCGGTCGGCCAGGTGGACCCAGCGCAGCGGGATGGGGCTCGGAGCACCGGACGTGTGGGCCAGGAGCTGGCGCACGGTGACGGCCGGCCCGTACGGCATCGAGGCCACGTACTCGACGACGGGAGCGTCGAGCCGCACGCGCTCCGCCGCCACGAGCTGGAGCACCGCCACGGCCGTGAGGGTCTTGCTCATGGAGTAGGCCATCATCGTGGTCGTCGAGCCCATCGGCGCCCCGCGGCCGAGGTCGGCCCAGCCGCCGACGTACTCGAAGACGATCCGACCGGAGTCCACCGCGACGTACTGGATCCCGGGCGCCTTCGAGGACGCCAGGTGGCGGTCGAGCTCCTCGCGAGCGCTCTCGCTCGCGGTGGAGACGCCCTCGCTCATGCCGGGCCGGAGCTCCTGGCCACTCTAGCCACTCTCGGCCCCCCGCGGCGGGACGTCGACCTCGGTGATCGGCCCGAGCGAGGCGATGCAGAACCGCAGGACCACGGGGCCGATCTGGATCTCGTCGCCGTCCTTCAGGGTCGCCGGAGCGTCGATCCGCTGGCCACCCACGAAGGTCCCGTTGCGGCTTCCCAGGTCGACGAGCGTCGCCTCTTCCCCGGCGACGCGGATCGCGGCGTGGTGCCGCGACACGCGGGGCGAGTCGATCGGCACGATCGAGGCCGGGTGACGCCCGATGAGGTTCTCGCCGTCGCCGAGCTGGACCCTCACCCCGTCCCGGACGAGCCAGCAGACGCTGTCGCGCCTCTCTCGAAGAAGCGGGGTCTCACGAGCGGGGGCCGCGCCGTGCTCGGCCACGCCGCAGAAGGCGTAGCCAAACCCGTGGACGGTCCGGATGAAGAGCGGATGCCGGGGGTCGTCGCCGATCGCCGCCCGGATCTCGGCGACCAGGTTCGAGAGGTTCGCCTCGACGACGAAGGTCTCGGGCCAGAGACGCTGGAGCAGCTCCGTCTTCGAGAGGGCGCGGGGCCGGCAGCCGAGCAGCAAGTCGAGCAGATCGTAGGCCTTGGGGGAGAGCGCGCGGACGGCGCCCCGTTGGCGCAGCTGGCGGCTCGCGGAGTCGAGCACGCAGTCGCCGAAGCGGGACTCCATGGCCGTGACCCGGAACTGGATAAACCCTGGACGCTTCCTGGGATTGGCTTGGTTGCGGGCCCCATATTAGGCGGCGTGCATCTCGGGTGCAAACCGGTGGCCGCAGGAGGCTTCCGGCAAGCGCCGCCGGGGGAGGTTGTCATGCGCCGCCTGTTCCGCCGGGTCGGAAGCCTCTCGTCGCTGGGTCTCCTCGCCGCGGGAGCCGCGCTCCTGCAGGTGTCCGAGGGCGAGGCCGCACCGGCCCGACTCCGGGTCCGGGTCGACCGACGGTTGCTCGGTGTCGGCCAGACCTCCCGGATCGTGGTGGACTTCCTCGACGAGGGCTATCGTCCCGTCCCCAACGACCGGATGCGCAGCATCAGCGTGAGCAGCCGCAGCGCGGGCTCGGGCCCGGTGGGCTCAGGCGACCTCGTGCCCGGCCGGGTCACGTCAGCCGCGGGGGCCTGGTCGTCGTCGCCGATCGACTTCACGGCGAGGGTCCCCGGCCGTCTGACGATCCGGGCGACGTCGGACGGCCTCGCGCCCGGCGAGGAGCTCGTCATGATCCCCACGAAACTCGCCTCGCTGCTCTCCCGGGTGCTCCTCCCCCCTGTCTATGCGGACCCGGTGCCGGCCTTCCAGATCGTCTACCCCCCCGACCGGGAGGGAGTGCCGATCAACGGCCGGTCCCGGGCGCAGCTGTGGGTGACGCTCGATCCCCCGCTGCCGGCCGACCCGCAGCTTCGGCACGTCCGCGTCACGACCGACCCCGCGGCCTCGATCGTCTACAAGGGGACGAGAACCCAGGGCTTCGCCGACATCGTCCTCGACGCGGAGACCGGGGCCTCTGACGCGATCGACGTCACCGCGGAGGAGCCGGGGCGGGTCAGGGTCTCGGCCTTTCTCGCGTCCACCGGGAAGACCGACACGAAGGACGTCGAGTTCAAGGCGCCGGAGCCAAAGAAGATCCTCATCGACCCGGCCCAGGCCACGGTCCTCTCCCAACAGACGCTGCTGCCGCTCACGGTGAGGCTGGGCGACCAGCAGGGAGTGGAGATCGACGCGATCGACCACGTCCACAGGATCGACCTCCGATCCGCCACGAAATCGCGGGTGACCTTCGACCCGCCCGGCGTCACGCTCGCCCCGAAGAAGGCCTCTGCCCACGCCCATCTCGACCTGAGCGGCGTGGCCACCGGCTCCGAGCTGGTCGTCCTCGCCGAGGACGGCGAGCACGACCTCGAGCCGGGTCTGAGCCGGGTGAAGGTGACGCTGGCCGGCTACGTCCTCGTCCTTCTCGCGGCCCTGGGCGGAGCGCTCGGAGGCCTGGCCCGGCACGTCTTCCGTGTCGGAACCCCGATCCTCTGGCCCACGCGCGTGGACGGGCGGCTCGAGCCCGGGGCGGTCGGGAACGTCCTGTCCGGCGCTCTGTTCGGCCTCTTCCTCTTCCAGGCCGCGAGCTTGGGCTTGCTCACCGTGGCTTCCCTGAACGTCGGCGACAACCGGACGCTGGCCTTCTTCCTCGGGGTCATGGGGGGCGTCGGCGGGATCCTGGTCGTCGAGGGCATGGTCAGGCGCCTGCTGCCCGAGCCGAAGGGGGAGCCGGTGGCCGCGAATGGGTGAGCGAGTGCGCGTCTCGCCGTCTCTCTTCTTGACAGATCTGCGCCGGACCACTAAGGTCCAGCAACGCAATTCGCCTGAAAAAGGAACATGAGGCAAAGCCGGAGGGTCCGGCGATTCTTCGATCGGAGCCGGCGCGAGCCCGCTTCGAGTCGACTCGTTGAAGGGAGAAGAGGATGGCAAGCCGAGCGACGCCCCGTGTCGTCCTAGCCGGGAGCCAGAAGTCTCCGCTCCGTGGCGCCAAGTCGGCAGGCAAGATCGATCCGGGGGAGCGGTTCGAGGTGACGGTGAGGGTGAGAGCCCGAGAGGGCGCCGACCGCGCCGCGGACCTCGCGGCCCTCGCTTCGACCCCGCCCTCGAGACGAAGGCCGCTCAGCCGTGAGGAGTTCGCCTCCCGGTTCGGCGCCGCTCCGGACGACCTGGACCGGGTGGAGCAGTTCGCTCACGAGCACGGCCTCGACGTCGTGAGCCGGAGCGCGGCCCAGCGCACGATCCGGCTCTCCGGCACTGTCCAGGCCATGCAGGAGGCCTTCGGCGTCCGGGTCAAGGCCATGGTCCACAACAAGGTGCGCTTCCGACACCGGACGGGCGCCATCCGGATCCCGAAAGACCTCGCATCGGTCGTGGAAGGTGTCTTCGGCCTCGACAGCCGCCCCGCTGTGCGCCCGCACTTCCGCTTCAAGCCGGCCAAGGGCCGGCAGCCTCGGGCCGCCGCGGCCAGAGCCTTCACCCCGGTCCAAGTGGCGAAGCTCTACGGCTTCCCGCCCGGCCTCGACGGCAGCGGCCAGTGCATCGCCATCCTGGAGTTCGGCGGCGGCTACAAGACGACCGACCTCAAGAAGTACTTCGCCAAGCTCGGCATCCCGACTCCCAACGTCAGCGCCGTCTCGGTCGACGGCGGCCACAACCACCCCACCGGCAACCCCAACGGGCCCGACGGCGAGGTGATGCTCGACATCGAGGTCGCGGGGGCCGTCGCTCCCAAGGCCAGGATCGCGGTCTACTTCGCCCCGAACACCGACGACGGGTTCATCGACGCCCTGCGGGCGGCCGTCCACGACGCGCAGCGCCGGCCGTCTGTGGTGTCGATCAGCTGGGGCGGCCCCGAGGCCGAGTCCACGCCGCAGTCGATCCAAGACTACGACGCGGTGTGCCAGGAGGCCGCCCTCATGGGGGTGACCATCTGCTGCGCCGCCGGAGACCACGGGACCGACGACACGCCCCAGCCTTCGCGTCGGGCCAACGTGGACTTCCCCTCGTCGAGCCCGCACGTCCTGTCTTGCGGGGGCACCCACCTCGAGGCCTCGAACGGCTCGATCTCCGCCGAGACGGTGTGGAACACCCACGACGGGTGGGCTACGGGCGGCGGGGTGAGCGAGGTCTTCCCCTTGCCTGCGTGGCAGGCGAGCGCCCACGTTCCCAACTCGGCCAACCCCGGGGGCAAGGTCGGGCGGGGAGTGCCCGACGTCTCGGGCGACGCCGACGCGGACACGGGGTACATCGTCCGCGTGGACGGGACCGAAGGGCCCTCGGGCGGCACGAGCGCGGTGGCCCCCCTGTGGTCGGGCCTCGTCGCCCTCCTCAACCAGGGCCTCGGGAAGCCGGTCGGGTTCATCAACCCGCTCCTCTACCAGTCGCCCAACAACGCCACCTGCTTCCGCGACATCGTGTCCGGCGACAACGGGGCCTTCCCGTCGTCGAAGAAGTACGCCGCCGGGACGGGATGGGACGCCTGCACCGGCTGGGGAAGCCCGAAGGGAACGGCGCTGCTGGCGGCGGTCAAGGCCTGACGAAGTCGTCGCCCGCACACCCGCGTCGGCGCGAGGGGCGGGGCGCCAGATCGGTCCGGCGCTCCGCCTCCTCCAGCTCCCGGACTCACGGCACGGCCAGCTCTCGCACCGCGCCGGCGGTCAGCTCGACCGCCGGCGCGAAGCGGTCGCTCGCCGCGTAGCGCAGCAGGCTGTAGCGGAGCTGCCGGACCACGGGGTTCACCTCCAGGTCCCGCTCGAGGTCGATGCTCGACACGAGCAGCCGGCCCTTCCCCACCCGCGCCTCGAACACGAGCCCGAGCCGTCGGTTCGTGACCCAGTCGTCGATCACCTGCACCGTCGGCCGGAGCGTCTGCGGCAGGCCGTCGAGGATCATCGCCCCCGCCCGGCTGACGAGATACCACCACTGCCAGTCGCTGTGGCCCTCGGTCGGGAAATCCGCGAGCGCCGGGTGCCTCGGGTCGACGAGGACGCCGAGGGTGTGAGGCGCCTGGCGGCCCGTCCAGGCCGTGTTCCAGAAGATGCTCGAGAAGCCCAGCTCCACCTTGCCGAGTGCGTCGCCGCGGGAGCGGTCGGGAGGGAGGAGGAGGACGACGCGACCGCCCTCGCGAAGGCGCTCCTCGGCCGCGGCGTCGAGCGCCCGTACCACCGTCACCCCGGCCGGCGCCGCGGTGTCGGCGCGCGGCGGGTAGACCCACACGTTCCAGTCGTTCTCGAAGGGCGTCCCATCGAGGCCCACCACGAGTCGGTAGCGGCGGGGCGCCTTCAGACCCGAGAGCCGGAGGGTCAACCGCCCGAGGGCGATGCCGTTGTCGACCGGCACGTCCCGGCGCGGTAGCGCGCCGCGGGCCACGGCCTTCCCGTTCTCGTCCACGAGCCGCCACGACGCCTTCGCCCCGGCCAGAGGCCGAGGGCCGAAGTGCGCGACCTCGACGTCGGCCTCGAGCGTCTCCGCCGTCGTGAAGACCCGCCGGTCGAGTCGGGCGAGGGGCACGGTGTCCCCGGCGAATCGTCGGAACTCGTCGGCCGTGACGTAGCCCTTCGGGTCCCAGAAGGCGTCGAGGACGCCGACGAGGGCGGTGCCCTGGCCCGGGAAGTCGTGCAGGTCGAGCAGTTCGAAGCCGCCCATCCCCGGCGTGCGGAGAGCGGACTCGATGTCCTCCTTGTAGAGGAGCGTCTGGAGCTTCCCGGAGGCGTGGAGGAAGTCGGCGGCCTGGTCGGCCATGCCGTTCGCGGCGAGCGTGTCGGCGAAGATGTCGAAGTTCTTCGCCTTCAGGTAGCCGGTGTACTTCGCGCGCTCGGCCAGGTTCGGGTAGACGCACCACTGGCCGACCTCGTGGCTGATGACCGGCACCTTCCTCGCGCTCACGTAGTCGCGGTAGTCGGTGCGCGTCTCCGGGGGCCTGGCGTTCACGCGGGAGGTGAGCCCGGCCCCCCAGGCCTGGATGCGCGGGTCCGGGGTCACGTGGAACTGGTTCTCCGGGATCTGCGGCCAGCCCGAGGCGCTCGTGTAGAGCCGGCGCGGGTCGCGGGCCTTCCAGTGCTCGACCCATCGGCCGAGGAACTCGGCGTCGCGGCCGGCGGGCTCGTTGCCGTAGGGAAGGAGGACGAACGACGGGTGGTTGCCGTAGGCCTTCAGGATCCGCGCCGTCTCGCGGTAGAGCCAATCGTCGATCGGGAGGCCGGCCCCGAGCCGGGTGGAGCCGTTCGCCCACGAGGCGACCTCGACCTGGTAGTAGAAGCCCTCCTCGTCGGCGGCGGCAAAGGCGGCCTCGGGCGGGCACCAGGAGTGGAAGCGGATGGTGTTGAGGCCGTGCGCCTTTGCGATGCGGACGATCCTCCGCCACGAGTCGACATCCGTCGGGGGATGACCGGTCTTCGGGAAGACTGCGCACTCGAGGGTGCCCCGGAAGAAGGTCTTCCGGCCGTTCATCACGAACTGGGTGCCCTGAGTGCCGACCTCCCGCATCCCGAAGCGAACCGTCCGCACGTCTCGGCCGTGGGGCGTCTGGAGGTCCGCGCGCAGGACCTGGAGCGCCGGGGAGAACTCGTCCCAGAGGGGCACGCTCGTGGCGAGCGGGATCTGGACCTCGAAACTTCCCCCGGTGCCGTCCCACGACACGTCGACGGTCCCGGCACCGATCGCGGCGCCGCTCGACAGCTCAGCGGCGAGCCGCAACGAGCCGAAGCCTGGCCGCCCCGTGGCATTGCCGACGGTTCCCCGCACCGACACCGTCCGCGCCTCGACGTGCGGGAAGACCTGGAGGTCGTCGATCCAGACCGGGGCGGTCGGCCGCAGCTCGATCCGGCCCACGATGCCGTTCCAGTTGCCCTGCGTGTGGTCGGTCACGCTGTGGGAGTTCTCCCCGACGTCCACCACCAGCCGATTGTCGACGCGGAGGGTCAGCCGGTGCGGGCCCGGCTCGACCGGACCGAGGTCGTGTTCGTGAGGCGTCGAGAGGCTGTCGTTCGACCCCACGATCCGGCCGTCGAGCCAGGCAATCGTCTGCCAGTGCGGCCGCTCAAGGTGGAGGACGACCCTTCGGCCCTTCCACTCCGAGGGCACGACGAGGTCCCGCTCGTACCAGGCCGCGCCGACGTAGTGCTTGTCCGGCTGCAGCCAGAACGGCACCTTGACGCTCCCCGGCTGCCGGTAGGGCGCGTACCGCGGCGACGTGAAGAACGACCGGTCCACGATCTGGCCCGTCCACCTCGTGTCGACGGTGACGTCCTCCCCGAAGCCCTGGGCCTGCAAGGCTCCGGGAAGGCGGATCCGCTCGGCGAGAGTCCGGTTCTCCCAGAAGGAGACGAGCCCCTGGTCGCCGGGGTCCGTCTCGAAGCGCCAGACGCCGGAGAGCGGGATCACGTCCTCGCCCCGGAGCGCGGCGTCGAGCGTGTCGAGGAGCGCGCCGGTGCGGTCGGCGAAGTACTCCCAGAACATCACGCCCGCGAGGCCCTTCTCCCGGACGTAGCGGCTCTTGAGGCGCAGCGAGGCCTCGTCCTCGTAGCTCACGAACGTCCGCCGCCCCTCGTTCCAGAGGAAGGCTGCCTGCGCCCCGGAGTCCCAGTCCCTGACCCATCCCTCGCGGCCGGCGAGCCCCGCGAGGGACGCGTACGAGGTGTCGATCCGTTGGCCGGGCGGCTTTCCCTCCCGGTAGAGCCGTTCGGGCGAGCTCACCCCGCCCCAGGCCCGCCCGTAGAACGGCACGCCGAGCGCGAGCTTCCGGGCCGGCACGCCGGCGGCGAGGAAGTCCCTCACCGCGCCGTCCGCGGACTGCTGGCGGGGGTCGGCGGGGTGCGGGTAGAGGTTCGCGTGGTGGCCGGCCGGCTCCGCGCCGTCGGCCTCGCGGAAGTCGTACGTCATGAGGTTCACGAGGTCGACCGAAGCCTGGACCTTCGCCATCTCGGTGTGGGCGAGGAAGTCGGGGAAGGCGCCGGCGGCGAACGTGAGCAGGAAGTGCAGGCCTCGCCGCGCGCCCTCGCGGTCGAGGGCCGCCCGCAGCTCGGCCATGAGGGCGGTGAAGTTCGCCCCGTCCTCCGGCCGGTGCGGGTTGCCGTCGCCGGCGAGCCCCGGGTACTCCCAGTCCACGTCGAAGCCGTCGAGGTCGTGCCGGCGCACGAAGTCGAGCGCGCTCGCCACGAACGCGCGACGGCTCTTCGCAGTGAGCGCGGCGTCCGAGAAACCCCTCGACCATGTCCACCCGCCGACCGAGACGAGCACCTTCAGGTGCGGGTGGTCCCGCCGCAGGCCGGTCAGCACCTTCAGGTTGGAGGCGTCTCCGGGAGAGCCCTCGACGACCCGTCCGCCCTCGACGTTCGCGAAGGCGTAGTTGACGTGGGTCAGCTTCTCCGCCCGGATGTCCGCGGGATCGAGGACGCGGTCGCGGGGGAAGACGTAGGCGACGACTGCGGGACGCGGAGGATCGCCGTAGGCGACCGCCGGCCAGCAGGCTCCGAGGAAGGAGGCGAGAAGCGCCGCCGCGCGCCGCATGTGCACCTCCGGGCGTAAGGATCGGCGGCGCGATTCTACTTCGCGTCCGGGGTGGAGACGGGCAGGCTCAGAGCGCCGAAACGGCCTCGAGGACCTTCTCGGCGTGGCCGTCGACCTTGACCCTCGGAAAGACCTTGCGCACGACGCCCCCGCCGTCGATGACGAAGGTCGAGCGGATCATCCCCACCGTCTTCTTTCCGTAGAGGACCTTTTCCCCCCACGCCCCGTACTTCTTCGCCACGGCCTTGTCGGGGTCGGAGAGGAGGGGAAAGTTGAGCTTGTACTTCGCCCTGAACTTCTCGTGGGAGGCGAGGGAGTCGCCGCTCACCCCGAGCACGACGACGCCCTTCTTCTTGAGCGCGGCCTGGGAGTCGCGGAAGGCGCAGGCCTCGCGCGTGCAGCCCGGGGTGTCGTCCTTCGGGTAGAAGTAGAGGACGACCGTCCTGCCCTTGAGGTCCTTCAGGCTGACCTCGCCACCCTCGGACGAGGCCAGCGCGAAGTCCGGCGCCTTCTTTCCTTCCTCGATCATGGCCATGGGTCCTCCGCGGGGGTCAGGTCGGCATTATCCCGCCGTCCCGAGCAAAGTCCACGCTCGCCCGGCGACGACGACCCGCGGGCCGCGCGATCGCCCGGAACCGACCCGGCGGAGTCCCCCGGGACGGCTATGCCGAGGCCGGCCGCCGGGACTTCACGACGAGGCCGACCCCCAGGGCCACGAGGAGCAGCGGCCACAGGGTCTCGAACCGCATCCAGTGCGGCCAGTGCAGCCAGCCGAGATTGTGGGCCAGCAGCAGGGCGCCGCCGGCGATGAGGACCGAGCCGATCGCGAGCTGGGCGGCGGCCGGGTCGGGGGCGCCCTGGCGGACCTCGGCCGCGAGCCGCGTGCCGGCATCGCGCAGCGTCTCGAAGCCGGAGCCGGCCGTGGGAGAAGCGGGAGCCGCTCCGGCCGCGACCACCTCCCCGCGGGGCATCAGGAACCAACTGGCCAGGTAGAACAGGATCCCCAGGCCGTTCACGAAGGCCAGGAGGACGAACGCCAGGCGGACCAGCACGGGGTCGACGTCCAGATACACGCCGAACCCGGCGGCGACACCACCCAGGACCGCGTGCTGCGTGTCGCGGGTCAGTCTCCTCGGCATGGCCCCCTCCCGCGGGCGCAAGGCGCCTGCACTATCCAGTACGCGGGCCGCCATGCCCGAGTTCGAACGGTTGGGAAGCGGCCCAGCCTACCGGGGCGTGCTCCCGACGTCGACCTCGACCGCCGCCCCGTCGTAGCGGACGGCGCGATCGGCCTTCGGCACGAACGAGAAGGCGACGGGCTTGTCCTTCGTCACGAAGACCACCTCGAACGTCCGCGAGTCGAGCATCCCGGGGAAAGAGCCCTCGCGCTTCCCGATCGTCAGTGTGCCCCGCGCGTCGTCCCAGCGGATCGGGATGCGGGCGAAGGCCCCCTTCTCGTAGCCGTAGGTGAGCCCGTCGTCCTCGTAGAGCGTGAACGCCCCGTCGGCCCCGGCGTAGACGAAGACGGTGACGGGGTCGGCCGGCTTCTCACCCGTCCATTGGATCTCCGGCCCGAAGGGCACGATCGACCCCGCCCGTACGTGGACGGGGATCGAGTCGTAGGGTGCGTCGACGGCGATCGTCCGTCCTCCGGCGACTCTCGCCCCCGTCCAGAAGTCGTACCACTCGGCGCCGAGGGGAAGCCGGATCGAGCGGCTCCGCGCCCTGTATTCCGTCACGGGGCTCACCAGGAGTGCGGGGCCGAAGAGGAACTGGTCGGTCACCCGGAGCGATTCGCCGTCCCGCGGGAAGTCCATGACCAGCGGCCGCAGGAACGTGCCCGCCTCGTGCGTCACCGCGCCCGCGAGCGAGTAGACATAGGGAAGCATCCGGTACCGCAGGCGGTCGAACTTCAGGATGGCCTGGTACGCCGGGTGCGACTCCCCGCCCATCTCCCACATCTCCCGTTTGGGCGCCTCGCCGTGGACGCGGGTCAGGGGCAGGAAGGTCGCGTACTCGAACCAGCGCGCGTTGAGCTCGCGCCACTCCTCGGCGTCCTCGGGCTTCGGGTCCCTCGCCGAGAAGCGGCCGGGCACCGAGAAGCCGCCCGTGTCCACCGTCCAGTAGGGGATCCCGGAGATCGAGAAGTTGAGCCCGGCCGGGATCTGCTGGCGGAGGGCGGTCCAGGTCGAGGTGATGTCGCCGGACCAGGTGGCCGCCGCGTAGCGCTGCTGCCCGGCGAAAGCGGAGCGCGTGAGCACGAAGACGCGCTGGTCGGGCGCCGCCCTCCGCTGGCCCTCGTAGACGCCCTGGCTGTTGACGAGGGGATAGGCGTTCAGCATCCGCGAGCCCGTGCCCATCGCCGTCGGGTTCACGTGTGCGCGCTGGGCGTCGAGGTCGGGCGTCGGAAGGAGGTCGGGCTCGGTCGCGTCCATCCACCAGGCGTCGATGCCGCGGTGGAAGAGGTCGCGCTCCACCTGCGCCCAGAAGAGCCTCCGCGCCTCGGGGTTGAAGGCGTCGTAGAAGGCGTAGGGGTAGCCGGGGCCGACCCAGTCCCGGAAGCCGGAGCGCAGGGTCGTCTCGTAGAGGAAGCCTCGCGAGCGCATCCCCTCGAAGTTCTCCGTGCCGGGGTAGAACTTGCCCCAGACCGAGATCATGAGGCGCGCGTTCCTCTCGTGGATGGCCTTGATCCAGCCGTTGGGGTCCGGAAAGCGCGCGGGGTCGAAGCGGTGCGACCCCCACTCGGCCTCCCGCCAGTAGAACCAGTCCTGCACGATCGTGTCGAAGGGGATGCGACGGGAGCGGAAGCCGTCCACCACGTCGAGGCTCTGCTGCTGCGTCTCGTAGCGCTGCCGGCTCTGCCAGAGGCCGAAGGCCCAGCGGGGCATCATGGGCGCCTCGCCGGTGAGCCGTCTGTAGCCGGCGAGCACGCGGTCGAGCGAGGGGCCGTAGACGAAGTAGTAGTCGACGCCGTCTCCGACCTCGGACCAGAGTGACGTCGAGCGCGCCGGAGCCGGCGTCTTCCAGAGGAGGCGCACGGTCTCCATCCCCTGGTCCTTCGACCACTCGACCTTCAGGCGATGACGGCCCTTCTCGAGCGGCACCTTGGCGAGGTCGATCCAGGGCAGCCAGCCCTGCCGCCAGTGGTCGGCCACGAGGCGGTCGTCCACCCACATGCGGATGCCGCCGTTGGAGTAGAGCTGGAAGAGGTGATCGCCCTTCTCGGTCGCCTCGACCGCCCCCTCCCACCTCACGCTGATCGGGCCCTCGGGCGGCAGCGCGTCGTGGATGCGCCGGTTGGGCTGCTTCGCCGCCGAGGGCACGGCGATGGCGATCGCGGGGTCGACGCGGGTCGCCACGAGCGACTCGAAGGCGCCGGCGTAGTACGAGCCGGTGAGGCCGCCCGCCCGCCCGGTCGCGTCGCTGAGGCGGGAGGGAGGGATGGGGTCCCACGGCCGCAGGTCGCCGAAACGGGTGTACGAGGTGTTGTCCCAGAGGACGCCGTAGCCGCGGCTCGAGACGAGGAAGGGCACGACGACCGTGGCGTTGCGCTGCCACAGGTCGAGGTCGTAGCCCTTGAGGTCGAGGAGCCCGAGCTGCTGCTGGCCGAGGCCGTAGAGGGCCTCGCCGTCGTTCTCGTCCCACTCCTGGCGGAGGTGGGACGTCTTCTCCCCCTGGACCTCGGCGGGCTCGAGCGAGCGTCCCCCCTTCTTCTCGACGAGGACCGGCTCGCCCCGCGCGTCGAGGAAGGCGACTTGCCCCGTTCCGAGGTCGACCTGCACCTTCATCTTCGACGTGGAGAGCGTCGCCCGGCCCTGGTCGTCCCTCCTCTCGGCGACGACCGCCGCGCAGCGACGTCCCCCCGCGGCCAGGCTCGGCCGGCCGAAGAAGGCGGGGTCGCGGGCGAAGGCCACCCGGACCACGTCGTCGGCGCAGAAGGCGACCTGCAGGTGCCCCCCGCCGACCGGCACGACGAGGCCCTCGGCGGAGGCAGCGGCGAGCGACGGTCGGGCGGGGGACAGGACGGCGAGACCGATCGCGAGGAAGAGGGCGGGCCGGTTCATCGTGTTCTCCTCGAGGGGCGATTCGCTCCGCGCCCTCCGTCTTGGCGCCTGGTCTGGCCAGGCCGGCCCCGCCATCATCCGCCCGTCCGGGGCCCGGCGTCGAGCGGCCCTCAGTCGATCGGCGACCGGCGAGGCTGGCGATTGCGGACGGCTCAGGCGGGAGGCTCGGCCTCGACGCGGTTGCGGCCGGCCTCCTTGGCCCGGTAGCATGCGGCGTCGGCCCGGGCGAGGAGCGCGTCGGGATCCGCCGGCCCTTCGCCCGTGCCCGCCACGCCCACGCTCACGGTCACTGCGACGGCGGGATGGGTCTCGCTCGCCGCGAAGGGCCGCTCGGCGACGGCCACCCGGATGCGCTCGCCGAGCGCCGCCGCCTCACCTTCTCCCGTGTGGGGAAGGAGGATCGCGAACTCCTCGCCGCCCCAGCGGAAGAGGAGGTCGGTTTCCCGGATGATGCCCTGCAGGCGCGCCGAGAGCTGCTGGAGGACCCGGTCCCCCGTCTCGTGGCCGCGACGGTCGTTGATGAGCTTGAAGTGGTCGATGTCGAGGAAGACGACCGCGACCCCGTGGCCGAGGCGGCGCGCCCGCTCCACCTCCCGCGGGAAGAGCTCGTAGAACGCGCGCCGGTTGAAGCAGCCGGTGAGGCTCTCCCGCCGCGAGAGGCTGCGCTGGCGCTCTCCCATGCGCGCGAGGACGGTCGAGAAGACGCTCGCCGAGACGGTGAGGGCGGCGACGAGCACGCCGAGGTAGAGCTGCATCTCGCGCAGCCGCTCCCCGAGGAGCTGGCCGTTGCGGGTGCGGGCGCCGGGGTCGAGGTCGAGGGACTCCTGGAGCATGTCGATCCCGACGAAGACGAGCACCGCGATGAGGGTGAAGGTGACGGCGGCCAGCATCGCCGCGCGGGTGTACGTGACCTCGTAGCGGGGCGGGGCCGCGAACTGGCGGTCGATCCAGGGCCGGGCCCGGGGTCCCGTGAAGCGCAGGAGGGGCGCCACCACGAGGCTCGCCTGGAGGAAGTCCCCGATCACCCAGCCCCGCCACACCCGGAGGCCCTGGGTGGTGTCGAGGCCGTGCGCGGTGTTCCAGAGCAGCACCGCGAGGGAGGCGGTGATCGGGGCGATCAGGCACACGAGGCCGAACCGGGCGACGTCGCGCCAGCGCCGCAGCTCGGGGTTGATGTTGAGCGTCACCATCGAGCCCCAGAAGATGAGGATCTCGAGCGCGCCGGCGAGGGCGAAGAGGAGCGACGTGAAGGGACCGATCCCCGCGACGAGCGCGCCGGCGAGGTTGGCCGTGTAGGCGGGCACGAGCCCCCAGGTCGGGCCCAGCCACACCGCGGCGAGGAGGCTCAAGACGAAGGGCGGGTAGACGGTGATGGGCAGCTCCACCCCGCCCATCCGGACCGGGATCCCGTTCCAGTCCCAGGTGACGTTGAGGATCCCCGTGACCAGGGACACGGCCAGGACGAGCGCCCCGATCCCGGCAATGCGTCGCATGCCGGGGTTGGTCCTCGCGTCGCCGAGACGCGACAGGTGCCACCAGGAAGGACCCTGGTAGGCCTCGTCGATCGGGGGCAGCCCTCGAGCCAGCTGGTCGTTCATGGCCGTCGGTGAGGCGCAGAACCTACGCTATGTGGGCCCTCCGGTCCCGTCAAGTCGTGCCGCGTTTGACACCCGGCCGCCGGTTCCTTACCTTTCGCGTTCGAGATGACGACGAGCGAGGCCGTCGAGGTGATGGTGAAGGCGATGGCCCCGTACATCGGGGACACCATGGCGCGGTCGGCCACCGAGGCCCACTGCCAGAGGCTCGGCATCGCGGCCACGATGAGCCGCGACCAGCTGGAGGCCCTGCTCGGCAAGCTGGGCGGGGGCCTCAACATCTTCCTCGGACGCGACAAGGCGGCATCGGTGGTCGCCGAGGTTCGGGCCGCGCTCGCCGCCCTGGAGGCACCTCGATGAGCGGGAAGAGGTCGCGCGGAGCCCTGCCGTGGGCGGTCCTGGGCCTGGCCGTCCTTCTCTTCCTGGGCTGGGCCGCGGCGCCGGCGGGCGCCCTCTATGCCCGGCTGCTGCCCCCGAGCCGCCTCCTCATGATCGCCGCCCTGGTGAAGCTCGTGTACCTGCTCGCGGGCTCCGCGTTCGCGTTCGCGTGCCGCGATCGCCTCGAGGCGGACAACCCGGCCCGGCCGGCGTGGCTCCTCCTTTCCCAGGGCGTGCTGTCGATGTTCGCCGGCCAGCTGTGCCTCGCTCCCTTCCAGGTGGTGAACGGGGAGACTCCGTTCCCGTCGGTCGCCGACATGTTCTTCGTCCTCGCCTACCCGTTCCTCATCGCGTCCTTCCTCGTCTTCCTGAACGCCTATCGGGAGGCGGGCTTCCCGATCGGCTCGCTGGCGGAGCGGGTCGGCATCGTCGCCGGGGTGGGCGCGGTCGGCGTGCTCGTGGCCCTGCCCCTCCTGCGCCCGGTGGCGGCGACCGGCGGCACGCTCCTCGAGCGCATCCTGAACGTCGCCTACCCGGTGCTGGACCTCGTCCTCCTGCTGCCCCTCGCCCTCCTCCTGCGGATCGCCCTGCGCCTGCGCGGCTCCCACGCCGGCGACGTCTGGGCGATCCTCCTCGGCGGGTTCTTCGTCCTCAGCGTGGCCGACGTCATCTTCGCCCACTTCCAGGCCCTCGGGGCGGCGCACCTCGACCCGCTGGTCCACGCCTCCTTCATCCTGGCCTACGGCCTGATCGCCGGCGGAGCCCACCGCCAGCTCCAGCTGCTCGAGTCCTGAGGCGGCGGTGCCGGAGCCGCAGGACGAGAGGGTCCGGGTCTACCACGAGGACGGCCGCCCGGCGGGCGCCCTGCCCCGCGCGGAGGCCAAGCGCTCGGGCCTCGCCGTCGGCGCCATCAACATCCTGCTCGTGAACGCGCGGGGCGACGTGCTGCTGCAGCTCCGCCCCGAGGACAAGGAGAACGGCGGGCGCTGGGACAAGACGGTGGGCGGCCACGTCGACGAGGGCGAGGACTTCGACGCGGCGGCGGTGCGGGAGGCGGGCGAGGAGCTGTTCGGCGACCCGGCCTCGCCGCGCGTGCGCCTCGGCCGCGACGCGGCGGAGTACGAGCGGCTCGCCGCGGCTCTCGACCTCTCGCGTCACGCGGTCTTCCGCCGGGTCTCGCTCCAGCTCAACCTGCGGGACGTGCGAATCGGGCCCGGCGGCGGCATCCGGAACGTGACCTACCACGTCGCGAGCTACCTCGGGCGGACGGACGTCCCGCTCGAAGGCTTCGCGCCGCCCGCCGACGAGATCGCGGGCCTCCGCTACGCCTCGCCGGCCGAGGTGGACGGTCTCCTCTCCGGCGGAAAGCTCGCCCCGAACATGGGCTTCCTGTGGCTGACCCACGCCCGGGCCCTCCTCGCTCTGGCACCCGGCCGGTGACCGGCTGGGACGAGCTCGGCCGGGCCCTCCGCGGCCACGCCCCGGTCCGGGTCGCGGGTGGAATGCCGCGGGCGGCGGTGGCCCTCGTCCTCCGCGAGGGAAAGGAGGGGGTGGAGATCCTCTTCATCCGGCGGGCCGAGCACGAGAAGGACCCCTGGTCCGGGCACATGGGCTTCCCGGGCGGGCGGGCCGAGCCGGACGATCCCTCTCCCGAGGCCACGGCGGTGCGGGAGACCCTCGAGGAGACGGGGCTCGACCTGGCGCGGGACGGCGAGTCCCTCGGAGCCCTCGACGAGGTGAAGGCGCTCGCCCGGGGCCGGCCGGTGGACCTCGTGATCGCGCCGTTCGTCTTCCGCCTGTCCCGGACGATCGACGGCACGCCGAGCCACGAGGTGGTGAGCCTGCACTGGCTCCCCCTCTCGAGGCTCCTCGCGCCCGAGACCCGCTCGACGTTGCAGTACCAGTACGAGGAGAACGTCCTCGACCTGCCGTGCCTGCGCATCGAAGGCCTCGTGATCTGGGGCCTCACCTACAGGATGTTCGAGGACCTTCGGGCGGTCCTCGTTGCGGCGCGTCCGGACGGGCCGGACCCCGAGGGGCGCTCGGCCGCGTGATGATCCCTCTCTCGCCCATCGACCTCGTCTTCACGGGGCGGGGCGCCTATCCGCTCGAGTTCGTGTTCGCCTACGAGGGGCGGATGGACGCGGAACGCCTGGCCGGGAGCCTCCGGCGCACGCTCGCCCTCTTTCCGCCCGCCGGCAGCCGGCTCGTCCGGTGCGGCGCCCAGTACGCCTTCGAGCCCGCCGCCGACGGCCTCACGTTCGAGGTCGACACGTCGGCGGCGACGTTCTCCGAGAGCGTCGAGCGGCAGCGGTTCGTGGATCCCGTCGAGACCGTGGAAGGCCGGCCGCTCGCCCGCGTCCGCCTGACCCATACTCCGGACGGCTCGGTCCTGGGCGTGGGCCTCTCCCACGCGATCGCGGACGGCTTCAGCTACTTCTACCTCCTCTCGGCCTGGTCGCGCGTCTTCCACGGCCGCGACGTCCCTCCGCCCGCGCTCGATCGGAGCGTCCTCGCCGCCGGAGGGAGCGAAGCCGGCGCGCCCCTCGATCCGGAGGGCGTGCGCGAGGCCTGCGGCCTCTTCCTCGGCGGCAGGCGTCCGGAGATCCCGCGCGACCGGCTGCGATGGACCCGCCGGCTCTTCCCGAAGAGCGAGCTCTCCGCCCTCCTCGGCCCGGCCCAGGCGGCCTGCCCCGTCCGCCTCTCGCACAACGACGTCGTGGCGGCGTGGCTCTGGAGGGAGCACGTCCCCGCGTGGGCCCCCGCGAGCGAGGCGACCGCGTTCCTGAGCTGCCCGGTGGACGTCCGGCGGCTGCTGCCGGGCTTCCCGGCGACCTACTTCGGGTGCGCCGTCGCGATGGCCCGCGCGTCGATCGAGCGGGAGCGCCTCGAGACGGCGCCCCTCGCCGACCTCGCCCGCCTGGTCCGCGACGCGGTGGCCGGCGTGGACGAGGTGACGGTGCGCCGCTCGCTGCGGGCGATCGACCTCCTGAGACGCCAGGAGGGGCTCCCGGGCCTCGAGCGGCTGCACGTCGTCCACCCTCGCGCCGGCCTCCTCGTCACGAACCTCTCCCGCCTGCCCGTGCGGGAGATCGAGTTCGACGCCGGCCCCCCGACGGCCTTCGACATCCTCGCCCCCGCCGAGCGGTGCGCGGTCGTGCTCCCGGCCGAGGACGGGCTGGACGTGCGGGTCTGCCTCCCGGTCGCCTGACCGTGGCCCGGCGTCCTAGACGGCGATGCCCAGGACGGCCTTCGCGAGGAGACCGATGGCGTAGGTCACGGCCACCGCGATCGCCATTACGGCGAGGTTGAGCAGGATCCGCCGCCTCACGTTCATGCCGGAGATGAAGGCGACGATCGCGGAGACGACGACGATCGTGACTCCGGCGGCGACGACCGTCGGCAGGATGCCGGCCGCTCCGAGGAGGACCGGCAGCACCGGCACCAGGGCGCCCGCGAAGTAGCCCAGCCCGACGACGAGGGCGGAGACGAGGGGGCTCTCCGCCGCCTCCGCCGCCACCGCGTCGCCGAGGAAGCGACGGCGCTCGTCCTCGATGGACTGCACCTCGGCCTCCGAGCCCGCGGCGATGAAGGCCCCGGCGGCCATCGACAGGGCCCCCGCGACGGCGACCGTGAAGCCCGCGGCGAGAACGGCCCCCGAGCTCCCGAAGGCGGCGTAGAACCCGCTCACCGCCCCCAGGATCTCGACGAGGCCGTCGTTCAGGCCGAGGAAGAGGTTGCGGACCCTCTCCGGGGTGACGCGACGTTCCGCATCGCCGCTGACGACCATGTCCTCGTGCTTGAACTCGTCCTCGAGGATCCCGCGGAGAGCGGCGCCGAGCGGCCCGTCCTTGTACCGGCTCCAGACGGTCAGGTACTTGCGGACGCCGTGGACCTCGATGGCCTCCAGCACGACGTGGATGGCGCTTTCCCCGAGCACCCGGCACGCCGCGACGAGCAGCCCGAGCTTGAGTCGACGGCCGAGGTCGAGCGCGGTGAGCTCCTTCAGGCCGAAGAACTCCTGCCAGAAGGCGACGTGGCGCGTCTCGACCCGGATGAGCTCGTCGAGCGCGTCCCGGAGACGGCCCTGGGCGAGCCCCCGGAAGGAGCGGTAGAGGGCGAGGTCGAAGATCTCGTCGAGGACCAGCTGGCGGCCGAGCGCCGTCGGCGCGGCTTCGCTCATGACCCGCCATTGTGGATCCGGCGAGGCGGGCGTGTCATCCGTGCGGAGTGAGACGCCCACCCGGCGGAACGAAGCCGCTCTCAGAACCGGACGAGCCAGGTCCCCTTCACCGCGAAGCCGCGGTTCACCACCGCCCGCGGGTCCCCCGGCGCGCCCCTCTCCTCGTTGTAGAGGACGTAGATGTCGCTGCCCGGACGGTAGATGAACCGAAGGCGGACGTTGGCGAGGAACTGCTGGTCGAGGCTGTCGTACTGCGCGTAGACGTGCGCGGCGAGGCGGGTCGAGAAGGCCCACCCCGCGCGCAGCCCGGCCACGTGCGCGACGAAGCCCCCCTTGGGCAGCGCCGTCTCGCTCCGGGTGTAGCTCGCCGACAGCGACAGGTGCGAGCCGCCCTGCAGGGTGAGGCTGCCGGAGAGGGCCGACAGGTCGCCGTCCCAGAGGTGCTGCAGGGAGGCGGCCGCGGAGGCGAGCAGGGGGCGGTTCGGGCTGGAGTAGAGCGAGATCTCCGTGTCGCGGAGGTCGTAGCGGCCGGGGTCGATCGGGATGCGGTCGGCGAGGCTGAAGCCGTCGTCCAGCACCGTGTACCCGACCACGTGGGTGAAGCTCAGGCCGTCACCGGAGTCCAGGCCGGCCGAGAAGCCGACGAAGCCGTTGCCGTCCTGGGGCTCGCCGTCGACGCGGGTCTGGTACTTCCCGCCCACGTACACGTCGAGGCGGCGCAGGCCGGAGATCGGGGGCCGGAAGGTGTACTGCGCCTTTCCGGTGGCGCGCCGGATGTCGGTGCGGGTGACGAAGCCCATGCCGGTCTCGGCCTCGGGCCCGATCTGCATGTACTCCCCGAAGAGGTAGACCGGATCGCCGCTGTACTCCGCCGCCCCCCGGAAAGCGGAGTCCGAAGTCCCGTCGCTTCGCGTCGTGCGCGCGGCGAAGCCGGTGAGGTTGAGGCGGGACGAGGGCCAGAGCGACGCGTCGGCGCCGAAGTCGGTCTCGGAGCCCGCGCTCGTCCGGCGGTCGGTGACCATGCCCCCGACGTAGCCGCGCTCGCCGACGTCGCGCTTGTAGCGGAGCACCCCGAAGTTGGTGCGCGGCTCGGAGAAGGCGGCGTCCGTGGCGACGTCGAGAAGGCCCACGGTCTGCCGGCCCGCCCGGCCCGAGAGCCGCAGGCCGCCCAGCACGGGTACCTCGCCCTCGTCCACGATCCCGATGCGCCGCGAGAAGAACATCAGGAAGGGCGGGGTCTCGTAGGAGCCCCGCGTGCCGAAGTCGAAGATGCCGGCGTTCTCGAGGAAGAAGTCGCGCTTCTCGGGAAAGAAGACCTCGAAGCGCGTGAGGTTCACGATCTGGTCGTCCGCCTCCACCTGCGCGAAGTCGGGCCGCACGGTCCCGTCGAGCACCAGCCCCGGCTGCACCTCCCACTTGGCGTCGCCCCCGATGCGCCACTCCGGCTGCCGGGGCAGCGTCCCGTCGGCGGCGCGCTCTTCCGTGAGGCCGCCCAGCCCGTACGGCTTCAGCTCGACGTTCCAGGCCGGACGGGGCAGGCTGCGGAGCCCCAGGAGCAGGCCGGCCCGGCTCACCCGGTTGAGCCCGCCCTCGGCGCGGGACCACGCGCTCCAGAGCGTGTCCTCGTTCCGGCGCCTGATGATCCGCTCGACGTCGAAGCCCCAGACCTGCTCGCCGTCGACCCTCGGGTAGCGGAGACTGCGGAACGGGATCGCGAACTCGGCCGTCCAGCCCCGGCTCGTGCGGCGGGCCGCCACCCGCCAGACCGTCTGCCAGTCCAGGTTCAGGGTGGGGCTCTCGTCGGTCACGAGGGCCTCGAGCTCCGCCCCGTTCGGGTTGGTGGCGAAGAGGAATGCGTTCCGGTGGTCGAGGAAGGGATCCAGGGTGATCGCGACCACGTCGTCGCCGGCGAACTTCGCGGCGTTGTCGAGCCCCTGGGTCATGATGCGATCCCGCTCGAGAATGCGGGCGATCACCCGGTCCGGCTCGCGATCGAGGGCGACCACCCCCACGTAGAGGGTGTCGGAATCGAAGAGCACCCGCACCTCGGTCGACTCGGTGGCCGCTTCGCCCTCGCGAGGGTCGCGCTGGCGGAAGCCGGCGGCCGGCTCCGCCATCGCCCACGCGGGCTCGTCGAGCGCGCCGTCGACGCGCATCGGCCCCACCACCTCTCGCGCGTGGACTCGCGGTGCGTCCGAGCTCCTGGCGCTCGCCGCCGGGAGCACGAGGAGGAGCAGGCCGCAGGCGGCCCTGCCGCCGGACAGGCGGCGCCTCCCCGTCACGGCGTCTTCGGCTGCGGCCCGGCGGCGGCGCTCCGCGGCCTTGTCGGCGCGTCGGCGGTCAGCAGGATGATGTCGCCGGCGCGGTTGGCGAGGGTGACCTCGCAGCCGCCGCCGGCCACGGGACCGACGAGGGAGTCGCCGGCGCCGCCCGCCGGGAGGGGCAGGCCGGAGCGGACCTTGCCGAGCGACGTCTTCGCGTTCACGATGAAGCCGACGCCGGCGGGCAGGACGACCTTGACCTGCGCGAACGCGGTGGCGAGCGCGATCCGCCGACAGCCTTCCGGTCCCCCCGGCACGATGCCGTCCACCTCGACCGGGCCGCTCTCGTTCGTGACGACGACGCTCCCCTCCACTCCCGAGAGGAGAACCCCGCCGGACGACGTCCGGACCGCCGCGTCTCCCCGCACCGACGTGGCGCGGACGGCGGCGTTGTCGCTGTCGACGGTGAGGGGCCCGACGTCCTTCGCCTGTACCAGGCCGAAGCTCGTCTTGACGAGGACGCTCCCCTTCACCTCCGCGACGCTGACGTCGCCGTTGCTGCCCACCACCTCCAGGCTCCCGCCCACCCGCCGCGCCTCGAGTCGGCCGTGGCGGCCCTGCAGGCGGGCCGGCCCCGTGACGTCCCGGAGGAGGATCGCGCCCTTCGAGGTCTCGACGCTGGCGCGGCCGTGGATGCCGGCGACGTCCACGTCGCCGAGGCTGTTCGCGACCGCGATCCCCCCCCGGACCTCCTGCACGCTGACCGGACCCGAGGCGTTCCGCACGTCGACGTCGCCGCGGACGTCGCGCAGGAGGACCGCTCCGCCGGTGTTGCGGACGCGGACCGGGCCCGTCGCGTGGGTCCCCGAGACACGGCCCTCCGAGCTCGTGACCACGGCCCCGCCCACCTCGGCGAAGGCCAGCTCCCCCTGCACGCTGGTCACGGCGAGCTTCCCGCCGACCCCTCGCGCGTCGACCCGGCCGTTCCGGTTGTCGACGGTCAGGTCGCCGCCGATGGCCGACGCCAGGACGAAGCAGAACGAGTCGGTCACGTGGACGGGGCCGGCCGCGTCCGACACCTCGACGTTCGCGTTGTTGACCGTCAGATCGACGGCCGCCCGCGCCTGCCGGACCGTGACGTCGCCGAAGCGGCTGCTCACGGTGAGGGTCCCGCCCGCGCCGGCGACGGTCACCGGGCCGTTCGTGCTCGTGACCGAGAGCGTCCCCGCGACCCGCTCGGCGTCGACGATCCCGAACTCGTTCTGGAGGCGCCCCCCGCCGGCCGTGTCGCTCACGCCGATGCGGCCGTGGCCGTTGACGATCTCCACGGGCGCCTCGAGACCGGCGGCGGTGACGTCGCCGAAGCGGCTGCGCACCGAGACGGGCGCCGTCCGCGGCACCGTGAGCTCGTAGTCGACCGAGAGCGACACGTCCTCGGACCCCGACACCGGCTCCGGGTAGACGGTGCGGAACGCGACGCCCTCTGCGTCCTCCTTCACCTCGACCCGGACCCGGCTGGCCTGCGTCTCCGCCTCCGCGCGCGTGCCCGCCGAGGCCCAGATCCTCGCACGGAGAGCCACGTCCGACCCCGCGCCGGCCCGGATCGCGACGTCCCCGTGCTCGTTCGACACCCGCACGGAGCGCCCGGCGGGCAGGGACACGACCCGATCGAAGTCGCGGGCCACCTCCTCGCGGGACGCCGCGGGAGCGGACGCTGCGGCGGCGGCGAGGACGAGAGCGGCGAGTGTCGTCGCCATCACGTCTCCTGTTCCATGAGCTGCTGGAGGGTGCGCTGCTTCTCCTGGTAGATCGCGAGGAGCTCGCGGCGCAGGTGGGCGTTCCACCGGTTGCGTTCGACCTGGGCCCGGCAGGTCGCGATCGCGGCGTCGAGGAGGCGGAGCTTCTCGCGGTAGCCGGCGAGGAGCGGCGAGTCCGCCTGCTGCACGCGGGGCTCGGCGAGGGCGGCCAGGCGCTCGATCGACGCGACGTACTCCGCCTCGTGCCGCTCCACGTCCCGCAGGGCCTGCTCGCTGAGGAACCGTCCCGCCGCCGTCGGCCCGACGGACGGGTGGCCGGGTCCGTGGAGGATCAGCCAGCCGATCGGGGCCAGGACGAGGGCCGCGGCAGCGGCCAGGGACAGCCGGCCGGAGAAGCTCCAGCGCCAGCCCGAGCGCGCCTCACGCTGCCGCGCCGCCTGCTCGAGCTCCCGGCGAATGCGCGGCCAGAGGTCGGGACTGGGCCACTCCCGGCGCAGCGTCATCGCCTCGGCCGTGATCTCGTCCCAGGCCGCGAGGGCCTCCCGGCACGAGGCGCAGCCCGAGGCGTGGGCCCGGGCCGCCTCGAGGGCCGCAGGCTCCTGCCCGCGGAGGGCGTCGTCCAGGTCCCGGCAGCTGAAGCTCATGTTTCCGCCCTCGCGCGCCTCGACGTGAGGATCGCGGTCTGGAGCGCCTTCTTGGCCTCGAAGAGGGCATAGCGGGACGTGCCCTCGGGGATGCCGAGGATCAAGGCGATCTCGCGGTGCTTGAACCCCTCGATCTCGAAGAGCACGAAGACGGTCCTCGGAAGGGGGTCGAGCCGAAGGAGCAGACGCTCGAGGGTGAGCCTCAGCGTTTGGTCGACGGCGGGAGCTCCGCGCTCGCGAGACGGGGCCGCCGCGCCGTCCACCGCCTCCTCGGGCACCTCGGGCGACCGCGCGCGCCGGCGGCCGAGGTCGCGGCAGGTGTTCACCAGGATGCGGTAGAGCCAGGTCGAGAGGAGCGACCCGCCCCTGAAGGCGGGCAGGCCCCGGTAGAGCTTGAGGAACGCTTCCTGGACCGCATCCTCGGCGTCGGACGTGTTGCCCAGGAGGTTCATCGCCACGCTCTTCATCCGCCCTCCGTGCTGCCGGTACAGCTCTTCGAACGCCGAGGCCTCCCCGCGCCGGCAGGCCTCGACGAGCGCGCGCTCGGCGTCCTCGGCTTCGTGCTCGGTCGGGCTCAGAAGGATCCTCCCGGCGCCATCTTCCTGTGCCAGAGCGATTTCCGTCGGGTGGTCCGTGCTCCAGCCCTGACTCTGCCACGTCTTGGACGATCGGCGAGTCGAAATCGCTGGAAGGAGCCGGCGAAGCCGCTGGCGACAGCCGCGGTGCTGAAGGCGCAGGAACGCCCGAGCCCGCGGTTGAAGGCGACGACCGTCGGGTGCTACCGTCGGCCGACCCAATGCCCGACTCAGCCCGCCTCGTGCGGGAGCCGATCGACCTCGCCTCGCTCATGGGGGCAGAGCCCGCGGACGGGGCCGTCTGCCTGTTCGTCGGCGTGGTGCGGAACGAGAACCAGGGGCGCGCGGTCGTCGGCCTCGAGTACGAGGCCTACGAAGAGATGGCCCTGGCTCTCATGGACGAGATCGGGAGAGAGACGGAGCGCCTCTTCCCGGTGACCGGCGTGCGCCTCGTCCATCGCCTGGGCCGCCTGGAGATCGGCGAGGCGAGCGTGGCCGTGGCCGTCTCCTCGCCGCACCGCAAGGAGGCCTTCGACGCCTGCCGCTTCGCGATCGACACCCTGAAGGCGAAGGTGCCGATCTGGAAGAAGGAGCACTACGCGGACGGCTCGGCCTGGCTCGAGGGGCCGGGCGCCGTGACGCCAGCGACCTAGCCCGAGGCGCCGGTCGTCGTCGTCACCGGCCTGAGCGGCCCGTCCGGGCCCGGCGCGCGCCTTCGGGCGGTGGCGGAGAGGCCGCCGGCAGGACGCCGGCCGCCAGCAGGTGCTCGCAGCGCTCGGGCGGAACGGGCGGGCTCCACAGGTATCCCTGGACCTCGTCGCACCCGAGCGAGCGCAGGAGCGCCACCTGAGCCTCCGTCTCGACGCCGAGGGCCACCACCCGCAGGCCCAGGCTGTGGGCGACGGCGATGACGGCGGTCACGATCGAGGCGTCGTCGGGGTCGGTCGTCGCTCCCCGCACGAAGCCGAGGTCGATCTTGAGCGCGTCGACGGGCAGGCGGCGCAGGTGAGCGAGGGACGAGAAGCCCGCTCCGAAGCCGTCGATCGCGAGGTGCACGCCCAGGGAGCGCAGGGTCCGCATCGCCTCGACCGTGTGGTCGAGGTCGCGCATCGCGTAGCCCTCGGGAACCTCGAGATGGAGAGCGTCGGGCTCGAGGCCGCTCGAGGCGAGCGCCTTCTCGACGTGGACGACGAGGCCCTCGTGCTGCAGCTCGGGAGCCGAGAGGTTCACCATGACCCGCAGCCCCTTCGAGCCGCGGCGGTGCCACTCCCGCACCTGCCGGCAGGCGGTCTCCAGCACCCACGGCCCGACCGACAGCATGACCCCCGTGAAGTCCGCGAGGGCGATGAAGTCCTTCGGCAGGAGGAGGCCCAGCTCTGGCCGCTGCCACCGCAGGAGCGCCTCCATCCCCACCACGCGCCCGGTGGCGAGCTCCAGGCAGGGCTGGTAGTGGAGGGTCATCTCCCGCCGCTCGAGGGCCTGCCGGAGGCTCTCCTCGAGCGCGTGGCGCTTCTGCGCCTTCTCGGCCATGGTCGGGGAGAAGACCTGGAAGTTGTCGCGGCCGCGCTCCTTCGCCCGGTACATCGCGGTGTCGGCGCTCTTCAGGAGCGCCTCCACGTCCTCCCCGTCCTCGGGATACAGGCTGATCCCGCCGCTCGCGGTCACGCGCATGTCGTTCCCGTCCAGGCGGAACGGCTGGCGGAGCGCCTCGGACAGCTTGCGCGAGATGGCGGCCAGGTCCTCGGCGTAGTGGATCCCGGGCAGGAGGAGCGTGAACTCGTCCCCGGCCAGGCGAGCCACGGTGTCGCCCTCGCGGACGCTCGTGGCCAGCCGCTCGGAGACCGCCTTGAGGAGCGCGTCGCCCGCGGCGTGGCCGAGCGTGTCGTTCACCTGCTTGAAGCGGTCGAGGTCCAGGAAGATCACCGCCAGCCGGTGGCGGTAGCGGTGGGCCTGGGCGAGGGCGATCGCGAGACGGTCCTCGAAGAGCCGGCGGTTCGGCAGGCCGGTGAGCGGGTCGCGGAAGACGAGGGCGCTGAGCCTCTCCTCGGCCTCGCGCTGGCTGGAGAGGTCGCGCAGCGCGAACGCCACTCGCCCCTCGCCGAGAGGGGCGAACAGCAGATCGAGGGGCACGTGCACGCCGTCGCGCCGCCGGCCGGTGGCCTCCCCCCGCCAGGCCTGCCCGGCGCGGGCCGGCCCAAGGCCCTCCCGCTCCAGCCGGTCCGCCTCCTCGGGATCGTGGAGCTCTCGCCAGGAGCGGCCGCGGAGCGCCGCCCCGTCGTCCCACGCGAGGAGGCGGGCGCAGGCGTCGTTCGCGAAGTCGAAGAGCCCCGAGGCGTCGATCACCGCCACCCCGTGGGGGACGGCGCGGAGGAGGCTCTGCGCTTCCTCCAGCCCCAGGCTCTCGTCCACCCTTCCGTCCGGGCCCACGCTCAGCCGCCGATCTGGAACATCGAGCGGGTCCGTGTCGAAACGCCCTCGTCGAGCCGGTGCCCGGTGGGCTTTTGCGTGACCGCCCGCAGGAGGATGGCCGCGACCTCCGCCTCGCCTCCTCCGGCGCGCAGGGCCTGCTTCACGTCCAGCTCGTCGTCGTTGAGGAGGCAGAGGTGGAACTTCCCGTCCGCGGTCAGGCGCATCCGGTTGCAGGCGCCGCAGTAGGGCTCGCTCACCGGCGAGATGAAGCCGACGACACCTTTGCCCTTGGCGAATCGGAAGTTGCGGGCCTCGTCGGAGGGGCTGTGGCCGGGGACGGGCTCGAGCGGTCCGAGCTCCGCCTCGATCCGCCGACGCGTCTCCGCGGAGGGCACGAACTGCGAGAGGGCCATGTGCGCGGTCTCCCCGCCCCCGAGAGGCATGAGCTCGATGAAGCGGACGTGCCAGTCCTCGTCGAGGGCGCGCCGGGCGAGATCGACGACGTCCCCGTCGTTGTAGTCGCGGGCGACGGTGCAGTTGACCTTGATCGGAAGGAGGCCGGCCTCCGTGGCGGCGTCGATCCCGGCCAGGATCTCGTCGAGCGCGGCGAAGCGCATGAGCTTCTTGAGCCGCTCGGGGTGGAGGGTGTCGACGTGGATGTTGAGGCGGCGCAGCCCGGCCTCCCGGAGGGGCCTCGCCAGCCGGGGAAGGAGGATCCCGTTCGTCGTCATCGCGACGTCCTCGACCCCCGGCACGGCGGCGATGCGACGCACGATCTCCACGAGGTCGGCCCGCAACGTCGGCTCGCCGCCGGTGAGGCGGAACTTGCGGAAGCCGACCCCGGCCGCGGCCCGGGCGACCGCCTCGATCTCGGCCGCGGTCAGGAGCTCCGGCGACGGCACGAACGAGAGTCCACGGAGCGGCATGCAGTAGACGCAGCGCAGGTTGCAGTGATCGATCACCGAGAGGCGCAGGTAGTCGATCTCGCGTCCGAAACGGTCGCGCGGCATCCCTTCCCCCACCGACAGTCTAGCGTCTGCCCGGGCGGCCGTCACCCGAAAGGGAGAGCCGTTCCTTGACGGCGGCCGGGTCTTCGGTCCACCCTCGCTCGATGCGCGTGCGGGTGCGCCTCGTCGCCTGGCTCCGCGAGACGGCCGGCCGCCCCGAGGTCGCGCTGGAGCTGCCTGCGGGCGCGACGGCCGAGGACGCGTGGGCGCTCCTGGCGGCGGACCTCCCCGCCCTGTCCTCGAGGCGAGGGTGCCTCGCCGTCTCCGTGAACCGGAGCTACGCCGCGTTCGACACGGTGCTGAAGGAGGCCGACGAGGTCGCCTTCATCCCGCCCGTGAGCGGAGGCTGACCGGCTTCCCCGCTACCCGTACGCGGCGAAGCCCGCCGCGGGCAGGTTCAGCTCCACGGCCTTGCCGTTCCTGGCCTCGATCCCGACCGTCCGGCCGATCTGGCCGGGGTCGGTCGAATAGAGGCAGCGAAGGACGTCGCCCGCCTGGTGGAGGCCGTCGTCGATCGTGACCCACGCCGTCCGGGGGCTCCCGGGATCGGTGTTGATGGCGAGCAGCACCTCGGTCTCGTCGAGGATCCGCGACCAGGGGACGAGCGAGCGGATCTCGCCCCCGACCATCTGTGGCAGGCCGAAGTCCGCCCCGTTTCCGGAGATCTCCCGCAGGTACTGGCGGCCGCGGCGCAGGGCGAGGCTCTCCCGGCGGAGCCGCAGGATCCGGGCGAGCTCGGTGAACACGGCCCCGTCCTCCCTGAAGAAGTGCCGACCGCGGCTCTGGAAGGCCCCGTACTCCCCGCCGAACATGGTCTCCCGCAGGAACTGGTCGGATGGGCCGCTGCCCGCGAAGAGCTGCTCCGTCCCGTAGTAGATGCACGGGATGCCGAGGGTCGTCGTGTTGAGGGCGAGGGCGCTCAGCACCTGGCCGTCCGCGCCGGGGTCGGCGCAGAAGCGCGCCTTGTGGTCGCCCTTGCGCACCTGGTCGTGGTCGTCGAACAGGGTGACGACCTTGTTCCGGAACCAGACGTGGGAGTCCTTGTTGACGAGGAGGGAGTTGCGGAAGAGGTCGAAGTAGTCGGCCGGGTTCCTGACGCCCTTGACCAGGTACTCGAGCTTGTCCGGGATGTCGTCGACGCCGAGGGCGGCGTCGAGCCCGGTGACGTCGAGGGTCTGGAACGCGCGCGTGCGGCCGCCGGTGATCTCGGCGACGAGGTAGAAGTTCTCCTTGCCGATCGCCTCCGTGAACTCGTGGATCACCGATCCGAAGTACCGCGAGGCGCCGAGGTCCATGTGCTTGACGGTGTCGATCCGGAACCCGTCGATGTCCGCGAACGCGATCCAGAACTTGTAGACCTCGGCCAGGGTCCGCAGGGCGTCCGAGGGCTGGAAGGCGTCGACGTCGCCCAGGCCGAGGTGGACGTCCTTGAAGTCGAAGAAGTCGCCCTCGAGGAACTCGGGGTCGAAGTCCCAGTTGACGATGTGGCCCTTCCGCGTGAAGGCCGCGGCGGCCTGCAGCTCGCGCGGCCAGACCGCGCCGTCCGGGTAGGCGGCGGGGCTCTGGCCGAGGTCGATCGGTCCGAGCGGCAGCGTCGGATGCCCCCCGGCGTCGCGGAACCCGGCCACGGCGTACTCGCGGCCGTCCCACCGCGGGTCCATGAAGGTCGTCCCGTCGCCGGCCGACGTCGGGTACCGGTCGGGGTCGTAGCCGAACACGTCGCCGGCATGGTTCAGGACGACGTCGAGGATCACCCGGAGCCCGTGGTCGTGGGCGGTCCGGACGAGCGCCTTGAGGTCGTCCCGGGTGCCGAAGCGCGGGTCGACGTCGAGGAAGTCCTGGATGCCGTAACCGTGGTAGGTCTGCCGCGAGGCGAGCTGCTTGAAGACCGGGCTCACCCAGATCGCCGACACCCCCAGCCGCTCGAGGTAGCCGACCTTCGTCTCCAGGCCGCGGAGGGTCCCGCCGCAGAAGCGCTGCCCCGCCGCCACCCACGCGTCGCGCGGCGCGTTCCCTGCGTCCCCGGGCTGGAAGAGAGGCGTCTGTCCGGTCGTCACCCGCGTCTTGTCGTTGCCGAGGTAGTCCGTCTCCCGGCCGTCCGAGAAGCGGTCCAGCAGGAGGAAGTAGAGGACCTCGTCCTCCCACGCGACGGGCGAGGGGGTGAAGCGCCCCCCGGACAGGGAGCGGAGGTCGATCTCGGCCACGCTCTTCTCGGCCATCTCCGAAGGATGCGGGAACGATAGCACGGCGCCCGCGGCCTAGAGCCGCAGGCTCCGGCGGATCGCCAGCAGGCCCTGGCCGTCCGGGGTTGCGGCGCGCTCGTGGGCCAGGAGCCACTGCTTGCGGTCGAGGCCGCCGCCGTAGCCCGTGAGGCTCCCGTCGGCGCCAATCACGCGATGGCAGGGGATGACCACGGCGACCGGGTTGCGGCCGTTCGCGGCGCCGACCGCGCGGACGCTGCGGGGGGCGCCCACGCGCCGGGCGAGCTCCGAGTACGAGACCGTCGTCCCCACCCGGATCCGGCGCAGCTCGTCCCACACCTTCCGCTGGAAGACACTGCCCCCGGGGTCGGCGGGGACGGCGTCGATCGCCTCGACGTCCCCGTCGAAGTAGGCGTGCAGTCGTCCCACGGCGCCGGCGGGGTCGGGGCGGTCCTCGAGGAGGCACGGCCCGAAGCGCCGCTCGAGCTCGCGCCTCTGGGCGTCCAGGCGGTCGCCGAAGTCGAGGGCAACGAGCGTTCCCTGGCGCGCGGCGAGGAGCAGCGTGCCGATGGGCGTCTCGACTCGGGCCGTCTCGATCGTGGTCATGGGCTCGATGCGGCCGCCGGAGCCGGCAGGTCGCATCTTATCCCGGCGAGCGGCGGCGCCGATTTGACGCGGGCCGGCGACTTCGACGACCCTGCGACCTGGATCGACCGGCGTCTCTCCCTGGGCGAGCTGCAGCCCCTGCTCTTCCGCCCAGAAACCGAGGTCACGATGTCGACAGTGACGGCACTCGACGACGAGTACGCGACCCTCTGGTACCACCCGGACGGGAAGATCGTCCACCACGAGATCCACAAGTTCCTGGTCCCGGGCGCCCTCGAGAAGCTGCTCAGCGCGGGGGCGTCCCTGATGGAGACCCACGGCGCCCAGAAGTGGCTCTCCGACGACCGGAAGAACGTCGTCATCTCCAAGCAGGACCTCGAGTGGGCCGAGGTGCACTGGATCCCCCGCGTGCAGAAGGCGGGGTTCAGGTACTGGGCGATCGTGGTTCCCGGCCATGCCGTCGCCGCGCTGCAGATGAGAGCCCTGCAGGCCAAGCGTCGCACCCAAGGCATCGAGGTCGCGACGTTCGAGACCGTCGAAGAAGGGATGGCCTGGCTCCGCTCCCGCTGACCTCCCGGCCGATCACGCGCTGCTCGGGGCCGGAGGCCGGCTATACTCGCCCCGCCATGAGGAGACTCTCCGCCGCCCTGTTGCTCGCGTGCCCGGCGCTCGCCTCCGCCGAGATCCACCGCCACGGGGGCAGCGCCGACGCGCTGCCTCACGACCGGTACCTGCGGGTCGTGAGCGAGGCCGACTCGCCGGTGCAGCCCACTTACGTCAAGACGAAGGACGGGGCCTACGTCGCGGTGGCCCTCCGCAAGCCCAAGGGCGAGGGCCCGTTCCCCGCGCTCCTCGTGTTCCACGGGGCGCCGGGAGGGCGCGGCATGGAGCAGCTCCTCGGCTGGTCGCGGGGCGAGACCGGCGGGCCGGTCTGGGAGCGGTTCCTCCGCGAGGGCTTCGTCGTCGCGGTCGCGGACTACCGGGGCGGCGACTGGGCCACGATGAACGTGCCCTCGACCGGCGCCTCGGCCACCGCCATCGACGACGGCCTCGCGGTCGTCGACTTCGTCAAGGGGCTGCCGTACGTCGACGCGTCCCGGGTGAGCCTCTACGGCGTGAGCCTGGGCGGCAACCTCGTCGCCTATCTGATCTCGAAGGCCCCCACGATCCACGCCGCCGTCCTGGGGGCCCCGGCCCCCATCTGGTTCCTGGGGGTTCGCCCGCCCGAGGGCGGAGGCCGTCCCGACCTGACGAGCCCGAAGGCCGACCCCGCGGTCGCGGCGGCGAACGTCGCGCCGATCCGGACTCCCGTGCTCATCCTCGTCGGCACCGAGGACGGCCTCCTGCCCCTCGCCACCACGCTCCACGACACCCTGCAGCAGGCCGGCAAGGCGGTGCGCATGGACGTCTACGAGCACGGCTATCACGACTTCGTCCTCGGGCCGCAGGGCCAGCGCCGCCCGGACCTGCCGCGGGGCGAGGTTCTCCTCCAGGGCGCGCTCGACGCGCTCGAGCTCTCGGTCTCCTTCGTGAAGGCGGCGTCGCCCGGCGTCGACGTGCGCTAGGAGGACCTCATGACGCGCGGACATGACCGACCGATGCTCTGCGTCCTCGTCTTCCTGGCCGCGGGCGCCGGGGCGGCGGCCGAGCTGCCGCAGCTCGGCACCAGCCCCACGCGGGACGTCGTCGCTGCCATGACGCGGGAGGAGAAGGTCTCTCTCGTCGTCGGCGCAGGGATGCGTCGGCCCGGCCTGCCCGCCGAGAGGCAGGGGCCCGTCGTCGGCGAGACGAAGGCGGGCGTGCCGGGGGCCGCCGGGACCACAGTCGCCATCTCCCGGCTGGGGATCCCGTCGATCGTCCTCGCGGACGGACCCGCCGGCCTCAGGATCCAACCGAAGCGGGAAGGCGAGCCGTCGCGGACGTACTACTGCACGGCCTTTCCGATCGAGACGCTCCTCGCGTCTTCGTGGGACGTGGACGCGGTGGAGCGCGTCGGCCGCGCCATGGGCAACGAGGTCAAGGAGTACGGCGTCGACGTCCTCCTCGGGCCGGCGCTCAACACCCACAGGAACCCGCTCGGGGGGAGGAGCTTCGAGTACTACTCGGAGGACCCGCTGGTGTCGGGGCGGATGGCCGCGGCCATGGTGAAGGGCGTGCAGTCGGAGGGGGTCGGCACGTCGGTGAAGCACTTCGTCGCCAACGACCACGAGTGGAACCGCAACGTCATCGACGTGAAGGTCTCGCAGCGGGCTCTCCGCGAGATCTACCTCCGGGGCTTCGAGGTCGCGGTGCGGGAGGGGCGGCCGTGGACGGTCATGTCCTCCTACAACAAGGTCAACGGCACCTACACCTCGGAGAGCCCCGCGCTCCTCACGGGTGTCCTCCGCGACGACTGGGCCTTCGACGGGCTGGTGATGACCGACTGGTTCGGCGGGCGGGACGCCGTCGCGCAGATGAAGGCGGGGAACGATCTGCTCATGCCGGGGACGGCCGCCCAGCAGAAGGCGCTCCTCGCCGCCCTCGAGAGCGGGGAGCTTCGCCAGGACCTCCTCGACCGGAACGTCGCCCGCATCCTCGAGTTGATCCGCCGCACGCCTTCGTTCAAGCGGTACGCGCACTCCGATGCCCCCGACCTCCGGGCCCACGCCCAGGTCGCCCGCGAGGCCGCCACGGAGGGGATGGTGCTGCTTCGGAACGAGGGCGCCCTGCCGCTCGCGCCCTCGGCGAAGGTCGCTCTCCTCGGCAACAGCTCGTACGCCACGATCACCGGGGGCACGGGCAGCGGCGACGTCAACAAGGCCTACTTCGTCTCGCTTCGGGAGGGACTGAAGGACGCGGGGCTCGCCTTCGACGGCGTCCTGGCCGAGGCCTACGCCGGCTACCTCGCCGAGCAGGAGAAGGCGCGCCCGCCCGAGCCGCGGCCGTTCGCCCCGCCATCGCTCGTCCCGGAGAGGGTCGTGCCCGCCGACGAGATCGCCCGGCTCTCCCGGGAGGCGGACGTGGCCCTCCTCACGATCGGACGACGGTCGGGCGAGTTCCGGGACCGGAAGCACGAGGACGACTTCGACCTCTCCGCCGAAGAGAAGGCTCTCGTGCAGGACCTCGCGACCGCGTTCCACGGCCAGAAGAAGAAGCTCGTGGTCGTCCTGAACGTCGGCGGCGTGATCGAGACCGCGAGCTGGCGCGACCGGCCCGATGCGATCCTCCTGGCCTGGCAGCCGGGACAGGAAGCCGGCCACGCGATCGCCGACGTCCTCACCGGCCGGACGCCGCCCTCTGGCAAGCTCGCCACCACCTTCCCCGTGAGATGGGAGGACGTGCCGTCGTCGGCCAACTTCCCCGGCAAGGTGCTGGAGGGCCCCGACCCGAACGCGCAGGGCCCCTTCCGAGGCGACCGCGCAGCGGAGGTCGAGTACCTGGACGACGTCTTCGTCGGCTACCGGCACTACGCGACGAAGGGAGTGAAGGTCGCCTACCCCTTCGGCTTCGGCCTCACCTACACGCGGTTCGAGTACTCCGCTCTCCGGCTGAGCAGCGGAACGTTCGGCGGCCGGTCGACCGTGACCGTCACGGTCACGAACGCGGGCCCGGTCGCGGGTCGCGAGGCCGTCCAGCTCTACCTGTCCGCGCCGGGCAAGGCGGCGCCGAAGCCAGCGCTCGAGCTGCGGGCCTTCGCCAAGACGAGGCTGCTGAGGCCGGGAGAGTCGGAATCCCTGTCCTTCACGCTGACGACCCGGGACCTGGCCTCGTTCGACGAGGCTTCGGCCTCGTGGCGGGCGGAAGCCGGCACCTACACGGTGAAGGTGGGGGCGTCGTCGGAGGACATCCGCCAGGCGGCCACCTTCGTCCTGGCTCGGGAGGAGACCGTCGGCCGGGTCTCCGGCCCGGTTCGCTGATCCAGTCGACGCCGACCTCGCCTCGGGTCACCGAGTGTTCGCCCGGGCGCCGCCCGGGGGCCTCGTCGAAGGGGTCGTACCTCTGCGGCTCTTCAGCGGGGAAGCTCCTTCTCTCCGATGATCGAGAACGTCGCGTCGACGCTCGGAGCCGAGGTCCCGGGCTGGCCCCCGCCGACGCTCACCCAGTAGCGGCCCGCGGAGACGAGGTGGGTCCCCGCCTCGTTCACGTGGCCGAGCTCGCGTTCGCCGAGGGTGAAGTGGACCCTCCGGCGCTCGCCGGCCGCGAGGTGGACACGGGTGAAGCCGCGGAGAGCGAGGTTCGGCGCGCCGGGGAGCTTCGGGAAGACGAGGTACGCCTGCACGACCTCGTCGCCGTCCCGCCCGCTCGTGTTCCGGACGTCGGCCTCGACGTCGAGCGGCTCGCCCGCGGCGACCACCGTCCTCGACAGGCGGAGGCCCGAGTACGCGAACGTCGAGTAGCTGAGGCCGTACCCGAACGGGTAGAGCGGCTCGCCCGTGAAGTAGCGGTAGGTGCGGCTCTTCATGGAGTAGTCCGTGAACTCGGGGAGCTGGTCCACTCCCTTGTAGAAGGTGAGCGGGAGGCGGCCGGCGGGGTTGTTGACGCCGGCGAGCGTCTCGGCGACGGCCGTGCCTCCTTCCTCGCCCGGGTACCAGGCCTGGAGGATCGCGTCGGCGTGGGCGTTCGCCCAGCTCACCGCGAGCGGGCTCCCGCTCATGAGCACCACGACGAGCGGCGTTCCGGTGGCCTCGACGGCCTCGAGCAGCTCCTGCTCTCCCTTCGGCAGCTCCAGGCTCGTGCGGTCGCCGCCCTTGAAGCCCGGCTGGTCGACGCCCGACTCCTCGCCTTCGAGGTCGGAGGTGATGCCGACGACGGCCACGACCACGTCCGCCTCGCGCGCGGCGGCGACGGCCCGGTCGGCGACGGCGGGGTCCGGGGGCAGCCAGGAGAGGCGCGCCGAGGGAAAGAAGCGCGGGACGGCCTCGACCCGGATCGCGTAGCGGCGTCCTTTCTCGACGACGACGTCGGCGGTGTGGGGCTTCGGCGGGAAGCCGGGCGCCGTGGTGTCGACGAGCAGCGTCCCGTCGAGGTAGAGGCGGTTGCCGAAGCCCTCGACGGCGAGCGTGCACGGGCCCGAGGCCTCCGGCGTGAGCCAGCCGGTCCACCGCGTGGGCTTCTCGGGCTTGGGCGGGTTCGTGCGGGACGGCCACGTCCCCGGCGGGAGGCCGTAGGCGACCTGCGGGTCCACGCGCGTCGAGAGGGCCTTCCCGGCGAGGTCCGGTCCCGCGAACACCTCGGCCTGGAGGCCGGGTTTCCCGCGGTCCGTCCGGAGCGCAGTCGTGGGCACCGGAACCAGCGGCCGGAGGAAGGACGTGCCGGGCTCGAAGACCACCTTCGCCGACGGGAACTGCCTCCGGATGCCGTCCAGCACGGTCGTCGACCGCGACGGCGTCCCGTTGTAGTTTCCGAGGAGGACGCGGCCGGAGTCCGCGAGCGGCCCCACCACCGCGATCCTTCCCGTGGTCGCCGCCAGGGGCAGGACCCCGCCGTTCTTGAGGAGGACCATCGTGGACCGCGCGATCCGGGCCGCGAGGGCGCGGTGCTCCTCGGAGTCGACGACCGAGTCGGGCGTCTGGGCCGGCTTCACCCGCTCCGGGGGATCGAACAGGCCCTGCTCGAAGCGCGTCCTCATCATCCGCCTCACCGCCACGTCGATCTCGCCTTCCGACAGCGACCCTTCCTTCACGGCGTCGAGGTACTTCTGGTACTCGGGAGCGGCGCCCGGAGGTCCGAAGACCACCTGGCAGTCGTTGTCGGTGCCCGCCTTGACGGCGATGGCGGCCGCGTCGGCGAGCGACTTCGCGAACTTGTGTCCGGTGTAGATGTCGCGGACGGCGTCGCAGTCGCCGGTGACGAAGCCGGAGAAGCCCCACGCCTTCCGGAGCGTGTCCGTGAGGAGGAAGGAGCTCGCGCAGCCCGGCACGCCGTTGACGGCGTTGTAGACGCACATCACCGCCCGGACCCGGCCGTCCACGACGGCGTCGCGGAACGCGGGCAGGTAGGTGTCTTCGATGTCGTGCGCCGACGCCTTGGCGTCGAAGCCGTGCCGCAGCGGCTCCGGCCCGCTGTGCACCGCGAAGTGCTTGGCCGTCGCCACCGCGGCCAGGTGCTTCGGGTCGTCTCCCTGGAGGCCGGTCACGAAGGCGACGCCGAGCCGGCCGGTGAGGAACGGGTCCTCCCCGTACGTCTCCTGGCCGCGCCCCCAGCGCGGGTCGCGGAAGATGTTGATGTTGGGCGAGAAGAACGTGATCCCCTTGAAGAGTTCTCCGCGCTCGCCCGCCTTCGCGGCCCGGTTGAACTTCGCCCGCCCCTCGAGGGCGATGGCTTGTGCCATCTCGTGGACGAGCGGCGCGTCGAACGTGGCGGCGAGGCCGATCGCCTGCGGGAAGACGGTGGCGATGCCGTTCGCGGCCACGCCGTGGAGGGCCTCCGACCAGAGGTTGTACTCGGGGACCCCGAGCCGGGGAACGGCCCGCGTGTGGTTGACGAGCTGCGAGGCCTTCTCCTCGAGGGTCATGCGGGAGACGAGGTCGTCGACGCGGCGGTCGATGGGCTGCGCCGGGTCGAGGTAGGCGGGCGTCGACTCCTGAGCGAGTGAGGCTCCGCCGCAGCAGGCGACGAGTGGAGCGACGAACGCCACGGCGAGCCTTTGCCGGCGTGACATGTGACCTCCTTCCCTTCGGTACCTGGTTCACTCCGCAGGCTGGACCTGGATCACGGAGCGGCTCTCCATCCGCCACTCGCGCCCGAGCGCGTGGACCTCTCCCGTCAGTCGGACGGAGCCGCGCAGGAAGATGTCCGCGCTCGAGGCGCCCACCTGCAGCTCCAGCTCGCCGGGCTCGACGATGCGCCGCCCCTCCCTGCCGGTGAAGCAGAGCATGTCGGTCGGCACGGAGAACGTGACCCGCGCCGACTCGCCCGCCCCGAGCTCGACGCGGCCAAAGGCCTTGAGCTCCTTCACCGGCCGCACCACCGACGCGAGGAGGTCCCGCACGTAGAGCTGGGGGACGGCGACTCCCGCCCGCGGTCCGACGTTGCGCACGGTGAACCGCACGCCGATCTCGCCGGCGCGGGCGTCGACTTCGGTGGCGTCCAGGGCCAGGTCGGCGAACTCGAACCGCGTGTAGGAGAGGCCGTGGCCGAAGGGGTAGCGGCTGCCGAAGTGCCGAGCGATCGGCGTGCCGGCACTCTTCATCTTGTGGTTGTAGTAGTACGGGACGGCGCCGACGTTCCGGGGCACGGAGAGGGAGAGTCGGCCCGAGGGCTCGACGCTGCCGGTCAGCACGTCGGCGAGCGCGGGCCCGCCCTGCTGCCCGCCCGCGAAGGCCATGACGAAGGCGGCGACCTTTCCCTCGAGCCCGCCCAGGTTGTACGGGCGGCCGCTCGTGAGAACGACCACCACCGGCTTGCCGGTCGCGACCACGGCCTCGAGGAGCTGCTGCTGGACGCCCGGCAGATCGAGCGAGTCGGCATCGGACCCCTCGCCGACGGTGCCGGTCTGGAAGAGGCCCGCCAGGTCGCCGACGCACACCACGGCCACGTCCGCCGCCCTCGCGCACTCGACCGCCTCGGGGATGAGGTCCGTCCGGCGCGAGACGGGCGATGCCTGGTCGAGGGAGGTGCTCTTCTCCACGTCGCCCGGGAAGACCGGTGAGCCGTACTTGCGCTCCTCGATGACGAAGCAGCCCCTCGCGTATCGAACTCGCCCCGCACCGAAGGCAGTCTCGATCGCAGCCCGCGGCGTCACGACCTGCGCGGCCGACTCTCCCCCGTCGTTCAGGATGAGGTGCACCGGGAAGCTGTAGCCGCAGAGGAGGGCCATGGGGTCGTCGGCGGTGGGACCGATCAGGGCCATTCGCTGGCCCCGCCCGGGGTCGAGGGGCAGGATGCCGTCGTTCTCGAGCACCACCACCGCCTGGCGCGCCACCTCGCGGGCCAGCGCGACGGTGGCCGGCGCCTGCAGCTCGACGGCTCCCTCGTCCGCGTACGGTCTTTCGAAGAGCCCGAGGCGGAGCTTCTCGCCGAGGATCCGCCGCACGATCGCGTCGATCGCCTCGACGGAGACGAGCCCGCGGCGCACGGCCTCGTCCAGGTGGGAGGCGCAGTCGTCGGCCGGCAGCTCGATGTCCACGCCGGCACCGAAGGCCATCGCCGCCGCCTCGGCGCGGTCCCGGGCGAGGTTGTGGTGCTGGTACAGGAGGCTGATGCCGATGTAGTCGGCCACGATCAGGCCGTCGAACCCCCACGCGTCGCGGAGGACCTCGGTCAGGAGGTGGCGCGAGGCGTGGCAGGACTCGTTGTCGACGTCGTGGTACGCCGGCATGACGGAGCCGGCGTGCGCCTGCTTCACCGCCATCTCGAACGGGAGCAGGAACACGTCGTTGAGCTCGCGCCGGCCCAGGTGGACCGGCGCGTGGTTGCGCGCCCCCTCGCTCCACGAGTGGCCCGCGTAGTGCTTGAGCGTCGCGAGGAGGTCGCGCTTCTCCCCCTGCAGGCCGCGGACGAAGCGGGTGCCCAGGACACCGACCAAGTAGGGGTCCTCGCCCAGCGTCTCCTCGGTGCGGCCCCAGCGCACGTCGCGGGACACGTCGAGGACCGGGGCGAGCCCCTGGTGGCAGCCGACGCTGCGGGCCTCGCGCCCGATGGCCACGGCCGCGCGCTCGATCAGCTCCGGGTTCCACGTCGCGCCGTACGCCAGCGCCGACGGGAACATCGTCGCGCCGCGGGCCATCAGTCCGACGAGGCACTCCTCGTGCGACAACACCGGGATCCCGAGGCGGGTCTCCTCGCGCAGGAACTTCTGCAGCCGGTTGAGGGCGCGGACGCCCGTGCGGGGGTCGACGCCGTGGCTGCCGAGAGCACGGGAGACCTGTCCCAAGCCGTGGCCGAGGGCCTTCTTCACCGCCGCGGGGTCGGTCCCCCCGGTGAAGTCGTCCTGGCGCGGGCGGTGGTCGCCGTCCTCGGAGAGGATCAGCCACAGGGCGTGCATCTGCGCGATCTTCTCCGCGAGGGTCATGCGCGGCAGGAGGTCGTCCACGCGCGCCGGGATGGATCGGCCGGGGTCCTGGTAGGGAAGGGACATGGTGGGCCTCCGAAGGTGAACCGCGGCCGCCATTCTATCCGCGCCGCCTGCGTCCGGACGGGCAGATGGGACGCCTGACCGTCACCCGGACGCGGTGGAAGCGCCACGGTGTACCCCGCCGGAGCCTACCACGGGCGCTTGAAACCTCTGCCGCCCACGACGTAGCCTCTGCCGCGGCCACCGTTCCGATGGCGGGGAACCTCCCCCGACCATCGGTCCTCGAAAGGACCCGACATGGACCATCCGCGGGTGCCCGGAATCCGGATTCAGGCTGCGTCGGCGGGCGTCCTCGTCTTCCTGCTCGCCCTCGCCCCCCTGCTCGTTCGGGCGCAGCCCTCCGGCGGGCCCTACGGCCCGATCCCGCAGAGCTACCCGCCGCCGAAGGCCGCCCACGTCTACTACGTGGCCCCCGACGGACGAGCCGAGGCGGCGGGAGCGACGCTCGCCGAGCCCACGACGCTCGAGGCCGCCTTCGAACGCGTCGTGAGCGGCGACGCGATCGTCATGCGGGGCGGCACCTACCGGACCGGCGGCCTGCGGCTCAACCAGGGGATCACCTGGCAGCCGTACGCCGACGAGCACCCGGTCCTCAAGGGGACCCGCGTCGCCACGGAGTGGCGGGCCCTGCGCAACAAGGTGTGGCGGACGTCCTGGCCCACGCTCTTCCCGGCCCGGCCCCTCGGCTGGTGGCAGCGCGACCGGGAGGGCATGCGGACGCCTCTCCACCGGTTCAACAACGACATGGTATTCGTGGACGGAGAGCTGCTCCGGTCGGCGGGCTGGGAGGGAGAGCTCGACGAGCACTCCTTCTACGTCGACTACGAGGCCGGCCAGGTCTACATCGGCACCGATCCCACGAACCGGCTCGTCGAGATCACCGCCTTCGACAGCGCCTTCGTCCGCACGAGCGGTCCCTGCCACGGCAAGACCTCGGACAAGAAGGGGCCCACGATCCGCGGCCTCACGTTCACGCAGTACGCCTACCGGGCGATCGACATCGAGGGAAAGAAGCCGGCGACCCCGGTGTCCGAGGAGCCGACCGACGACCCGATGGGGCCGGCCGAGCCGGGGACGTACGGGCGGGAGGTCGTGGGGACGACGCTCGAGAACGTGACGATCTCGTTCTGCTCCCGGGTGGCCGGCTACTTTCGCGGGGACGGGCTCACCCTGCGGAACTCGCTCATCAGCGACACCAGCACCGAGGGCTTCTACGTCATCGGCTCCTCGGACGTCCTGCTCGAGCGGAACGTCTTCCGGCGGAACAACGTCGAGGAGCTCACCGGCTACTACCCCGCCGCGGTCAAGATCTTCAACCAGTCCCGCCGGGTCACCTGCCGCGACAACCTGGTCATCGAGCAGCCGCACTCGAACGGCATCTGGTACGACGTCGGCAACGTCGACGCGGTGTTCGTGGACAACTGGATCGAGGGGGCGGTCGACGGCTTCTTCTTCGAGATCTCGAAGGGGGCGACCGTCGCCGGGAACGTGTTCGTGGGCTGCGACAAGGGCATCCGCGTCCTCAACAGCTCGAACGTGCGCGTCTACCACAACACGCTCGTCGACAGCGTGGCCTCCTTCGAGCGCACCGAGCGGAGCGCGGTCGGCGACCACTTCGGCTGGCACCCGAGGACCGGTCCCGACGTCGACGAGCGCGAGGGGCACGTGTTCGTGGGCAACCTCCTTTTCGCGAGCGCCTCCTTCCGCAAGCCCCTGCTCCGCTTCGAGCAGCCGAAGGCCCTCTGCATCCGGCTCGTCCGGCCGCAGGTGAAGGAGCTGGACGGCAACGTCTACGTGCGCGCGGGCGGCGGCGCCCTGCCCCTCGTCGTGTGGAGCCCGGTGGAGGGCGAGACCTGCCAGGTCGAGCTGGGCTCGCTCGAGGACCTGCGGAAGCTCCAGCCGGCGCTCGAGGCCCGCGGGCGTTCGTTCAGCGACTACGTGGGCGCCCTCTTCCGGAGCCCCGAGCTCTCGAACTACGAGCTGGCCCGGCCTTTGCCGAGCCTCCAGCCGACGGACGACCTGCCGCCCGAGGTGGCGAGGCTGCTCGGCTGGCCCGCGGCCCAGGCGCGGACGCCCGGCGCCTACCCGCTGCCGACGGCAGCGTCGCCGCGGGGCGACACGCGCCGGCTGCTGAAGTGAACGACGTCGGTGTTGACTCGGGCCGCCTCCCGCGGCTCAAATGAGGCGGCTTTTGTCCCTCGATGGGACAGACGAGCCGGCACGACTGGAAGGAAGGAGACGATGGCCCAGAAGCTCCCCGTCACAGAGAAGGTCGGCTACGCCCTCGGCGACCTGGCCGCCAACTTCGTGTTCCAGTTCATGATCGCCCTGCAGCTCGACTTCTACACCCACACCTTCGGCCTCACGCCGGCGCAGGCGGGGACGATGCTGGGCGTCGTCGGCCTGGGCGTCGCCGTTCTCAACCCGGTCATGGGTGTCATCGCCGACCGGACGAGCAGCCGGTGGGGCAAGTTCCGGCCGTGGGTCCTGTGGAGCGCGCTGCCCTTCGGCATCATCGGCGTGCTGACCTTCACGACACCCGACCTCGGCCTCGGCGCCAAGGTGATCTACGCCTGGGTGACCTACACCGCGCTGCGGGTCGTCTACATCGTCAACAACGTGCCCTACGCCTCGCTGACCGCGGTGATGACGGAGGACCCGGACGAGCGCACGAGCATCTCCTCGTACCGCCAGATCGCGGCGAACACCGCGGGTCTGATCATCGCCAGCTTCGTCATCCCCCTCGTCGGCATCCTCGGCCAGGGCAACGACGCGCGCGGCTACCAGCTCACGATGGGGCTGCTCTCGGTGGTGAGCGTCGTCTTCTTCGTCGTCACGTTCTTCGCCACGAAGGAGCGCATCCAGCCCGACCCGCAGCAGAAGACCTCGCTCGCCCAGGACATGTCGGACCTCTTCGGCAACCGGGCCTTCGTCATGCTGTTCATGGTGACGCTCTTCTACTTCACCGCGATCCTCGTCCGCGGCAACGTCATGCTGCCGTACTTCCGGTTCGTCTCGGGCCACGTGGACGTCTACTCCTGGTTCAACGGGTTCGGCCTCGGGTCGCTGCTCCTGGGGGTCGCCTGCTCGACACCGGTCTCGATCCGGGTGGGCAAGCTGAGGCTCTTCCAGGCCAGCATGATCCTCACCGGCGTCTTCACGATGGCGCTCTACGTCCTGCCGCCGTCAGGGACGACCGCGATCATCGCGACGGAGGCGCTGCGCCAGTTCTCGTTCGGCCTGTCCGGTCCAATCCTGTGGGCCATGATGGGCGACGTCGCCGACTACGGCGAGTGGAAGACGGGCCGGCGCGCGAGCGGCACGGTCACCGCGGCCGTGGTGTTCGCGCTCTGGGCGGGCCTGGCCCTCGGGGGCGCGGTCGCCGGCTGGCTGCTCGGGGCCTATGGAGTCGTCTCCGACGCCGCGACGCAGACGGCGACGGCGCAGTCGGGCATCGTGCTCACCGGCAGCGTCTACGCCGGCCTGGCCTTCCTCGCCGCGGCCGCCTTCCTGTTCTTCTATCCGCTGTCGGCCGAGAAGACCCGGTCGATCGCCGACGAGCTGACGGAGCGGCGCAAGTCCTTCGCAAAGGCCACCTAGCCGTTCGCCTCAGGACGCAACGAGAAGACGGAGGGAGGAAACGATGTCGAAGCGCCTGTCCTGCCCCATCGGATTCAACGCCCAGCACTCCCCGATGGGCGCCTTCATGAGCTTCACCTGCGGCCATCCCGGGACGAAGGGCGGCATCGGGCTCCAGATCGGCCAGCCGGCCGACCAGGAGGTGTTCGTCGGCCTGATCGACGGGGACCGCTACGCCGACGCGCCCCTGAAGAGCCTGCCCTTCTACATCGGGGCGGTCAGCAAGGCCGCCGAGGCCTTCACGGTGGAGCAGGCGGGACCGTCGGAGGCGAACGTCCGACCCGATGCCCTGCCCTTCAGGCTCGAGGAGATCGAACGGCGCTACGGCTGGTGCACCGATAGCTGGCACGCGGGGGACATGACCTTCACGGTCTACACGCCCTTCGCCTCGATCCCCGATCCAAAGAAGTCCAGCGCCCGGAAGATGCGCGACGGGCTGCGGCCGGCCGTCGTGGCACGGCTGGTCGTCGACAACACGAAGGGGACGAGGCCCAAGACCGGCATCTTCGCGCTCAACCACTCGCGGCCCGGCCCGCGGATGATCACCGACGACCTCGGACGGAAGAGCCGGGTCGGCTTCGCCTTCCGCCGGGAGGCGGGCGTCGCCGCCGAGGTGTTCGACCTCACGTCGAAGAAGTCGCCGGGGCCGCCGCCCTTCGGCTTCATGCGCTGGTCGGCGACCGACGGCATCCGGGAGCGCTACAACCCCGTGCACCTCCTGGGATCCTGCCCCGGGGTCGGCTTCGAGGTGCCGCCGGGCAGGCGCTACGGCATGGTGCTGGCCCTCGGCTCGTACCTCGAATCGCCGGTGACCACCGGGCTCGACGGACGCTACCTCTACACGCGCTACTACGCGGACCTCACGGACGTCCTCCGCTCGACGCTCGACAAGGCCGGCGCGCTGATCGCCGCCGCGGAGGCTCTCGACGCGAAGCTGGACGCGGCCGCCCTGTCCGACGACCAGCGCTTCATGATCGCGCACGCCACCCACAGCTACTACGGCTCGACGCAGCTCCTCGAGGTCGACCGGAAGCCCTTCTGGGTGGTGAACGAGGGCGAGTACTGCATGATGAACACGCTCGACCTCGCGGTCGACCACGTGTTCTGGGAGCTCGACCGCAACCCGTGGCTGGTGAGGAACCTGCTCGACAGCTTCGTGCGGCGCTACAGCTACACGGACGAGATCAAGATCTACGAGGCCGAGGCCGCGCTCTCGTCGCACGCCATGGACCACGACCCGTCCCAGCCTCCGCCTCCGCCCGACGCGGCGCAGCTCGCGCGGCCCTACGGCAAGAAGCCGGGAGGCCGGAGCTTCTGCCACGACATGGGCGCGCACAACAACTTCGCCCCCCCGGGGCGCTCGAGCTACGAGCTCGCCAACCTGGCCTCGACGTTCAGCTACATGACGGTGGAGCAGCTCTGCAACTGGACGCTCACCGCCGCGTGCTACCTGGCGAAGACGCGCGACACCGCGTGGCTGAGGAAGAACAGGAAGGTCGTCGAGGACTGCCTGACGAGCATGGTCAACCGCGGAGGCGAGGTCGGCTTCGCCCAGTTCGACTCGACGAAGACGGCGGGCGGGCAGGAGATCACGACCTACGACTCGCTCGACCACTCTCTGGCGCAGACGCGGAACAACGTCTACATGGCCGTGAAGAGCTGGGCGACCTATCACGCCCTGGCCCTGATGTTCCGCGATCTCGGCGACCGGACGACGCAGCAGAGGTGCCGGAAGCTCGCCGAGAAGGTGGCCGGTGTCGTCGCCGGGCAGGCGGTGGACGGCGTCCTTCCCGCGATCTTCGAGAAGAAGAACCCCGGCTACGCCTCGCGCATCCTGCCCGCGGCGGAAGGCTGCGTCTACCCGCTCTACTTCGTGAAGGCGGGCTATCAAAGGCAGACGCTCGATCAGGTCTTCGGCACCCCGGCCGAGAAGAAGATGTACGAAGTCCTCAAGGAGCACACGCGCAGGCTGCTCCTCGACCCGCAGCGGCGCAACGCGTTCGCGGACGGCGGCATCAAGCTCTCGTCGACGAGCAACAACTCGTGGATGAGCAAGATCGCGATCTTCATGCACGTGGCGCGGAGGGTCTTCCACCTGGACCGGGATCCGGGCATCGTCGAGGTCTTCCGCAAGGCGGACGCGGCGCACGTGAAGTGGCAGGCCGTGGGCAGCGCCTACTGGGCCTGCTCGGACCAGATCGTCTCCGGCGAGGGCAAGGCGAGCCGATACTACCCGCGCATCGTCACGAGCGCGCTGTGGATGGAGTGAGAGCGCCCGGAGGAGGGAAGATGCGGCGCACCCTCGTGTGGTCGACGGGCCTTCTGCTGTCCGCCGCGGCCGCGCTCGCGGCCGAGGTGCCGGCCCTCAAGTTCCTCACGCCGCCGGGCGTCCGGATCGGCGCCGCCCTCAACCGGGCCCAGAGCGACGGGAAGGACGCAGCCGCCCTCGGGATCGTCACCCGCCACTTCAACGCCATCAGCCCCGAGAACGTGCTCAAGTGGGCGTCCGTCCACCCCGAGCCGGACCGCTACGATTTCGATCCTGCCGACCGGTACGTCGAGCTCGGCCGGAGCCACGGGATGTTCGTGGTCGGCCACGTGCTCGTCTGGCATCAGCAGACGCCGGCCTGGGTCTTCGCCGGCGAGGGCGGAGGGAAGGTCGACCGGGAGACGCTGCTCGCCCGCCTGCGGACCCACATCGCGACGGTCGTGGGGCGCTACCGGGGCCGGATCGGCGGCTGGGACGTCGTCAACGAGGCCCTCGAGGAGGACGGCACGCTGCGCAGGACCCCGTGGCTCGAGGCGATCGGCGAGGACTACGTCGAGAAGGCCTTCGAGCTCGCGCACGAGGCGGATCCCGCAGCCGAGCTCTACTACAACGACTACAACCTCTGGAAGCCGAAGAAGCTGGAGGCCGCCCTCCGCCTCGTCGAGCGGCTGAAGGCGAAGGGCCTGCGCGTCGACGGGATCGGCGAGCAGGGCCACTGGGGACTCGACGACCCGCCCCTCGCCGCGATCGACGAGGCCCTCGCCACCATCCGTTCGTCCGGGACGCGGCCGCTCGTCACCGAGCTGGACATCGACGTCCTGCCCCGAGACCCCGACATGTGGGGCGCGGACCTCGCGAAGAAGGCGAAGATCCGCGCCGCGACGAACGTCTACCCGAGCGGGCTGCCTCCCGAGATGCAGGAGCGGCTCGCGCGCCGCTACGCCGACGTGTTCCGGCTCTTCCTGAAGCACGACGTCGGCCGGGTGACCTTCTGGGGAGTCACCGACGCGACCTCGTGGCTCCACGACTTCCCGATCCCGGGCCGGGTCAACTACCCCCTTCTCTGGGACCGCGACGGGCGCGAGAAGCCGGCCTTCGCGGCCGTGGCCGAGGTGCTCCGGGCGAGCGCGGGACGGCCGCGGACCTACGCCGAAGCCCGCGTCTTCGTCACCGCCCCGGCGCCACTGCAGCTCTTGGCCGACCGCGGCTTCTCCGCCTTCGAGCCCCTCGAGCAGCCGGACGAGAACTACCCGACGATCCTGATCGATCCCCACCGCCGGTTCCAGGCGATCGAGGGCTTCGGCGGCGCCTTCACCGACGCGGCGGCCGACGTCTTCGCCCGGCTGCCCGTCGCCTCCCAGGAGCGGTTCCTGAAGGCCTGCTTCGACCCGGCGGAAGGCAACGGATACACCCTCTGCCGGACCACGATCCACAGCTGCGACTACGCCGCCTCGATGTACACCTACGCGGAGGTGCCGGGCGACACGCACCTCGAGCACTTCACGATCGAGCACGACCAGAAGAACCGGCTGCCCTTCATCAAGCGGGCCCGGGCCGCCGCGGGGGGCGACCTGCGACTCTACGCCTCGCCCTGGAGCCCACCCGGGTGGATGAAGACGAACGGCGAGATGAAGCACGGCGGCAAGCTCAAGCCCGAGTACCGGCAGACCTGGGCCGACTACTTCGTGAAGTACGTCCAGGCGTACGCGGCGGAGGGCGTCCCGATCTGGGGCCTGACCGTCCAGAACGAGGCCCTCGCCACCCAGGTCTGGGAGTCCTGCCTCTTCACCGCCAACGAGGAGCGGGACTTCGTCCGCGACTACCTCGGGCCGACGCTCCACGCCCACGGCCTCGGCGACGTGAAGCTCATGATCTGGGACCACAACCGGGGCCTCGTCTACCAGCGGGCGGAGGCCGCCTACGAGGACGAGGCGGCGGCGAAGTACATCTGGGGCACCGCGTTCCACTGGTACGTCGGCGACCACCACGACAACGTCCGCGTCGTCCACGACGCCTTCCCGGACAAGGCGCTCCTCTTCACCGAGGGCTCGGTGCGCGGGACCTGGGAATCGGCGTTCCGACTGGCGAGGAACGTCATCCTGGACCTCGACGACTGGACGGCGGGCTGGACGGTCTGGAACCTGCTCCTCGACCCCGAAGGCGGCCCGCGCCACGCCGGCGCCCTCATGGGCGGCACGATCGTCAACGCCGACCTCCGCAACGGGGAGCTGACGTTCAACCCGCCCCACTACGTCTTCGGCCACTTCTCGCGCTTCATCCGGCCCGGGGCCCGGAGGATCGCCTGCACGTCGAGCAGCGACGACTTCCTGGCCACTGCGTTCGTCAACCCGGACGGGAAGATCGCGGTCGTCCTGACGAACCTGACCGACCACGACGAGATCTTCCAGCTGTGGGTCGAGGGTAGGGCGGTCCGGTACTCGAGCCCGGCCCACGCGGTGATCACGATCGTCCTGTAGGCGACGCCCGAACGAGGCCGAGGTCGAACCGGGCAGGGGTCGAATCGTCGGCGGCGAAGCCGCCCGAAGGCGATAGTATGGGGTAATAGGAGATCCCATGAGCCGTAGGGGTGCCAGGCTTTTGTTGGTGGCGGCCGCCGCCGTGGCCGCGGTCGGGACCGGGCTCGCGCTGTACCTCGCCGGGCGGCCGCCGCGGCCGATCACGGTCGACTATCCTCTCCAGGGCGCCGTCTTCCCTCCCGAGTTCCCTCCGCCGAGGCTCGAGTGGCGGGACCAGAGCCCACGCGCCCGCGTCTGGACGATCGACGTGAGCTTCGGCAAGGGCGGCCCGCCCTCCCTGCACGCGACGTCGCACGGCGAGCCCATCGAGATCGGCGAGATCGACCCAAGGGCCGTGGGGCCGACGAACGAGCCGCCGAAGCTCACCCCCGAGCAGGCCGCCGCCCACACCTGGAGGCCCGACCCGGCGACGTGGGAGGCGATCAAGAAGGGCTCGAGCGCCAGCGCCGCCGTGCTCGCGATCACCGGCTACTCCGACGAGGGGAGGCGGCGCGTCGTGTCCCGCGGCCAGGTCTCGATCCGGACGTCGACCGATCCCGTCGGCGCGCCCATCTTCTACCGCGACGTGCCGCTGATGCCGGCCGAAGGCGAGAAGGGCGTCATCCAGCCCCTGGACAAGAAGTTCACGCCGCTCATCGCCTGGCGACTCCGGAACGTGGCGGAGACGAAGAGCCGCGTGGTGATGACGGGCCTCCACTCCTGCGCGAACTGCCACTCGGTGTCCCGGGACGGCCTGACCATGGGGATGGACCTCGACGGCCCCCGGAACAACAAGGGTCTGTACGCCCTCTTCCCGATCCGGCCCCAGGCGGCGATCCGCGACGAGAACGTGATCGCCTGGAGCTCCTACCGGGGGAAGCTCGGAGGCAAGCTCCGGGTCGCCTTCATGTCTCAGGTCTCGCCGGACGGCCGGTACGTGGTGACGACCATGAGCGACCCCGGCCAGGGCCAGACCGACTACCAGCGCCGGCAGGCCCCCGAGGACCTGCGCCAGAACTACTACGTCGCCAACTTCAAGGACTACCGTTTCCTCCAGGTGTTCTACCCGACCCGCGGCATCCTGGCCTGGTACAGCAAGGCCACGGGCATGCTCAGGCCGCTGCCCGGCGCGGACGACCCGCGCTTCGTGCACGCCAACGCCGTGTGGAGCCCCGACGGGAGCTACGTCGTGTTCGCCCAGGCGGAGGCGCGGGACGCCTACCCGGAGGGCTCCAAGCTGGCCGAGCACGCGAACGATCCGAACGAGACGCAGATCCGGTACGACCTCTACCGCATCCCGTTCGACGACGGCCGGGGCGGCGACCCCGTCAAGATCGCCGGCGCGTCGGACAACGGCATGAGCAACAGCTTCCCGAAGGTTTCTCCCGACGGGAAGTGGATCGTCTTCGTGAAGGCGCGCAACGGCCAGCTGATGCGCCCAGACGGGCAGCTCTACATCGTCCCCGCGGGGGGAGGAGAGGCGCGGAGGATGCGCTGCAACACGCCGCTCATGAACTCCTGGCACAGCTTCTCCCCCAACGGGCGCTGGCTGGCCTTCTCGTCCAAGAGCCGCTCGCCCTACACCCAGCTCTTCCTCACCCACCTCGACGAGCAGGGGAACGACACGCCGGCCGTCCTCGTCGAGAACAGCACGGCCGCCAACCGCGCCGTCAACATCCCGGAGTTCGTGAACATCCCGCCGGACGGGCTGCTGAAGATCGACACCCCGGTGACCGAGTACTACCGCCTCATCGACGACGCTTCGGAGGCGATGAACAAGGGGGACAACGCGGCCGCCCTCCCCCTGCTGAAAGAGGCCCTGGCGGCGAGCCCGGGCGACGCGGTCGTGCACAACAGCTACGGGTCGGCCCTGGTCGCCACGGGCCACCTCGCGGAGGCGGTCGCCCAGTACCGCAGGGCCACGGCGCTCAGCCCGGACTACCCGGACGCGCACAACAACCTGGCGTCGGCCCTCGTCGAGAGCGGACGGCCCGACGAGGCGATCCGCGAGTTCGAGGCGGCCCTCGCTCTCAAGCCCGACTTCGCGGAGGCTCACGCGGGCCTCGGCGGCGCGCTCGCGCAGAAGTCCAGGTTGGACGAGGCCTTGCCGCACCTGCAGAGGGCGGTCGAGCTCAACCCGCAGAACCCCGGCGCCCTCGCCAACCTCTGCCTCGCCCTCTCGATGGCGGGCCGGGCCCGGGAGGCGATCCCCCACGCGCAGCAGGCGGTCGCGCTGTCGAAAGGCCAGAACCCGATGATCCTGGACCTGCTCGGACGCCTCTACGCGCAAGCGGGCGAGCTCCCGGAAGCCATCGAGACGACCCGCCAGGCGCTGGCCATCGCGACCCAGGCGAGCGACGAGCGGCTCGTCCGCACGCTGCAGGGCCGGCTCTCCTCCTACGAGGCGGCCGGCGCCGGGGGCGGAGGCGCGTCCACGCGAACCCGCTCGCGCTAGACGAAGGCAGCTCCGGTGACCGCTCCGCCCGAGACCCCCCCGCCGCTCGCCGCCGGGGTCGACACTCGACCTACGAACCGCCTCTTCCTCGCCACCGTCGCTGCGCTTGCGCTCGGGGCCGTTTCGGAGACCGCGAGGCCGGTCGCGCCGGTGTCCACCTCCTCCTACTACGCCGTGCGCCCGGACGACCCGAGGGCGGTCGAGGTGACGCACGAGCGATTCGGCGCTCGGGCCGACGGGATCGCCGATGACACCGTCGCGCTGCAGAAGGCGATCGACTCGGTGCAGGAGGAGACGGGTGAGGGAGTCGTCCTCGTCCCCGAAGGCCGCTACCGTCTCACCGCCACCCTCTACGTCTGGCCGGGGATCCGGGTCATCGGCTACGGCGCTCGGCGCCCGACCTTCGTGCTGGGTGCGCGCGCGCCCGGGTACCAGGACCCGCAGAAGCCGGGCTACCTCGTCTTCTTCGCCGGTCGGCGGCCGAAGGACGGGGGCCCGCCCCCGGACGCGAACCCGGGCACGTTCTACTCCGCCCTCGGCAACGTCGACCTCGAGATCGGCGAGGGCAACCCGGGCGCGGTCGGGGTCCGCGCGCGGTACGCGCAGCACTGCTTCACGTCGCACGTCGAGTTCCGGACCGGGTCCGGCCTCGCCGGCGTCCACGAGGGCGGCAACGTCGCCGAGGACGTGCGCTTCGTCGGCGGCGAGTACGGCATCTGGACCGGCACGCCGTCGCCCGGCTGGCAGTACACGCTCGTCGACGCCCGCTTCGAGGGACAGAGACGGGCCGCGATCCGGGAGCAGGCGGCCGGGCTCACCCTCATCCGTCCCCACTTCCGGGACGTGCCGACGGCGATCGACATCGACCCGGGCCGCCCGGACGACCTCTTCGTGAAGGACGCACGGCTCGAGAACGTGACCGGTCCGGCGGTGATCGTCAGCCTGGAGAAGAGCCCGCGCACGCAGGTCAACATGGAGAACGTGGCCTGCCGGGGCGTGGCGACGTTCGCCCTCTTCCGGGAGAGCGGGCGTACGCTGGCCGCACCCGCCGGGGCCTACGTCGTGAAGGCGTTCTCCCACGGCCTTCACTACGCGGACCTCTTGGCCCCCGGGGAGACGAAGACGGTGTTCGACGCCTCTGCGGTCCCGGCCCTGCCGCCCCCCGTCCCGTCCGACCTCCCTCCGCTCCCGCCGGGCGACACCTGGGTGAGCGCGCGCGCCCTCGGCGCACGCGGGGACGGCGCGACCGACGACACGGCCGCCCTGAGGAGGGCGATCGACGCCCACCGTACCGTCTTCCTGCCGATGGGACACTACGTCGTCACCGACACCCTCACGCTCCGCCCCGACAGCGTGCTCGTCGGCCTGCATCCCGACGCGACGCAGCTCGTCGTGCCCGACGGGACGCCGGCGTTCCAGGGAGTCGGGGGGCCGAAGCCGCTCCTCGAGGCGCCGAAGGGCGGCGCCACGATCGTCATCGGCGTCGGCCTCTACACGAACGGCGTGAACCCGCGGGCGACCGCCGCGAAATGGATGGCCGGACCGCGGTCGATGATGAACGACGTGCGCTTCCTGGGTGGCCACGGCACGGCGGGACCCGACGGGAAGCGGCAGAACCCGTACAACAACGCTCACTCGGCCGATCCCGACCTCCTCCGCCGCTGGGACAGCCAGTACCCGAGCCTCTGGGTGACCGACGGCGGCGGGGGGACGTTCTTCGACCTCTGGACCCCCAGCACGTTCGCCCAGGCCGGCCTCCTCGTGTCGAACACGACGACGAGCGGCCGCGTCTACGAGATGTCGAGCGAGCACCACGTCCGCCACGAGGTGCAGCTCCACGGCGTCTCCAACTGGGAGCTCCACGCGCTGCAGACCGAGGAGGAGCGCGGCGAGAGCGGTTTCGCCCTGCCGCTCGAGATCTCCGACTCGAGCCACATCACGGTCTCGAACTTCCACGTCTACCGCGTGATCAGCAGCGACCAGCCGTTTCCGTGGGCGGTGAAGCTGGCGCGCTCGAGGGCCGTCCGCTTCCGGGGAGTCCACTCGTACAGCAACAGCAAGGTGGCGTTCGACACGACGGTCTTCGACGACGGGCTCGGAGTCGGCCTGCGTCAGAGGGAGCTCGCGTGGCTGGATGTCGCGGGCGGCGCGCCCGCTCCGGCCGCGGCGCCGCCATCGCGTGTCCTCGAGCCGGGGACCACGGTCGAGCGCCTGGCCGGCGGCTTCCACGACATCTCGGGGGGCGCCGTCTCTCCCGCGGGCGACTTCTACTTCGTCGACGCACGCTGGCAGCGGATCCACCGGTGGTCGTCCGGCGAACGCCGCCTCGTCACCGTGGCCGACGCGCCGCTCTCGCCGGTGAACCTCGCCTTCGACGCGGCCGGCGATCTGCTCGTCGTCTCCTACGCGGGCAAGGGGACCGTGTACGCTCTCCGGCCGGACGCGCCGGGCAGCGAGCCTTCGCTCCTCGCCCCCCAGGCGGCGATCCCGAGGCCCGGTCTCGCGGCGATCCTCCCGGTGGGCGACTGGCGCCTGCAGAGGGGCCCGGACGAGGAGCTCCTCCCGCGCCCGCACCACTACCTCGCCCCCGACGGGAGCACATTCGTCTCGGCCACCCAGGGCTTCGTGGACGGGGCGACGAGCTGGGGCGTCAAGAGCAGCGATCTCATCCGGGCCTTCGGCCTGCAGCGCGCCCGGCCGGGCGAGCGGGTGTACCTCACGAGCGAGGCCGACGTGGCCACATGGTCGGCGCGCGTGGGCGACGACGGCTCCCTCGCGGACCTCCGCCTCTTCGTCGACCAGGGCGGCGAGGGTGTCGCGACCGACGCGGACGGCAACGTCTACCTGGCCGCGGGGGACGTGCGGGTCTACGACCCCTCCGGCGCGCTGGTCGAGACGATTCCCGTCCCGGCCCGGCCGACGCAGGTCGTCTTCGGCGGCCCGGACAGGCGCACGCTCTTCCTGCCCGCGCGGGACGCCCTCTACGCCGTGCGCACCCGGAACCGCGGCCGCTGACGGCGGGCTCGTCCTCCGCGGGAGCGGCGGCCTCGACCTGTCGGTCCCCCTCGGTCGCGGCGCCGCGGCGGCGTCACCGGATTCTCCGACGAAGGTCCGCGGTGGTGGAGCGGGGAGGGCGGGGATACGATGGCCCGCCGCTCAGGGAGGTTCGCCATGCGGGGATTCCGGTCGGCCGTCTTGGCGTCGGTCGTGGCGGCCGGCCTGGCGAGCGCCAGCCTCGGCCAGGCCCAGGAGACCGGGCCGTCCCTCGTCGATCCCTACGTGCCCCGCCCGCGGGTCGTCGTGATGACCGACATCGCGAACGAGCCCGACGACCAGATGTCGCTCGTCCGCTTCCTCCTCTACTCCGACGAGTGGGACGTCGAGGGGCTGGTCGCCACCACCTCGACGTGGATGAAGGCGCGGGTGCGGCCGGACGTAGTCCTGTCCGTCCTCGACGCGTACGAGAAGGTCCAGCCGAACCTGCTGAAGCACGCATCCGGCTTCCCGACGGCCGCGGCGCTGCGGGCGGTGGTAGCGCCGGGGCAGCCGGCCTACGGCATGGAGGCGGTGGGCGAGGGAAAGACGTCGCCCGGAGCGGAGCTCATCCTGAGGGCCGCCGAGAAGGCCGACCCGCGGCCGCTCTGGGTCCTCGCCTGGGGCGGCACCAACACGCTCGCCCAGGCCCTCGCGACCGCCCGCTCCACGCGGATGCCGGCCGAGGTCGAGGCCCTTGTCTCGAAGCTCCGCGTCTACGCGATCTCCGACCAGGACGACGCCGGGCCCTGGATCCGCCGCGAGTTCCCGTCCCTGCGCTACGTCGCCTCGCCGTCCACCCAGGACGGCCAGGAGTACTACTTCGCGACCTGGACGGGCATCAGCGGGGACCGTTTCTACCGTAACTGCCCGGGCGCGGACTTCACGACGTTCACCGACGACTGGGTGAACGCGAACATCCGGGGGAAGGGGCCGCTCGGTGCGCTCTACCCTCATCCCTGCTGCATCCACGAGGGCGACACGCCGAGCTTCCTCGGCCTCGTGGACAACGGCCTGGCGAGCGCCATGAGCCCGGCATTCGGCGGATGGGGAGGGCGCTACGTGTGGCGCCAGCCCTCCGGAGAGACGCGCCCGTTCTGGACGCAGGGGGGAGACTCCTACCCCGGCAACGACACCTCGCGCGATACGGTGACGGGCGCCGACGGCAGGCCGTACACGTCCGACCAGGCGACGATCTGGCGGTGGCGGACGGCGTTCCAGCACGACTTCGCCGCGCGCATGGACTGGACGGTCAAGGAGGCGGCCGAGACGAACCACAACCCGAAGGTCGTGGTGAACGGACGGCCGGGGACCGAGCCGCTCTTCCTCGAGGCGCAGGTCGGCACGCCGTTGGTCCTGGACGCGGCGGGGACCGCCGATCCCGACGGGAACCGCCTCACGTTCACGTGGTTCTTCTACCCCGAGGCCGGGACCGGAATCCCCGGTCAGCCGGTGCTCGTGCGGCGCCGACCGCCCGCCGTCCCTGCCGGCGGCCCGGGCCCGGGCGGCATCCCCCCGGCGCCGACCGGCGGGCCGCGCGAGCCTCCGCCGCGCATCGTCATCGAGAATGCGAGCGGCCCGCGGGCCACCGTCGTCCCCCAGGCGGCCGGCATCGCCCACGTCATCCTGGCCGTCGAGGACGACGGGGCGCCGAGCCTCACCTCGTACCGCCGGGTCGTCCTCCGCCTGAGGGGGGAGGAGCGCCCGTAGCCCTCGCGGCGGCTGCCTGCCCGCCCTCCGCGCGGCTCGAAGCGCCGCTCAGGAGACGACGGGCGCGGCGAAGGCCGGCGTGCTGATGAGGGCCGCCGCCCCGCGCAGGCGCGGGTGCTCGGCGAGGGGGACGGTGAGGATCTCGGTCTCGCCGGTCTCGCGCACGACCTCGTCCTCGTGGAGTCCCTCCTGGAGAGTCGGAGCGACGAGGTCCCACACCGAGGTGATCTCGCCGCCCAGGTAGATTCGCCGCGGATCCACCGCCTTGATGATCGTGGCGAGACCCCGGCCGAGGAAGTGCCCGGTCTCGCGCAGGGTCTCGAGCGCCTGTCCCTCGCCGGCCCGCCCCCGGGCCATGATGTGCTCGATGGTGACGGACCCCGTCTCGGTCGACGCGGGCCACGAGGGGTCCGTTCCGCGGTACCGGGCGATGATCGCCCGCTTCGAGACGTAGGCCTCCAGGCAGCCCCGCTGCCCGCACGAGCAGCGGGGCCCGTACATGTTGAGGGGGACGTGCCCGAACTCCCCGGCCGCGTTGTGCGAGCCCCGGAGCAGCTTCCCGTCCACCGCGATGCCGACGCCGACGCCGTCGGAGACGTTGACGAACGCGACCGGGCCGTCCACCGGAGCGTCGCCTCGCACCGCCCACACCTGCCCGAGCACGCAGGCCTTGGTCGAGTTCTCGACGACCACCGGCCTCCTCGTCGCCGCCTTCAGCGGCTCGAGGAGGTCCACCTCGCGCCAGCCGAGGGTCGGGGAGAACTTGATCCGCCCCGTCGGGTCGACCAGGCCCGACACCGAGACGCCGACGCCGACGCACTCGCCGATCGCCGGGTGATCGGCGAGCATCCGGGAGATCGCGCCGGCCACGTCCTTGATGAGGAGCCGGGGGCGGCGGCGGGTCGGGAACGTGGTCACGTCGAGGAGCGGGGTGCCGAGCAGGTCGGTGGCCGTCACCGCAGTCTGGCTGGCGCTCACGTCCACCGCGACCACGCAGCGGCGGCGGGTCTCGAGGTGGAGGTGCATGGGCTTGCGGCCACGGCGGCTCTCGCCCTTGGCGCCCTCGAAGATGAGGCCGGCCTCGAGGAGCTCGTCGACGAGACGGCTCACCACGCCCCGCCTGACGCCCATCAGGCGGGCGAGATCCGCCCGGGACACGGGCTGCTTCGACCGGATGAGGTTCAGCGCGATCTGGCGGTTGATCTCGCGGGAGGTCCCGCGCCGGGCGATGCGGAACGCGGTGGGATCGATCCGGCGCACGGGCTTGCGGGGACATTGTAGTCGACGACGAGAGGGCCGACTATTGACTCACATCAGGACTAAACACAGCCCTACCGCCGATCCTGGCGTCCTGCCTTCCTCCCTGTTCCGCCCGATGGGACCTTCGGGGCCCGGCTGGTCCTGATCGGGTCCCTCGGAGGCCCCCGACGGTCACGTCCCATAGATGTCTCGTTTATAAGGTGTTATTGCGACGACCAACTCCCCTGCGATCCGAGACTCGCCATCGAGAAGCTGGCCGGAGCACGTCCCCGCTCGACCGCGACCCTTCACCAGTATTGACAGAACGAGCTGTCGGAGACTATAAGGCACATATTCGGCCCTACTTGGGCCGAATGTTGCCCGGAAGCCTCGTGCGTCCGGGCCGGCGATCGGGAACCCCGGGTCGGCGCTCTGCCGCAACCGGGGGATTCGGAGACAGGAGAAACGGTGATGCATTCATTCGTCGGGAGACCGATCGGAGTGATCGAGAAACCAGCTCGGACGTCGCGGCGGTGGGCCGCCGCCCTGGCGCTGACGGTCGTGGTGGGGGTGCTGGCCGTGCCCCCGGTGGCGTTCCCCCAGGTCCTCTACGGAACGCTCACCGGGAACGTCACCGACGCGAGCAGCGGCGTCGCCGTGGGCGTGAAGGTCCAGGCTCTGAACGTCGGCACGAACGTGGCCAAGGGCACCACCACCGACGAGCGCGGCGTCTACCTCTTCAGCGATCTCCAGCCCGGCGTGTACGACTTGACGTTCGACGCGAAGGGCTTCAAGACCCTCGTTCAGAAGGACGTCAGGATCGTCTCGAACGCGGTGCGCCGTGTCGACGCGAAGCTCGAGGTCTCGGGGGTGTCGGAAACCGTGGAGGTCGTGGCCGCCCCCGCGACGCTCCAGACCGACCGGGCGGACGTCCACGTCACGCAGACGGCCCGGCAGGTGAACGACCTGCCTCTCGCCGGGAGCCTCGGCCGCAACTACCAGAGCCTGATGCAGGTCGTTCCGGGCGCCGTCATCGTGCGCACCGAGGCGGCCAACGGCGAAGCCAACTCCACGGCGGGCAGCCCGCAGCGGGCGATCTCCTTCAGCGCGAACGGCGTGTCCGGCTGGATCAACCAGACGAAGATCGACGGCTCCCCCGTCCAGTACTTCTGGCTGCCGACCAACACCGCATACGTTCCCTCCGCGGAGGCGATCGAGGAGGTCAGCATCGTCACGAACTCCTACACCGCCGAGCAGGGCACGGCCGCGGGAGCGGCGGTGAACGTGGTCGTCAAGTCGGGGACGAACAACTTCCACGCGACGGCCTGGGGCTACGACACGAACAGCTATTTCCGGGCCCGAAACGAGTTCCTGACGACCCCCACGAACCCCAAGAACATCGTCGCCCAGTTCGGCGGCAACGTCAGCGGCCCGATCATCAAGGACAAGCTCTTCTTCTTCTTCAACACGGAGAAGACCACGCAACGGGTCGGCGCGGGATCCCGTCAGCTGAGCATCGCCCCCCAGAACCTGCGGCCGAACGGCGCCGGAGACGTGGTCTTCCCCCTGCCGGCGGCGGGCGGGGCGATCATCTACGACCCTCTGTCCAACCCCGACCCCACCAAGCGCACGCCGTTCCCGAACAACACCATCCCGGCCAACCGCATCGACCAGGCGGCGCTCTACATGCTCGGCCAGCTGCCACCCACCACGTCGTCGGGATACGTCAACAACGTCGTCACCACGGGCGCGACGACCTACGACCGCACGAACTACGACTTCAAGCTCACCTTCGTCCCCAGCCCCCGCCTCACGATGTTCGCCCGCTACGGCAACTCGCCGCACACCATCAACGACGCGTACGCGCTCGGAGGGGCCGGCGGAGGGTCGGCGGCCGGGGGATCGGTGGGCCTCGGGGTCGGCCGCACGCAGGTGCTGGGTGTCGGCGCGACCTACACGTTCAACTCGACGACGCTGCTGGACGCCCACTTCGGCTGGACGCGCCAGGTCCTGGGGGCGGAGGCTCCGGACATCGGGGTGAACGTCGGCTCCGACTCGGACAAGATGAACATCCCCGGGACGAACGGCCCGGACCGGATGCAGGGCGGGCTGCCCAGCTTCCAGATCGCCGGCTGGAGCAACCTCGGGAACGACGGCACGGGCAACCCCTTCCATTTCGACGACCCCCAGTACACGGCGTCCCTGAACCTCCAGAAGGTGCTGGGCGGGCACGTGCTCCGCGTGGGCGGCGAGTTCCTGAACCAGCAGATCAACCACTTCCAGCCGCAGGGCGGCGCGTTCCAGACCGTGCGCGGCACCTTCGTGTTCACCGGCCAGTCGACCATGCTGCAGGGCGGGCCCGCGCCGGCGGACGCGCGGTTCAACTCCTGGGCGGCATTCCTCCTCGGGATGCCGTCGGGGAGCAACAGCGCCGGCAAGGTCGAGCAGCTCCTCAATCCGAACTCGATCCACGAGGACACCTACGCGGCGTTCGTGCAGGACACCTGGCAGGTCAACCGCGCGCTCACCGTCTCGCTCGGGCTGCGCTGGGAGCGGTACGCGTGGCCGTACCGGCCGGACGGCAAGGGCGTCTCGCGCTTCGATCCCACGGACGGATACGTGTACGTCGGGGGCTACGGCGACGTGCCCCAGGACACGTACGCCAGCGTGGGCAGCGGGCAGCTCCTGCCCCGCGCCGGGGTCGTCTACCGCCTCGACGAGAAGACGGTCGTCCGTGCGGGCTACGGCCGGTCGGCGGACCCGACGAGCTACATCAACTTCCGCAACGCGTACCCCATCGTCTACATCTGGTCGATGCCCCCCATCAAGCTCAACGGGGCGGACAACGCCTACCTCCCGGTGACGACCTTCCGACAGGGGCTCGTTCCGCCGCCGGGCTCCCCCGACCTCGAGCAGGGCAAGATCCTGCTGCCGAAGGGGGTGGGCACGACCACGTATCCGAAGGACGGCGAGCGCGGGCACATCGACTCCTTCAACTTCACGGTCCAGCGCGAGCTGACCTCGTGGATGACGTTCCAGGCCGCCTACGTCGGCACCCGGGCGAACGGGCAGTTCGCCTTCGTCAACATCAACGCCGGCGCCCCCGGCACCGGGACCGCCGGACGGGCGCTCTACGCGGCGGGCCTGACGAACGCCACCGTCGACATCAACTCCTACCAGCCGTACGGCGACACCGTGTACGACGGCCTGCAGACGGAACTCCGCCTTCGCTCGCGCAGCGCCCAGGGCGGTGTCACCTACACCTGGTCGAAGACGACCGACTACAACGACAACGGCGGCGGCAACGCCGCCGGCGCGGGGGGCCCGAGGATCCAGTACATGCCGGACAAGGAGCGCAACAAGGGCCTGGCCGGCTACGACCGGACGCACAACCTCCAGGCCTACGGGGTCTGGGACTTACCCTTCGGCAGGACCCGGCGCTGGGCCACGGACGGCTGGACGGCGGCCCTGCTCGGGGGCTGGCAGATCAACGGCCTGTTCACCGTCATGAGCGGCACGCCGATCTACGTCATTCAAAACACGGGGTACAACCTGAACGCTGCCGGCAGCAGCCAGGTGCCGGACCTGGTCAAGGACGCGGTGGCCATCTACCCCGACAACCAGGTGAACAAGCCACCGGCGGGGGGCGACGCGAACCAGTACCAGTACTTCGACCGCAGCGCCTACCAGGCCGTCAACATTCCCGCCGGCCAGCAGCAGCGGTTCGGGACCTCGCCCCGCAACAGCATCCGTGGCCCCGGCTTCTGGAACCTGGACCTGGGCCTCTTCCGTTCGTTCTCGCTGCCGGGGAACGTCACCCTGCAGCTCCGGGCCGAGGCGCTCAACGCGCTGAACCATCCCAACCTCGCGAACCCCGGCAACAACATCTCCGACGCCGGCACCTTCGGGTTCATCACGGCGACGACGGGGGCCTACGGCGAGCGCAACTTCCGCTTCGGGGCGCGGGTGTCGTTCTAGAAGCGACGGCTCGCTGCCGGTTCGGGGCCGGCGCTCCCTCGGGGGCGTCGGCCCCTCTTCGCTCGTCGCGCCGCCGCGGGCGCGACGGCCCGCAGCGGATATAATCGGTCGCTCTTCACGGGCTCCAGCACGTGCGCATCGCCGACATCCGGGCGACACCGGTCACCGTCCCCCTCGAGGCACCGCTGCGCCACGCGAACGGCTGCCACTGGGGGCGCTTCGTGCGGACGATCGTCGAGGTCGAGACCGACGACGGCCTCGTCGGCCTCGGGGAGATGGGAGGCGGCGGCGAGGCGGCTACGGCGGCCTTCGCGGGCCTCAAGGCCTACCTCGTGGGGCGCGACCCGGCGCGGCTCGAGGAGATGCGCTTCCTCGTCGCGAACCCGACCGCCTCGCTCTACAACAACCGGACCCAGATGGTGGCCGCGCTCGAGTTCGCCTGCCTCGACCTCCTCGGCCAGCGCTGGGGCGTTCCCGTCAGCGAGATCCTCGGCGGGCGGCTGCGCGACCGCGTGCCGTTCGCCTCGTACCTCTTCTTCCGCTACCCGCACCCGAAGACCGGCGACGGCGAGGTGCGCACCGCCGAGCAGCTGGTGGCGGAGGCCCGCTCTCTCAAGAAGAGCCACGGCTTCACCAGCCACAAGCTCAAGGGCGGCGTCTTCCCTCCGGAGTACGAGCTCGAGTGCTACCGGGCCCTCGCCGCTGCGCTCCCCGGCGATCGGTTCCGCTTCGACCCGAACGGCGTGTGGTCGACCGAGCAGGCGATCTGGTTCGGCCAGCAGATCGAGGGGATCCGCAACGACTACCTCGAGGATCCGGTCTTCGGCCTCCACGGCATGCGGCGGGTGCGGGAGAAGGTGCGGATGCCGCTCGCCACCAACACGGTCGTCGTGAACTTCGAGCAGCTGGCCGCGAACGTCCTCGACACCGCGGTGGACGTGATCCTGCTCGACACCACGTTCTGGGGCGGGATCCGTCCCTGCGTGAAGGCGGCGGGCATCTGCGAGACGTTCCAGCTCGGAGTGGCCGTCCACTCCTCGGGGGAGCTCGGCATCCAGCTCGCCTCCATGCTCCACATGGGCGCCGTCATCTCCAACCTGACCTTCGCCGCCGACGCCCACTACCATCACCTCGTCGACGACGTCATCGAAGGAGGGCCCCTGAAGTACGAGAGCGGGGCGATCGCCGTCCCGAGCGGCCCCGGCCTCGGCGTGCGCCTCGACCGGGAGAAGCTCGGCCGCTACCACGACCTCTTCCGGCGACTAGGCCCTTATCCCTACGACCAGGACCCGCTGCGCCCGGGCTGGACGCCGCTCGTGCCGAACGACCGCTGGGCGGACCCGCGCGACGCGCGGGTGCCGGAGGTCCCGCTCTGACGCCCCTCGGCCGGGCCGCGCTCCTGCTCGCCGTCGCCGCGGGCGCGGCGCGGGCCGAAGACGGCTACGAGCTCTGGCTCCGATACCGCCCCCTCCCGGACGCCGTTCGGAGGACCTCCGGGGCCGCGGTCACCCAGGTGGTGATGGCCGCGGGCTCGCCCACGGCGCGCGCCGCACGCGACGAGCTCCTCCGCGGGCTGCGGGGGCTCCTCGACCGCGACGTCCCCGCCGTCGAGAGCGTGAGCCGGGACGGCGCGATCGTGGCCGGGACTCCCTCGCGGTCGTCGGCGATCGCGGCGCTCGACGTCGGGGCGGACCTGGGGCCGCTCGGCGAGGAGGGCTTCGTCATCCGCTCGACCCGGGTGTCGGGCAGGAAGGCCACGGTCATCGCGGCCAACACCGACCGGGGGGTTCTCTACGGCGTCTTCCGGCTGCTGCGCCTCCTCCAGACGGGGCGGCCGCTCGCGGGGCTGTCGATCGTCGACGCGCCGCGCGTGCGCCACCGCCTCCTCGACCACTGGGACAACCTGAACCGGACGGTCGAGCGCGGCTACGCCGGCTTCTCGCTCTGGGACTGGCACAAGCTGCCCGACTACCTCGACCCCCGCTACACCGACTACGCCCGCGCGAACGCCTCGATCGGGATCAACGGGACCGTCCTCACCAACGTCAACGCGAACGCGACGAGCCTGACCAGGGAGTACCTCGAGAAGGCGGCGGCGCTCGCCTCCGTCTTCCGGCCCTACGGCATCCGCGTCTTCCTCACCGCCCGCTTCAGCGCCCCGATCGAGATCGGCGGCCTGAAGACGGCCGACCCGCTCGACCCGGAGGTCGCCGCCTGGTGGAAGCGCAAGGCCGACGAGATCTACGGGCTCATCCCGGACTTCGGGGGCTTCCTCGTCAAGGCCAACTCCGAAGGCCAGCCCGGGCCGCAGGACTACGGCCGCACCCACGCCGACGGGGCGAACGTCCTCGCGGACGCTCTCGCTCCCCACGGCGGCCTCGTGATGTGGCGGGCCTTCGTCTACTCGCACGAGGTCCCGGAGGACCGGGCGAAGCAGGCGTACGACGAGTTCCATCCGCTCGACGGGACGTTCCGGCCCAACGTCCTCGTGCAGGTCAAGAACGGCCCGATCGATTTCCAGCCCCGCGAGCCCTTCCACCCCCTCTTCGGGGCCATGCCGAAGACGCCCCTCGCGCTCGAGCTCCAGATCACCCAGGAGTACCTGGGGTTCGCCACCCACCTCGTCTACCTCGCCCCGCTCTTCGAGGAGGTGCTCCGCGCCGACACCTACGCGAAGGGCGAGGGGTCCCTCGTGGCGAGAGTGGTCGACGGGTCGCTCCACGGCTACGCGCAGACCGGGATGGCGGGCGTCGCCAACGTCGGCACCGACCGCAACTGGTGCGGCTCGGCCTTCGCCTGCGCCAACTGGTACGCGTTCGGCCGCCTGGCCTGGGACCCGATGCAGGGCTCGGGCGAGATCGCCGAGGAGTGGGTGCGGATGACGTTCGGGAACGACGAGGCCCTCGTCGCTCCCGTCGTGGGCATGATGCTCGGCTCGCGCGAGGCCGCCGTCGACTACATGACGCCGCTCGGCCTGCACCACCAGATGGCCGAGGGTCACCACTACGGCCCCGGGCCCTGGGTCAGCGGCGGGCCGCGCCCCGACTGGACGTCCGTCTACTACCACCGGGCCGACGCGGCCGGCATCGGCTTCGACCGGACCGCGACCGGCAGCAACGCCGTCGCTCAGTACTTCCCGCCTGTGGCGGCGACGTTCGCCGACCTGCGCCGGGTGCCGGAGAACCTGCTCCTCTGGTTCCACCACGTGCCGTGGGACTACCGGATGGCGTCCGGCCGGACGCTGTGGGACGAGCTGGCCCTGCGCTACCAAGCCGGCGTCGACGCCGTCCGGCGCATGCAGGCCACGTGGCGGACCCTGGAGGGAAGGGTGGACCGCGAGCGGTACGAGCAGGTCCGGGCCTTCCTCGCCATCCAGGAGAAGGAGGCCCGCTGGTGGCGCGACGCCTCCCTTCTCTACTTCCAGACCTTCTCGCGCCGGCCGCTGCCCGCGGGCTGCGAGCCGCCGGAGCACGACCTCGCCTACTACGTCGCGCTGAGGAAGCGCTACGTCCCGGGGAGCTGAGAGATGGCGACCTTCGAGCTGAAGGATCGCGTGGCCGTCGTCACCGGCGGCTACGGCGTCCTCGGCGGCAGCATGGCCGAGGCGCTCGGAGCCGCGGGGGCGCGGGTCGTGGTTCTCGGCCGCGACCACCGGGCGGCGGAGGCGAAGGCCGAGGCCCTGCAGCGCGCGGGAACGGCGGCGATGGGCCTCGTCGCCGACGTCCTCGACGAGAAGGCCCTGGTGGCGGCGCGCGGAGCGCTCCTCGCGGAGTGGGGCCGGGTCGACATCCTCGTCAACGCCGCCGGCGGCCACGTCGCGGCGGCCCGGACCGACGACCTGCCCGCGTTCGAGATGTCGCTCCCCGCCTTCGAGGACGTCGTGCGGCTGAACCTCCACGGCACCGTCTACCCGACCCTGGTCTTCGGGGAGGCGATGGCGCGGCAGGCCAAGGGCAGCATCGTGAACATCTCGTCGATGGCGGCGACCCTCGCCCTGAGCGGCGTCCTCGGCTACTCCGTGGCCAAGGCGGCGATCGAGAGCTTCACCCGGTGGATGGCGGTGGACCTCGCCCGGCGTTTCGGCGCCGGGCTGCGGGTCAACGCGATCGCCCCCGGCTTCTTCGTGGCGAAGCAGAACCGGGCCGCACTCGTGCGGGAGGACGGGTCGCCGACCGAGCGGGCGCGGAAGATCCTCGCCCGGACGCCGATGGGGCGCTTCGGGGACCCGTCCGAGCTGCAGGGCCCCGTGCTCTGGCTGTGCGGCGACGCGGCGTCCTTCGTGACCGGCGCCGTCATCCCGGTCGACGGCGGGTTCAGCGCGGACAGCGGCATATGAAGTCGGCCGACGGCGAGGGACCGGCATGACCCCTTCACAGCCCTGGCAGGACTTCCTGGCCGCGGCCCGCGGCGGGCGTCCGGAGCGCGTCCCCGTCGCCCTCATCGTGGACAGCCCGTGGATGCCCGGCTTCGCCCGCATGCACACCCTCGACTTCTTCCTCGACACGGACGCCTGGCTCCGGGCCTACCTCGACGTGATGGCGCGCTTCCCGGACGTCGTGCTCCTCCCCGGGTTCTGGGTCGAGTACGGCATGGCCAACGAGCCGAGCGCGTTCGGGGCCGGCGTCGTGTGGCGAGCGGACTCGCCCCCGTCGCTCCGCCACCTCGAGCTGCCACCTTCGGAGTGGGGGAAGCTGCGGCGCCCCGACCCGGAGGCGGACGGGCTCATGCCCCTCGTGCTCCGCCGGCTCGAGCGGCTCGAGAGGGGAGGCCTCCCCGAGCCGCACCGGATCCACTTCGCGGCCGCCCGCGGGCCGCTCGCCATCGCCGCGCACGTCGTCGGCACGACATCGTTCCTCGAGGCGACCGCGGCCGAGCCCGATGCGACCGCGGCCGCGCTCGAGGTGTTCACCGACACGGTCATCGCCTTCCTCCGCGCGCAGCTCGCGCGCCTGCGGGAGCCGCTCGGCATCCTGGTCCTGGACGACCTGCCGGGGATGCTCTCCCCGCGGGGCTTCGACCGCATGGCTCTGCCCTACCTGCAGCAGGTCTTCGACTCGTTCCCCGGCCTCGTGCGCATCTACCACAACGACACCCCGTGCGCCCACCTGCTGCCCCGCGTGGGCCAGCTCCACTGCGAGGTCTGGAACTTCAGCCACGAGATGGACATCGCCTCCGTTCGGGCGGCCGTTCCCCGGATGGCCCTCCTCGGCAACGTGGCCCCGCTGGACACGCTCGTGCGGGGGACACCGGAGCAGGTGTTCGGCGAGGCGCGGGCGTGCGTGGAGAAGGTCGCCTCGGACGGCGGGTACATCCTGTCCGCCGGGGGAGGGCTGTCTCCGGGCACTCCGGCCGAGCACATCGACGCCCTCGTCCGGGCGGCAGGAAGGTCCGACGGACGCCGGGGGCGGCGACCATGACCTCGACCCGCCGCGTCACGCTGCCCTGGCCGGCCGCCCGGCGGCACCTCGTCCTCGTCGGCGTGCTCGCTCTCGGCGGGGTGTCCCTCGCGTCGGGTCAGGCCGGCCACGGGGCCCGCGTCGGCGAGCCCGCCGCCGCGCCTCCCTACCTGAACGGCGACCTCGACTTCGAGTCGCGGACCCGGGACCTCGTCTCGCGCATGACCGTCGAGGAGAAGGTCTCGCAGCTCATGAACAGGGCGAAGGCCATCCCGCGCCTCGGCGTGCCCGAGTACGAGTGGTGGAACGAGTGCCTCCACGGCGTGGCCCGGGCCGGCGTGGCCACCGTCTTCCCGCAGGCGATCGGCCTTGCCGCCACCTTCGACGTGGGGCTCGTCCACGAGATGGCGGAGGTGATCGGCGACGAGGCGCGCGCCAAGCACCACCAGTTCGTCCGCCAGGGCCGGCGGGGGCGCTACCAGGGCCTCACCTTCTGGTCGCCCAACGTCAACATCTTCCGCGACCCGCGCTGGGGCCGGGGGCAGGAGACCTACGGCGAGGACCCCTTCCTGACCGGCCGGATGGGAACGGCCTTCGTGAAGGGCCTGCAGGGCGACGACCCGCGGTACTACCGGGTGATCGCCACCGCGAAGCACTACGCCGTGCACAGCGGCCCCGAGCCCGATCGCCACCAGTTCGACGCCCGGCCGAGCGAGCGCGACCTCTGGGAGACGTACCTCTCGGCTTTCCGCGACCTCGTTCAGGACGGGAAGGCCGGCTCGGTGATGAGCGCCTACAACCGGGTGAACGGCGAGTCGGCCACCGCCAGCCGGCGGCTGCTCGCGGAGATCCTGAGAGGCTCCTGGGGCTTCACCGGCTACGTCGTCTCGGACTGCGGCGCGGTCGACGACATCTTCATGCGCCACAAGCTGGTCGCGACCGCGGAGGAGGCGTCCGCTCTCGCGCTCACGCGCGGCTGCGACCTCGAGTGCGGCAGCACCTACCGGTCCCTCGGCGGAGCGCTGGAGCGCGGACTCCTGCGGGAGGCGGACCTCGACGTGGCGGTGCGCCGGCTGATGCTCGCCCGGATGAGGCTCGGGATGTTCGACCCGCCCGAGCGCGTACCGTACGCGCGGATCCCGTACGCGGTGAACGACGCGCCCGAGCACGATCGCCTGGCGCGGCGCGTGGCCCAGGAGTCGATCGTCCTCCTGAAGAACGACGGCCTCCTCCCCCTGCGCAAGGACACGGGCGCGGTGGCGGTCGTGGGGCCGAACGCGGACGACGTGGTCGCGCTCCTCGGCAACTACAACGGAACGCCCTCGCACCCGGTGACGATCCTGGCCGGGATACGGGCCGCCGTCTCGCCGGGGACGCGGGTCCTCTACGCCCGCGGGGTCGACCTGGTCGAGGGCCGGGAGGACCCGCGGGCGGCGGAGGCGATCCCTTCCGCCTTCCTGCGGCCGGCTCCCGGCTCGGCCGAGCGGGGCCTGGCCGGGGCCTACTTCCGCGGACGCGACCTCGAGGGCGAGCCGGTCATGCGGCGCCCGGACCCGAAGGTGGACTTCCGCTGGGACCGTGGCTCGCCCACCGACGAGCCGGTGGCCAGGGGCGAGCTCGAGGCGTCGCGCGCCCTCGACGGCGACGACTTCTCGGCCCGCTGGACGGGCGTGCTGGTGCCCCCGGTTTCCGGCGAGTACGAGCTGGTCGTGACCGCCAACGACGGCGCGCGGCTCTTCGTCGACGGGCGGAAGGTCCTCGACGAGTGGAGCGAGACGAGCGTGGCCCGGGCGGCGAGCGTGAAGGTCCGCCTCGAGGCGGGCCGCGAGCACGGCCTGAAGCTCGAGTACTTCGAGGGGACCCGCGACGCGGAGGTGCGCCTCGGCTGGCGGCCGCCGGGCACGGGGACCCCGTTCGAGGAGGCGATCCGCGCCGCCCGTGCCGCCGACGTGGTGGTCTTCGTGGGCGGCCTCACCGCCGAGGTCGAGGGCGAGGAGATGCGGGTCTCCTACCCCGGCTTCGCCGGCGGCGACCGGACGGACATCGAGCTCCCCGCCGTCCAGCAGAGGATGCTCGAGGCCCTCCACGCCACCGGCAAGCCGGTCGTGCTCGTCCTGACGACGGGATCGGCCCTCGGGGTGCGCTGGGCGAAGCAGAACCTGCCGGCCCTCGTCGTGGCCTGGTACCCGGGCCAGCAGGGAGGCAGCGCGGTCGCCGACGTGCTCTTCGGCGACGCGAGCCCCGCCGGCCGCCTTCCCATCACCTTCTACGAATCGGCGGCCCAGCTGCCGCCGTTCGCCGACTACGCGATGGAGGGCCGGACCTACCGGTACCTCCGGAAGGAGCCGCTCTACCCGTTCGGCTTCGGGCTCTCGTACACGAGGTTCGAGTACTCGGGCCTCCGGCTCTCGCGGCCGCGGCTCGGGAACGGCGACCGCCTCGAGGTCTCGCTCGAGGTGGCGAACGCCGGGACGTGCGCCGGCGACGAGGTGGTGCAGCTCTACGTGCGCGACGCGGAGCCGAGAGCCGGGTCGGCCCTCCGCCAGCTCCGCGGCTTCGAGCGGATCCGCCTGGCCGCGGGCGAGCGGAAGGCGGTGCGCTTCGCGCTCGTCCCGGAGCGGGACTTCGCCCGCTACGACGAGACGCGGAAGGCGTCCACGGTCGACCCCGGGGGCTACGCGATCGAGGTCGGCTCCTCCAGCGGCGACCTCCGGCTGCACGACCGGGTCGTCGTCGAGCAGCGTCCTCAGGGCGGGGGGCCTTCCTCGACCAGCCGGTAGCCGACGCCGCGCACGGTCTGCAGCAGGCGCGGGTTGCGGGTGTCCCTCTCGATGTGGCGTCGGAGGCGCATCACGAAGTTGTCGACGGCGCGAGTCTCGGTGTCGGGGTTCAGGTTCCAGACCTTCTCCAGGATCTCGGCCTTCGTGACCACCTGGCCCCGACGTTCCACGAGGAGCTTCAGCAGCATGGCCTCGAGCAGCGTGAGCTGGACCGTCCCCTCCGCCTTCCGGAGCTCGAGGTTTGCGAAGTCCGCCTCGACCTCGCCGACGCGCACGAGCGCCGCGCCCTCGGCGGGGGCGCGCGTCCAGTCGCGCCGGCGGATGAGGCCGCGCACCCGCGCCAGCAGCACCGGCAGGTCGAAGGGCTTGGGCAGGTAGTCGTCCGCCCCCGCCTCGAGGCCCTGGACCACGTCCTCGGGAAGGCCCTTGGCGGTGAGCATCAGCACCGGCGTGTAGTTGCCCGCCTGCCGCATGCGCTCGACGATCTGGAAGCCGTCGAGCCCGGGGAGCATGACGTCCAGGACGACGAGGTCGATGGCGGGACCGGCCTCTCCGACCGGCCCGTCCGGGGCGGGGGCGAGCCGCTCGGCCGCCCGCAAGCCGTCCCCGATCGTCTCCACGTCGTAGCCGTCCAGCTCGAGATTGAATCGGATCCCCTGGGCGAGGTGGTCCTCGTCCTCGACCAGCAGCACCCTAGGCATGGGCCGCCTCCCCCTCCACCTCGGCCTCCGGCCCGAGCAGGCCGGGCAGGCTGATGGTGAAGGTCGACCCCCGGTCGGGACCCGGGCTGTCGGCGGTGATCGACCCCCGGTGCCCCTTGACGATCGACCGCACGATGAACAGCCCGAGGCCGGTGCCGGTGCGGCTCCTCCGGACCTCGGCCCCGATGCGGTAGAAGCGGGTGAAGATGAACGGCAGGTGGGTGCGGCTCATCCCGATGCCGTTGTCGCGCACCCTCACGTGGGCCTGGCCGGAAGCGTCGCCCCACACCTCGATCTCGACCTTCAGCCGGTCCTTCGAGTACTTGACCGCGTTGTCGAGCAGGTTGAGCACCGCCGTCTCTAGGGCCTGCGCGTCGCCGCTCACCCGCAGCGCGTCCGGCCCCTCGTAGCGGATCGCCTCCCGCGGGAGCTGGTAGCGGCTGACCGTGAGGTCGACCGCGCGGCGGGCGAGCCGCGCGAGGTCGAGCGGCCGGGGGTCGGCCACCGGCCGGTCGGTGTAGAGGGCGGCGTTCAGCACGTTGTTGATGGTCGTGTTCAGGCGCTCGATGTCCTGCCGCATCGTGCGGTAGAAGTCGGCCCGCCTTTCCGGAGCCAGGTCGCGGTACTCGAGCGTGTCGAGGTACAGCTTGAGCGAGGCCACCGGCGTCTTCAGCTCGTGGGTCACCGCGCTCACGAAGTTCGACTGCCGCTCGTTGAGGCGCACCTCGCGCAGGAGCAGGATCACGATGAGGACGAGCCCCGCGATCAGCAGCAGGAAGAGCAGGCTGCCGAACACGTAGGCCACGACCCGGGCGGGCCCCACCGCCCGCGCCCCCGTGCTCGCCGGTGCGGCCAGGATCTGCCAGGCGATGGTGAGGGCCAGCGCCACGCCGATGAGGGCCACCCCCACCGCCACGTAGTGCCACTTCGGCCGCCGCGAGCGGGAGAGCTGGGAGGCTTCCACTTCCGTCGCCCCTAGAAGAGCTTGTCGAGGTGGGCGAGGAGGCGCCAGGGGCCGAAGCGCCGCCAGAGCCTGGGGAAGCGCGCGAGGCCGAGCTGGGCGGCGAGCCGGCGCGGGAGGGACGTGGCGTAGAGGGCGGGGACCGCGCGCGACATGAGGGCGGCGAAGCCTTCGTCGTAGGGATACCACCACAGCTCCGGCCCGCGGCCCCGGTCCCGGCTCACGTACTTCGTCTGCACCACCTCGCGCAGCCCGGCGAGGCCGTGGATGCGGCCGATCCCGCTCCACTTCACGCCGCCCCACGGCGCGGTCGGCTCGCCGAAGCTCGACACGTGGTCGTTGATCGAGACGACGCCCGCCTGGAGCTCCCGCTGCAGGCGGCGGGCGGTCTCCTCGCTGCGGGTCCAGCCGCTCGCGGTGAGTCCGTATCCGCAGTCGTTCGCGAGCCGGATCGCCTCCTCGAGCGAGCCCACGGTCGCGATGGGGAGGACGGGGCCGAAGGTCTCCTCGCGCATGACGGTCATCCTGTGGTCCACGTCCACGAGGACGGTCGGCGGGTAGAAGAAGCCCGGCCCCGCGGGGAGAGAGCCGCCGGCCAGCACCCGCGCCCCCTTGGCCACGGCGTCGGCGACGTGCTCCTCGACGACGCGCCGCTGGCGCTCGAGGGTCAGGGGGCCGACCTCGCCCGCCCCCGAGGCGTCCTTCAGGCGGACCCGGGCCGTCTCCGCGAGGACCTTCGCGAGGAAGAGCTCGGCCACCGGCGCCTCGACGTAGACCCGCTCGACCGAGGCGCAGGTCTGGCCGGCGTTCAGGAACGCGGCCCAGACGATGCCCCGCGCCGCGCGGTCGAGGTCGGCGTCGCGGCACACGATCGCCGCGTCCTTGCCCCCGAGTTCGAGGACGACGGGGACGAGGTTCTTCGCCGCCGCCGCCATCACCTTCTTCCCGGTGGCCACGCTGCCGGTGAAGACGATCTTCCCGACCCGCGGGTCCTCGACGAGCGCCGCCGCGACGGCGTCGTCCACGGCCACGACGTTGACGACGCCGTCCGGGAACCCCGCCTTGCGCGCGAGCGCCCCCATCCGGAGCCCGATGACCGTCGCCGCGGGGGCGGGCTTGAGGACGACCGTGTTCCCGGCCACGAGGGCGGAGGCGAGTACGGGAAGGGCCTGCGCCCACGGGTAGTTCCAGGGCTTGATGGCGAGGACGACGCCGATCGGGGCGTAGACGATCCGGGCCTCCTTGTGGGCGAGGAGCAGCAGGGAGGACTCGAGGGCGTCCTGACGGAGCAGGTCCTCCGCATGGGCCGAGAGGTGCGCGAGGGCCTCGAGGGACGGCACCAGCTCGGCGGCCAGGGCCTCCGCGTAGGGTTTGCCCTGCTCTCGCTCGACGAGGCGGGCGATGTCGTCCGCCTCGTCCACGATCGCCCGTCGCAGGCGGTCGAGGAGCCGGCTGCGCTCCCGGAAGGTCGTGCCGCTCCAGGCCGGGAAGGCCTCGCGGGCCGCGCCCACCGCCTCCGCCGCCTGAGCGGCGTCGAGGAGGCTCGTTTCGGCGAAGGGCTCGCCCGTCGCCGGGTTGACGGCCGGCCGGCGGCCGGCCCGTCCCTCCACCTCCCGACCGGCAACCCAGGAATGGAAGGTCGGAAGGCCCGCGCCCTCGGTGCCCATACGCGGAATTCTACGTCGGCCCTCCGGCGAGAGCCTTCGCGACCCTCGCGGTCCGTCTCAGGGCGTCGGGCGGGCGCGGACGGGGTACGGCGGCCGCTTCGGCACGACCGGCGGGTTCTTCGCCAGCGCGGCGAGCACGACCTCGATCGCCTTCTCGAGCTGGGGGTCCTTCCCCGCGATCACGTCCGCCGGCGTCTGCTCCACCTCCACGTCGGGCGGAACTCCCTCGTTCTCGACGATGAAGCCGTCCTCGGTCCAGATGGCCAGGTTGGGAGCGGTGACCGCCCCGCCGTCCATCAGCTCGGGGAAGCCGAGGATCCCGACGAGGCCGCCCCACGTGCGCTTGCCGACGAGCGGGCCCAGGGAGAACTTCCGGAACATCCACGGGAGCAGGTCGCCGCCCGAGCCCGCGGTCTCGTCGATCAGCATGACCTTCGGCCCGTGGATCCCCGCGATCGGCGTCTTGAGGTCGGCGCCGTAGCGCATGGCCCAGTAGCTGACCACCGGCCGTCGGAGGATGTCGATGTAGTAGTCGGCGACCGCGCCGCCGCCGTTGTGACGCTCGTCGACGATGATGGCCTGGCGGTCGGCCTGGGGGAAGAAGTAGCGCTTGAAGTACGTGTGCCCCGGCTCGGCCGTGTTCGGGACGTAGACGTACGCGACCCGGCCGTGCGTGGCCTCGGTCACGTGCCGGAGGTTGCCCTCCACCCAGTCCCGGTTCCGCAGCGCCCGCTCGTCCTCGAGGGGCACCACCTTGACCGAGCGCGAGCCCTTCCCGTCGGGCGTGGGCCCGACCGTGATCTCCACGATGCGGCTCGCCGCGCGTTCGAAGCGCTGGTAGAGGTTGTCCGGGAAGCGCAGGTCCTTCCCTTCGACGGCGAGCAGGTACTCGCCCGCCTTCACGTCCACCCCCGGCTCGGTGAGGGGGGAGCGGAGGTCGGGGGTCCAGTTGAGGCCGCCGAAGACCTTCTTGAAACGGTACCGCCCGTCCACGACTTCGTAGTCCGCGCCGAGGAGGCCGCCGGGGACCGTCTCCCCCTCGAACACGCTGTCGCCGGGACGCTGGTAGGAGTGGCCGACGGAGAGCTCGCTGAGCATCCACTGGATGACCCGGAAGAGGTCGTTCCGGGTCGCGAGGTCGGGCAGGAAGGCGGCGTACTTCCTCCGCATCGCCGGCCAGTCGGCGCCGTGGTATCCGGGATCGTAGAAGTAGTCCCGGTTGATGCGCCAGGCTTCGTCGAGCATCTCGGCCCACTCCGCCGGGGGGTCCACCTTCACCTGGATCCGCCCGACGTCGAGCTTGAACTTCGCGAGGTCGAGCTTGTCCGCGACGTCCACGAGGTGCCAGTCGTCCTTGACCCGCACGAGGGCCCGCTTCGCGTCCGCGGAGAGGGCGAAGTCGTCCGCCTTGTCGAGGAGGGTGTCCTCCTTCCGCTTCTCGAGGTCGTAGCGAAGGACGGCCGCGTCCGCGTCCTGGTCCGTCGAGGCGGCCCGGCGGTAGAAGACCTGGTTGGCCGGGCCGGCCTGGAGGTCGGAGTAGACGCCGGCCCTGGCGGGTAGAGCGAGGATCCGCTGGGAGAGGCCCTCGGGATCGAACTTGACCTCGACCGGCTTCTTCTCTTCCTTCTTGTCCGCCCCTTCCTTCGACGGTGCCGCCTTCGACCCGTCGGCGGGCTTCCGGGCTCCGCCCGCCTTCGCCTCGCCGGCGGCCTTCTCCTCCTCCTTGCCCTTCTCCTCGTCGCTCTCCTTCGCGAGCGGCGACGGGACCCCCTTCGCCAGCACCGCCAGGTAGATCTGCTGCACCGTCCGCATGTCCTCGTTGGCCTGGGAGAACCAGTCGTTCACGGGACCGGCGTCGGTCGAGACGAGGAAGTAGAGGTACTTGCCGGAAGCGTCGAACACCGGGCTCGTGGCGTCGGCGAGGCCGTCGCTCACCGGGTACGACTTCCCGTCCGCGACCGAGTACAGGAAGAGCCGGTTGAAGTAGGTCGGCGTGTTCTGCGTGTAGGCGAGGAAGCGCGAGTCGGGCGACCAGGCGTGGTGGAGGACCGGCACCGGGCCGTAGAGCGGGTCGCTCGCCACCTTCGTCTGAGCTCCGGTGGCCACGTCGAGGACGAAGAGCGTCCTCGAGTTGTCGGAGAAGCTGAGCTTCTTCGAGTCGGGCGACCAGCGCGGGCCGCCGTAGAAGCCCGCGCCGTGGAGGGCGATCGTGCGCACGCTGCCCTTCCCGTCCTGGGGAGAGAGGTGGAGACTGTACTCGCCGCCCTGGTCGGAGAAGTACGCGATCCACTTCCCGTCCGGAGACCAGGCCGGCGAGCGCTCGTGGACGCCCGGCGACTGCGTGATGTTCCGGTCGTCCCCCTTCTCGCGGGGAAGGGTCACGATCTCGCCCCGGAACTCGAACGCCACCCTCGCCCCCGAGGGAGAGAGGCTCGCGCTCCGGATCCACTTCGCGCCCTTCGCCCATCGGGGCCGGAGCTCGACGAGGTCGGCCGCGACGCCGAGGTGGAGGCGGGTCGAGGCGCCGGTCGCCGGGTCGAGGAGGTGGACGTAGCCCGCCTGCTCGTAGGCGATCCGGCCGCCGCCCGCGGAGGCGTTCAGGACCGGGAAGTCGGCGTGCGACGTCAGCCGCGTGACGGCCTTGGTCGCACGCTCGAACGCGTAGACGTTGAACTCGCCGTCGCGGTCGGACCGGAAGTAGAGCCTCTCTCCGATCCACATCGGGTCGGTGTCGTTGCAGCGTCCGGGGGGCTGGGGCACCTGCTCGACCGCGTGCGTGGCGTTGTCGAAGAGCAGGATCCGCGAGGCCTCCCCGCCCCGGTAGCGCTTCCACTGGTTGAAGGGCTCGGCGAGGGGCAGGTAGGCGATCGTCCTCCCGTCGGGCGAGATCGCGGCCTTGCTCGCGTGCGGGATCGGCAGCTTGGTCGGGAAGCCGCCCTCGACGGGGACGGTGAAGAGCTGCGTGTAGCGGCCGGTGTAGACCTCGCGGGCCGACGAAAAGAGGACGGCCTTGCCGTCGGGTGTGAAGCCGAGGGCGACGTCGCTCCCGGGGTGATAGGTCAGCCGCTTCGGGACGCCGCCGGCGGCGGGCACGACGTAGACGTCGGTGTTGCCTTCGTAGCGGCCGGTGAAGGCGACGAGCGACCCGTCGGGAGAGAAGCGCGGGCCCGACTCGACCCCGGGGTGCGAGGTGAGCCGCCGGACGTCCGTGCCGTCGGCCCCCGCGATCCAGAGGTCGTTGGCGTACGCGAAGGCGACGAGCCTTCCGCTGGTCGCGGGCTCGGAGACGAGCCGGGTGTCGCCGACATCGATCGCTCCGGCCGCGGGGGCGAGCAGGGCGAGGGCCGAGAGCGCGGCGAGCGTGGGGCGCATGGTGCTGACCTCCGGTGAAGAAGGGACCCGTCTGCGAGCGGGCTTCGTGCCTCCGGGGGCGACGCACCCCCGGTCCTCCAGAGGGTGCCCCCGAAGCCCGCCGGGGTCAAGCGTTCCCGACGAGGTCCAGATCGCCCGGCTCGAGGGCGCCTGCGGGCCCGCGGTCGCAGGCGCGGAGGCCCAGGCGGCGCATCTTCTCGTTCAGGGTCGTGGGCAGGCAGCCGAGCTCGGCCGCGGCGCGCCGCTGGTTGCCGCGCGCCCGCTCGAGCGCGGCCTGGATCAGCCGCCTCTCGTAGTCCTCGACGAGCTGCTTCAGGCTCGGGATCGGGCCCGGCGTCCCCAGTCCGTGAAGAACGAGCGTCTCCGCCATCATCCCCTCCAGTGATCTGCCCCGTGCTTCCTGCCATGAATCTACGGTGCGTCGCTCGTTCAGTTGCATGGAGGTTCCGGGAGCTTTCGGTGAGGCAGGGATGAGGCGGCAACGCGCGGGCGTTCAAGGGGATGGAGAGGAGACTGAGGAGCCGGCCGATCGCCATCGCGCCGACCGTGACCGGCGGTTGCTGCGACACTCCGGGCAGTGATCCGGGAGCCCCCGTGCAAGCGCTCGCCTACTGGAAGGCCGTGACGATGGACAAGCCGGGGTTCCTCGACCGCGTCGTCACCCTCCTCAAGGGAAGGTCTGGGCCGCCCAGGACCCCACGCGCCGGCCCAGCAAGAGGCAGAAGGACCTCGCCGACATCTCGCGGCTCATCGAGACCCATCCCGAGCTCCGGGGCCGCGTGCCGGACGCCGTGCAGTCCCGCCTGATCTGAGGATCCGGCAACCCTTCGAGGAGCCCGGGCGTCTCAGCGAGGGGAGGAGTGTGCCCATGGATTCGTTCCTCGACGACCTTCGAGTCGGAGCTCGCGTTCTCGCGAAGGAGAGAGGGCTCGCGGCCGTCGTCGTCTGCCTCCTCGCCCTGGGCATCGCGGCCAACACGGCGCTCTTCAGCCTGGTGGACGCCATCCTCTTCCGGCCGCTGCCCCATGCCGAACCGCAGCGCCTCGTCCAGGTCTGGGAGAGCGCGCCCGCGGCCGGCCTCCGGCGCTTCGGCGTCTCCGCGCCCGCCTGGCAGACCCGGAGCGAGGCCTTCGCGGGTCTCGTGGCCTCGGCGGAATCGAGCGCCAACCTCGCCGGCCCCGATCGGCCGCAACGCGTCCGTGTCGCCCGCGTGGCGGGCGATCTCGGGAGCGTCTTCGGCGCGACCCCTCTCCTGGGCCCGCGACGTTCGCGGCCGTGGCCGGGCTCCTCGGCCTCGTCTCGCTCCTGGCGTGCTACCTGCCGGCGCGGCGCGCCGGCCGCCTCGATCCCGTCGTCGCCCTGCGCGACGAGTGAGCCTCGAGCTCCCGAGCCAGGACGTGTCCGCTGCGCTCCTCGAGACGTGGCGGCCTCTGGCGCGACGAGGGCGGGCTACTCGAAGTAGCCGTTGACGTCGACGATCAGGTGGACGGTGCCGCTGGCCTGGCCCGAGCGGGCGGCGAGAGCCGCCCCCTTGCCCAGGCCGACCACGGCGTTGTTGGCCCGGGTTGCCCCGACCGCGAAGTTCAGCGTCGAGGTCGCCGGCGGGAGGCCGCCGCCGGGGTAGACGACCACGTAGCCGGCCGCGGTCGGGGCGGTGACCGTCACGTTGATCGAGAGGGCCTGCGCCGAGGCCGGGATAGCGCATTGGCCGGCGAGGGCGAACGTGCGGGCCGCCCCGGCGGCGAGCGCGGGCCCGCCGAGCGTCCCCGTCGCGTTCCGGGTGTCGACGGCCCGGCAGGGCGTGAGGGTGTGGAAGGCGAGCGGCGCCGAGGAGGAGGCGAACGCCCCCACCGCGAGCGTGGCCGAGCGGGCGGGCAGCGTGAGGTCCAGCTCGCCGCTGGACGGCGTCGCCGTGCCCGCGCTCGCGAGCCGGGAGGAGGAGCTGAACCGGTAGAGGGTGAACGAGGGCGGCAGTCCCCCCGCCACCGTCACCGCCGCCGTCCGCGCCACCGTGTCCTTGTTGAAGAGGAGCAGGTAGAGGACGTTCGACGGGGAGAGGATCGCGTAGGATCCGACCTCGTCCACGTTCGAGCTCGCCGCGCGCACGCTCTGCCCCTGGACCCGCCCGCCGGAAGCGTCGTAGTTCAGGTAGAGGCTGAACGCGTCCTCGATCGGGCTGTTGTCGGCCGGGGCCACCCAGCGGGTGGCGAAGTCCACGCCCTCGCGGGCGAAGATGGCGAGCGCCTCGGCCTGGGCGAGCGTACTGCTGCTGCCGGTGTCGCCTCCCCAGCTGTACTCGGTGATGGCGATCTTCGTGCCCGGGAAGCGGGAGGCGATCCAGTCGCGCAGTCGGGGGACGAGCCGGACGACGCCCCCCGAGTAGCCGGTCGTCCCGATCCAGGACTCGTCCACGTACGCAGGGTCGTAGAGGCTCTTGAGCGAGCGGAGCCGGAGGGCCTGCGTGGTCGCCGACTCGTCGTCGGAGAGCGAGACCCCCTGCGATTGCGGATAGTAGTGGACGTCCAGGTAGTCGACGAGCCGGACCCCGGTCGCGTCGTAGTACTGCTTCGCCTGCTTCAGGTACCAGTCGATGAACTCCAGGTTCCCGTGGGCGAGGCGGTCGGACCCGATGTTGCAGTTGTCGGCGGGGGAGAAGAAGTAGGCGCACCAGCCCCACTCCACCGGACCGAACACGAGAGCCGTGGGATCCTTGGCCTTGATCGCCGCCCCGTAGGCCTGGGTCCACGTCCAGTACTGGTCGTAGGTGAGCGGGCTCGGGAAGACGTCGTGGTGAGTGTCGTTCCAGAGGGCGGGCTCGTTGTCGAGGGCGAAGAGATGGACGCCCGAGTGCCCCTGCGCCACCGCCCGGGTGGCGAGATGACCCATCCAGCCGGTGACGAACGTCGGGTCGACCGCCCGCGAGGTGTCGGTAGGGTCGTTGCCCGTGATCCAGGCGCCGTCCGAGGCCCGGTGGCCGTTCCCCGCGTCCGGCTGGCACCAGGACGCGCCGCCGGTGGCCATGCACTCCGTCTGCTGCTGCGCGCCGTACTTCGCCACCGAGTAGCCCCACCGCTTCGCCCGGTCCTTGGGCGTCCAGCCGATCGTCCCCACGGTCAGGAGCGGCTCCGCCCCTGCCGCCCGCGCGTCGTCCACGAAGAGGTCCGCCGACGAGCCGTCGGGCAGCGCGGAAGGGTTCGAGTTGTCCTCGGGGATGTTGAAGAAGAACCAGTCGGACGCCCGGTTGCTGGTGTCGTCCACCCACGAGTAGCGGGTGGTCGAGTTGCCTCCCCACCGGTTGGCCGTGTAACGCATGCGGGTGAGGGTGGCCCGGCTCGCGAAGTTGACGCCGAAGACGAGCGGCGAGACCGGGCGGCGGTCCGCGGAAGGGTCCACGGCCACGGTGAGGTCGGCCGGAAAGGCGGCCGCGGGGCCGGACAGGAGGACGGCGAGAAGCAGGGCCGACGGCGGGAGGCCCGGGGCGCGAGGGAGGCAAGGCATGAGCGAACCCTAGCTCCGTCCCCTCGCTCGAGTTGTGGCGCCGATCACAGCCGGCCCTTCGGGCCGGGCGCTACTGGGGGCAGCCGCTCACGTTTCCCGCCACTGGCTCCGGGCGAGCTCGAGCGTCTCCCGGATGTGCCGCGCCACGAGCGAGTCGTTGTAGGGGTTGAGCGGCGGGGCGGGGAAGGCGCGGACATCGGCGACGATCGCCGGCGTCGGGGTGGGAACGAGCATGGCGGCGATCGCTCCGTGATCGACGCGCAGCTTCGCCGCGATCGGGAGCGCCTCGCCGCCCCGGGCGCGGCGGGCGGCAGGGATGAGGACCTTCTCCTCCATGCCGATGTGGCGCAGGATGCCGCCGCGGAACTCCCCAAAGGCAACGAGGTCGATCCGGCCCGGCACCGCCATCGCCCGATCGAGGAGCGCGTCGAGCCGACGATGGTCGTCGCTGAGGAATCGGGACCGTGGACCGTTCACGATCGAGGTCCGGTGCCGGCCGGTCTCCTCATTCGAAGTAGCGTCGACGTCGACGATCACGTGCGCGGTGCCTGCCGACTGTCCGCAGTAGACGGAGATGCCGCCGCTCGTGCCGACGGCGACCACGGCGTTGTTGGCGCGTGTTTGTCCCTGCGTGTAGTTGACGGTCGAGACGAGCGGCAGCGGCGTGCCCGACGGGAAGAGGCGCAGGTGGCCCGCGTTGCACGGGTAGAGCGTGGCCTTGAGATTGAAGTTGAACGTGTACGTCACCGGGCTCGAGGCGGCGTTGCCGCAGCCGCTGCACTCCACCGTCCCCACGTCGGTGAGATCGAATCCGGTCGCGGGGAACGGGAATCCCTCCTGCATGTTGCGGTCAGGATGCGACCACGCCGACGAGCTCTCGGGTGTCTTGCTGGAGTCCACGATACCACCCGCCTGCGGACCGCCGCGAGAACCTCGGCCCATGGTGGAATCAGGCCTGCCGGTCACCCTCGTGCCCTGCTCGCAGGTTCCGCGTCGGAGCGCCGTCGACTCAGCTCGCGGCCGAGGTCGAAGTCGCGACGGAGTGTGGCGCGCCCGACGAGAACCGCCTCCGTAAGGTCGCTGCCTCTACGTGCACCCCCAAGGGCGCGGCGTCAGTCGCCGTGCGGCCTCAGCTCGGCCCACTCCGGCTCGTTCTCGAAGATCCAGCGGTAGTACTCTTTCTCCTCGAGCTTCTTCCCCGCCTCCTCGTCGACCACCACCGTGCAGTGCGGATGCAGCTGGAGGGCCGAGGCGGTCACCATCGACGTGATGGGCCCTTCGACCGCCTTGTGGAGGATGTCCGCCTTCTCCGAGCCCGTCGCGAGCATGACGAGTCGCTTGCACTCCAGGATCGTGCCCACCCCCATGGTGATGGCGTGCCGGGGCATGGGCGTCCCGTCGTCGAACAGCGGGCTGTTCTGGGAGATCGTCTCCGGGGTGAGCGCCTTCACCCGCGTCATGGATCGCAGCGCCGAGAGGGGCTCGTTGAATCCGATGTGGCCGGCGCGGCCCAGCCCCAGGAGCTGCAGGTCGATGCCGCCGTGCTTCCGGATGAGGCCCTCGTAGCGCGCGCACTCGCCGTCGAGATCCGCGGCCATGCCGTTCGGCACGTGGGTGTTGCGGATGTCGACGTTGACCCTCGAGAAGAAGTGACGGTTCATGTACGCGCGGTACGAGTTCGGGTTCTCGGGCGGGAGCCCGATGTACTCGTCCAGGTTGAACGTCCGGCACAAGGAGAAGTCCAGGCCGTGCTCCCGGTGCTCGCGCACGAGGTGCTCGTAGAGCTCCTCCATGGTGCGCCCGGTGGCCAACCCGAGGACGCACGAGGGATTCCGCCGGATCTCCTGCGCGATCACCCGAGCGACGAGCAGCGCCGCCGCGTTGGCTTCCTTCTGGATCACGATCTGCATGGCCCTACCGTCCTCCGCCCGTCCGATTCTCGACCGCCGATGAACGCCGGCGGCCGTGGCTCGAAGGCCATGATAGCGTCGAAGGGTCTCGTCGCGGCTCGTGGGAGGTCCGAGAGGGTCGGGCGGCTCGAGACGAGTCCGGCGAGGATCACACGCCTTTCGTCGGACGGAGCGTCAACGAGCCGTCCTCGTTGAGGCTCTGGCGGCACGCCCAGCGCACCGGGTGGCGCACACCCTTTACCTCCAGCTCGGCCCGAAGGCGGAGGCCCTTCCAGTCCGCGCCCCGGGGAAGGGGGAACCGGGCCTGGCGGATCCTCCCGGGCAGGGGATAGCCGGGGTCGAGCCCGCCCCCCACGTTCAGCGTGCCGTCCGCGCTCGTGACCGTGACCCGCAGGACTCCGAACACCCCGGCGATGCCGTCGTTGGTGAAGCCCACGACCAGCCCCGAGCGGTCGGCGCCTTCGTAGGACCACACGAAGGAGGGCCGCACGCGGTAGCCGATCCGGCGCGCGAGCGGTCGATCGAGGCCGGGAACTGCCGGCAGTAGTTGAGGACGTTGGCCGCGCCCTCCTTGTGCCAGCTCCAGAGCGAGCAGTAGTTGGCACCGACGTCCACGACGTGCGCGAAGGCGTGTCGGTCAAGGTGGTCGTAGCGGGGCTCCTCATGGACCTTGCGACGGCGGACGGCGCCGGGCTCGCCCTCGTGCCACTCGCCCTCGAGCCGGACCATGGGCACCTTCTCGAGCACGAAGTCCGGCAGGCAGGGCTCCAGGATGTCGGGATCGCTCATCATCACCCGGAAGCCCATCCGCTTGCCCTATTGCCTGGCCGGGGCGAGGACCACCTTCCTGTACTCCTTAGGATCCAGGCCCTCCGGTCGGCCATGAGACCTCCTGTCGCGGCCCGGCCCCACCTCGGGGGCCGGGTCGATCATCACCCTGCGTCGGCCGGGCGTCGGCCAGGCGGGGTGTCGAGGCGCCGCACGTCGTCCACGTGGGCCCAGCCGCGGGCGCCCGCGTTGTCCTCGACCCGCAGCCAGTCCCCGCTCGACTCCAGCACCGGCACGACCTCTCCCTCCCGCAGCGAGCCGGCCGTCTCCGCGGTCGGAGAGGCGGCGTCGAGGAGCGGCGCCGCACGCCGGACGACGGTGGCCGTCGGGCGGGCGAAGGACGCCGCGACGGGAACCGCCGCCGCGAGAAGGCCCAGGCCCAGGCCGACCCCCGCCGCGTTCCCCGTCCATCGCCGCCGGGGCGGAAGTCGACCCAGGGCGTGGGCGGCGAGGGACAGGACGAAGAGCGCGAGCGCCAGCAGGTCGAGGCGGAAGCGACGGCTCCAGCGCCCGGCGGCGGCGAGGGGCTCCGGCGCGATCTCGGCCGGGTCGAGGTTCAAGGCCTCGCGCACACGCTCCACGTCCCGAGCCACGGCCCGGTCGCCGGGATCCAGGTCTCGCGCGCGCAGGAGCGCCCAGAGCGCCTCGCCCTGCGCTCCGCGGGCGGACGCGGCCTGCGCCCAGTTCCAGTAGAGCGACGCGCTCTCGTGGCCGGAGGCGGCCAGCTCGCCGTAGAGCGCAATCGCCTTCGGGTAGTCCCCCGCGCGGACGAGCTCGTTCGCCTCCCGGAAGCGGTCGTCCGCCTTCGTGGCGGAGGGCGGAGAGGGGAGGGCCGCGAGCCCGGAGGCGGCGAGCGCCGTCGCAAGGAGGCCGGCCACGGCCGCCCGCACCGTCACGCCCACCTCCGCACCGCCGCGGCCGCCCGCCCCGCGAGGTCCCTCACCTTGTCCCCGTACTCCCCGAGCTGCGGCGCATAGCGGACGAAGCGCGCGTCGTCGAGGAGGGAGCGCAGCGCCCGCGCCCGCTCGCCGTCGTCGTCGTCGGCGATCTCGCCGAAGGCCTCGTGGAGCGCCTTCTCCACGAGCGAGGCGGCCTCTTCCTTGCTCGCCGCCTCGCCGGCCGCGCGCTCGAGGTCCCGGAGGGCCGCCCGCACCGAGCGCGGCGACGCCGTCCGGCCGTCACGACGCCGCGAGACGCCCCGCAGGCGAGAGGCCCCCCAGATCCCCGCGTGCAGGAAGAGCGCGAGGCCGGCGAGGAACGACACGGCGCGGCCCGACAGGCTGGTCGCGCCGCGCGCGTCCAGGTCCGACCGCAGGGGAAGCGTGCTGTTGGCCGTCGCGCCCGCCGTCGGCGCGGGGACGTGAGGCCCCGCGGCGGCCGTACCCCCCTCGACCCGAAGGGCGAGCGGTGCCGTCTCCACGGAGACGATCCGTCCGGCCGCGGGGTCGAAGTACGGGAAGGAGAGGGGCGGCACCTCGACCGTGCCCGTCGTCTCCGGCACGACGACGAACTCCCAGGTCCGCGAGCCGGCGATGCCCTCGGTCGTCGTGCGCAGGTCGCTCCTGGCCTGCGGAGGGAACACCTTCGCTCCCTTCAGGGTGACCGCGGGGCCGTGCTCGATCCACTTCAGGTTGCCGGTGCCCTCGACGCGGAAGCGCAGGGTGACCGCCTCGCCGAGCGGCACGACGTCGCGGTCGAGGGCGGCCGTGGCCCGGAATCGTCCCACGGCCCCGGAGAAGCCCGGCGTCTCCGGCAAGGGCTCGACGGTCACGCTCAGCGGCTTCGTCGCCCGCTCGACGGCGCCGCCGGTGTCGAAGAAGCTCTGGCGGGCGAGCCCGATCCGGAAGGTGGCGGACGGGATCCCGAGCGTGCCCGCCCGGGTCGGGAAGAGCAGCTTGCGCAGGACCGGGAAGCGCCGATAGCTCTCGCCCTCGATGGTCACCGCCTCCCCCGAGGACGAGGTCTGCGGGCGCTCGAGGTCCTCGACCCAGAACCCGGCGAACTGCGGGGCCTCCTTGAGCTGGAGGTCGGTGACGGACGTCTGCGTGTCGAGCGAGTAGGTGAGCACGAGCGGCTCGCCGACTCGCAGCCGCGTCCGCGACGGTGTCGCCTCGACGAGGAGCTTCGCCGCCGTGGCCCGGCCGCGACGGCGACCGAGCATCTCCTCGAACGGGTCGGCGAGGGGGTCCCCTCCGAAGGGGCTCGCGAAGGGGTCCTGGCGGCGCGGCTCCGGCGGGCGGATGCTCCCCGCCACGACCTCGATCGGGATGGCCGGGGCGGCCTGGTCCCCGGCGCGGACCGCTCCCACCTCGGCACCCCCGACCGCGCGGGGCTGCAGGACGTAGGTGAAGCTGCGCGACTGCGACATGCGGCCGTTGACGATCGAGACCTGCGTCGACTGGAAGGGGCCGCCCACGACCTCGAGGTTCTTGAGGGCGGGAAGGGGAATCTCGTCCGGGCCGCCGCTTCCCTCGACGGTGAGGGTGAGCTGCACCTGGTCCTGGACGCCGACCTTCCGGGCGTCGACCTCGGAGCGCACGGTGAACGCGCCGGCCGACGCCGGCGCGAGCACGGCGACCACCGCGAGCGGCCACGCCCGGCGCGCTCTCCGCTCGGACGTCACCAGTCCTTCCCCTTCTTCTTCTGCGCCCGCTTCAGGGCGAGGACCCTCTTCTGCTCGGCCTTCTCGTTCTGCTGCAGGGCGTCGAGGAGCTGCATGGCCCGCTCCTTTGGCATCCCCGTCTCCTGCCGGAAACGCTGGTCGGCCTTCTCCTCTGGCGTCTGGGGTCGTTGCTGGCCTTGCTGCCTCTTCTGGTCCTGGCCCTGCTGCCCCTGCTGCGGCTTCTGGTCCTTCTGGTCCTTCGGGCTCTCGTCCCGCTTCTGATCCTGCGCCTGCCTCTTCTGCTGCTCCTCCTGCTGCCTGCGCGCCCGCAGCGCCAGCTCCAGGTTGCGGCGGGTCGCCTCGTCTCCCGGCGCCGCGACGAGCGCGTCGCGGTAGGCCTGGACGGCTCCCTTGTAGTCCTGCTTCTGGTAGAGGCTGTTGCCGAGGTTGAAGCGGGAAGGGCCGGCGAGGGGCGAGGCGCCGTCCGCGCCCAGCGCGCGGAAGAGGGCCGCCGCCTCGTCGTACTTGCCGTTCTTGTAGAGGCCGTCGGCGACGTTGAAACGGACGGCCGGGTCCTCCGGCCTGGACCGGGCCGCCCGCTCGAAGGCCGCGAGCGCCTGCGGGTGGCTGCCTCGGGCGTAGTCGGTCCGGCCCCGCTCGGTCGCGCGCCGCGGTCGGAGCAGCACCTCGTCGAGCACGGACCCCGACCGCGGCGCCGGAGGAGCGCCGGGCGCGGGGCTGGCGGCCGCAGTCGGAGCCGGGGCGGGAGCCGCGGCCGGGGGCGCCTGAGCACGCGCGGGCGGCGCGAGAAGGGCGGCGAGCAGCAAGGCGGCCACTCCCGAGGCCCTCTCGGCCGGAGAGCGGGAGGCCCTCCGCCGGAGCGGCGGCGGCAGGAGGAGCGCCAGCGCCACCGCCACGAGGCCGACCGCGAGCGGCACCTGGAACCGCTCCTTCCGGCGGTAGGAGTACTCGCTCGCGAGCGCCTTCTGCTCCAGGCCTTCGATGGCCGACGCGAGGCCCGACAGGCTGGAGTCGGCGGGCGTGATGCGGAAGGCCCGCCCGCCCGTCCCTCGAGCGATCGCCTCGAGCGTCTCCATGTGGAGGCGCGACACCACGACCTCCCCTTTCTCGTCGTGCTTGTAGCCCGTCACGCGCCCGTCCGCGTCCACGTCGGGCACCGGCTGGCCGGTTTCGGTGCCCACGCCCACCGTGTCGACGACGACACCCGCCTCCTTCGCGCGCCGGACCGCCTCCTCGACCTGCCCCTCGAGGTCCTCTCCGTCGGAGACGAGCACCATGACCTTGTTCCGCCGGTCCTTGTCCACGAAGGCAGAGAGCCCCTTCTCGAGGCCGACCCCGAGCGAGGTGCCGGGCGCGGGCACGATGCCCGGCTCGACCGTCTCCAGGAAGAGGCCGATGGCGTCGGCGTCGAGGGTGAGAGGCACGAGCGGGTAGGCCTCGCCCTCGAAGGCCACGAGCGCGAAGCGGTCGCCTTCGAGGCGCCCCACGAGCTGCAGCAGGGCCTGGCGGGCGAGGAAGAAGCGGGAGGGCGGCACGTCCGGGGTGGCCATCGAGCCCGAGGTGTCGACCACGACGACGACATCCACCCCTTCCCGCTCGACCTTCTCGCGCACGATCCCCCACTGGGGCCGGGCGAGGGCGAGGATCACACCCGCCGCCCCCACGAGGAGGAGGGCGAGCCGGAACGGCCGCCAGCGCCGGCCGGGCCGCCTCACCACACGGCCCCAGAGGGATCGAGAGACGATCCGCGACAGCCGGTCCCGGTCGCGGCCGGCGAGCCAGGTCTCGAGAAGGGCGGCGACGGGAAGCGCGAGGAGCGCCCAGAGCCACGCGGGCGAGGCGAAGATCACAGGCGTCCCCTCACGCCGGGACCACCCTCAGCCCCGACGCCCAGAGGGTCGCCCCGGCGGCGAGGAGCGCGGCCGCGGCCGCGAGCACGGGCGGGAAGAGCTCGCGGTAGCGCCTGTAGGCGGCCGTCTTGATCTCCGACTTCTCGAGCCGGTCGACGCGGTCGAAGACCTGGCGCAGAGCCTGGGAGTCCTCGGCCCGGAAGAACTCCCCGCCCGTGCGGTCGGCGATCTGCTTCAGCAGCTCGGGGTTCACCTTGACGTCGGCCATCACGGTCTGCGTCACCACCGCGCCGGTGAAGGGGTCGCGGGCGCGCACGGGCAGCGGCACCCGGCCGCCGCGGCCGACGAGGATCGTGTAGACGCGCACCTCCATGGCCCTGGCCATGTCGGCGGCGGTCGCGGGGTCGATCTCGCCGGCGTTGTTGTCGCCGTCGGTCACGAGGACGACGACCCGGCTGCGGGCCTTGGACCGCCGCAGGCGCGTGAGGGCGGTGGCGAGGCCGGAGCCGATGGCCGTGCCGTCGGGCAGGCTGTCGAGGCGCACGTCGTCGAGCTGCCGGAGGAGGACCGCAGTGTCGGTGGTGGGCGGCGACTTGGTGAGGCTCCGGCCGGCGAAGATCACGAGGCCGACGCGGTCGGCCGTGCGCCGCTTCACGAACTCGGCCACGACCTCCTTCGCCACCTCGATGCGGTTCCTCGGCTGGAAGTCCTCGGCCGCCATCGTGCCCGAGACGTCGAGGAGGACGACGATGTCCACCCCCTGCGTCGTGACGTCCTCCCGCAGGCTGCCGTGCTGGGGGCGCGCGAGGGCGACGGCGCCGGCGAGGAGCCCCGCCGCGGCCAGCGCGACCGGGAGGTGGCGCAGGCGCACGCGCCAGCCTGGCCGCACCCGAAGGAGGCGCGCAGCCCCGGGAAAGGCGATCGCACGGCCCCGCGCGTCCCGCTCCCGGAGCCAGGCCGAAAGGAGGACGAGCGGGGCGGCGCCGGCGAGCCAGAGCCACGCCGGGTCCTGGAAGCGGAAGCCCGCCCAGTCCATCAGGCCGCCTTTCCTTCCGCGGACGCCCCGACCGGCCGCAGCTTCGCCTCCAGGGCGGGCACGAGGGCGCGCACCGCGGCGAGGTGGCGCTCGGCCTCCTGGACGAGGCCCTGGCCCTTCGCGAACTTGATGCGGTCGGCCGCCTCG
>DATJYX010000040.1:0-3789 GCA_035577965.1 Vicinamibacteria bacterium | reverse complement strand
GAGGCGGGCACGCCGACCCTCCTCGCTTCCTCGGGGGCGATCTATCGGCGCCTCCTTGCCGCGTCCCGAGGAATGCCGTGACCGTGCTGCGGGGGCGGCTGGTCGGGCTCGTCCGCCCCGAGTCGCGGGGCGTGGCGGGGGCCGTCCTGCTGCAGGCGATCACGGTCGCTTCGGGCGTGGGGCTGATGGGAGCCGCGGCCTGGCTGTTGTCGAAGGCTGCCCTGCATCCGTCGATCGCCGCCCTCCAGGTCGCGATCGTGGGGGTCCGCGCGTTCGGGATCTCACGCGCGACGTTCCGCTATTCGGAGCGGATCGTCTCCCACGACGTGACGCTGCGCGTGCTCGGCCGGCTACGGGCGCGGCTCTTCCGCGCGCTCGTGCCTCTCGCGCCGGCGGGGCTGCTCACTCGACGCCGCGGGGACCTGGTCGCTCGCGCCCTCGACGACGTGGGGACCCTCGAGAACCTCTACGCGCGGCTGCTCGGGCCGACGCTCGCTGCCGTCGTCGTCGCCGTGTTCCTCCTGGTCCTCCTCTGGTCGTTCGACCGGTCGCTGCCGGCGGCGGCCGGGGCCGGCCTCCTGCTGGCGGGTGTCGCGGCCCCGGCGGTCGCGGCGAGGCTCGCCGAAGGCCCCGGGCGCCGTTTCGTCGAGAGGCGAGGCATGCTCGCCGCGCGCGCGACCGACGGCATTCAGGGCCTCGCCGACCTGCTGGCGTTCGGCCGCGAGCAGAGCCACGCGGGAGCGGTGCGACGGGAGGCCGGCGAGGCCGCTGCGGAGCAGGCGCATCTGGTTCAGGTCTCCTCGCTCGCGGGTGCCCTCGTCGTGCTCTGCGGTGACCTGACGGCCGTCGCCGCGCTCGCCCTCTCCGCCAGCGCCGTCCGCTCGGGCGGGCTCGACGGCGTGCAGCTCGCCACGGTGGTCCTCCTGACCCTTGCCGCTTTCGAGGCCGTTGCGCCCCTGCCCCAGGCCTGGCACGCCACGGGGGCCATGCGAGCGGCGGCTACGCGCGTCTTCGCTCTGGAGGACGCGCCGCCCGCCATCCAGGAGCCGGAGGCCCCGCTTCCCCCCGCGGTGCCGGGGGCTCCGCTCCTCGAGCTGAGGGCGTTACGGTTCACCTATCCCGGGGCCCCGCAGCCCGTCCTCGACGGCGTCGACCTCCTCCTCGACGTCGGAGCCCGCGTGGCCGTCGTGGGGCCGAGCGGCTCAGGGAAGTCGACGCTCGCTCACCTGCTCCTGCGCTTCTGGGAGTCGCCACCAGGAGCCGTGCTGCTCGAGGGCCGGGACCTGCGGGCCTGGCCATCCGACCTCGCCCGCTCCCGCTTCTGCTTCGCCGCCCAGAGGGTGCACCTGTTCACGGGCTCCCTGAGGGAGAACCTCCTGCTCGCGAGGCCGGACGCGACGGACGAGGAGTTGCGCGCTGCTCTGCACTCCGTCCGGATCGAGCTGACGCGCTGGCCGGACGGGCTGGACAGCCCGGTCGGAGAGCAGGGGCATCGCCTTTCGGGAGGGGAACGCCAGCGACTCGCGCTGGCCAGGGCCCTGCTGCGCGACGCGCCCCTCCTGCTGCTCGACGAGCCGACCGCGCACCTCGACCCGATCACCGAACGGGACGTGCTCGCGACGATTCGACGCGCCGGCGAAGGACGGGCCACGCTCCTCGTGACGCACCGCCTGGTGGGCCTCGACGCATTCGACGAGATCGTGGTGCTCGTGAAGGGGCGGGTCGCGGAACGAGGGACGGCGCGGGAGCTCTCGAGGCGGGGCGGCACGTTCGCGGGCCTGGCCGCCCAGGAACGTGCGTTCGGAGCCCTGCGCGACACGGCGTTCGCGGCTTCCCACCCGCCGCCTGCCCATCCCAGCAGTGCGGGTGAGAAGAGGGAATCGTAGGCATGGCTTCGAGGTCGGCCGCTCCGACGCCGGCGGTGCGCTGAAGCGCGGGCGGAGCCCGGGCCCCGAGGGCGGCGCGGCGCGAACGCACCGGCTCCCCGCTGAAACAACGGAAACGGCCTGGTGATACAGAACGTCTCCGAGTCGCGCGCCCCGGGTCACAAGCTCAAGCACGCAATCGACTTGTGATTTGGCACGCGGCCTGCAGTTCGCCATTGCACCAGCGGGCAGAGCCGGACTGAAGAACGCGCCCGCGGTGGAGAAGCATGGCGGCGACTCCCGACGGCGGTCGTGGCCGCGCCGGTGCAAGAGAGTGGACGCCGGATCAGGCGGAGCGAGCCGCGCTCGAAGCGGGGCTCGCCCCGCTCAGTCCCCTGCACTGGAAGGTCATCGCCCTCTACCGCGAGGAGCTCGCGAGGACGGGGCTTGGACCGTCGCTCGGGCGGCTCGCTTCTCTCTGCCGCCTCGGCACCGACGACCTGCGTGCGCTGTTTCCCGGCGAAACGGACCGCCTCATCGCGCGAGTCGCCGGCTCCCCTCCGACCCACCCAGCCGGTTGATCTTCTGCCTACCGCTCTTGAAAGGAGCCTCTTCCCCATGCGTCACACGCCGCCCGGTCCCGTGATCGCGGCCTTCGTGCTCGTCCTGCTCGCCGCACCCGCCTTCGCCACCAACGGCTACTTCAGCGACGGCTATGGCACTCCCTACAAGGGGATGGCCGGCGCCGGCGTGGCGTTGTCCCTCAACAGCCTGGCGCCCGCCACAAACCCCGCGGCGATCGCCTTCCTCGACCCCCGCTGGGACGCGAGCCTCTCCCTCTTCAACCCGAACCGCTCGTACACCGTGACCGGCGGCCCGTCCGGCTACCCGGGGACCTTCGGTCTGGCGCCGGGGACGGTCGACAGCGACAGCCGCTACTTCCCGATGCCGGCCCTGGGGGCGGACTGGAAGCTGGGCGGGAGCCAGACCCTGGGCCTCGCCCTCTTCGGCAACGGCGGCATGAACACCGACTGGCCGACGAGCACGTTCTACGCGGGCTCGCCGACGGGGGTGAACCTCGCCCAGATGTTCGTCGCCCCCACGTACGCCGTGAAGCTCGCGGACAAGCACGCCCTGGGTGTGACCGCGATCGGCGCGATGCAGTGGTTCAAGGTGACGGGCGTCGGGAGCTTCGCGCCGTTCTCGAGCGTACCTGCCTCGCTGAGCGACAACGGCAACTCCTACTCGTTTGGCGGTGGATTCCGCATCGGCTACCTCGGCCAGCTGTCCCCCTACCTGGCGATCGGCGCCTCGTACCAGACGAAGATCTGGATGAGCAAGTTCGACAAGTACGCGGGCCTCTTCGCCGAGCAGGGCGGGTTCGACATTCCCGCGAACTGGGTGGCCGGCATCGCCATCAAGCCGACCCCGAACGTCGATGTCGCGCTCGACGTGCAGCAGGTCCTCTACAGCGGGGTCGCCTCCATCGGCAATCCGCTGCTGCCGAACCTGATGCAGGCGCAGCTCGGTGCGAACGGCGGGGCCGGCTTCGGGTGGAAGGACATGACGACCTACAAGGGCGGCGTCCAGCTCCGGGCCGGACAGGGCTGGACCTGGCGCGCCGGCTACTCCTACGGCAAGCAGCCGATCCCCGCGAGCGAGGTGCTCTTCAACATCCTCGCCCCCGGTGTCGAGGAGCAGCACGCCACGTTCGGATTCTCGAAGCTCCTCGGCGGCTCGCAGGAGATCGGCCTCGCCGTGATGCGGGCGTTCTCGCACGCGGTGACCGGCCCGAACCCCCTGGAGGTGCCCGGTCTGCAGACGATCCAGCTCAAGATGGACCAGTGGGACTTCGAGCTGTGCTGGTCGTTCCGCATCCGGAAGTGAGGGACGAGATGACGGGGAGGCCCCGATGAGACCCGGT
>DATJYX010000039.1:0-76353 GCA_035577965.1 Vicinamibacteria bacterium | reverse complement strand
CGGGGGCGAAGAAGGCATGGCGCGGGTGCGTGACCCCGACGGAGATGGCGGTGAGGCGTTCGATGGGCGCCGTCTTCAGGAACTCCTCGTACTCGGCGTAGTGCCCGATCCAGACCTTGCTGGAGGCGGCGGGCGTCTCGGTCGGCGCCGGGGCTGCAGGCGGGCTCTGCGCGGAGGCGAGCGTGACGAGAGTCAGCGTGGCAGCAAGAGCCAGCATCGTCTTCTTCATGGCGCCACGTCCTTTCGAGGAACGGCCTGAGCCTGGGCCCGCGACCACATCCGCAGGCAGCACCTTGATCGCGACCTCGCGGCCGAGTCGCGGATCGCGGGCGCGGTAGACTTAGCCCATGCCGCCAGCTCCGAGGAGCCCGGAGATCTCGTATGGCCCGAGTTTCGTGCCGGCAGCGAGGGTCATGGGACTCAGCGGAAGTTCTCGATCATCCTGAGGTCGTACTCGCCCACGTTGCTGCGGTCGTAGAGGATGCTCCGGCCGTCGGGGGAACAGGCCAGATGACTGGTGGTCGGCGCGTCGAATGTGCCGACGATTCCGTCTTGCCCCGTGGTCGCGTTCCAGAAACGCAGGACGCGCTGCGAGGGGATGGACGGGTCCGGAGCGCCGCAGTCCACGTGGAAGATGCCCTGCGGGCCGACGGCCCAGCTCCGATCATTCACGCACGGGATGATGGTCCGTTCCGGACCGCCGGCAATGGGCCGGGCCCGCAGCGCACGACCCGCCTGGTAATAGAGGGTCCGCCCGTCGAAGCTCTCGAAGGCGCTGGAGCCACCTTCGTGAGTCACCTGCTCTGCGGTTCCGCCGGCGGCCGTGACGCGCCAGACCTCGGCACTGCCCGCACGATCGGAGCCGAAGTAGATCCAGCGGCCGTCACGCGAGAAGCTCGGCAGGTTGTCGGACTGCCCGCGCGTCACCTGGCGCAGGCCTGAGCCGTCGACGCCGATCGTCCAGACGTTCCACTCGCCCCCGTCTTCGCTCCTCGAGTCGAAGGCGATCGTGCGCCCATCCGGCGACCAGACCGGGGAACCCTGCCAGGTGCCCGGGCCCCGCGTCAGGCGGGTGAGGTTGGAGCCGTCGGCGTCCGCCAGCCAGATCTCGTCCGTGCCGCCCGCCCGCCCCGACTCGAAGGCGATCCGCCGGCCGTCCGGCGAGTACTGCGCGTACCTTTCCCTGAACGGCGAAGCGATGAGCGGAGCCGGGGAGCCGCCGATGGGGAGGCGGTAGATGTCGGGGTCCCACAGACGCCGCGTGAACCCGAGGCGGTCCTCGCCGCGAGCGGTGAAGGGCGCGAAGGCGGAGGCGCCCGCCAGCTCCAGCCGCTCCGGGCTCGAGTCATTGCCGATGCCCAGGCGCCAGAGGTACCCGTCGAAGAAGCCGGACCCCACCAGGAGGGAACGGCCGTCACGCGTCCAGGCGAGCCCGCTGATCCACAGCCGATTCCAGTGAAGGCGTCGAGCTTCTCCTTGCGGCCGCAGCTCGGAATCGAGGGGAACCACGTAGACGTCCCAGGCAGAAAGGGGCCCTCGCGAACAGGTCGCGTAGGCGAGGGAGTGGCCGTCTGGCGAGAAGGCGGGAAACCCGTCGTACGCGGGTGGCCTGGGAGACGTCAGGGCACGTGCGGCGCCGCCTCCGACAGGAATCAGGTAGATGCCTGCCGACCCCGGGGTCGAGTCACCGCTCGAGGGATGCCTCGCCGCGGCCAGCCAGCGCCCGTCCGGGGACCAGGAGAGCTGGCCCCAGGCAGGGAGGTCGGCCACCCGGCGTTCGGAACCACCCACAGGCGACACGAGGTAGATGGCGCCACTTTGAGGACCCCAGACGAGTTGGCCCGTGTAGACCTCGGGAGCCTCTTGGTATCGCAGGAAGGCGATCTGCTTCCCGTCCGGAGACCAGGCGGAGCAGCAGTCGAACGCAGGATCGGTCGTGAGACGGCGGGCCTCGGGCTCCCCGACGATCTTCAACCAGATGTCCCAGTTGTTCCCCCGATCGCCGGGCGAGGCGAAGACGAGCTGGTTGCCGTCGGGCGAGAACGAGCCACTGTGTGCCTGGGCGGCCGAGGTGAGCGCGACGAGCGTCGGTGAGGGCGGGCCCTGGCGGCGCCGTGCGAGCATCCCAGCTGCCGACACGACCAGAACGACCGCGCCGGTTGCAGTCGCCACAACCAACCCTCGTCGCGATCGGATCGCAACCATGCTCGTCGGGGCCGCGGACTGGGAATTGGACTCCTCCTTGACCTCCTCCAGCTCGACCTTCACATCGAGCATGTTCTGGAAGCGCCGTGCGGGGTCCTTCCGGAGGCAGCGAAGGATGATTCGCTCCAGCTCCTTCGGTACCTCGGGCGCGAGCTCGCTCGGGGGCTTCGGCTGCTCCTTCAGTAGGGCGGCGAGCATCTCGGCCGTCGAGCCACCTCCGAACGGCCGCCGGCCCGTCACCATCTCGTAGAGCACCGTCCCGAAGGTGAACACGTCGCTGCGAGCGTCGACCTTGCCCCCGGACGCCTGCTCGGGGGACATGTAAGCCGGCGTGCCGGCCACCGTCCCCGGGTGGCTCAGCTTCGCTCGCGCGTCCAGCGTCGTGTCGTCCTCGCCGACGGCCGCCTCGTCCTGCCGTAGCTTGGCCAGGCCGAAGTCCAGGACTTTGACCCCACCCTCCGGCGTGACCATGACGTTCGCGGGCTTGAGGTCGCGGTGCACGATGCCGGCCCCGTGCGCGGCGGCCAGCGCGTCCGCCAGCGGGATCGCGATCCGCAGCACCTCGCCGAGCCGCATCCCGTGCCGGGGGATGAGGGCGTCCAGGGTCTTCCCGCCCACCAGCTCCATCACGATGAAGTCAATGCCCTCGGCCGACTCGATCTCGTAGATCGTGACGATGTGGGGGTGGTTGAGGGCGGAAGCGGCCCGCGCCTCCTGGACGAAGCGGGCCCGCCGGGCCTGGTCCGCCAGCCGGTCAGCAGGCAGGACCTTGATCGCGACCTCGCGGCCGAGACGCGTGTCGCGAGCGCGGTACACCTCACCCATGCCCCCCGAGCCGATGGGCGAGACGATCTCGAAGGGCCCCAAGCGACTGCCCGCGGCCAGCGACACGGATGGCCTCCCGCCGGGATTGTGCGCGCGCCCTCGGTCGCTGTCCAGATCGAAACCCAGCAACCTGTTGAGAGGCGCTTCCGCGACGAGCCGCGCAGCGGCGCCGCCGGGGCGCGAAGGACTACTGGTCGCGGAGGGCCAGACCCGAGCGGCACCTCTTGGTGGGACACGATCGCGGCGTCGCCTACTCTCGCGTGGCTTGCGAGCCGCTCTGTCGGTGACGGTCACCGCGCGGAGCGTCGGAGGGGACCCGTATGGGACCCGTGAAGGCTACGCCCCGCGGGAACTCACGGGGTCCGTGAAGGCCGGGTGGACTGTCCCCCACTTGTCCCCCGCGGAGGCGCAATCACCCGCTCCCATCGCACCTGATCGAACCCCGACCCGCAGCCTGGTGCTTCATGAGCAGTCACTTGCCGTCATCGTCCCTCTTCGTCTCGTCTTCGGCTTGAGCTGAGAATCCGCGTGTCGGCGGTTCAACTCCGTCCCAGGCCACCAGCTCCCAAACCCCGACAGTCCTGAAGGTTGCGGCGACGGCCCGGACGAGGCCCCGAGGCCCCCTCGGAGCGAAACTGTAGCAGTTCTGAAGCACTTCGGCTCCGACGGCCCTACCGGGCGGCCGTTCAGTCATGACGACGAGCGGCTAAGCCGATGGCCGCCACAACGTAGGACCATCCACCGAACCACTGCCTTGCCCGCTGATTTCCAATCATACGGTCACCCCCAGAAGCGTGACTGAGCGCGTGTCACCGATGCCAGGACCACCCGGCAAGTTGCGGAGCCCGACGGTGCGAGGTGCCTCACCCTTCTGCGCGGGCTGAACCTTCTGCGGAGGTCAGGCGGGGCGTCGCAACAGATACCCATCCTGCCCGTCTTCTGCGGGGGGATCGCCGCGCCAGTTGCCCGGATAGAAGCGCTCCACCGACATGCCGGCGTCTACAACCGCCCGCTCGAAGACGCCCGGATCGAACGCGACGGCGACCTCCGGCTCCTCGGGAACCTCCGTGAAAGCGTGGTTGATGGGCTGCGCGAAGCGGAACTCGGCGACGCCGCGTGCGATGCTCGCGCGCGCGTGATCGTCAAGGATGAAGGCAGTCACGTAGGCGCGGCCCCCAGGCTTGAGCACACGCGCGGTCTCGGCCAGATAGTGCTGGACTTCTCCATAGGGCATGTGCGTGATCACGGAGGCGGCGAATGCAAGGGCGAAAGTGGCGTCCGGATACTCAAAGCGGTAATCGATCGCGCGAATGCGGCCGCGTGGGTTATAGAAGCCGTTGTGGATGTCGGCGTGGCGGAACTCGAACTCAGGCCGGTCGCGGAAGCGTTTCCGGCACCACGTTATGCCGAAGCGCACAACGTCAAAGCCGCTATACGGCAGCGTCTTGAAACGCCGTGCGAGAGCGAGGGCATTACGGGCGATGCCGCAGCCGATGTCCAGGACGAACTCGCCTTCCCGCAACCCGGCGCGTTCCTCGAGGAGCCGGACCATGCGATCGCCGAGCTCGGTGAAATCGCCCGCCCCGGCATAGTTGATCCAGGCCGGCGGTGCGTCGTGGCCGTCCAAGATCGGGGTGTTGCGCACCAGAAACTCGATCGCGTCGGCGATCGTCGTGTACTTGAGACGGCGGGAGATCAGTTCCACTGGCGCTCCGCAATGCAGCGGCCGCGCGTCATGTGAGGAACGGCCAATGCTTCTCGGGTTCCGACAGGATCGGTTCCGTTTGCATTGGGTCTGCACGGTCTTCGTCAGTGCTCGTGCCGGTCATGATACGCGCACTCTCCCGGACAGACCCGGTTAAGCGGAAACGAGGCACGGTGTGCTCTCGCTTCGGAACGCTCACGCTGTCTTTACCATCCTACCGGGCGACCTTCCGGAAGGCCGCGACGTTGCCGCTCGCGGCCTCCGGCTGCCCCTGCCGCTCCTGCGCTGCCGCGAGCTTTCCGAGTCCGTCCGCAAGGTCGGCCTCGTTGACGATGCGGTAGCGGTCGAACACGCTGCGCGTCTTCCAGCCGCACAGGGCCATGATGACTCCCTCCGGAACGCCCGCCCGGCTCATGTTCCTCGCGGCCGTCCTGCGGTTGTCGTGGATCATTCGGAAGGCCACGCGGCGGATGATCTTGCCTTTCGCGTCTTTCTCCTCGCGCCCCAGGCCGGCGGCAATGCACGCCTTGACCCAGACGCGGCGGAAGTCGCGGATCGGCTTCCCGTCCCTGTGGAAGACGCTCCGCACGATGATGCCCTTCGCCTGCTCTACCGCCGAGGTCCGCTCGCGCTGGCCATCAATCACGGCGGCGAGCGCCGGGAGGGCCTTGTACGGAAGCGTGCGGGGCTCGCGGTTCTTCGAGTCCTCGATGCGGAGCACGCCCGCGTCCGCGTCAACGCTGCGCCACTCCAGACCGAGCGCCTCGCCCTTCCGCCATCCTGACCAGTCGAGAAACTCCGCGAGCGACGCGACGCCTGCGGGAAGGTGCGCGAGCACGCGCTCGAAGTCGGTCCGCTCGAAGAAACCCACGCGCCGGTTCCTGGCTTCGAGCACAGGGAAGAACGGACGCTGCGGGAGCCGGCCCGCTCGCACCGCGAGATTGAACGCTCGCCGCAAGGCCGCCAGCTCGTTCTTCACCGTAGCCGAGGCCGCGCCCGCTTCCCGCCGCCGCCGGGCGTATGCCACGAGCCCGTCAGCCGTCACGTCGAGGGCCTTTGCCTGCTCACCGAAATGCTCGGTGACGTGAGCCATGCTCTGCTCGGCGCGTGCGGTTGTGCGGTTCCCCTTGAGCCCGTAATCATCCACGAGCATCTGACGGAGGTCCGCAAGCGTGACCTTCTCCGGGTCAGGGCCGACCAGACGGCCCGAGCCCATCTCGGCCAGCCGTTTCTTGAGGAGCCGCACGGCATCCGGCCCGCTCGTGGAGCCACTACTAGTAGACCTGCCAATGCCCTCCCGCGAAGTGCCATTCGTTCCTGACGTGGACCCAGTGGGCGGGCACCCAGACGGAGCCGGCTCGGTGGACTTCCCAGCGGCCGGCAACCCACATGTAGCTGTGACCGTTCCAGCGCCAGTGCCCCGAAACCCAGAAGTGGTCGGCGGACGGCGGCGGCGTCATCACCTCGACCCTCGGCGGCGGGGGGGGCGCGGTGGCAACTACCGCCACGAACTCCTTCGGCGGCGCGATCTTCCGCCAGTGGCCGGGCCGGTAGATCCACTCGTTCCCTTCGTGCACCCAATGCGCCCGCACCCAGACCTCGCCGGGTCGCGAAGCCACCCAGTGCCCACCGACCCAGACGTACCGGTTGTTTTCCCACTGCCAGTGACCCGCGATCCAATAGTGCTCCGGAGACGGCGCTGGCGGCGGCGTTTCGATCCGCACTGCGGGCGGCGCGATGCCGACCCGGATGTCCACACCAACGCCGGCCGACGCCACGCCGACTGACGCCGCCGCGACGATCGCCATCAGCACCGTGCCAATTCTCATTCCATGCCCTCCGATCAAGGCCTCCAGTATTCTCGAAGAGAGGGAGCGGTGGAAGGCCTCGGCCAATGGCCCAGGGGGGACGGTTGTGCCGGTAGAAGCGAGCAGGCGCCCTCGGTTGACCCGGGCGTAGGATTCGGTCGTGAGATGGGGAAAGCGGTGAGCTGGCGGGACAAGAGCGCATTCGTTCTCGTCGCCAGGATGACGCTGCTCGGCTTGGTCGGAGCGGGCGCGTGCAACCGCATGCCACAACCGATGGCGGCGGCGTCTTCAAGTACGGTCAGGATCCCCTGTCGGACCGGCGAGAACGAGGCCGGGCTGACCTTCGACTCTCACGGTGCGGACTTCACGGTCTGGATCAACCACTTCAGGAACGAGGTCCATCGGACGTGGACCGTGCCACAGGAAACTCCCAAGGGCGGGGTCGATTTCGAGTTCACCGTCGAGAGGGACGGATCCATGTCGGCGCTGAGGGTTCTGAGGTCGTCAGGGACCCTGTTTCTCGTGACGACGGCGCAGGACGCACTCACCGGCAGCCACTGGATGCCCCTCCCCGACGACTACAAGCCGCATCGCGTGACGATGCAGGCCAGCTTCTGTTACTGGGGAGTGCCGCAGGCTCGTCCGAAGAAGGAACCTGAGTAGGCCCTTCTTCGGCTCTTCCCCGGGTCGAGCTGAGAATCCGCGTGTCGGCGGGTCAACGCCGTCCCAGGCCAAGAGACCAATCGACATGGAGAGCCGGCGGGCGAGGCTTCGGCGGCACGTCGCGAGGGCGTGAAGAACCTTCGGCCGTGGTCTCCGACGTCCCCTCCAGCATGAGCGAGACCGTCCCACGGCACCCGCCGTGCGACCAAGCGCGACGGCCTCAGGGCGCCCCGAGCGACGGCATCCCCCGCGTTCGGCGGCCAACGACGGTGAACAGCCTCATCGACTTCCACTCGCTCCGCCCTGGCTCAACGAGCAGCTTCTGGGAGTGGAAGCTCACCTCGGTTCTCTCGAATCCGAGCACCCCGAGCATCTCGACCACCAACTCCGGGTAGAGCGCCCACCACGTCGAGCTGCGAGCCGGCTGAGCCGTCCGGAAATCGGGCACGAACCGCATGACCGGCGCCGGCCGCGAACGGTACGCGGTGAAGGCGCGGAGCCTCCGGCGCAGCCGGCCTTTCGTCGAAGGCGCGTCATCGGCAGCCTGATCCGGGTGCAGGTCGGTCACGATCACCGTCTCCCTGGTCAGGCGGAGTGCGCTCTGGAGGGCCAGAAACGGATCCCTGACGTGAAGAAGCAGCGACCCGAACGTCGCGACGTCCACGGTACCGATCTGGTCCGGTATGTCGTAGACCTGGCCATAGACCGCCCTGGCTCTGGAACCGAAGAGGCGATGGGCATACCACCAGGCGTTGTTCTGCATCCTCAGGTAGGCCTTCATCTCCAGCGTGTACTCGCTCATGTCGCACTGGGCAAATGGCACCGAATCCCAGGCGTGCTCATCCGAGAGGTCGTAGCCGACGACCTCGGCTCCTCGACGCTCCATGTGTCGGCACAAGAAGCCGCTGGATGTGCCGAGCTCGAGAACCCGCTTGCGATCGAAGTCGACACCGCCCAGGTACTCGTCCTCGGCACCGCGAAGGTCCCATCCCCAGCCCACGACGCCGTGCCCGGGGAGATCCGTCACGTGGTAGAAGCTGCACTGGCTGATATCAGTGACGTGCCTGCCCCGTGCGTAGACCCCGTCTCCGATCATGGGTTCCTCCCCGCTCCCCGATCGCGCCTTCGTCCCTGCCTCGTTGGTGCCGCCGCCTACTGCGAGCGGGACGACAACGGCCCGGATCCGGGCCGGGAGGTCCCTGATCGAACCGGCCCGCGCCGATTCGCTCCGAGCAGGCTAGCTCACCTCGGGCCAACCGTCGAGGCGCTCGTTGGCAGCTGGCTGGAGCGTCCGGGGCATCGAACTCGCCGCTCGCGCGATTATCGGCTACCTTCTCCCACGTCCGCGAAGGAGGTGATCGGCCATGTGCGGAATCGTCTGTTACGTCGGGAGCAAGCCGTGCAGCGGCCTCATCCTCGACGGGCTGAAGCGGCTCGAGTACCGCGGCTACGACTCGGCCGGGATCGCCGTTCACGACGGCGCGCGGATCGGCGTCGTCCGCGCCGAGGGCAAGCTCGCGCGCCTCTCGGCCGCGCTCGACGAGCACCCCCTCCCCGGCGCTACCGGCGTCGGCCACACCCGCTGGGCGACCCACGGGCGGCCGTCGGAGACCAACGCCCACCCGCACGTCGTCGACGGCGTCGCCGTGGTCCACAACGGCATCCTCGAGAACCACCTCGTGCTCCGACGCGAGCTCGAGGAGGCCGGCGCCGCGTTCGCCTCCGAGACGGACACCGAGATCCTGGCTCACCTGATCTCCCGCGCCCTCGCCCGCCGGTCCGACTTCGCCGGCGCCGTGCGCGAGGCGCTGGCGAGGGTGCGCGGCTCCTACGCCCTCGCCGTGCTGTGGGCGGCCGAGCCGCAGCGCATCGTCGTCGCCAAGAACGCGTCGCCGCTCGTGATCGGGCTCGGCGAGGGCGAGACCTTCGCCGCCTCGGACGTCCCGGCGATCCTCGCCCACACGAGGCGGATGATCTTCCTCGACGAAGGGGAGATCGCGCAGCTCGACGCCGAGGGCGCCCGCATCGAGACTCTCGCCGGCGCGCCGGTCGCCCGCGCCGCGAGGACGATCAGCTGGTCGCCGCTGCAGGCGGAGAAGGGCGAGTTCAAGCATTTCATGCTCAAGGAGATCCACGAGCAGCCGCGCGCGATCGAGGACACCCTGCGCGGCCGCGTCTCGGTGGAAGGCGCAGGCGTCGCCACCGAGCTCCTGGGGCTCGACGACCCGTCGGCGCGGCGCATCCGCCGGGTGGTGCTCGTCGCCTGCGGCACCTCCTACCACGCTGCCCTCGTCGGCAGGTACTGGATCGAGTCGCTCGCGCAGGTGCCGTCCGAGGTGGAGCTCGCGAGCGAGTACCGCGCGCGCGGCCCGCTCGTCGACCCCAACGACCTCGTGGTCGCCGTCTCGCAGTCCGGCGAGACGCTCGACACCCTCGAAGCGGTGCGCGTCGCCCGCGCCGGAGGCGCCCGCATCCTCGCCGTCGCCAACGTGCTCGACTCGGCGATCCCGCGAGCGGCGGACGGGGCGCTCTACACCCACGCCGGGCCCGAGATCGGCGTCGCCTCCACGAAGTGCTTCTCGGCGCAGCTCGCCGCGCTGTTCATGCTCGCCATCCACCTGGGCCGCCGGCGCGGCACCCTCGAGAAGCCACGCGCCCGGGAGATGCTCGAGGGGCTGCTCCGGGTCCCCGCCCTGATCCGCGAGATCCTGGACGCCGGCGGCCGCGTCGCCGAGCTCGCGCAGGCGCACGCCGGCGCCCGCGACTTCCTGTTCCTCGGCCGCGGGCTGTCCTACCCGGTCGCCCTGGAGGGCGCGCTCAAGCTGAAGGAGATCTCCTACGTGCACGCCGAGGGCTACGCGGCGGGCGAGATGAAGCACGGCCCGATCGCGCTCATCGACGACAAGCTGCCCGTGGTGGTGGTGATGCCGAGCGACGCCTCCCTCGAGCGGATCCTCGGCAACGTGCACGAGGCGCTCGCCCGGGGCGGCAAGGTGATCGCGATCGCGACCCGCGGCGAGCGGCGGCTCGACGGGCTCGACGCCGCGCGCATCGAGATCCCGCCGTGCCCGGAGGAGCTGAGCCCGCTCCTGACGGTGGTGCCGCTCCAGCTCCTCGCCTACCACGTCGCCGACTGCAAGGGCACCGACGTCGACCAGCCGCGCAACCTCGCCAAGACCGTGACCGTCGAATGAGAGGCCGCCCCGGTTCCGAGCGGTGCTAGAATCCCGGCCGAAGCGTTCCCCGGGGCGTCGCGAGGAAGGCGGCGCGGCACGCTCTCCTCGCCAGAAGGGAGAAGGACCGTGCGCACTGGTTCAGGAAGCGCGTCCTCCCGTCGTCGGTTCCTGCAGTGCTCGACGCTGGCGACCGCCGCCGGCTTCACCCTCGGCCCGCACATGGTCTTCGGACAGACCGCGGTGGCGAAGCCGATGAGGCGAGGGCTCGGGCGTCTCGGCTTCGAGGCCAGCACCCTCGGCCTGGGCGGGCAGGCCTCGCTGCAGTGGACCCCGGCCGACGTCGATCCGGTGCCGATCATCCTCAAGGCCTTCGCTCTCGGAGTCAACTACTTCGACACGTCCAACGCCTACGGACCGAGCCAGAGCAACTACGGGAAGGCCTTCCGGCAGCTCGACCTCGTCCCCGGCCGGCCCGGCTACGACGAGGCGCGGAGGCGATCCGTCTTCCTGACCAGCAAGACGGGGCTGCGCTGGGCCAAGGGAGAGAAGCCGGGCCTGCGGGGGTTCTCCAACGGGCCGCAGGGCTCGGGCACCGTGGACGACCTCAAGCGGACGCTCTCCCAGGTGTTCGGGGACGGGAGCGGGAGCTACCCCGAAGGCTCGTACCTCGACATGATCCTCGTCCACAACCTCACCCGGATGGAGGAGATCGACGCGCTCTACGAGGGGCTCGACCACCCCGATCCGAAGATGGAGACGATCGGCGCCCTGGCCGCGCTCGTCGACTACCGCGACGGCACCAACCTCACCGGGCTCAACCCGAAGGAGGAGAAGCTCGTCCGCCACGTCGGCTTCTCGGGCCACCACTCGCCGCCGGTCATGATGGAGATGATCCAGCGCGACGAGCGCGGCATCCTCGAGGGGATGCTGGTCGCCATCAACGCCAACGACCGGCTCCAGTTCAACATGCAGCACAACGTCATCCCGGTGGCGCACGCCCGCGGCATGGCCCTCGTCGGGATGAAGACGTTCGCCGACGGCGCCATGTACACGAAGCCCGCCGGCTGGTCGTCGAAGCCCGAGCACGTCGTGAGGACCGTCGGCAGCCCCGACATGCCCAGCCGGCCCCTCATCCAGTACTCGCTCACCACCGCGGGGATCCAGACGCTGATCGTCGGGATCGGCCAGATCGCGGAGGACGGGAAGGCCTGCCAGCTCGAGCAGAACCTGGCCGCGGCCCAGGTCCGCGAGGGCGAGCTCGGCGACGTCGACCGGCGCGCCATCGAGACGCGCGCCTCCTCGGCCAAGGAGGGCCGAACGAACTACTTCCAGCTTCCCCGGCAGGAGCTGACTCCGCCGCGGGAGGCGACGGCGCAGCAGGAGATCCGCGACGGCAAGCGGCTCGCCCGCCTGCAGTGGCAGACCGCGTTCGCCGGCGACGAGCCGATCGTCTCCTACGAGATCTGGCGCGACCAGAGCAGGGTCGCCACGGTCAAGCACGAGCCACAGACCACCCGGAAGCCGTTCCGGTTCGAGGAGCCGATCGAGGACGAGTCGGCTCACGTCTACCAGGTCAAGGCCACGGATGCCGGAGGCCGCAGCGCGGCGACCTCGGACCTGGCCGTGCCCAGCGTGGCCTGACGCCGTGAGGAGCGGCCGGGCCGCCCGCGGCGTCCTCGGGGAAGGATCCTCCACGATCGCGTAGTATTCCGCCCGTGCGGAAGCGCCTCTCGACGGCCGGGTACGGGGCGGTTGCTGCGGTCGCCGTCGCGGTGCTGGCGGCGGTCGCGTTCGTGGCCGTGCAGCGCCCACGACCGATCACGGTGGACTACCCCCTGCCGGGCGCGCTCTTCCCGCCCGAGTTTCCGCCGCCGAGGCTCGAGTGGCGGGACGAGAGCCCGCAGGCACGGGTGTGGGCGATCGACGTGAGGTTCGGCGACGGCCGGTCCTTGCCCGCGACGTCGAGGGGCGAGCCGATGGAGATCGGCGAGATCGACTCTCGGGCCGTGGGGCCGACGAACGAGCTTCCGAAGCTGACCCCCGAGCAGGCGGCGGCCCACACGTGGCGACCCGATGTCGCGACATGGGAGGCGATCAAGAAGGGCTCCGTGGCGAGGCCGGCGGTCGTCACGATCACCGGCTACGGCGACGAGGCTCTGCGCCGCGCCGTGTCGCGCGGGCAGGTCGAGCTCCGCACCTCGGCCGATCCCGTGGGGGCCCCGATCTTCTATCGCGACGTGCCGCTGATGCCGGCCCAGGGCGAGAAGGGTGTCATCCAGCCCCTGGACAAGAAGTTCACGCCCCTCATCGCCTGGCGCGTGCGCGACGTGGCCGAGACGAAGAGCCGCGTCGTGATGACGGGAATCTACTCCTGCGCGAACTGCCACTCGGTCTCGCGGGATGGCAAGACGATGGGCATGGACCTCGACGGCCCCAAGAACAACAAGGGCATGTACGCGCTCTTCCCGATCCGGCCCCAGGCCGAGATCCGCAGCGAGAACGTCATCGAGTGGAGCACCTTCCGCGGAAAGCTCGGGGGCAAGCTCCGGGTCGGGTTCATGTCCCAGGTGTCGCCCGACGGGCAGTACGTGGTGACGAGCATCGCCGACCCCGGCAAGGGCCAGACCGACTACGCGCGCCGCCAGGCGCCCCACGACCTGCGGCAGAACTACTACGTCGCGAACTTCAAGGACTACCGTTTCCTGCAGGTGTTCTACCCGACGCGCGGGGTCCTGGCCTGGTACAGCAAGGCGACCGGCATGCTGAAGCCGCTGCCCGGGGCCGACGACCCCCGCTACGTCCACGCCAACGCCGTCTGGAGCCCCGACGGGCGCTTCCTCGTCTTCGCGCGGGCCGAAGCCAGGGACGCCTATCCGGCCGGCTCGAAGCCGGCCGAGCGCGCCAACGACCCGAGCGAGACCCAGATCCGCTACGACCTCTACCGCGTCCCGTTCGACGGCGGCAGGGGCGGCGAGGCGGTGCCGATCGCCGGCGCTTCGGCCAACGGCATGAGCAACAGCTTCCCGAAGGTCACGCCCGACGGACGCTTCGTCGTGTTCGTGGAGGCCCGCAACGGCCAGCTGATGCGTCCCGACGGGAAGCTCTACATCGTCCCCGTGGAGGGCGGCCGGGCGCGCCCGATGCGCGCGAACACCCCGCTCATGAACTCCTGGCACAGCTTCTCCCCGAGCGGGCGCTGGATGGTCTTCTCCTCCAAGTGCCGCTCGCCGTACACCCAGATGTTCCTGACCCACCTGGACGCGGCCGGCAACGACACGCCGGCCGTCCTCGTGGAGAACAGCACGGCCGCCAACCGCGCCGTGAACATCCCGGAGTTCGTGAACATCCCGGCCGACGGCCTGCTCGGGATCGACAACCAGGCCGCCGGGTTCTACCGCCTGATCGACCTCGCATCGGAAGCGATGGAGAAGAGGGAGTATCAGGCCGCCCTGCCGCTGCTGAAGCAGGCCCTCGTGGAGAGCCCGGGCGACGCGACGGCCCACAACAGCTACGGGTCGGCGCTGGCCGCGACGCGCCACCTCGACGAGGCGGTCGCGCACTTCCGCAAGGCCGCCGAGCTGAGCCCGGACTACCCGGACCCGCACCACAACCTGGCCCTGGCCCTGGTCCAGGGTGGCCGCTCGGAGGAGGCGATCGCCGAGTTCCGGACCGCCCTGGAGCTCAAGGACGACTACGCGGATGCCCACTCGGCGCTGGGCGGCGTGCTCGCGCAGAAGGGCCGCGTGGACGAGGCCATCCCGCACCTGACGAGGGCGGTCGAGCTCAGCCCGCAGGACACGACGACCCGGACCAACCTCTGCCTCGTCCTCTCACTCGCGGAGCGGCCGGAGGAGGCGATTCCCCACGCGCAGCAGGCCGTCACGCTGTCGAACGGGCAGGATCCGTTGATCTTGAACCTGCTCGGCAGCCTCTACGCGCAGGCGGGCCGGCTTCCCGAGGCGATCGAGACCACCCGAAGAGCCCTGGCGGTCGCGAGCCAGGCCGACGACCGGGCGCTCGTCGGCAAGCTACAGTCGCGGCTCTCGTCCTACGAAGCCTCGGCCGCCGGCCCGCGGCGGCCGAGGTGATCGCACGCCAGGGCCGACCACGAAGCGGAGCGCCGAACCGCAGGCTCCATCGCCATCGCGGCCGTGGCGCGGCCGGGGCCCGTCGCTTTCCGGGCTATAGTCTCGCGCCATGACCACGACCGGCGGCCACGCCTCCTCCGGAGGGCGCTCCCCCCTGCTCTTCCCCTTCCTGATGGTGGCGACGCTCTTCCTCATCTGGGGGTTCTGCCACGCGATGCTGGACGTGCTGAACAAGCACTTCCAGAACATCCTCCACGTGAGCAAGGCGCAGTCGGGGCTCATCCAGACCTCCGTGTTCGGCGCCTACTTCCTGCTGGCCTTCCCCTCGGCCCTGGCCATCCGCCGCATCGGCTACCAGAAGGGCATCCTGCTGGGGCTTCTGGTCCTCGCCGCCGGCGCGTTCCTCTTCATCCCCGCCGGGCTCTACTTCAAGACGTTCGGGGCCTTCCTCGCCGCCCTGTTCGTCCTCTCGAGCGGCCTCGCCTGCATCGAGACCGCGGCCAACCCCTACGTCACCGTGCTGGGCCCGAAGGACGGGGCCGCCGGCCGCCTGTCGATCGCCCAGGCCTTCAACTCCCTCGCCTACATCGTCGCCCCCACCCTCGGGGGCGCCCTCATCTTTCGCAAGCAGGCCGCGCCGGGGGCCGACGTGGACTTCGGCCCCCTGCTCCTCCCCTACGTCGTCCTCGGCTGCGTCGTGCTCGTCGTGTTCGGCGTCTTCTCCTTCATCAAGCTGCCGATGGTCGAGGCGGCGGGCGCCGAGGGCGCGTCGGAAGAGGCCCTCGCGCATGCGGCCCCTCTCGCCCGACAGCCGCACTTCGTCTGGGGCATCGTCACCCAGTTCCTCTACATCGCCGCCCAGGTGGGAGTGAACGCCTTCGCGGTGAACTACATCCTGGAGAACGCCATCACCACGGACGCGTCGGGCGCGACCTCCGTCGATCCCCTCTTCGCCTGGTACCGCGCCCTGACCGGCGCCGCCACGCCCGAGGCCACGGCCGCGTACGTGGTGACCATCGCGATGGTCCTGTACGCCGCCGGCCGCTTCTCCGGCGCCGCCATCGCCAGGGTCATCCCGTCCCACGTCATGCTCGGCCTCTACGGCATCGCCAACATGGGCATCATCCTGCTGGTCATGGCCAACATCGAGCACGTCTCCTGGCGGATCCTGCCGTTCTGCTGGCTGTTCATGTCCATCATGTTCCCGTTCATCTTCGCCATGAGCCTGCGCAACCTGGGCGAGAAGACGAAGGTGGCGGCCTCCCTCCAGATCATGTCCATCGTCGGCGGCGCCGTCGCCCCGCCGCTCATGGGCTGGCTCGCCGACAGCTACCACAGCATGGCCGTCTGCTTCGTCCTGCCCTTCGTCGGGTTCGCCGCCACGACCGTGTTCGGCTTCCTCTACCCGCGCCTGCTGACCCTGTCCGCGCGCGCGGCGTGAGCCCCGGTCCTCATGCGACCCCCTCGGGAATGCTAGCCTTGAAGAGACGTCCCCCTCCCCTCCGCGGGAGGGGAGGGAGCTGAGGGGAAGACGAATGATCAAGGCTACCGTCCACGGATTGCTGGCCGGGTCCCTTCTTGCGGCCACCGGCTCGGCGGCGGAGAACCAGAGCGGCCGGGCCGAGCTTCCGCGCATCGCGATCGCCGGGCTCGCCATCGAGTCGAGCACCTTCTCCCCCGCGAGAACGCAGGAGGAGGCCTTCCATGCGCGGACGGGAGACGCGGTCCTGGAGCTCTATCCATTCCTCGCTCCCGGGTCGAGCGCCCGGAAGCGCGCCCGCTGGGTCCCGGCGCTCGTCGGCCGGGCGCTGCCCGGGGGCACGGTGACGAAGCAAGCCTACGAGTCCCTGGTCGCGAAGATGCTCGACCTCCTCGCGAGCGGCGGCCCGTACGACGGCCTCTTCTTCGACATCCACGGGGCCATGAGCGTCGAAGGCCTCGACGATCCCGAAGGCGACCTGATCGGGAGGATCCGCGGGGTGGTCGGAAAGAAGACCGTCGTCTCGACCTCCATGGACCTGCACGGCAACGTGTCGTGGCGCCTCGCGCAGCAGTCCGACCTCATCACGTGCTACCGAATGGCGCCCCACGAAGACGAGCTCGAATCGAAGGAGCGGGCCGTCTCGAACCTGCTGGCGCGGCTCGAGGGCGGGAAGGGGAAGCCGGCCTTCAAGGCGTGGATCCCGGTGCCGATCCTCCTCCCCGGCGAGAAGACGAGCACGCGCATCGAGCCTGGACGGAGCCTGTACGCCCGGGTGGCCCCCGCGTCGCGACGAGCCGGCGTCACCGACGCCGCCATCTGGATCGGCTACGCCTGGGCCGACGAGCCCCGCAACCACGCGGTCGTCATGGTGACCGGCGACGACAAGGAGGCGGTCACCCGCACCGCGGAGGAGCTGGCCCGGAGCTTCTGGGCCGTGCGGTCGGAGTTCTCCTTCGTCGCCCCGACCGCCTCCCTCGCGGAGAGCCTCGACAAGGCGGTCGCCAGCGACAAGCGGCCGTTCGTCATCAGCGACATGGGCGACAATCCCACCGCCGGCGGAGCGGGCGACGTGACGTGGACGCTCACGGAGATCCTGAAGCGCTCGGAGTTCGCGTCCGAGAACGGGCCCTCCGTGATCTACGCCTCGATTCCCGGCCCGGACGCCGTTCGAGAGGCCGAGAAGGCGGGGATCGGGGGCCGCGTCTCCGCGCTGGCCGGGGCGGCCGTCGACGCTCGCTTCGCCCCGCCCGTGCGCCTCTCGGGCACTGTCGAGGCCATCCGGCAGGGTGATCCGCACGCGGAGACGGAGGTGGTCGTGAGGGTGGGAAGCGTGCGGGTGATCGTCACGAAGAAGAGGAAGCCCTATCACCTCGAGGCGGACTTCACGCGACTGGGCCTCGATCCCCGCCAGGCCCGCATCCTCGTGGTCAAGATGGGCTACCTGGTCCCCGAGCTCTACGACATGCGAGGAGACTGGCTCATGGCCCTGACTCCGGGAGGGGTGGACCAGGATCTCGACCGGCTGGGGTATCGGCGGATCAACCGGCCGATGTTCCCGCTCGATCGGGACATGAAGGATCCCGATCTCTCCGCCCGGCTCGTCCCCTCCTCCGATCAGTGAGGCTCGAGACGGAGCGGTCTTCGCGTCGCCGACCAGGCGTCGCGGGTCAGCTCACGACGACGGTGATCGTGAATGCGGGCGTCGCCGGCCCCGCGGGCAGGTCGCCCGTGTGCGGGATCGCGATGCCCGCGGGGCCCGGAGCGACGGCCTCGAAGCGGTAGAGCTGGGTGGCTCCGGCCGGGATCGGCGGGCCGGCTTCCGACACGCCCAGGAACATGACCGACCCCGACGACACGACCGGATCGCCGTACTGGCCGGGGCCGATCGTCTGGAGGGTCACCTCGACCTTGTCGCCGACCGAGGCCACCACGCTGCGGCCGGCGTCGGCGTTCCCCAGGCTGATGGTCTGGCTCCCCGAGGAGCCGCAGGCGAGGACGAACGACGAGCCGATGCCCAGGACGCATCCGAGTGCGGCACGACCGCGCATCACGACCCTCCGGGCTGCCGCCCGCCTGTAGGCTAGCACGGCCCTCGAAGCCCCGGGGGTCGACCCTTCAGGCTCCCCGGAGCGCGTTGACGATGGACAGCCGGGCTCCCCGCAGCGCCGGCAGCAGCCCGCCGCAGACGCCCATCACGACCGCGAAGGCGAGGCCCGACGCGACGGCCTGGAGCGTGATCCGGAAGGCGAAGGCCAGCTCGGCGAAGTTGGGGCCGCCCGTGGCCGTGGTGAGACCGTCGGCGGGCAGGGCCAGCAGGCACCCGAGCGCGCCTCCGATCGACGCGAGGAACGCCGACTCGAGGACGAAGGCGACGAGGACGGCGCGGCGGGAGAAGCCGAGGGCGCGCAGGGTCCCGATCTCCCGGGTTCGCGCTGCCACGACGGCGTACATGGTGTTCATGGCCCCGAAGACGGCTCCGATGCCCATCACGACGGACACGAACACCGCGAGGCCCAGGATGGCTCGGCCCGTCGGCCCCGCCTGGTCGTCGTAGAACTGCCGCTCCTCCTTGACCTCGAGCTGCACGCCGGGGTCGTCGGCGATCGCCTTGGCGAAGGCGGGGAGGCTCCGCGCGTCCTTCAGGCGCAGGACCAGGCTCTGGTAGCCCCCCTCCCGGTGGAACTCCTGGGTCAGGACGTCCACGTCTCCCCAGAGCTCGCTCTCGAACCCGCTGCCGTCCGAGACGAAGACGCCCACGACGTCCCACGTGTGCTTCTGGATCTCGACCTGCCCGCCGACCCGGAGGCCGAAGAGCGAAGCCGCCTTCTCCCCGGCCAGGATCTCGTAGAGGCCCGGCCGGAAGGTGCGCCCGGAAGCGATCCGGAGCCCCCCGCGCACGTCGAAGACCCGGGGGCCGACCCCCCGGAGGGTCACGTTCACGAGGCTCTCGTCCGCGGCGCGGTGGAGGTTCGCCACGGTCACGATCTCCGGGGATGCGAGAGGCGCGCCGTCCCGGCCGCGGACGACTCGCTCGTCCACCAGGACCCGGTCCGCGTCGCCGCGGGGGATGCTCGAGGTCAGCTCCGAGGTGGCGCCCTTCTGCACGACGATCGCGTTGTCGGACCGTCCGGTCGACCGGAGCGCGTTGCGGAACCCGGCCGCCATCGCCGCCAGCACGACGAAGACGGCCACGACCAGGGCGATGCCGAGGATCGCGAGCAGGTTGGCCCGCCAGCGCACGCCCAGGTTCCGCACGTTGTACGAGAGGGGCAGGGCCATCTCACACCGTCCGCAGGGCGTCGGCGATCCGTGCGCGGTAGGCGCCGATGGCGGGGAGGAGGCCGGCGAGCAAGCCGAGGAGGAGCGCGAGGCCGACCCCGAGCGCCGTCACCGCGGGGGTGAGCCCCAGGTTCGGGAAGCCCGCCACCGCGTCACCCACGAACGGCACCTTCGGCAGCGCCCCGATGGCCACCCGGCTCAGGAGGATGCCGAGCCCGCCCCCGAGGACGCCGAGGACGAGGGCCTCGCCGAGGACGAGCCCCATGACCAGCCGCCGACTGAAGCCGAGGGTCTTGAGCACGGCGATCTCCGTCTGGCGGTCCCGCACCGCCATGCTCATCGTGTTGGCGGTCACGATGAGGATCGTGAAGGTGACGGCGAGGCCGATCGCGCGCAGGAGGACGGCCAGGTTCCCGGCCATGGAGATGAAGCCCGCCCGGAAGGCGGCCTCGGTTTCCGTGCGCGTGGGGGGATCGGCGTTCTCGAACATGTCGTCGACCGCCCGGCTGATCGACCCCGCCCGGCTCGGGTCCTCGATCAGGAGCTTGTACATGCCGATGCCGGCCCGGCGCCCCACGGCCTCGTCCAGGTACTCGTAGTGGAAGAAGAGCGCCGACGCGTTCGTCCCCGGAAAGCGCGCGGCGTCGGTGCGGTAGATCGCCCGGATCACGAACGAGAACGGCTTCTCCGTCCGGTAGGCGGGCAGCATGCTCGTGAGCTGGACGATGTCGCCCTTCTTCCAGCCGAACCGCTCGGCGAGCTCCGGCCCTACGAGGCACCCGCCGCGGTCGGCGAGGAACGCCTGCCTCTCCTCGGGCGTCAGGAGGTACTCGGGATCCATGGCCAGCCAGTCCTCGGCTTCGATCGCGAAGTTGGGGAAGAACGTCTTGAAGTCCGGGGGAAGGCCCATGACGCCGCCGAAGAGGTTGTAGCCGGCGACCGCCTTGACCCCCGGGACGCGGGCGATGCGCTCCTTGTAGGCATGGGGCAGGTTGAAGAGGAGGCTGACCGAGTGACGGGTGATGAGGCGCGACGCGCTCGCGCTCTTCAGGTTCCAGGTGATCGCCTTGACCAGCGTCTCGAGGGTGCAGAAGAGGAAGATGCACACCGACATCGCGACCACGGTGCTCGCGGTCCGGATCCAGTTGCGCCGGAGGTGCCGGGCAATGTACGGCAGGAAGCGCATGGCTCAGACCGGGAAGCGGCTCGAGGACGGGCGCGCGGGGAATCGCGGCTCGCGGCGCCGGCCGCGAACGCCTCGAACGACCGCGAGCGGGCGGCGCCCTCAGGCGGCCTTCGGCGCGACCTTGCGGGTGACGAGGAGCACCAGGGAGCTGATCCCCCACGCCACGAGCGGCAGGACCACCGCCCCGATCACGAGGTGCGCGACGACGTGCAGCCAGTTCTTGCCGTCGCCCCCGCCGCTGTACTCGGGCGCGGTGTAGATGTTGTCCCGGGCGGTGGCGATGGCGAGCGCGACTGCGGTCGCCACCAGGCCCTCGCCGAGCAGGCTCTGGAAGAGCGAGAGGGGATAGAGCTGCTTGTAGCTTCCGAACCCGCGGGTGTGGACGGCCACGCCGTAGTAGAGCGTCCCCAGCAGCAGCACGCCGGTGACGCTCGCCCAACGGGTCGTGTCGTTGGGAGTGCCGGCCATCGAGAGGGCAAGACGCAGGGCGAAGACGACGACGATCGCGACGAGGAACCACCTCTGGAAGGACAGGTACTGTCCGACGCTCTTACCGAACATGTCTCCTCCCGCGCCCTTCCGGCGCTCGACCAGCTTCGTGGGATTCGAGTCGACCATAGCCCATGAGAGAGGGGTCTTCAAGGCCGTCGCCGGTCACGGATCGGCCCGCGACTCCGGCCGACCTGGCGGCCGGCCTATCGCGTGCGGTCGTTCTCGGGGCTCTCGTAGTAGTCGAAGCTCGGGCCCAGGCGCTCCTTGAGCCGGTCGGTGATCGCGTCGAGCCGGGCGACGACCTCGGCAGGGAGCGGCCGCTCGGCGGCACGCACGTTCGCCTCCAGGTCGTTCACGGAGCGGGAGCCCACGAGGTTGCAGGCGAGGCCGGGCTTCGCGACCGCCCACCCCAAGGCGAGCGCCGGGAGCGTCCCGGCGGCCTCGCGGCAGACGGCTCGAATGCCCGAGAGCGCCTGCCCCACCGCCTCCTCCTCGCCGTGCTGCCCGTGCCGGGCCGATGGCGTCTTGCGCGCGTCGAAGTGCCGCGTGCGCCTCTGCCAGGCCGGGACGTCGTCGAGCGTCGCATGCCGATCCGTGAGCACGCCCTGCAGGAGCGCCATGTAGCCGATCGCGCCCACTCCCCGCTCGCGGCAGGCCGGCAGCGCCTCCCACTCGATCGCGCGCGAGAGCAGGTTGTAGGGCAGCTCGTTCGCGACGACGTCCGGACAGTGAAGGAGCGCCTCCTCGAGGCGGCTCCGGGCGAAGTTGCTGACGCCGAGGTAGCGCACCTTGCCCTGCTCCCGAAGGCGGAGGAGAGCGGCGAAGGCGTCGTCGACGCGGGGGCAGGCCGTGGCGTGCGGGTCGAAGTGGACAATCGACCGCGGCGTGATCGGCCAGTGGACCATGTAGAGGTCCACGTGGTCGGTGCCGAGCCGCTCGAGGCTCGCCTCGCAGCGCCGCGGCAGGACGTCGGCCTGCACGTGCGCGGGGCTGACCTTGGTTCCGATCACGACGCGCTCGCGCGGCAGCCCGCGCAGCGCCTGGCCGAGGGACGCCTCGCTCCGGCCGTCGTTGTACACCTCCGCCGTGTCGAAGTACGTGACGCCCAAGTCGTACGCGCGGCGGACGACGGCGTCGACGGCCGGCTGCTCGTGCCGCCCCCAGTACTCGCCGCCGCCGAAGGCCCAGCAGCCGAGGCCGAGCGCCGGCAGCCTCAGCCCGGACCGGCCGCAGTCGCGCAGCTCCATGGTCAAAGCTCAGCATCGTAACGCGGTCCCCCCCGAGCCTCCAGACGTCGCCGCCGGCCGGGGGAGCTTCGCTCCGCTCGAGCGCCCGGGAGAGCGACGCCTGGATCGCGAGAAAGGTCTTGCCGATCCGCCCCGGCGGCGACACACTCTCGGCGTGCGTCCACTGCGGCAGACGCCCATGGCGGGCCCGTCGTCCAGCGGCCCGGAAAGCGAGGGCCGCCCGTGATGAGTACGTTCCCACCCGTCCTCCGACCCCTTGGCTTCGCCCTCCTGCTTTCGGGCCACGCGCTCGCCACCGCGGCCGCAACTCCCCCGCCGGAGCCCGCCGTGGGAAGGCCCGTCCGGGTGGTGAGCCTCTCGTTCAAGAGCGCCACGCTGGAGAGGGTCGCCGCCATCGTCGACGCCGAGGGGGCGAAGGGAGCCGACCTCGTCGTCCTGCCGGAGGCCTGGCGCGGCAACGACGTCCTCGAGACCCTCTCCGGCCCCACGATCTCCGCCCTCTCGGCACTCGCCAGGACGCACCACTGCTACGTCGTGTGCCCGATCTACCGGCAGGCCGGGGCCCACCGGCTCAACTCCTCGGTGCTCGTCGATCGCACGGGAGCGGCGGCCGCCGTCTACGACAAGGTCTATCCCTACTGGAACGAGTTCGACCTCGTGCCGCCGGCCCTCCCCGGACAGGGCGACGTCCAGGTGTACGATGCGGACTTCGGCCGGATCGGCTTCGCCACGTGCTACGACGCCAAGTTCCCCGAGGTCTTCCAGCGCCTCCGGGACAGGGGAGCCGAGATCGTCGTCTGGGCGAGCGCCTACTCGGGGTTCACGGAGCTCCAGGCGTTCGCCCTCCTGCACCACTACTACATCGTGACCAGCACCCTCACCGGCGACTCGATCGCCTACGACATCACCGGGGCGCTCCTCTCCGACGAGCGAGGCCCGGGCGACGTCACCGTGTCGCGCATCACGCTCGACATGGACAGGATGATCTACCACTACAACTTCAACCTGGAGAAGCGCGCCCGGCTCCTCGCCGCCCACCCGGCCGACGTCGCGGTCGACGTCGAGATGCCGCGCGAGGAGTGGTTCGTGCTGAAGGCCAGGCGCCCCGGCGTGTCGGCCCGCGGCCTGGGGCGCGAGTACGGCCTCGAGGAGCTCCGGGCCTACCAGGACCGCAGCCGGGTCGGCGTCGACGCCCGGCGCGGCTTCTCGTTCAGTCAGGCATACGGCGGTTACCCGGGCCAGACCAGCCCCGGCGGCGGGCGCCCGACCGTGCGAGGTGGAGCGGCCGCCTCCGGCACCGTCGAGGCCCCCGCGCCGTGAGGCGCGCGGCGGCGGCTCGCCTGACGGCCGCCTGCGCGCTCTTCGCGGTCGGGGCGTGGCGTGTGCGCGCGGCGGCGGACGACCCCTTCCGGCTGCCCGTGACCGACGCGCACTTCGGGCCGGTGAAGGAGTACGTCGAGGCGGTGCCGGACGCCGGCTACCGCCACGCCCCGCCCGAGGCCATCGACGCCTTCAAGGACCTGAAGTACGGGGTCCGCATCCACTGGGGCCTCTACTCCGGGCGGTTCCCAGGCGGCGAGTCGTGGCCGTTCCTCGATCTTCCGCTCGACGAGAAGCAGGCGTATCAGAACGCCTACCGGAGCTGGAACCCGACGGGCTTCGACGCCGACGACTGGATGCGCCTCTTCCGCGACGCCGGCCTGCGTCTGTTCGCGTTCACCACGAAGCACCACGACGGCTTCTCGATGTTCGACACCCGCACGCGGGTGCGGCGCCGCGTCGACTGGACGGCGGCCGGAGGGCCGCGGCTCGAGGACTGCGACCTCGCCTACAGCATCGCCGAGACGCCGTTCCGGCGCGACGTCGTGCAGGAGCTCTGCGAGGCCGCCCGCCGCCACGGGATCCGGATCGACCTCTACTTCTCGCACCCCGACTGGTACGACGCCGACTTCCGCCCCTACGGCTTCTCGCCGATCACGACGCCCGGCGCGACCGAGCACCCGGAGCTCTACGGCCGCGCCGACGTCACCCGGAGGACCCGGGGCCGCTTCTTCATCGTCGCTCCCGATCCGACGGCGGAGGAAGAGGGCCGCATGATGGCCCGCCACCGGCAGCAGCTCGTCGAGCTCCTCACCCGCTACGGACGGATCGACCTCGTCTGTCTCGACATGTGGCTGGGCTCGCGGGTCTGGCCCCAGCTGCGGGAGACGGTCGAGCTCATCCGCACCCTTCAGCCCCAGGTGATGCTGCGGGCCCGCGGGATCGGCAACTACGGCGACTACTACACCCCGGAAGGATTCGTTCCCGGCCGCCCGGAGAACACCGGGATGCCCTGGTTCGTCATCTACCCTCTCGGCCGGTCGTTCTCCTACGAGCCCGACCCGGCCCAGCACAAGGGCGGGCCGTGGATCGTCCGCAGCCTCGTGGACGCCGTGGCCAAGGGCGGCGCGTTCATGGTGGGCGTCGGCCCCGACGCGAACGGCCGGTTCCATCCCCGGGCGATCGAGAACCTGAGGGAAGCCGGCGAATGGCTCCGCGTCAACGGCGAGGCGATCTACGACACCCGCCCTCGGGACGTCGGTCTCTGGCACGAGGGAGACCACGTCCGCTTCACGCGGAGCAAGGACGACCGCTTCGTGTACGCGATCACCGACGAGTGGCCCGGCGACGGTCTGACCCTGGGGACGGTTCGAGCGCGGGAGGGATCCGCAGTCACGATGCTGGGCACGACGGAGCCGCTCGAGTGGACGCAGGGCTCGGGCGGGCTCTCCGTGCGCCTGCCGGCGTCGCTCCAGGATCCGGCCCGGCGCCCCTGCCGCATCGCCTGGGTTTTCCGCATCCGAGCGGGCCCGTGAGGGCGGCCCTCCCGGTGACCCACGTCCGCGACCCATGACGGAGGCGACGCCTTCGCGGCTGCGCTGGGTGATGATCGCCTTCGCGTTCTCCGCGACCGTCCTCAACTACGTCCAGCGGCTCTCGTTCACCTACCTCACCGCCCATCCGGACCTGAGGGCGCTCTTCAGCGACGAGGCGTTCGGCCTCCTCGGCACGGCCTTCTTCGCCGCCTACACGCTCTCGAACGCCTTCTGCGGCTTCGCGATCGACCGGCTGGGCACCCGCGTCGGCTATTCCCTGTCGATGGCGGTGTGGACGACGGCCGGCCTCCTGCACGCGCTCGCCCGCACGCCGCTGCAGTTCGGCGCCCTCCGCTTCCTCCTCGGCGTCGGCGAAGCGGGCAACTGGCCCGCCGCCGTGAAGCTCACCGCCGAGTGGTTCCCCCCGCACGAGCGCTCGACGGCGTCCGGCATCTTCAACAGCGGCTCCGCGCTGGGCTCGGTCATCGCCCCGCCCCTCGTCGCGTGGCTCGGGCTGCGGTTCGGCTGGCGGATCGCATTCGTGGCCGTGGGGACGCTCGGCTACCTGTGGCTGGCCGCCTTCCGCCTCGTCTACTTCACGCCGCCCGCCGCCGCTCGGGAGCTCGAGGCGCCTCCTTTGCCCGTAAGTCGCCTCCTCACCCACCGCTTCGTGGTCTGGTTCACCGCCTCCAAGTTCTTCGTGGACCCGATCTGGTACTTCATCTCCTTCTGGATCGGCCGCTACCTCGCCGACGTCTACGCCTGGGACCTGGCCCGCATCGGCCTCTACGCCATGGTCCCGTTCGTCGTCGCCGACCTCGGCAACGTCCTGGGCGGCCTCTTCACGCAGGCGCTCATCCGGCGCGGCGTGCCCGTCGACCGGGCGCGCAAGCGCGCGGTGGCGCTCTTCGCCCTGACGATGGCGGCAGCCCTCCTGTCGGGCCCCTTCGTCATCCGTGGGCCGGCCTCCGCCCTCGCCGTCCTCTCGCTGGCCGGCTTCGGCTGGGCCGCGTACAGCGCGAACACGCTCGCCTTTCCGGCGGACGTCGTTCCCCGGCGCGCCGCGGCCACGGTCTGGGGCCTGGCGAGCGTGGGCGCCGGCCTCGGCGGCGCCTTCTTCCAGCACGCCTCCGGCCTCGCCGTGGCGCACCTGCGCGCCACTGCCGGCGCCGCCTCCGCCTACCACGCCGTCTTCCTCGGCTATGGCGTTCTGGCTCTCGCCGGGCTCGCGCTCGTGCTCTTCCCCATGGGGCCCCTCACGCGCGACGAGACGCTCGACCCGCCCTGAAGCCCACGCCGTCGGGCCGAGGACGGGCCCGCGGACGAGCCGCATCCCTTCGTCCGAAAGGCGCCCGGTTTGGCCCGATCGCGCTCGGTTCGGGTGGACGCTCCGCAGGCGCGCCGGCTCACCTTCGCTCGACGACGCGGAGCCGCGGCAGGAACGCGATCAGCCGCCGCCAGCAGTTCAGGCAGCGATGACGACGCACGGCGAGCAGACGCTCCCAGCGCGCCACGGGGCGCTTCGAGGGGCGCACCGGGCCGCCCCCACAGTAGGGACACGACGCCGGGGTCCCGAGAACGAGGCGCACCGCCCTAGTATCGTGCACGGGGCGCGCCCCGTCTTCCACCCCCTTGCCGCGACACCACGGGGCCGGACCTGGGGACCGGCCAACGCCCCCGGAGGGCGGGATCACCCGGCGATGAGGCCGGGCGCCGCGTCCGCGAGAGGCCGCCTCGCCGGGGCGCCGAGCATGCCGGTCCTCCACAGCAGCACGACGGCGAGGCCGTGGGAGCCGAGGGCGGCCAGGCCGTAGAGCTCGGTCGGGTGGTAGAGCATCGGCACGAGCACCGTGTAGCCGGCGACGATGCCGGCGAGGCGCCGCTCACGGCAGCCGACCGCCATCGGGAGGAGCCACGTCGCGTACCACGGCTCGTACCAGAGCATGCCCAGGCATTCGTAGAGCAGGGTGAAGACGAGCGCCCCGCGGAGCGTGGCCTCGAGAGTCGTCGTCGACGAGGCCGCCCGCACCGCCTGGACGACGAGGAACGCGCCGGTCAGGAGAGTCCAGACGAGGAACGTCGGCTCGAGCGCGGCGGGGTGGAGCAGCTTGACGATGTCGAGGGGTATCGAGCCGAGCGAGTTGACCACGTGGGCCGGCGAGGGAAAGGCGGCGAACCGTGGGCCGGACAGCGTCGCGGCGCCGCTCCAGGTCGGCGCGAACAGGGCGGCCAGGAGCCCGGCCGCCGCGGCCGCCATCGCGGCCCCGCGCCAGAAGGAGCGGCGCCCGATCCAGAGCAGGTACAGGAGGACGAGCGGCGCGACGGCGAACTTGGCGGCGAACCCGAGCGCGAGCAGGAGGAGCGCGAGCCACTCCCGTCTCGCCGCGGCCGCCCACACGAAGCCGGCCACGGCGAGCAGCATGACGCCGTCGTTGTGCGCCTGCCCGCTGACCTCCCACGCCAGGAGCGGGTTGAGCCCGGCGAGGCAGAACGCCCAGGCGCCCCGCTCCCCCAGGGTGCGGCAGAAGCCGTAGGCCAGCAGGAGGGTGAGGAGCGCCGCGGCGAGCATCGCCAGCTTGAAGAGGGCGAAGGCCGAGGTGACTCCTCCCGTCCGCGCGCAGGCTCCGGAGATCGCGTTCAGGATCGGCCCGTACACGCTCACGCGTCCGCGCCAGGGGAGGTCCACCCGTCGCGCGAAGGGGTCGGCGGGACCGAGGTCCGCCGCGGCGGCGGTGGCCGGGTTCCGGCCCAGGCTCCACAGCCGTCCGTAGGCCAGGTTCGCGAAGACGTCGCTCGACGTGAGCGGCAGGGCGAGGCTCGCGGACAGGTGGACGAGCATCGCGAGCCCGAGCAGAGAGGGCGTGACCGGCCCGGTCGCCCGTCCGAGGGCCGACAGATAGAAGAGCGCCCCGGCCGCGAACGCGGCGGCAAAGGCGAGCCCGAGCACGAGGTCCTGGGCGGGCGTGAGGTCGCGGACCTCGAGCGTGCCGCCGAGGGCGAAGCGAACCCAGGACACCACGGCGGCGCCGAGCATCGCGAGCGCGATCCGCCTCCCGACCCGCGCCGTCGCGGCCGTCGGCGACGGAGAGGCGGGCGCATCGGCGGGTGCGGCGTCGGCTCCGAGGGAGGCGCCCGTGGCTCGCATCCGGCTAGCGCTTCGGCCCCGGACGGCGCTCGAAGACGACGAACGGATGGTCCACGAGGGTCACGACGTAGTCTCGCGCGAGCCGGTCCAGGAAGTCCTCCGTGAAGCGCACCTGCCCGTAGAAGTGGTCCACGCCCCGGTCGGCGCGAGCCCGGAGGGCCGCCATCGCGTGGCCCGCGTCCGAGCCGGACCAGTCGACGAGAACGACGACCGGGAAGCGACCGTCCGCGAGCCGGGCCGCGAAGTCCGCCCGGATCTCGGGCCTTCTCGTCGCGAGGACGTGGAGGCTGAAGGGGTCGGAGAGGAAGGGACGACCGCCGGCCAGCACGGGGACGAGGGGATTCTCGCTCAGGATCCGGTCGGGCGAGCCCGCCCGGTCGACGATCGCGGCGACCGTCGACCGCCGGGGTCGGCCCATCCCGGCGATCACGGAGCGGGTCGAGAGCATGCCCGGCATCCAGCTCGCGATCGTGAGGCCGGCCACGGTGAGAGGCAGGGCCGTGGCGAGCTTCGCCGAGGCCGCACGGTGCTCGGTCACCTGGCCGAGGAGCAGGATCGACGCGCCGAGCAGGTCGATCAGGTGGTTGTTGTCGGTGCCGGGCGAAGCGAAGACGGGGACGGTGAGCGCCGCGGTGAGCCAGAAGGTGCCGAGCGCGACCGTCGAGCGCCGACGTCTCGCCTCGCCGATGGCGCAGAAGAGCGACGTCCCGAAGATGAGGAGGTAGAACGGGTCCTCCCCGACCGCCAGGGCGAACCAGAGCGGGAAGCGGACGGCGTAGTGGAGGTTGATGCCGCCCGACCCCACGGACCGGAACGAGGCCCACACCCGGCCGTCGCTCGCCGCGAGGAGCGCGCCGAAGGCGGCCGCCAGCACCGCGAGGAGGCCGATCCCCGTGGCGAGCGCCGCGCGCGCCCCGCGCCGAGCCCGCAGCAGAGCGATCGCGGCGACCGCGGCGCTCACCGTCGTGAGCTTCGTGAAGAACGCCGCGGCGAGGGCCGCCACGCACAGCACGAGCGTCGCGCGGCGGGGACGGCGCGCGTGGCGCAGAGCGAGGGCGAGCCCGGCGAGGTTCAGCGCCGAGGCGAGAAGGTCGCCCTTCGTCGCCAGGGTGAGGAGCTGCACCGAGACGGTCGCGTGCCCCAGCACCGAGAGAGGGAGGGCGAGGGCGGCGCGCACGCCCAGCTCGCGAAGGGCGAAGTAGAGCGCCCCGTCGAACAGGACGGCGGAGAGGGCGGTGAGGCCGATTCCGGCCGCGACCGGATCCATCCCGAGACGCATCAGTCCGCCGTGGGCCATGAAGAAGAGCGGCATGTACCGCGTCCCGCCGTAGCCGGCCGGGCCGAACACGGGGCGGTAGAGGACGCCGTCGGCGAAGTCCCTGGCCAGCGCCGTCCACACGCCGCTCGAGACGTCGAGCGGGACGGCCCCGGGCCAGTACCAGAGGACGAGGTGGAGCGCGCCCGCGAGCGTGACGAGGGAGCCGACCCAGAAGGGCCAGGAGCCACCCGGGTGGCGGAGCGCCGCGCCCAGGACGGCCGTGCGCCCCCACCGCGTCGGCGGCGGGCCGGAGAGGTGTCCCGGTCCGGAACGATCCGTCGACGGAGCCGTCAGCTTCGAGTCTGCAGCAGCGAGGCCTGAGCCGCCGCGCCTCCCCAGGCCGGGGCGGCCTGCTCGTGGGTCCGGGCCGCGGCCAGGCCGTGGCGCTCGCCGATCGCCTCCACGTACTGCGAGCGCACCCGGTCGGCCACGTCGCTCCAGTCGTACCCTTCGGCCCGGGCGCGGTTCAGCTCCCCCATTTCACGGCGGGCGGCGGGATCGCGGGCGAGACCGGCAATCGCCTGCGCCAATGCCTCCGCGTCGCCCGGCGGCACCATCCGCGCGCCCCTCGGGTCCACGACCTGCCGATAGCCGGCGATGCCCGAGCAGACGACGGGGCGTCCGCAGGCCATCGCCTCGAGGAGGACGATTCCGAAGGACTCCTGACCCAGGGCGGGAGAGACGAAGATGTCGCAGTTCCGGTAGTGCTCGACGAGGCCGGCCGTCGACGGAACCAGTCCGTGGAGCGTGACGCCGGCCGGCACGGGAAGGCCGCGCCGAGCGCCCTCGCCGACGACGTCCAGGGTGACGGGCAGGCCGCTGGCCTGGAGCCGGGAGTAGGCCTCGAGAAGGCACCTCAGGCCCTTGCGCCGATCGTCCCCGCGCCCCACGAAGAGGAGGCGCAGCGGGTCTCCGGCCGCCGGGATACGGGCCGGCCGGTCCCCCGGCACGAACGTCCTCGTCGAGACGCCGTTCGGGATGACGGCCAGGTCCCTCTTCCAGGCGATCTCGGCGTAGCCTCTCGCCGGGCGCGAGACGGCGATCGCACGCTCGTAGGAGGACAACGTCGCCCGGCCGAGGACCTTTCGCGCCACCCGCAGGGCCGGCGGCTCGTGCTCGGCGTACATGTGGAACGTGCACACGTGGGCGGCCCCTGGCGAAGCCCAGAGCGCGTAGTAGGGAAGCATCGGGGTCAGCGGCTCGTGGACGTGGACGACATCGAAGGACCGGGACCGGAAGAAACGGCTCACGTTCCACGGAGCGGTCAGGATGGCCATCCGGTTGGCGGAACCGTTGGCGGGGATGTTGACGATGCCACCGAACCCACGGATGCGGGGCTCATCGACGCCCCGCGGCAGCGCCGGTGCCCCGACGGCCTCGCGCGGCGGCGCGCTCGCGAGGTTGCGGCCCACGTCGACGCGGGGTCCGATGATCGTGACATCGTCGCCGCGGCTGTGCATCTCCTCGGCCACGCGCAGGGCGTTCCGCTTGACGCCGCCCTCCTCGGCGAGGTCGTAGGGGACGACTACACAGACGCGCACGGTGTCACCGGCGAAGGCGCCTTACCAGATGACGGCGATGTCGCCGCGGACCGTCGGTCCGACGCTGTTGGTGAAGGTTCCAAACTCCGGCCCTCCCAGGGTGTTGAAGACGTCTCGAGGATTGAAGTGATTGGTCACGTTGAAGACCTGGACGTTCGCCTTGACCCGCCTGCGGTGGATCGTCAGCGTCTTGTACAGGACGACGTCCAGGGAGAAGAAGGCCGGGTACGAATGGCTGTTGGGCGCTCCGAAGTACGCCTGTCGAGCGTCGACCGTCGAGTACGGGAAGCCCGAGTGCCAGTCCACCGCGGGGGCGATCGAGAACCCCGCGGGCAGCGTGACGGTGCCCCAGGCCAGCAGCCGGTGCGGAGCGTCGGTCGCGAGCCGGGCCACGCCGCCCGGCTGCAGGACCTCGACGTCGCCGCGGGCGAAGAGGCTCGAGAAGTCGTTGAGGTCGCCGCGAGCGAGCGACCGGGTGTAGCTGACGAGTACCTGGTCCCCCTCGCCCCAGGTCCGCCGGACCGTGGCTTCCACCGACCGGTACGTGCTCCGCCCCGTGCTGGACACGAGCAGCGTGCCCTCCGCGGCGTTCACGTCGAGCGTGGCCGAGCGTGAGGCGTCCCGAACGACGACGCCGACGACGGCATCCCAGCCCGGGGCGATCTCCCGCTCGACGCGAGCGTTGGCGGCGAACGCCCGCGGCAGGGAGAGCGGCGCCACGGCCGGCCGGAGCATGGTGGTCCCGGGCAGCGGGGTTCCGGTAGGGGCGACCTCCTGGTCGAAGCGTACGGGGAAGCCGGCGAAGGCGGGAACCTCGAGCGGCACCGTCCCGACGAACTCCCCGATGCCCCCCTTGATCACCGTCGCGCCGGTCTCCCTCGAGCCGAAGCGGAACCCGACCCGCCCGGAGGGAGCCGACCCCCCGAGGGCGCTCCAGTCCTCCCGCAGGCCGGCGTCGAGCTCCAGCCGCTCGCTCACCCGCCAGAGGTCGCGGGCGGCGACGGAGAAGCTCCGGTCCGACGCCGCGATCGCCGTCGGCGCGCCGAAGCGGATCGTCCTCACGAGCGCCCCGGCCGTGTCGTGGATCTCGACCGGGCTCTCGGCCACCGTGCCGTCGAGCCGCTCCGACTGGACGGAGGTCTGCAGCGTGACCTCGTGGGTCCCGGCGGAGGTCCGCACCCTGCGCTGCCAGGACGCCGAGCCCTCGATCCTCGACGCCGTCCGCGCCGCGGTCGAGAAGTAGCCGCCGCTCCAGCCCGCCGGAGTGATCTCGGCCTGGCCGCCGCCGTTCGGGCCCGTCTCGGAGTCGTGGGACAGCACACCGAAGCGCAGGGTGAGGGTGTCGTCGTTCCCGAAGGAATGCCGGTCGACGAGGCCGCCGAAGGCGTCGCGGTTCCGCAGCGTGGGCGACGCGCTCACGGTCCGGAGCGGGCTGAGGCCGTGGTACATCTGGTTGGACGGGAACACCAGGCCCTCGACGCCCAGGACGTGGGTGCTCGAGAGCTGCAGGTCCACCCGGCCGAAGACCGTTCCGTTGGAGTCGCGGCTGTCGGGCTTCCCCGACGACGTCGTCACTCCCGGCACCGGGAAGCGATTGTAGTCGTACTCCGCGGCGACGAAGAAGCGGGCGATGCCGGCTCGCCCGCCGACGTGCGCGCGCGGCGAGAACCCCTCGAGGGTCAAGAAGCCCTGGTTGCTGAGGCGGGGCCGGGGAAGGAACCCCTGGATCCCCGCGTCGAGGGTGTCGCCGCCGCCCTTGGTCTCGATCGAGGCCATCGAGCCGAGGGCCCGGCCGAAGGTGACCGCCATCGGATCGCGGAGGACGTCGACGCTCGCGACGCTCTCGATCGGAGGGTCGATCGAGGAGACGCCCGTCGCGGGGTCGGTGACGTTGAAGCCGTCGAAGAGCAGGGGCGCCTCGTGGGGCCGCACGCCGTCGATGCGGAGGAGGCCGTCGGTCCCGCGGACGACCGAGGGGAGGAGGGGCAGGGCCTCGCGAGCGTGCTGCGTCGCGGTGGGCACCCGCTCGAGCGTGGCCGCCGACATCCCGCGGCCGATGCCCGCCGAGGTCGGGGACTCGGACTCGCCGGCGACGGCCGTCACCTCGGCGCTCGCCGTCACGGCCGCGACCAGCATGACGATGTGGGCGGCCTCCGAGCACGGCACGGTGGACGTCTCGAAGCCCTGGAGGGACGCCGCAACCTCCGCCCCTGGAGGGCACGCCTCGAGGACGAAGCTCCCGTCGACGTCCGTGACCGCCGAGGCCGCGATCGCCGAGGCCCCGACGACCTGCATCGTCACCCCCGGCAGCGCGGCCCCGGTCTGGTCCACGACCGTGCCCTTCACCTCTCCGGCCGCGGCCGGCCGGCTCGCGCAGACGAGAGATGCGAGAACGGCTCCCGCGACCGAACGGCTTGGCCACCGGCGCGCCGCGAGGATGGTCAAGGAGGGACGTCGGCGAGCCGGGGCACGGAGCGGCGCGCCGAGAGAGGCGCGCACGTCGGCCGTCCGGGGACGGCGGCCAAGGGATTGATTCCGATCGGTCAAGGGGATCAACAACTGATAAGACACATCTCCGGCCGCATCAAGTCAAATCAAGTCAAAGGGCGACGCGAAAGTTAAACGGATTCCGGAGCGTCCTTCGTCTCTCCAGTCGGAGCCGGCGCCGCCGCTCGCCGCCAGCGGAGCCGCAGAAGGACGACGGATCCGACGAGTGTGACGGGCACGAGGTGGACGGCGTGATAGAGGAGGGCGACGGCGAGCGCCCGGCTCTCGCCCACGCCGAGGCCGACGAGAGCCAGCACCGCGCCCGCCTCGAGGAAGCCCACCTGCCCGGGCGACGACGGAACGGCGATGGCGAGGTTCACGGCGAGGTACACGCAGAGCGCCGTCCCCAGGCTCGCGTGCAGGCCGACCGCGTCGGCGCAGAGCCAGACCATGCTCAGGTCGGCGGCGTCGACGACCGTGGACCAGGCGAGCGCTCGCCACCAGGTGCGCGGAGTCAGGAGCCCCCGCATCGCGTCGACCCAGCGCGCGACGGAGGTCGCGATGAGCGGGCGCGGGCGGGCGGGGTCCACCGCGTCGCGGCCGGTTCCCGCCCGCAAGGCCCACGCGATCGTCGCCATGCCGACCGCACCCACCGCGACGAACGCGTAGAGGGCCGTGGCGAGGGCAGCCGGGGCTCGCGGGATGAGCAGGAGCGTCGGCGGCGCCAGCAGCCACAGGCTGATCACCTCGACGACCTTCTCCACGACCTGAGCCGCGGCCACGGAGGACAGCGCGCAGCCGTGCCGCTTGTTGAGCTGGAGGGCGAAGAGGACGTCGCCGGCGCGGGCGGGGAGGAGGTTGTTGGCCGCGAAGCTCGCCAGGAGGAGCGCGGTCATCTCGCCGAGGCCCACCGCGGGGCCGCCCCGCGGGACCGCGGCGAGGAGGAGGGCCCTCCGACGCGCGCGCGCGTAGGTGTTGACGGTCAGGCCGAGGACGACGGCCAGGGCCACCGGGAGGAGGGCGGCGGCGCGAAGCAGCTCGAGCACGCGGCGCCACTCGAGGTTCCGGAGGAGGAGGACCAGGAGCACGAGCACGAGGACTCCGAGCATCGCCCGCGCGAGGAAGCCCAGCGCCCTCTTCACGTGCCACGCACCTCGATCAGCCCCTTCCGAGCACGAGGTGCCGACCGCCCCTCCGGCGACGGCACCCCTCCTCCCGCTCCACTCACGTCCTCGGCGACCGGTCAGTCGATCGTACCTCCGGCGGCCGAGCGCCGGCCCCGCGCCGACGCCCCCGGACGCTTCGGGCGGCCACGGCGCGGCATGGGACCTTTGTGCCTTGTGCGTGCGCGCCGGGGGCCGCGAGAATGCGCCCGCGGGTTCGCCCGCGCTCGCGAGGAGGAGTCATGCTCCAGCCACCCCGGATGGTCTCCTATCAGGTCGGCGACCTTCAGAAGGCGAAGGACTGGTACACGGCGATGCTCGGCCAGGGGCCGGCCTTCGACTCCCCCATGGCGTGCGTGTTCTCGGTCGGCGAGTGCTCCCTGGCCCTCCTGCCCTCGCGAGAGAGATCCGAGGGCGCCTCCGGCGGCGTCTCCTTCTGGACCGTCGACGACATCGACGGCGCCTATCGGCGCCTCGTCCAGGCGGGCGCGGAGCCGGTCACCGAGATCACCCTGCTCATGCTCCGATCGAGGATCGCGCGTCTGCGGGATCCCTTCGGCAACGTCATCGGCCTGATCAGCGCGTCGGACAGGAGGACCTCGGTGGAGGACCGGCCCTCCGAGAGCGCCCTGACCGTGGCCTTCTGCCGCGCCCTGGCCACCCGCGAGACGAGGGAGGAGATCAGGGGCCCGGACACGCTGGCCGAGCTGTTCGTCGCGGTGGAGTCCCGGAAGTCGCTCGGGGACCCGGCCGCGCGGGCGTGGCTGATCGAGAGGTTCGGGGGAACCTACGAGTTCTTCATCGCGCGCACGGCGTACGGGGACGGCATCTTCCGGCAGGCGCTCCAGGACCGAGTGCCGCAGATCGTGCTGCTCGGAGCCGGCTACGACACCCGGGCCTACCGGTTCCGCGACTCGATCCAGGCCACGCGGGTCTTCGAGCTCGACGCCCTCCCCACCCAGCAGAGGAAGAGGCAGCTCCTGGAAGGAGCGGGCATCGCTCCCCCTCCTCAGCTCGTCCACGTCCCGGTCAACTTCGAGAAGCAGAGTCCGGGCGAGGCACTGGCCGACGCCGGCTTCGACCGGCGCCAGAAGACGCTCTTCGTCTGGGAAGGCGTCACCTACTACCTCTCGGAGGAAGCGATCGAGGCCACGCTCGCCTTCGTCCGGGACGGCTCCCCTCGAGGCTCCGCTCTCTGCTTCGACTACATGGTGAAGGCCCCGGACATGGAGAGCCGCCACGGCGTGAAGGAGGTGTTCGAGGCGTGGCGGAGAGCCTACTCCTCGGAGGAGGTGCGGTTCGGGATCGACGAAGGCGCGATCGGCGCATTCCTGTCCGAGCGCGGCTTCCGGCTCGTCGAGAACCTGGCGCCCGAGGAGCTCGAGAGGCGCTTCCTCAGGCTGAACGACGGCTCGCTCGCGGGCCGGGTCGTCGCGCTCTTCAACGTCGCCCTCGCCGAGGTCGCGACCGGCCTCCCCGGCCTGTGACACCTCCGGAACTGTCACACCTCGTCGGCGCCGGACGGCGGGAGGCCGTAGCCTTCGAGCCATGGTCTACGCCATCCTCCTCCGAATGGACTCGTCCGGAGCCAGCCCCATGATCCTCCGCGAGGATTCCCCGCCCATCGGCAGCCAGAAGGGGGTGCGGTACCGCTACGTCGCGCAGACCGAAGACCACGGGGAGGCGGTGCGGGTCGTGGAGATGCTGACCCGGAGGCTCGGCGAATAGGGGGCCGAGCCGATCCGACGTTGTGCCGCCTCCGCGCCGGGCGTAGGCTCATCTCGTCGACCTTCGTCGACGGGAGGTGAGAGCCATGAGCACCCGGAGCCGCATCGCGCTCGCCGGGGTTGCCGCCCTCCTCGCGGTCGGCCTGCTCGCGCCGGTGGAGGCGGGCCCCCCAGCCCAGCTCGCGCTCGCCCGCTACGTGGCGCTCGGCTACGACCGGGGCGACCGCTTCGTCAGCGAGACCGAGTTCATGGAGGAGGTCCTCCCGGAGGAGCAGACGGCCCTGCAGGCGATCCGGGCGGGGATCGAGCAGTGGGGCAAGTACGTGGTCGTCGTCCGGCCCGCCGAAGCGGACCTGCTCATCGCCGTGCGCAAGGGACGCTCCGTGAGCGTCGGCGGCGGAGTCCGATCCGGCGGAGCCGCGTCCGGAGCAGGGCTGCCGGGGCCCGTCGGGATCGGGCCGAACGCCGGTGTCCAGGTGTCGTCCCCCGACGACATGATCGAGGTCTTCGACGCGCGCGGGGGCTCGCTCATCTGGCGCGGGCAGAAGCGGAACGGCCTGGCCGGCGCCGGGCCGCCGCTCTTCGAGTCGTTCCAGGCCGAGGTGGCGAAGGCGGGAAAGGCGACGAAGCAGCCCTGAGGCGGGACCTCCTTCTCAGGAGTCGGGTCCGCTCCGACCTTCAGTCCGCGTCCGCCGAGTCGCCGCAGGCAGGGGCGTCAAGGCGACGGCGACGAAGAGAGCGAGCAGGGCCGAGAGGCCGGCCACCGTGAACGCGAGGGTCCTTCCGTGCCAGAGCCCCTCGAACCACTCACGTATCTCGCTCGCCAGCACGTTGGCCGATCCGCCGTAGACCTCCATCTGCCTGAGGTACCGCTTCGAATCCTCGGGCCTCTCCCCCGGAGGGCCGGCGGGCGGCGCGGCCGCCAGGTAGAGGACGACGGCCGAGGCGACCCCGGCGAGCAGGATCGAGGCCGCGACGCGCTTCCGCCCCTCCTGCAGGGACCGACCGAGCCCATCGAGCCGCACCCGAGCCGCCGTGACCTGCCTCCGCCTGAGACGCCTATCGTAGGACGGACCGAGGCTACGATGGAACGGTGTTCCCCGGCCTCGCCCGCTTCTCGAGCAGCTTTCGCGCCCTCCGTCACCGGAACTTCCGCCTCTTCCTCGGCGGCCAGATCGTCTCCCTCACCGGGACGTGGATGCAGCAGGTCGCGCTCGGCTGGCTCGTCTACCGGCTGACGCGCTCGGCCTTCCTGCTCGGTCTCGTCGGCTTCGCGGGCCAGATCCCGAGCCTCCTTCTCGCTCCGTTCGCCGGCCTGTGGGTCGACCGCTGGAGCCGCCACCGGATGATCGTCGCCACCCAGGCCCTCTCGATGCTGCAGGCGGTCGTCCTCGCCGGGCTCGTGCTCGGCGGCGTCGTCCGGGTCGGGCACGTCGTCGCCCTCAGCCTGTTCATCGGGGTCGTGAACGCCTTCGACGTGCCCGCGCGCCAGTCCTTCCTCGTCGAGATGGTCGGCGGACGGGAGGACCTCGCCAACGCGATCGCCCTCAACTCCTCGACGTTCAACGCGGCCCGGCTCGTGGGCCCCTCGGTCGCGGGGGCGGTCATCGCCGCCGCCGGGGAAGGGTGGGTGTTCCTGCTCAACGCGGTGAGCTACGTGGCCGTCATCGCCGCCCTCCTCTCCATGCGTCTCGCCCCGCGCCCTCGTCTCCGCGATGCCGCCGCCCCGGTGTGGCGCAACCTCGAAGAGGGGATTGCCTACGTCACGCGCTTCGCCCCCATCCGGGCGATCCTCCTCCTCCTCGCCCTCGTGAGCCTCACCGGAGCCCCGTACGCCGTCCTCCTGCCCGTCTTCGCCGCCGACGTCCTCAAAGGCGACGCGCACACCCTCGGCTTCCTCGTGGGCGCGGTCGGAGTGGGCGCCCTCTGCGGCGCTCTGCTGCTCGCGGCGCGGAAGTCGGTGCGCGGCCTCGCGCGCTACATCGTGGCCGCGGTCGCGGCGTTCGGAGCCTCGCTCGTCGCTTTCTCGCTCTCCCAGCGCCTGTGGCTGTCGCTCGTCCTCGTCTTCGGGTCCGGCTTCGCCCTCATGGTGCACATGGCGTCGAGCAACACCATCGTCCAGACGCTCGTCGACGACGACAAGCGGGGGCGGGTGATGAGCTTCTACGCGGCGGCGTTCATGGGGACCATGCCGCTCGGCAGCCTCCTGGCCGGGAGCCTCGCCGGGCTGATCGGCGCCCCGCACACGCTGCAGCTCGGAGGAGCGGCCTGCCTGCTCGGCGCCCTCGCGTTCGCCCGGGCCCTGCCCGGCATCCGGGCCGAGATGCGGCCGATCTACGTCCGGCTGGGGATCGTGCCCGAGATGGCGACGGGCCTCCAGACGGCCACCGAGCCGGAGGCCGCCGGCGGAACGGCGTCCGGCGGCGCCGGGGCCGCGGGCTGAAGAGCCGCCGCGATCTCCTGCCGGCTCACGGGGCCGGCAGAGCGAAGACGTCGTCGGCCGTGCCGCCTCCGAACCAGGGGCGCAGGCAGAGGCGCCCGCCGAGCGTCTCGTGCAGCCAGCTCACGAGGGCCTCCCTGCGGTCCGCGGGGTACTGGCTCTCGTGACAGGCGAAGGCCTTCCGGGTGGCGGCCAGGTCCTTCTCGTCGTAGGGGACGCGCACGGTGAGGAAGCGGGCGTCCGTGACCGCCCAGCGCGGGTCGCCGGGGCGGCGGCGAACACGGTCCTCGGGAAGGCCGGGATAGAAGAGGCGGCTCGGCACCCCCTTCAACCCGGCCTGCACGAGCTCGGTGACCACGTCTCCGACGAGCCTGTGGTCTGGGTGCCCGTAGCCCCCCTCCGGGCCCCACGTGACGACGGCGTCCGGGCTCGATCGGGCGAGCACCCCTCGGACCGCCTGCACCACCTCGGCGAGGTAACCGGCGGGAGGGTCGTTCGGCCGGCCCAGCTCGTCGTCCCGGAAGCCGAGCAGGATCGGCGGCTCGATCCCGAGCTCGTGGCAGGAGCAGCGCGCCTCGTCCGCGCGAATGCTGGCGATGTCGCGCCCGGCCGGCGCGCCATCGGGCGCACGACCGCCCTTCCCGCCGTCGGTGACGATCGCCAGCTGGACCCTCACCCCCCGGCGCGCGTAGTGGGAAAGCAGAGGGCCCACGAACGCCTCGTCGTCGGGGTGGGCGAACACGGCCAGGAGGGTCTTCGGCCGCTGGTCGGCTTTCGAGCACGCCGACCCGAGGGCCAGGAGGAACAGCGAGCCGGCGATCGCCGCCGAGCTCTTCAGGCGCGCGCGCGAGCCGGAGGAAGCGTTCATCGAGGAACCCCTGCGTCCACCTCCCCGGAGGCGGACGGCGGATTCTATGTCCGGGTGGGGCTCGCGCAGCAGCCGGGGGCGGGATGGGAGAGGCCGCCCCTCCGGCGGCGGCCTCTCGAGACTGAGCCGAACGGTAGCCTTAGCGGGGCTGGCGGCGTCCGTTGTGCTTGGCCCGGTAGATCTGGTTCGAGAGCCGGTTCTGCTGGCGGTTGACCTGCTGTCTCTCCTGCGGGGTCAGCGTGCCCCCGTTCGCCCGGCGGTCGGTCCGGATCTCCCGGTTGAGCGCCGCCTCCCGGCCCTCGAGCCGGGCGGTCTCGCCCGCGGTGAGCTGGCCGCTCCGGACCCCCTGGGCGATGCGATCCTGCTGGTTCTCCTGGCGCTCCCGGATCTCCTGCCCCCAGGCCGCCCCTGTCAGCCCGACCACCAGCGCCGCGGCGCCGGCCAGCTTCACAGCGTTCATCGGTCGCTCCCTTCCTGTCCTCCGCGGCTCGCATGACCCGCGGTTCTCTGACTTGGAGAGGGCCGGGAGGCGCGGGGTTGGACGCCGCCGGGCGAGGACGTGACGCCGGTCACGTCCTCGTTGGCGCGAGCGGCGGGCTTCAGGCTTCCGGGCGAGGCAAGGGCCGGGGCGCCCTGCGCACCTCGGTCAGGAGCCGGGGGCGGAGGCCGACAACCTGGACTGCAGCGTGGCGATCGCCTCCATGGCCCGCGCCTGCAGCCGGGCGCTCGGCCGGCCCAGGTAGCCGTAGAGCTCGTCCAGGTCGTCCTTCCCCCCCAGCTTGGCGATCAGGAGCAGCGCCTGCCCCCGCACGCCATCGGACCACGCGGCGTCGGCGGCCGTGCGGCGGGCGAAGGCCAGCACGTCCGCATCCTGCTTGAGGCTCATCTGGAGGAAGGTCTGCAGGATGAAGGAGGGCAAGCGGCTGCCGTCCCGATCGGCCGGGCTCTCACCCTCGAAGCGGCTCAGAGCATCCCTGAGCGAGGCCGCGGCCGCGCGGACGCGCTCCCGCTCCCGCACCTGGACCGCCGGGTCGAGGCTTCGGCTCTCGACCTCTCGCTCGAGCCCTTCGAAGCTCGCCGAGAAGTAGCGGTCGAAGACGTCCTTCGGCGGCTCCGCCTCCGCCTCTGGCCCGCCGGGGCTCAGCTGTCGGAAGCGCTCCATCAGCCTCCCCTTGGCCAGCACCCCATAGGAGGCGAGCGCCCGGGAGAGGGCGGCGGACTCGCCGCCGTCCTTCAGGGCCTGCGGGTCCTCGCTCAGGATGCGGACGAGCTGGTCGAGAGCCTGGCTCGAGGCCGCCGACTGCAGGGCCAGGATCCCCTGCACGCGCGCCGCCGGGTCCGCGGCGCGCCGCACCGCGTCCCCGAGCTGCTCCGCCCTCGGGCTCTCGGGTCCGGCCAGTGTCGACCGGATGGCCTGGGAGGCTTGGGCCATCGGCGTCTGGTGGCCGGGAAGCTCGAGCACCGTGGCGCCGACGAAGGCCGCGATCGGGATCGCCAGGCCGCCGAGGAACAGCTTGACGAGGCGCGGGACCGCGGTCGCGCGGTTGAGCAGCTGACGCCGGCCGATCCTCCGGCGTCGGGCCAGCGTGATCAGGTCCAGCCGGTGGCTGAGGAGGACGCTCAGGACCACGAGCAGGAAGGCGAACGCCCCCGAGCCCAACGGGGTCCTCAGGTCCCAGCGTGAGGTGTAGCCGGCCAGGAGCAGCAGCAACGTCGCCGAGACCAGGACGGGCAGGAGGAGCTCGAGCAGCAAGCCGACGAGCCCGAGCTTGAAGCCACCCGAGGGAGCTTCTTTCGGAGATCGATCGTCCGGCGGAGACGGCACGGGGTTCGGAGCCTCCTTCGAGCCCGATGATACCAGCCGCGATCGGGCTCGGCCCCTCGACGACCGGAGGGCTGGAGTCGAAGCCAGGCAGTCGGGGGCCTGACCGGCTTCCGACCGTCACTGCCCGAGCTTGAGGAGCTCCGCGACCCGGTAGCCGAGCCAGGGGATCCAGAAGATCCCGTAGACGATCGCCTTCCAGAAGCCGACCTTGCCCCAGGCGTACCAGAACACGCCGAGGCCGAAGCCGGCGAAGCCGCCGACCGTCACCGGACCTCCCCCCACGCCCTGCCGGTCGCTCATGCGCCCTCCTAATGCAGCCGGTACCGGATCGGCTGGGACTGGACGTGCGTGTTCCCGGTATTCACGAAGAGCGTCTGCCAGACCTCCTGCGGCGCGTTCGGCCCGAGCTCCCACGTCGTCGTCACGGGGACGGAGGTCACGCCGCGCTTCACGTACTGCGTCTTGACGGCGGATCTCGCCCCGTCGCTCCGCTCCCAGTGGTAGTTGAACTCGAGGGGAGAGTTGAAGACGTCGATCCGGACGGTGAAGTGGACCCTCGTGTGCCCGTTGGCGAGCTGCTGGCTGCTCGACCCGACGCCGTGGATGGCGATCGGATCGGCGGCGAGGACGGCCGGAGCGAGGAGGAGACCCGCAACGGCCAGGATCGGCTGCCGGAGCACGCGAAGCGAAGTTCTCATCGCGTCTATCGTCGGCGGGGGAGCGAAGTCGACGGAATAGTGCAGACGATCCAGGGCGGCCGAGGGAGCGTCGAACAGGAACCACTGCGCCCGCGTCGGGCGGCCATGGGGTAATGTGGCACGAGGCAAGGAGGACGGCATGAAGGTTCTCGTCGTCGGCGCCACCGGTACGATAGGCCGGGCGGTCGTGGACGCGCTCTCGGCGCGGCACGAGGTCGTCCCGGTCGGCCACGGCGGGGGCGCCCTCCGCGTCGACATCGCGGACCGGGCGTCGATCGCGCGGCTCTTCCAGGCGACGGGCCGGGTGGACGCCGTCGTGTGCGCGGCCGGCGCCGCGCGCTTCCGGCCCTACGCGAGCCTCACCGACGAGGACTTCGCGTTCAGCGTCGCCAACAAGCTCATGGGCCAGGTCAACCTGGTCCGCGAGGGTACGGCCGCCGTCGCCGATCGAGGCTCGTTCACGCTCTCGAGCGGGATCCTGAGCCGGTCCCCGATGCCGGGATCGGCGGCGGTGAGCCTCGTCAACGCCGCGCTCGAAGGGTTCGTCCGCGCCGCGGCGCTCGAGCTCCCGCGAGGCCTTCGCCTCAACGTCGTGAGCCCGGGGTGGGTGACGGAGACCCTCCGGGCGCTCAAGATGGACCCCTCGACAGGGACTCCGGCCGCGGTGGTCGCTCGGGCGTACGTGAGGAGCGTGGAGGGCGGCGAGACCGGCGCCGTCATCGACGCGCTCGGGCCCGCGTGAGGATCCGCTCGCGGCTCGCGCCGCGTGCGATGATGGGGCGGCGCGGCGGCCGGATGTCCGGCGGCGCGCGCCCTCGCGAGGAGGAGTGCCCATGGACCCCGGCTCCCCGAACGCCGAAGCGCTGTCCCAGCGCCTGCAGAGGCTCGAGAGCAGCCACCGCCGCCTCAAGGCGGGGGTGTGGCTCGCAGCCGTCGCCCTCGCCGGTCTCGCCCTGATGGGAGCGGGCCAGGGCCGGGGCGGAGGTGGTCGCCTCGATGGCGCCCGGGTGGTGGAAGCCCAGCGCTTCGTCGTCAAGGACGGCGCGGGCACCGTGCGCGCCGCCCTCGGCATCAACCCGAACGGCGGGATGGGACTCGTATTCACGGGCCAGAGCCGGCTCGCCGTCGGCATCAGCCCGGAGGGCGCCCCGGGCGTGACTCTGATGGACGGCGAGGGCAAGGTGCGGGCCACCTTCGGCCTCACCCCCGAGGGCCTGCCGTCCCTCCGCCTGGTCGACAAGGGAAACAAGGAGCGGGTCAGCCTGGTCGTGCTGGCCGACGAGTCGGCGGGCGTCCTCGTGGGCGGCACCAGCGGCAAGCCCCGGGTGGCGATCGCCGTTCAAGCAGACGAGTCCACGGCGCTCGACCTCCTCGACGGGAACGAGAAGGCCCGTCTCGGGCTCTCCCTCCGGCCGGACGGGACGCCGTCGCTGGCCTTCCTCGGCGACAAGGGCCAGACCCTCCAGCATCTGCCCGCGGCGCGGTGAGGGTCGGGTGAGAGCGCGTCCGCCGAGAGTCGCCGGGCCGGTCGAAGGCGGCCGAGGCGCCGCCGAACGCAACTGAGCTTGACAGAGGAGGCACGTCGATGGCCGAGATGGAGCTGCCGAACCCGAAGGAGCTGGAGGAGATGCGCGAGAAGGCCTTCACGAGGCGGACCGCCCTCGTGACCGCCCTCTACGCCGTGGTCCTCGCCGTCATCTCCCTGGGCGGGAACAAGGCGGCGAAGGAGATGTCGCTCGCCCAGCAGCAGGCCTCGGACCAGTGGGCCTTCTACCAGGCCAAGGCGATGCGGGAGCAGCTCTACCACCTCGAGAAGGTGCGGCGGGAGGACGATCTCGCCGAGCGCGGGGCGGGCCTCGCCCCGTCGATCCGCGAGCAGAAGCAGAAGCTCCTGGAGACGGTCGCCGGCGAGGAGACGCGCTACGAGCGGGAGAAGAAGGAGATCGAGGAGAAGGCCCGCGACCTCGAGCACGAGCGGGATGCGAACCGGAGCCGCGACCCCTACTTCGACTTCGGCGAGGTGCTCCTCCAGATCTCGATCGTGCTCGCCTCCATGTCGATCCTCACCCACTCCCGGACCATCTTCCACGCTTCGGCCCTGGCCGCGCTCGCCGGCCTCGTCCTCGGCCTGAACGGCCACCTCATGCTCTTCCGGCTGCCCTTCCTCTGAGCGCCAGGGGCGGCCTCGCTCCTCAGCGGCCGAACGCCGTCCCCCTCTTTTCGCGGCCCACGCCCACGACCGCCGCTCCGAGCGTGAAGACGGCGAAGGCGAAGAACGCCATGGCGGTGGGGTAACTCGTTCGCCTGGCGATGATGACCTGGATGTAGGCCGCAGTGCCGGCGATGAGGACGCCGCACTGGTAGGCGAAGCCGGGCAGGAAGCCGCGCACGGCGTCCGGCGAGAGCTCCGTGATGTGGGCGGGGACGACCCCCCAGGCCCCCTGCACCATGAACTGCATCAGGAAGGCCCCGACCACGAGGAGCGGCGTCGTCGGCGCGTAGGCCCAGAGCGGGATCATCAGGTTGGCCAGGAGGAGCGCAACCACCATGGCGCGGCGGCGCCCCACGTGGTCGGAGACGAGGCCGAAGAGGATCCCGCCCGCGAGCGCCCCGACGTTGTAGACGACCACGATGGCGTCCTTCTCCCGGGAGCCGAAGCCCCGGTGCTCGCGCAGGAAGGTCGGGTACATGTCCTGCGTGCCGTGGGAGACGAAGTTCATCATCGTCATGAGGCCGGTGAGGTAGAGGAAGAGCTTCCACTGGGAGGCGATCCCCCGCCCGAGGTCGCGCCAGCTGCCGTGCCTCGTGCTCTGCCACACCGCCGACTCCTCGACCCGGAAGCGGACGAAGAGGGCGAGGAGGGCGGGCAGGCCTCCGATGAAGAACATGGGCCGCCAGCCCCAGCGCGGGAAGACGAAGAAGGAGCAGAGGGCGGCGAGGAGGTAGCCGACCGCGTAGCCCTCCTGCAGGAAGCCGGAGAGGACGCCCCGCCAGCGCGGGGGGACCTTCTCCATGGCGAGCGACGCGCCTACGCCCCACTCGGCCCCCATGCCGATGCCGAAGAGGGCCCGGAGCACGAGGAAGACGGTGAAGGAGGGGGCGAGGCCGGAGAGCACCTCGACGGCCGAGTAGAAGACGAGGTCGATCATGAGGGGGATCCTCCGGCCGTAGCGGTCGGCCAGGAGGCCGAAGAGGAACGCCCCCACCGGACGGAAGCCGAGGGTGACGGCGAGGGAGAGGGCGACGGCCGCGTTGTCGACGCCGAAGTCGCGGGCGATGGTCGGCAGGGCCACGACCACGAGGAAGAAGTCGAAGGCGTCGAGGGTCCAGCCGAGGAAGCTGGCGACGAGCGCGCTGACGTAGTCGCGCGCCCCCGAGGGTGGCGTCGAGTCGTTCGGCGATTCAGGGCTCAGCGTCCGCTCGGGGAGCGACACTCGTAGAAATCAGGCGCGGTGCCGTCGCCGGCCCGGGCGCCTGAATCCCCCTTTCGCGCCGTGCATGCCGATTTCCTGCACACGGCTTACCGACGGTCTTCCCATGCCGCGTGCATTCAGCACGTCGACCCGAGCGGGAGCCGTCCTCGACGGGTCCGTCAGCCCCGTTGGCTCCTGCGAGTCGGGACTCTCACCCGCGGGTCTGGTCAAGCGTCGTGAGCCGGTACCGGGCTCGCGGTCAGGACGCACCACGCGGGGATTCTACGCCGCGCGATCGAGCGCGACGCGGCGCCCTTCCCCGGCCGGCCCGAGCGCCGAGGTCGGCCGGCGGCGAGGCTGCAGCGGCTCCCCATCGCTTAGTAGGCGAAGTAGGGCCCGACTCCGCCGGGTGTGCCCTGCCCTTCGAGGCCCGTGTACACGGTACGGCCGAAGAAGAACGGCAGCCCCCAGTCGAAGGCTCCCGGGTTCGGCCCGCCGAGGTTGACCATGGCGGCGTTCGGGGTGTTGAAGAGCACGTCCGCGTTGGCGATCGTGAAGTCGACGGCGGCGCTCGTCCCGTTCGCGCCGCGGTTCGTCGCCGTGAAGCCCACGGGTGAGGGCGGGCAGTAGAAGTCGGCGGTGTCGCGGCAGAGCGTCAGGCCAGTCGTGGCGGAGTCGAGGAAGTACATCCCGTTCGATCCGCTGTCGACGAAGCTCCTGGGATAGGAGTTGCCCTGGTAGGCCGTGGTGAAGTAGCCCACGTCGTCGACCGTGTAGACCTTGGCCGACCCGAGGCCGTTGTTCGACTGCGTTCCGATGCCGAAGATCATCGAGCCGTTGAGGGTGAGGGAGCCGGCCGCGGGGACGGAGGGCAGCTGGAGGATGACCCCGTTGTTGTCCTTCGCGAAGAGCCACACCGGGTTCAGCACCTGCTGGTTGACGCCCACCGCGGTCGGTCCGCAGCCCGCCGAGGGACAGCTGTAGTAGAGGCCCGGGTTCTGGGACCCGGTGAGAGCGCAGGCGGGACCGCAGTCCTGCCGGAAGAGGCCGACGCCGAGCACGCCGTTCGCGCCGAGCGAGGCGACGGTCTCCTGGGGAGGAAGTCCCGCCTGGGTGCAGGCCTCAGGCGCGCCGAAAGCGGAGGTCCCGATGGCCTGGATGGGCACGGAAGCCGCCTGCTCGCCGGCGATCTTCACGTCGGCCAGGACGACCGGCCCCCACTGGTAGCTGTCCTCGAACTGGTTGCACTCCAGGATCGGCGCCCCGCCGGAGTCGCTCTGCGGCGGCAGCGGGAGGGTGAGCACCGAGGACAGGAGGCGCAGCCCCGACGACCCCGTGTCGACGAGCACGCCACTGATCGTCTGGCAGGTGCTGGTGCCCGGAACACAGACGGTGACGCTGGTGAAGGCGCCGTTCGCGTAGTTCTGGGCCGGGCCGGGGTCGACGACGATCGGCTGGACGTTGGGCCCCGGCGCGCCGACGACGTCGCCTCCCGACGAGCCGCCGCCTCCCGAGCTGCCGCCTCCCCCGCCACAGGCGGCCAGGGCCAGCAGGAGCAGAACGGCTGCGACGGAGACCCGGGGTCGCACGGGCTCGATCCGTCCCATGGCCTAGCGGACGGCCTCGGCCGGAACGCCCTCCGGCAGGAGCTGAGGGATGTAGGCCCGCCCGTGGAAGCCTCGGGGGTGCCCGGCGGACTCGAAGACGAGATTCTGAAGGTGGAGGATCAGGGGCCCGCGGCCGCGCCGCCCGGCGCGCGCCGCCTCGACGTACGAATCGTAGGACGGGCCCAGGATCCGGTGGAGATCGGGCAGGAACGGCCCCTCCCAGGAGACGCCGAACACGGCACCCGCCGGAGAGGAGAACTCCCGGACCACGGTGCCGGTCGGGGCCTGGATCTCGTGCAGGAGATAGCCCTCCATCGGGGCGGTGCGAAGCGACCCCTGGAGGTGGGCCTGGTCGCTCTGGATCGAGGCCAGGCTGTCGCCGAGCGCCGCCCGTGCCGGCCGCGGGGCCGACAACACTCCGCCCGCCGCGAAGGCCAGAACGAGCGCCGTCCGCCTCGCTCCCGGCTGGCTGGTCGTCAAGTACGGTCCTCCCCTCGAGCTGCGGCTCGAGCTCCGCCCCTCGTCTACTCTAGCACCGGGACCGCGCGGCGCCGCCTTCGACTCCTCACTCTTCGCTCACGACTTCACGGCCCGCGAACCCTACCTTCTGACCGCACGGAGCGGCGCCGGCGAGGCGCCCGGCCCGCTCCACGGTTGAGCGACGCAGGCGACGGCCTCGAGGAGGTGGTTCGCATGGAGAGGCGCTGGTTCGCGGCCTGGGGCTGGATCTACCGGCCCGTCTCGTGGCAGGGGGTCGGCTTCGTGCTGCTCGCCCTGCTCTTCTGCGGGCAGGTGTTCCTGGCGGTCGATCGCCACTCCCACTCGGTGAGCGACACGCTCTACGGGATCTTCCCATACGTCGTACCCTGCCTGATGCTCCTCGGCTGGGTGGCGGCGAAGACGTCGGGCCGCGGGGCGTGAACCGGGCGGCCGTGCGCACGAAGGGAGGATCGGCCGCGCTCGGGGCCATCCGCGACGCGCGGCGGCTCGAGATCCGCGCCGGATCGGAGGACGCGAGATCCCCTTCCGGGCCGTCCACACCAGGAGTTCCGCGCCGGCGAGTCGCCGTCCTGTCGGTTGGTGGTGGCCGCGGGCCGATGTCTAATACGCGTCATGCGTCACGCCCTGCCGGCCCTCATCCTCGCCCTCGTCGCGTCGCCCATCGCCGCCCAGACCGCCCTCCAGCTCCGCTGGGAGCTGAAGGAGGACGTCTTCCGCGGACCGAGCGACCGCGGCTCCGCCCGCGCCGCGTTCACGATCACGAACCGTGACGCGAAGGCCCTGCCCGGCCGCGGCTGGGCGATCTACTTCAGCGCCCTGCACGAGCCGCGCCCCGGAAGCGCGGATGGTGGGGTCGTCGTCGAGCACGTCGACGGCGACCTCTGGCGGATCGTGCCCGGCCCCGGCTTCGCCGGCGTCGCACCCGGCCAGAGCGTCGAGGCGGCGTACCTCACCGACCTCCTGACCAACAACAGCTTCGCTCCCGTGGGGCCGTACCTCGTGCTCGACGCGGCCCCCGACAAGGGCTACCCGCTGAGCTATTCGGCCGTGCCCTTCGAGCGGCCGTCGCAGGCCGGCCACGATCCCCGGCTCGTCACCCCGGAGAGGCAGTTCGAGCTCGACGCGGCGACGCGAGACGTCCCGCTCGACTCGCTGCCCCCTGTCTTCCCGAGCCCGGTCTCGGTGGAGAAGCACGAAGGCCGCCTGAGCCTGGCCGCGCCGCCCGTGATCCGGGCCGCGCCGGAGCTCCAGGCCGAGGCCGCGTTCGCCGCCGAGTACCTCCGGCCCCACGTCCCGCAGAAGACGAAGGGCGCGGTGACGGCGAGCGTCCTGCATCTCGAGACCGGGAAGGTCGAGGGGCAGGCCTCGCCCGAAGCCTACGAGCTCCTCGTCGACCCGGCGGCCGGCATCCGGATCGTCGGGAGATCGCCGGCGGGCGTCTTCTACGGCCTCCAGTCGCTCCGCGACCTCCTCCCGGTGACCGCGACCGGGAAGGGCGTCTCGCTGCCCGCCCTCCGAGTGGTGGACGCTCCGCGCTTCGGCTACCGCGGCTTCTTCCTCGACGTCGCGCGCAACTTCCAGCCCAAGGCGTCCGTCCTGCGGGTCCTCGACCTGATGGCCCGCTACAAGCTCAACGTCTTCCACCTCCACCTCACCGACGACGAGGGCTGGCGCATCGAGATCCCGGGCCTCCCCGAGCTCACCTCCGTGGGGGCGAGGCGCGGGCACACCCTCGACTCGAGCCTCTTCCTGCCCCCGGCCTGGGGCTCCGGCCCGGACGTGGACCGGCCCTACGGCAGCGGCTTCTTCTCGCGCGCCGACTACGCGGAGATCCTGAAGTACGCGGAGGCGCGGCACATCGAGGTCGTCCCCGAGATCGAGATGCCCGGACACGCGCGGGCCGCCATCAAGTCGATGGAGGCGCGCTTCCGGAGCCTGAGCGCGAAGGGCGACCTGGAGGGAGCGGGCCGCTGCCGTCTCGCCGACCCCGACGACCGCTCCTCGTACACCTCGGCCCAGCTCTACCACGACAACGTGATGAACCCCGCCCTCGAGTCGACCTACGCGTTCGTGGAGCGCGTCGTGCAGGGCCTCGTGGACGTCCACCGCGAGGCGGGCGTGCCCCTGCGCAACCTCCACATGGGCGGGGACGAGGTGCCGGGCGGCGTCTGGCAGCGCTCCCCCGCCGCGGCGGCCTTCCTGAAGGAGAAGGGTCTCGCCTCCGTCGACGACCTCTGGTACGTCTTCTACGGCCGTGTCGCGGACATCCTGAAGGCGCACGGGATCCCCCTCTCCGGCTGGGAGGAGATCGGCCTGCGAAAGACCCGCCTCGACGGCCGGCCGAAGATGATCCCCAACCCGACGTTCGCCGAGCGCGGCTTCCGACCCTACGTCTGGAACAACGTCCCGGGCGAGGGCGCCGAGGACCTCGCCTACCGGCTCGCGAACGGCGGCTACACGGTCGTCCTGAGCCCGGTGACGAACGTGTACTTCGACCTCGCCTGGAACCAGAACCCGGAGGAGACGGGCCTCGACTGGGGAGGCTACGTGGACCTCAGGAAGCCCTTCGAGTTCGTCCCGTTCGACTACTACCGCAACGCGCGTCTCGACCGGAGCGGCAACCCGATCGACCGTGCCGTCTTCGTCGGCAAGGACCGCCTCACCGACTACGGCCGGTCCAACGTCCTCGGCATCCAGGGCAACCTGTGGTCCGAAACGCTGAACGGCGAGGGCAAGCTCGACTACAAGCTCTTGCCCAAGCTCTTCGGCCTCGCCGAGCGGGCGTGGGCGCCTGACCCGGCCTGGGCGCGCGAGGCGGACGCGGCGAAGGCGGACGCCCTCTTCCGGGACGCGTGGTCCGAGTTCGTGAACGTCGTCGGGAAGCGCGAGCTGGCTCGGCTCGACCGTGAGTCTCCGCCATGGGCCTACAGGATCCCGAAGCCGGGGCTGAAGGTGGTCGAGGGCCAGGTCCGGTGCAGCCTGGAGGTCCCGGGCTTCGTCCTGCGCTACACGACGGACGGCAGCGAGCCGACCCCGAAGAGCCCCGAGGTGCGGGGAGGGATCCCCGCCGCCCGCGACGTGCGCGTGGCCGCGTTCGACACGAACGGCCGGAGGGGCCACACGGCGCGGCTCGCGGCGCCCTGAAACTCCGGCCCGGCGGGCACGAGGCCAGCGTGGGAGGCGACGGGTCCGGAGCCCCGGCTCACGGGCCGACGATGCGACCGCGGACGCAGTGGGCCTGGGTGAGCCTGCTCTGCGCCACGGCGACCGCGGGCTACCTCTGCCGCGTCAACGCCTCGGTCGCCGGCGCCCTGCTGATGCAGGAGCTGCACCTCTCCCAGCCGCAGATGGGCTGGGTGTTCAGCGCCTTCGTCCTCGGCTACATGCTCTTCATGGTGCCGGGCGGGCTTCTCGCCGATCGCTGGGGCACGCGGCGCGTCCTCGAGGCCGCCTCGTGGTGGTGGGCGGCGGCCACCGGCCTGCAGCTCCTGGTCGGCCAGGGGCGGCTCGCCTCGAACGCCTTCGTGACCTTCGCCGCCCTCCTCGTCCTGCGCTTCGTCCTCGGCGTCGGGCAAGCGCCCCTCTTCCCGGCCGCGGCGCGCGGGGTCGCGCGCTGGGTCGAGCCGGGCTCCCGCGGACGCGCCAACGGCTTCGTGGTCGCGGCGATCGCGCTCGGCTCGGCCCTCGCCCCGCCGCTCGTCTCGGCGGTGATGGTCCGCTGGGGCTGGCGGGTGGCGCTCGGCGTCACGGCGCTGCCGGCGCTGGCGACGGCCGTGGCCTGGAGGCTCGTGGGCGAGCCCGCCGCCCCGCCCTCACCCACGCCCGAGGCGCCGGACGTGGGCCCGCGCCCGACCCTGCGGTCGCCGAGCTTCGTCCTGCTGACGCTCAGCTACACGCTGCAGGGTTACGTCGGCTACATCTTCGTCTCCTGGTTCTACCTCTACCTCGTCCAGGAGCGGCACTTCGACCTGCTGAAGGGCGCCTTCGCCAGCACCCTGCCCTGGCTGCTGTCGATGGCGTCGATCCCCCTGGGCGGCTGGCTCTCCGACCGGCTCGTGAGCCGGTACGGCAGGATCGTCGGCCGGCGCACCGTCCCCCTTCTCGGCCTGTCGTTGGCCGGCGTGTTCCTCACCCTGGGGGCGCGGGCCGCCAACGCCTGGCTCGCCGCGGGCGCGCTCGCCCTCTCCACGGCCTTCGTTCTCTGCGTGGAGGGCCCCTTCTGGGCCACCGTGACGGAGATCTCGGGCGGACGCAGCGGCGTAGGCGGCGGGATCATGAACGCCGGCTGCAACGTCGGCGGGTTCGTCTCGCCCATCCTCACCCCGGTCCTCGCGGCGGCCATCGGCTGGACTCGCGCCCTCGACGTCGCCGCGGTCCTGGCCCTCGTGGCCGCCCTGCTGTGGCTCGGCATCGACCCGCGTCCGCTCTCGAGGGCGGGCGCCCGAGGCTGAGGCAGGCTCCGGAGCGGCTGGACGTCCCAGGTGCCGGGAGGCGTCCGAGAGACGTCAGGGCTTCTGCGGCCGGCCGTGAGGACCCTCGTCCTCCCGCGTCGAGGCCTCGTCCTCGAGGTGGCCGAGCTCACGGCGAGCAAGGCGGTTGCCGGGCTCGAGCTCGAGGACCTTCCGGTACATGGCCGCCGCGCGGGCGCGAAGGCCTCCGTCGCGGTAGACGTGGCCCAGGAACAGGTAGGCCTCCGCTCGCGACGGGTCCTCGGCGAGCGCGTCCTTGAGGTGAGCCTCGGCCCGCCTCACCCACATCGGGTTCCTGAGGCACGCGATGGCGAGGGCGAGGCGAGCACGGACCCGGAGATCGCCCCGGGCGTGCTGCAGCGTCGGCTCGAGCTGCTGGATGGCTTCCCAGTACTGCCCGTCCCGGAGAAGAGCCTCGCCCCCGGCGATCGTCTCCGCGAGACGCTCCTCCAGAGTGGCCACCCGCACCGTGGGCTCTGCCGCGGCCTTCGCCCTCGGCGGCGGAGAGGACGGCGGGACGGGCGGGGAGGAGGGCGTCATCCGGGGGGAAGAAGGCGGAGCCGAAGGGGACGGCGGTGAAGGAAGCGTCGGCGGTGCCGAGGGGGGCGGAGGGGCCTCGGAGGGGACCGGGGAGGCGCGGCGCGGCCTCCGGCGGCGAACGTCCTCCCGGTAGGCGGCGCGCGCGGCGGGATCTCTCAGGATCTCGTAGGCCCGGCAGACACGGAGGAAGACGGCCTCCCGCTGGACCTCGACGTCGGCGAGGAGCGGATCCCGGCAGGCGTCCGGGTGAAGACAGCGCACGAGCCGGGCGTACCCCGACCTGACCTCGGCGGCATCCGCGTCGGGCCGCACCCCGAGAAGCTCGAAGTGGTCCGTTCGGCCGAGGCTCTCGTAGGCCTCCAGGATGACGCGCCTCATCTCCTCGGACCCGCGGGCGGAGGGCGCCGCCGGGCCCGCCTCGGCGGCCGAGGCGGGAGGAGTAGGAGGAGGGGAGGCAGGCGGCGGGGACGAGGGCTCCGGCGCCGATCGGGAGCGCGGGTTCGGCGGGGCGGGCAGGTTCGCCTCCGGCGGAAGCACCCTGGCCCGGCGGCGCACCGGCCGGACGTCGACCGGGACGACGGCGCCCGCGCACAGGAGCGCCAGCAGGCTCCGCTCCGTTTCCTCCGCGGCGATCGGCCCGAGCCGGGCCAGATCGCGCGCGCTCAGGGTTCCGTCGATCCGGGAGAAGACGAAGGCGTCCGTCGGTGTGAGGGCGAGCGGTTGGGAAAGGAGCCGAGCCTCGGCGGGCAGGGTCAGCTTCCGGTCGAGGTCCCCGAGCGTCTCGCGCACGAGGGCGGGGTCGCTCAGCGTCCGCGCCGCCTCGAGCAGCAGCTGCCCGGTCGCGAGAGAGGAGACGAGGCCGCCCTCGCCGACGCTCCCCGGAAGGCCTCCGATCTCCTCGAACGACGCCGAACCGGACGGTCGTGCGAGCGCGGCGAAGAGGATCTCGCGGACGTGCCACCCGATCGCCTCCTCGAGGCGGTCCCGGTCGACGAGAGAGAGCCCGACAAGGACGGCTCCGAGGGGACGCCGCTCGGCGAGGACCGTGGCGACGGCCCGGTCGAGCTCGGCCCGTCCGAGCAGGTTGTGTCGCACGAGCACGTCGCCGAGGTGCTCTCCGTTGGCGTCGCTCCGGCCCAGGACCACGTGGCCCTCGCGGACGGTCAGGCCGCGATACTCCCGGCCGTGCGTGAGGTGGAGATGACCCGACCGCCTCGACACGTGGGCTTCGCGCAGAAGCTGGAGGATCCCGGCAGCAGCCGAGGGACCCGTCGCTGGCTCCCGGCGCGAGGGGACTCTCTCCGTCTCCGGCTCGACCGTTTCGACCATGGCGATCCAGGGCGAGATCCCGCGACGGGATCGGTCCCCAACTCTGGAGTGCAGAGTATCCCGAGGTGGCGGCGGCCAGCACGCGTCATTTGTCGCCACAAAGCGATTGGCGTCAGATGACGCGGCGGACGGACGGCGAAACCGGGCGGCGTCCGTTCCGCCGAGGGGCCGGTGGGCGGAAAACGTTCGCCCGCCCTACGAGCGACCGGGCACGGCGCGGGAAGCCCGGGCCGGCGCCCGGCTCAGGCCCGGTCGAAGAACCGGAAGAAGAGGGCCTGCCGCGCGCAGGGCAGGGCCTTCTCGGCGAGGCCGGCCATCTGCGCGTCGCCGAGCGGCGTGAACTCGCGGGAGAGGCGCACGTTCTCCTCGAGCTGCGCCACCGAGTCGCAGCCGATGATGACGGTGCTCACCGGGAGGGACAGGGTGTAGTAGAGGGCGTCCCGGAGGCCGAGCGTGCCCGGCGCCTCGGCGATCACCACGCCTTCCCAGGATCGCTTCTGCTGCTCGAGCGGCGGGGGCGTCCAGGTCGAGAGCAGACGACCGCGACCGGTGATCTTCATGCCGACGATGCCCATCCGCCTCTCCACCGCGAGGGGCAGGAGCTCGGTCATGAAGCTGTGGTGGTGGCGATCGGCCGCGTTCAGCGCGAGCAGGATGGTGTCGAACGGGAACCGCCGGATCCCCTCCATGAGCGAGTCCGGCCGGTGGTGGCCGGTCAGGCCCAGGAAGCGCACCACCTTCTGCTCCCGCGCCTGGAGGAGGGCCTCCATCGCGCCGCCCTTCGCGAACACCTCGTTCACGTCCCCGAGAGTGCCGATGTCGTGGAGCTGCCAGAGGTCGAGGTGGTCCGTGTTCAGGAGCTTCAGCGACTGCTCGAGCATGCGCATCGAGCCGTCGCGGGTGCGCTCCTTCGTCTTGCTGGCGAGGAAGGCCTCGCCCCGGCGACGCTTCATGACCTGGCCAATGTAGCGCTCGCTCCAGCGATCGGGGCCGCCGTAGATCGAGGACGTGTCGAGGTAGTTCACGCCGAGGTCGAGGGCCCGCTCCACGAGCGGCACCGCCACGGCCTCGTTGCCCCCGCGCTCGAGGGCGGCCTGGCCGCCGAGACTGAACACCCCGACCCGGAAGCCGGTCCGGCCGAGGTTGCGGGTGGGCATTCCGACCGTGGCCGGGTTCGACGGCAGGTCGGGCTCCGCCGAGGCCGGGCCCGGCCGCGCCCCCTGCGCGATCAGGGCCGCCGCGGTGGCCGCGCCTCCCGCCTTCATGAACTCGCGCCGATTCCCCGCGAACGGCCGACCGTCCCCCGCCTTCCGCATGTGAGCCTCCTCGGGCACGCCCGCCCGCTGGGGAGAGTCTAGCCAAAAGGACGGCCGGCGTGTCGCGGGCGACGTTGTGCCCGGCGTCCGGAACGGAGATGATCGACCGGGATGGGGCGAGCGCAGGAGACCGAGGCGCAGCGGATCCTCGGCCGGTACAAGAAGCTCGTCCTGCTCGGGAAGGCGAGGCTCCCTCTCGCCGAGGCGCGCCGGCTCGTCGGACCCGACACCGCCTTCCACCTGTACTTCCGCCACGGGGAGGACGCCGTTCGGAGACCGAGCCGCCGTCGCGCCGGCTCGCGGCCGCGACGAGCCGGCCGCGGGAGGAGATGAGACCCTCGTGCCCCACCTCGTCCTGGAGTACACCGCGAACGTGCCCGATGAGCCGGACCCTGACCGCGTCCTGAGGCGTCTCCACGAGACCCTGGCGAAGTCCGGCCCGTTCGACCTCGCCAACGTGAAGAGCCGCCTCGTCCGACACGAGGGCTTCCGGATCGCCGACGGCGCTCCGGACCGGGCTTTCGTCCATCTGACGGTCTCCGTGCTCGCCGGCCGCGAGGCCGACGTGCTCCGCGGCACGGGCGAGGCCCTCGTCGCCGCGCTCCGCGCCAGCTTCCCTCGCGCAGCCGCCGAGCGGCGCTGTGACTTCACGGTCGAGCTCCGCGAGATGAGGAAGGACCTCTACTTCAAGACCCGCGACGAGCTCCCCCGTCCGAGTGACGGAGGGTGAGAGCGGCGACTCGACCGAGGCTTGACCGTGCCCGGCGAGCGGGATTAGTGTGCGGCGGGAGAAGAGGGCGACCCGCGGGAGTGGACGCGGAGCCCGCGGGATCCGCGACCCCGGCGGATCCCTCGTCGCGAGCGACGAGGACGTGAGCTCCCCGGGATGACAGAGGTGAGCGCGATGAAGTCAGGGATCGACCGCCGGCAGTTCATGCAGAGGAGCCTCTTGGGGGCGGCCGCAGCCCCCCTCGTGACCCACGTCCTGGGTCACGAGGGGGAGGCCGCCGCTGCGGGCGCGTCTCCGAACGACCGCATCCAGGTCGGCATGATCGGGGTGGGGGCGCGCTGCCTCCAGGGCTCGGGGCTCCTCGACGCGGTGGTGGCGACGCCGGGGGTCCAGGTGGTCGGCGTGTGCGACGCCTACAAGGGCCGCGTGACCCGCGCCCTCTCGAACCTGGGCGGGAAGGCGAAGGACTACGGCGACTACCACGCCCTCCTCGACGACAAGTCGATCGACGCCGTCGTCATCGCCACCCCCGACCACTGGCACAAGCCGCTGGCCCTCGCCGCCTTCGCCGCCGGCAAGGACGTGTACCTCGAGAAGCCGATGACCCTCACGATCGACGAGGGGCCGGAGATGTACACCGCGGCCGAGAAGGCGGGCCGCATCCTCCAGATCGGGAGCCAGGGCAAGAGCTCGAAGCTGCAGGAGACCGCCCGCGACATCATCAAGTCGGGCAAGCTCGGCCCGATCAACCTCGTCCGCGCGAGCTTCGACCGCAACAGCGACTCGGGAGCCTGGATCTACCCCATCCCGCCCGACGCCGACCCGAAGACCGTGAACTGGGACATGTTCCTGGGCTCGGCCCCCAAGCGGCCGTTCAGCCTCGAGCGGTTCTTCCGCTGGCGCTGCTTCTGGGACTACTCGGGCGGCATCTCGACCGACCTCTTCGTCCACCTGATGACGACGATCCACTACGTCATGGACGCCACCGTGCCGCAGGTGGTCGTGGCGACCGGCGCCAACTACCGCCACCAGAAGACCCACGAGGTCCCGGACACGCTCAACGCGTCGGTCGTCTACGGCAAGGAGAACTTCTCGGTGTCGCTCAGCGGGACGTTCAACTCCGCCTCCTCCGGCGAGAGCGGCTTCGCGATCATGGGCCACGAGGGCTCGCTCGTCTTCCGCAGCGACCGGATGGTCTTCACCCCCGAGCACGTGGTCGAGGGCAACGGCTGGATCGTCTCGTCCTGGCCGAACGAGCTCGAGAAGGCCTACTGGGCCGACCCCGCGGTGCAGAAGAAGGAGAAGCCGGACACCTGGCCGTCGCAGATGTGGGACCAGGGCGAGTCCTGGACGGAGGTGGGTCCGGACGCCACGTACATCCACATGGGCCGCTTCTTCGACTCCGTCCGCACGCGGAAGCCCACGGTCGAGGACGGCCGGACGGGGCACCACGCGGCCGCGGTCGCGCACATGGTGAACGAGTCGATCAAGAGGCGGGGACCGGTCTTCTGGGACTTCGAGACGGACGTGCTGAAGAAGGCCTGACTCGACCGGCGCGGGCGGCCGTCGACGAGCACGCCGTCCGCCGACAAGGCCTCGGGCCGGAGTGCGCCGGTCGTGCCCTCAGCGGGCGGGCAGGCCGATGACGATGAGCCCGACGTCGGGGGGCAGCGACCGGTAGAGCGACGCCGCGTCCTCGGCCCCGAGCGTCACCCGTAGTCGCACCCGCTCCCTCGCCCCGAAGCCGAGGGCCGACCCGAGGTCCGAAAGGCGGAGGCTCGCTGCATCGGCGAGTCGCCTCAGGGCCGACCGGTTGCGCCCGCCGTGTCCCTGCGCGCGCACCTCGAGGGAGACGCCCTCCGCGAAGACGACTCGGTAGGGCGAGGGCACCGAGTAGAGCTCCTCGGCGCTCTTCGGAACGAGCGGCGGCGAGGGCGACGCCGGCTCCGCCGGAGCCGGTCCGGCCGGCGCGGGCTTCGGCGCCACGATCTCGATGCGGTCCCGCTCGCGCTCCGGCTCGAGGCGGCCTTTCGAGAAGGCGGCGGCGTCCCAGTCGAGGCCCGGGCGCCGGTCCACGAACAGCACCTCCGGGACCCCCCACTCGATCGACTCCGCGGCGTAGTCGTCGAGGGCCACGCCCTCGAGCACGAGGGCGAGGCGGCGGTGGGCGGCGTCGAGCCGGAGGTAGAAGGTCTTGCCCGAGGCCAGGTCGCGCTCGTGGCGCAGGCGATCCACGTCGACGCGCAGCCGCGCGGCCTCGGGGTCCTCGGCCGGGCGGGGGGCCGCGGGGGCTGCGGCGAGAGACGCCACGAGGGCCGCGGCCGGCGCGAGGATCGGGTGGCGGGCACGCATCAGTAGATGTAGACCGGCGTGCCGACCGGCGCCTGACGGTAGACCTCGCGCAAGGGCTCCTTGCCGAGCCGGATGCAGCCGTGGCTGACCGGCCGGCCGAGCAGGCGCTCGTAGAGCGTGCCGTGGATCATGTAGCCGTTGCCGAAGTAGAGGGCGTACTCGCCGAGCGAGCCGTACTCGAGCCGGTCGTCCGGGTCCTTCGGGATGGGCTCGCCCTCCTCGACGAAGGCCCAGTCGGGCTTCCGCCAGACCGGGTTCGCGAGCTTCGACAGCACCTCGAACCGGCCCCGCGGCGTGTCGAACACCCACACCCGCCCGCCGGAGCCTTCCTTGAGGACCATCCCGGATCCGGCCGAGCAGGGCGCCTCGAGGACGACGTCGTCCCCCCTCATGAGGCGCAGGCGGTTGTGGGTCTGGTCGATGACGATCCAGGGACCGCGAGGCGTCCGGTGGCGGAGCGCGGCCTCGAGGCGCTGCCGCTCCGCGAGGAGCCGCACGGCCTCCCTCGAGGCGGGCCTCGGGTGGGGAGAGACGCCCACGCCGGCCGGAGGCGGGGGGACGCTTCGGAAGTCCCAGCCCGTCCCCGCGAGGGCCAGGAGGACGAGACCCGCGGCGGCCACGATCGCCTGGACGCCGCGACGGCCGAGGGCCGCCCGAACGGGCTCGATTAGTCGAGCCGCGACGAACGCGGCCGCGCGGGACGCGGGGGGGGCGGGCTCGTCTCCGTGCGAGGCGCCGGGTGCGGGGTCGGCGCTCATGGCGCGGCGTTCGAGGCGCCACCGACCCGGGCGAGCAGGTCGGAGAACGCCCCGTCGCGGCCGTCGCCGCCCACGATCGTGACCCGGGTGCCGACGTCCACCCGCGAGAACAGATCGTCGATGTCGGGGTTGGAGAGCGCGACGCAGCCCTCCGTCCAGTTCCTCCCTCGCCCCCCCTCTCCGTGGATCTCGATGAGCCCTCCGATCTGCTCGCCCTTCGGGATCTCGCCGCGCCCCTGCGCCGCCGCGAAGCGGGCGCGGTCGGCGGCGTTCGGGTAGTCGAGGAGGAGGGCGCGGTGGTAGCCGCTCTGGCCGTGGTCTCTCTTCTTCACGATGCGGTACCGCCCCTCAGGGGTCGCGCGGTCGCCCTGCCGCTCCTTCACGCCGAGGGCGTTGCGTCCGACCTCCGCGTCGTAGGTCCGCACCGGGGAACCGTTCTGGAGGAGCACGAGGCGGTTCTTCTCCTTGAGGACCAGGATCACGGTCTGGCCTGTCGATCGGGAGAACGCGCGCGTCTCCTCGACCCAGCGCCGCCAGGACGCGATCTGCTCGCGGGAGGTGTACCGTCCCGCGGCCTCGAGCGGCGGGCCGAGGGCCCCCCGCAGGTCGGCTGCCGCACGATCGGCGCGCTCTCCTGCGGCCTCGACCTCGTCTTCGCGGAGGAGCCCCTCCGCCTCGCGCACGAGGAGCCGGGCCCGCTGCAGGTGCTCCCGCTGCCCGTCGGGGAGCGACGTCGCGGCCAGGAGCGCCGCGGCCTGGACCTCGACGGACCGGGCGTCCGCCACCGCCTTCTCGGCCGCCTCCACGGCCCGGGCGCGCCTCTCCCCTCCCAGGCGTGCCGCGTCGCGGGCGACGGCGGCGGCGGCGGTGAGCCGGGCGGACACCGGACGGAAGTCCCGCAGCGGCAGGAGCCGGCTCTCCTCGCGGCTCCAGGCGAGGAGCGCGTCCCGGAGCGCGTGGCCGGCGGCACGGACGGCTTCCGGCGCCCAGCGGGCGGCGGGGCCGCCGCTCGCCGCCTGGAAGGCCTCGACGGCCGAGAGCCGGACCGCCGTCGGCGGCCGCGTGCGGCCGCTCGTGCGGACGTCGATCCTCACGACGAGGACGGCCAGCAGGCAGACGGCGGCGAGCGCACGGAGCCGGTGGCTCCGCGTCGGGGGCTCGGGCGGGGACAAGGAGGACAGGAGAGGAGCGGAGAGGGCGGTGGGGCGCGACCGTGACACGGCCGCGCCCCTCGGGGACGCCTACTTCTTCTTCGCGCCCTTCTTCGCGTCGATCGCCGCCTGCACGTCGGCCATGATCTTGTCGAGAGTCGCCTTGGCCGCCTGGGCCTTCACCTTGGCGTCCTTGTACTTGCCCGCGGCGAGGGCCGAGTCCATGTCGGCGAGCCCCGTCTCGACGGTGGTGACGTCGCCCTTCATGGCCTCGATGTCCGCCGCCGAGCCCTTGCCCTTGGGCGCCTTGGCGAGAGCGGCCTTGGCCGCGGCCACCGAGGAGCGGACGCCGGCGATGAGCGTCGTCGCCTCCGTCTTCATCTGCTCCTTGCCCGTCACCGCCTCCGCCGCCGCCTTGTCAGCCGCGGCCTTGGCCGCGGTGGCGAGCTCGGCCGCCTTCGTGTAGGAGCGGGTGAGGGCGAACTTCTCGCCCTGCGCCTTGACCTCGGCCTGCAGCGCGGCGGACGCCGTCTCGGCCGCGGCCAGGGCCGCGGGGGCGTAATCGGCCGCTTCGGCCGTCTTCGCCGCGGCGAGGGCGCTCTGGGCGGCGGTCAGCGCGTCGGTGGGCTCCTTGGCGCAGGAGACGGAAAGGAGTGCCAGGCCCGCGAGAGCGGGCAGAACAAAGATCCTCTTCATGGGTGTGCAAGAACCGGCCCCGCGATCGCGGCGCCAGCCTCCAGTGTCCGCGTTTCGGGATCCCCGGCCACTGCCGCGGACGACGCGCGGGCCGGAGCCGCAGGACGAACCCTGCGCGGTGCCGTATTCTATCAGCCCGGGCAAGACCCGCTGACAAGCCGTGGCCCCCAAGCCGTGGCCCCCCTCGGCTATCATGCGCCGACCCAGGGGGTTACATGCCCAGCCTCTTCGGCCGGTCCTACGGCGCGGACGAGCTCCGCCGGCTCGTCGGCGGGATGAGCCAGCTCGCGGGCATCCGGCTCGTGGAGCTGGCCGACGGGCGCGCGAGGGGGATGCGCGCGGTGGAGGTGTGGACCGGCTCCGGCTTCCGCTTCCAGGTCCTCGCCGACCGCGGCCTCGACCTCGGCGCGGCCGAGCACGCGGGCCGGCCCCTCGCGTGGCTGCATCCCGCTCTCGGCCCGCCCGCCCTCCACGAGCGGGCCGGTCTCGGCTGGCTGCGCACGTTCGGCGGCGGGCTCGTCACCACCTGCGGCCTCGACCACTTCGGCCCCCCCGACCCCGAGGGCGAGGGCTACGGCCTCCACGGCCGGGCCTCCCACCTCCCCGCCGAGAGCCTGCGCCTCCGCCAGGAGTGGCGCGGAGAGGACTACGTGCTCGAGGTCGAGGGCGAGACCCGGCAGGCCCGGCTCTTCGGCGAGAACCTGAGGCTCGAGCGGCGTCTCTCGACGCGCCTCGGCGCCGCGAGCCTCGTCCTCGAGGACCGCGTCACGAACGAGGGCTACCGGCCCGCGTCGCTGGCCGTGCTCTACCACTGCAACTTCGGCTTCCCCGTGGTGAGCCCGGACTCGGAGCTCCTCGTGCGCGACCGCTCGGTCGCGGCCCGCGACGACGCGGCGCGCGACGGCCTCTCGGCCCACCTCCGCTTCGGCCCGCCGCAGAGGGGCTTCGCCGAGCAGGTCTTCTTCCACGAGCCGCGGGTGGACGCGACCGGCCGGGCCGCGGCCGCCATCGTGAACCGGGCGATCGGCTTCGGGGCGTTCGTGCGCTGGCGAGCGGCGGAGCTGCCGGTGCTCTCCCACTGGAAGATGGCCGGCGAGGGCGAGTACGTGTGCGGCCTCGAGCCGTGCACGCACGTGATGGCCGAGACCCGCCGCGAGCAGCGGGAGAGAGGGTCGCTGCGGGATCTCGCCCCCGGCGAGTCGGTGTCGCTCCGCCTCGAGATCGGCGCCCTGCCGGACGCGGACTCCGTGCAGGCCTTCGAGCGGACGCAGGCCCAGTAGGCGGACGCGGGCTCTCGGGAACGCGGCCCGCCCTACGGCTTGAGGATCACTCCCTCGTTCCTCTTGCCGTTCATGAGCACGAGGATCGGCTCCTCGAGGCGCAGGTGCCGGACGTGGGCGGCGCTCGAGAGCGCGGGCTGGGCCTCGAGCCACGGCCAGTCCACGGTGCCGTCGCCGGCCTCGGGGTTCACCGTGAAGTAGCCCACGTTGAACGAGGTCAGGTTCTGGAAGAAGTGCGTGCCCTGCGAGGGCGTCACGTTGAGGTCGCGCAGGCCGGCCTCGACGATGACTTGGGCTCCCGACACCTGGTCCCAGGTCACCGGGATGCCGAGCCACGGGTCCCTCGAGCCCCAGCGGCCCACGCCGACGAGGGCGTAGGGCGTCCGGGCGTCGAGGAGGAGGCCGTTGAGCCGACCGACCTCGGCCGCCGCCTCGTGACTCCGCGACCTCTCGAAGCGCTGGAAGTCCACCACCACGAGGTCACGGATCCCCTCGAGCCGCCCGTTGCCGAGGACGCGCTGGCTGCGGCACAGCACCGTCGCCGGGTCCACCTCCCCGATCACCACCGCCTCGCTCTCGTGCATGAGCGCGAGCGGCCGCATCTGCACGAAGCCGAACTCGCGGGGGCGGCCGGAGGCCGCGGCGAGGCTCACCGCGAACTCGATCTCGACCGGGCTGCCCATGCCCCGCTCCCCCTCGGCCATGAGGGTGGAGAGGAGCTCGGCGAGAGGGAAAGCGTCGCTCTTGAGGATCGGCGCGAAGGTCACGAGCCGAGGGCCGGGACGAGAGAGGCCGTCGTAGACGGCGTCGTTCTCCGGCGAGTAGGTGGAGGCCACCGCGGCGAGGGCGCCGTCCGCCTCCGCGGCGGCCAGGGGGAACGGCTGCTCGCGCATGTCGCCGTCCCCCGTCCCTCCGTCGAGCGGGAGGGCCCAGAAGTCGCGCTGGGTGGTCTCGAGCACGTCCGAGACGGAGGCGAACTGCGGGATGTGCCGGGGGTAGCGCGGGCAGAAGCGGACGCAGGCCCCCCCCTCGACGATCGCGCGGCCCATGCCGAGCGCCGCGGCCACGATGCCGTCGCCGGCCTCCATCGGCGGGACGGGGTAGAAGTTGTGCGAGCGCGCGACGCCGGAGAGGTCCGGGTAGAAGCGCCCCCCGCGCGGGGCCCCCACGATCCTCTGGAGGATGACCGCCATCTTCTCCTCCTCCAGCCGGTAGGGCGTCGCCCGCAGGTAGGCCTTCGCGTGCCGGGAGAAGGTGGAGGCGTAGACCCGCTTGATCGCGGCGATCGCGAGGTGGACCCGCTCGCCGAGGCTCCACGCGTTGTTCGCGAGCATGAGCGTGTCGTACACGCCGGTGAACGGCTGGTGCTGGGAGTCCTCGAGGAGGCTCGACGAGCGGACCGCGAGGGGCCAGGTCGCCCTCTCCAGGAAGGCGGCGACGTCCTGCGCCGCCTCGGCCGGGAACGGCGCGCCCTGGAAGTGCCGCTGGATCTCGGCGTCGTCCTCGCACTCGATCGCGAACCAGCGCAGGTCGTTGTCGTCGAGGAAAGTGTCGAAGACGTCGGTGCCGAGCACGGCCGAGATCGGGACCGCGATCTCGACCCCCGGGAAGCGGTCGCGGAGCCCCTGGTGGGCGAGGAGGCGCCGCACGAAGGCGAGGCCGCGAGCCTTCCCTCCGAGCGATCCGCCGCCCATCCGGTAGAAGTCGCCGGAGAGGTCGAAGTCCCCGCGGTCGAAGTCGGTGACCAGGATGCGCGCCTGCTCGAGCCGGTAGGAGGCGATCGCCCGGATCAGGCTCTCCCGCAGGGCCTGGGGGCTCGCGTAGTCGTCGAGGGTCCGCGGCCGCAGCTCGTGGGCCAGGGAGAACTCGGTGCGCGCCTTGAGCCAGCGTGAGAAGTGGTTCCGGCCCGCGTGGTGGACGATCGACTCCTCGGGCACCGTGGCCAGCATCTCCTCGAGGCCCCGGAGGTCGGCCGCGCGCCCGACCTCGGTCCCGTCGGGCCGGCGGAAGACGAAGTCCCCGAAACCGAAGTGCTCGAGCATGACGTCCCGCAGCTCTTGGAGGAGGACGGGCGACCCCTTGAGCAGGAAGTCGGCGCCCACGCTGTAGGCGAGGGCCTCGTTCTCCGGCCGCGAGGAGTGGAGGATGATCGGCACGTCCGGGTACGCGGCCCGGACCTGGCTCGCGAACTCGGCCCCCGCCCGGGGCACCTTCTCGCCCGCCCGCGGGAACTCGACGTCGGAGATGATGCCGAGCACCTCCCCGGCGTACCGCTCGAACGCCCGCTCCGCCTCCTCCCACGTCGTGCAGAGCAGGATCTTCGGCCGGGCCCGCATGCGCAGGATCTTCTGGGACAGGTTCAGGCCTTCGACGATCACCCGCTGGGAGTGATGGAGGAGCTCGGTGTACATCACGGGCAGGAACGACGAGTAGTACCGTACGTTGTCCTCGACGAGGATGATCACCTGCACCCCGACCGCGAGGGAGTCGTGCTCGGCGTTCCGCCAGTCCTCGACGGACTTCACGATGCTCACGAGGGTCCGCGCGTCGCCCTGCCAGAGGAAGGTGCGCTCGATGGCCGATGTGTCCTTGCGGGCCTGGAAGTCGGAGAGCTCCCGCGTGTCCCAGGCGAGGAGCACGACCGGCACGTCGAGGCCTTCCGCCTGGATGCGCCGGGCGAGCTCGGCCGCGTCCATGTCCGCGAGGTGGGGCGTCGTGATGATCAGGTTGACCCGCCGGTCCTCGCGGGCGATGCGCAGGGCCTCCGTGCCCGTCGAGACTCCGGTCAGCCCGGGCGAGTAGTGCAGGTCGAGGTTGCGGAACTCGCCCAGCATCCGCTCGGAGAGCTCCCCCGCCTCCTCGAGGATGAAGGTGTCGTAGGGGGTCGACACGAGCAGGATGTCCATGATGCGGTGGCGCATCAGGTCCTGGTACTCGTGGAAGCGGGGGCGGACGTCCGGGCTCGTGGCGGTCACGGACGCCGGCCTTCGAGAAGGAGGGGCAGCTGCCGGGCTCCGGCCGGGGTGAGCAGGAGCAGCGCGCGGAAGAGGGCCCGGTGCCGGCCTTCGTCGGGCTCCAGATAGAGGCCGGCCAGCAGCTCCCGCCAGCGCCGCAGCTCCCGGCGGAGCGAGCGCGAGGGCTGGGCTTCGGTCGTCAGGTCGGCGAGGCGCAGGACGCGCTCGTAGGCGTTCCGCAGCCGGACGCGGTCCTCCGGTCCGAAGAGTTTCCCCGCCCGGTTCATCTCGTTGGCGATCATCAGGATCTGCTGGTCGCGGGTGAACGCCGACCACCGCTCGAGCGTGAGCGAGGCGTGCTGGGTCACGGCAGGGGCTCGCCTTCGCCGAGGAGGGCCACGGTCAGCTCGCGCACCCGGTCCCGAATCGCCGCGTCCTGGATCTCCATGCTGCGGTTGCCGGCCGCCGGCCGGATGTTGATGAGCGACGTGTACTCGATGCATTCCGCGGGCCCACGGCCGGGGTAGTAGTTCGCGCCCCAGAGGTCCGCCTGCCGGCTGCCGTCCTCGAGCAGGGCCTGCTCACCGTCCGCGTGCATCTCGCCGCCCACCGCCGCGATCCCCCGCTCGACGTCCACCACGTACTTCACCATGTCCTCGAAGACCTCGTCCACGAGGCGGCGGAGGCCGGCGGGGTCGATCCGGCCGGCCCTCACGATGACGACTCCCGGTGCCATGATCGTCCTTATAGCGGCGCTGTCCCCGGCCGGCAAGGGGAGTGACCAGCAGAGCCGCGATCCTCCCCTCCCCCTTGCGCTCGCCGGCCGATCTGGCAGAATGGTCGAAGCTGAGGAGCGCTGCGACCTCGAGGCGAAACGGGGCCAGGCTCAGCGAAGAAAACGGCGCTCGCGAACCAGGGCAACGGTTTGGAGCGCCGCTCGCATTTCCGGCGCTCCCCAACGAAAGCGAGGAATGAGGAATGTCCGCAACCGTCCAGACGAAGGGCGTCGACTTCCACGTGGCCGATCTCGCGCTGGCCGACTGGGGCCGTCGGGAGGTCGCGATCGCCGAGACGGAGATGCCGGGGCTCGTCGCGGTCCGCGAGGAGTACGCGAAGGCCCGGCCCCTCCGGGGCGCGCGCATCTCGGGATCGCTCCACATGACGATCCAGACCGCGGTCCTCATCGAGACTCTCAAGGCCCTCGGCGCCGACGTGCGCTGGGCGTCGTGCAACATCTTCTCCACCCAGGACCACGCCGCGGCCGCGATCGCCGCCTCGGGCACGGCCGTCTTCGCCCGGAAGGGCGAGTCGCTCGCCGAGTACTGGGACTTCACGCACCGCATCTTCGAGTGGCCCGACGGCGGCCCGACGAACATGATCCTCGACGACGGGGGCGACGCCACGCTGCTCCTCCACCTCGGCGCGCGGGCGGAGAAGGACCCGTCCGCTCTCGCGAGCCCGGGGAGCGAGGAGGAGCGCGTCCTCTTCGCCGCCATCCGGAAGCGCCTCGGCGAGAGGCCCGGCTGGTACTCGAAGCAGCTCGCCTCGGTCCGCGGCGTGACCGAGGAGACGACCACCGGCGTCCACCGCCTCTACCAGATGCACGCGCGGGGCGAGCTGAAGGTCCCCGCCATCAACGTCAACGACTCGGTGACCAAGTCGAAGTTCGACAACCTCTACGGGTGCCGGGAGTCGCTGGTGGACGGCATCAAGCGGGCGACCGACGTCATGGTCGCGGGCAAGGTGGCGGTCGTGTGCGGCTACGGCGACGTAGGCAAGGGCTCGGCCCAGGCCCTGCGGGCCCTCTCCGCCCAGGTCTGGGTGACCGAGGTCGACCCCATCTGCGCGCTCCAGGCGGCGATGGAGGGCTACCGGGTCGTCACCATGGACGAGGCCTGCGGCAAGGGCGACGTCTTCGTCACCGCCACCGGCAACTACCACGTGATCACCCACGACCACATGGCCAGGATGAAGGACCAGGCGATCGTCTGCAACATCGGCCACTTCGACAGCGAGATCGACGTCGCCTCGCTCGAGAGGTACCGCTGGGAGGAGATCAAGCCCCAGGTCGACCACGTGGTGTTCCCCGACGGCAAGCGGATCATCCTCCTCGCGAAGGGACGGCTGGTGAACCTCGGCTGCGCGACCGGCCACCCCTCGTACGTCATGTCCTCGTCCTTCGCGAACCAGACGATGGCCCAGATCGAGCTGTGGACGGAGCGGGACTCCGGGAAGTACCCGGTCGGCGTCTACACCCTGCCCAAGCTTCTCGACGAGAAGGTGGCCCGGCTCCAGCTCACCCGGCTGAACGCGCAGCTCACCGAGCTGACCGAGAGGCAGGCCGCCTACATCGGCGTCCCGAAGGAGGGCCCGTACAAGTCGGACCGATATCGGTACTGATGCACCGGGGGTGTTGCGCGCCGCTGCGGAACCGCGCAACATCCCCGGAACTGAGCCGGTCCGTCCGCCCAGCCGTTCCTGAGCCGAACCTCCGTCTTCTGGTCGAGCCCGCGTGTCCTTGTCCCTACGCGAGTCCCCGCACGTCGGCCCCCTCGCGAGCTAGAATGCTGCCTTCAGGTCTGTAGTGCCCCTACCCTGAAAGCAGATCGAAGACCATGAACAACGAGCTGATCTCGTGTGTCGCGCGTGCCCCTAGACGCCGTTCTCGAGCGCCCGCCGCGGCGCTCGCGATCGCGGTACTCGCCGGCTGTGGCCGCCAGGCGAGCCGGGCCGCCGGGCCGCCGCCCATGCCGGTGGAGGTGATCACCCTCGCCCAGCGGCCCGTCGAGCAGTCGACCGAGTTCGTCGGGGTCGTGAAGTCCCGGCAGGCGACCACCGTGCAGCCCCAGGTCGAGGGATTCATCACCCGCATCCGCGTCCGCTCCGGCGACCGGGTCGGGCCGGGGGCGCCGCTCGTCGAGATCGATCCCCGGATGCAGGAGGCGGCGGTGGCGAGCCTCGAGTCGCAGGTCGCGTCCCGGGGGGCCGACCTGCAGCAGGCCCGGCTCCAGGCCGAGCGGTCGAAGACTCTGCTCGCGGCCGGCGCCACCAGCCAGGCGGAGGCGGAGCAGGCGGAGACCGCGCTCGCCACGGCCCAGGCCCAGCTCCACGTGGCCGAGGCCCAGCTTCGCGAGCAGCGCGTGTCCCTCGCCTACTACACGGTGAGCGCGCCCACGGCCGGGATCGTCGGCGACATCCCGGTGCGGGAGGGCGATCGGGTGACGCGCTCGACCCTGCTCACCACCATCGACCGGAACGCGGGGCTCGAGCTCTACATTAACGTGCCGGTCCAGGAGGCCGCGAACCTGAGGCTCGGCCTGCCCGTCCACCTCGTCGACGATCAGGGCGCCGTCCTCGCCACCGAGGCGCTGTCGTTCGTGTCGCCGTCCGTCGACGGCGCGACCCAGTCGGTGCTGGCCAAGGCTGCGCTCGAGAAGGGCGAGAGGCTGCGGACCGAGCAGTTCGTCCGGGCCCGCGTCGTGTGGAGCGAGCGGCCCGCGCTCACCGCCCCCGTCATCGCCCTCAACCGGATCGGGGGGCAGTACTTCGCGTACGTCGCCGAGGGCGCCGACACGGGCACCGTCGCCCGCCAGCGCGTGGTCGAGCCCGGGCCCGTGGTCGGCAACGACTACCTCATCCGGTCGGGGCTCAAGCCCGGCGAGCGGCTGATCGTGTCGGGCGTCCAGAGGATCGCCGACGGGGCGCCGGTGAAGGTGACACCCGCCGCTTCGCCGGTCCCGGAAGCGAAGGGCAGCTAGCCTTGTCCTCCGAGGTCTTCATCCGCCGACCGATCCTGGCCACGGTCTGCTCGCTCCTCATCATCCTCGCCGGCGCGATCTGCATCCCGACCCTGCCGATCGCACGCTATCCCCAGCTCACGCCGCCCGTGGTCACGATCACGGCCCTCTACACCGGCGCCAACGCGCAGGCGGTCGAGACCGCGGTGACGACCCCCATCGAGCAGGTCGTGAACGGCGTCGAAGGCATGACGTACATGCAGTCCTCGAGCACCAACAGCGGGATCTCGACGATCAACGTCTACTTCGCGATCTCCCGCGACCCGGACCTCGCGGCGGTCGACGTCCAGAACCGGGTCAACCAGGTCATGGGGCGGCTGCCGACCGACGTCCGCAACCTCGGCGTCACCGTCACCAAGAACGCGGCCGGGTTCATGGGCGGGCTCGGCTTCTTCTCGAAGGACAACCGCTACAGCTCGGGGTTCATCAGCAACTACCTGGACACGAACGTGCGCGACGCCCTGAAGCGCGTCCCCGGCGTGGGCAACGTGGTCATCTTCGGGGAGCGCAAGTACGCGATGCGGATCTGGCTCGACCCGGCGCGGCTCGCGGCCCGCGCCGTCACCGCCGGCGACGTGGTGGATGCGCTGCGCGAGCAGAACCTGCAGGTGGCGGCGGGAGCGCTCGGAGACGCCCCCGCCGACCAGGACCAGGCCTACGACCTGAGCGTCCGGGTCCGCGGCCGCCTCACCGAGCCCTCCGAGTTCGAGAACGTCGTGGTCAAGGCGGGCCAGGGCGCCTCGCTCGTGCGCGTGCGCGACGTCGGGCGCGTGGAGCTGGGGGCCGAGACCTACACGGCCAACCTGCGCTTCCTCGGCCTCGAGGCGTCCGGCATGGGCGTGCAGCTGCTCCCCAACGCAAACGCCCTCGAGGTCTACCAGGGCGTGATGACGGAGATGGCCCGGATCGAGAAGGGCTTCCCGCCGGGGCTGGAGTGGCGCCTCGCCTTCGACAACGTCGGCGTCGTGCGCGAGTCGATCAAGGAGGTGCTGGTCACCCTCGTCGAGGCGATCGCTCTCGTGCTCCTGGTGATGTTCCTCTTCCTGCAGAACTGGCGCAGCACCCTCATCCCCGCGATCACGATCCCGGTCTCGCTCGTCGGCACCTTCGCGTTCGTCAAGCTCTTCGGCTTCTCGATCAACACCCTCACCCTCTTCGGGATCGTGCTCGCCACCGGAATCGTCGTCGACGACGCGATCGTCGTGATCGAGAACATCGAGCGCCACATGAGCGAGAGCGGCAAGCGCGCCCACCGCGCGGCGATCGACGCGATGCAGGAGGTCATGGGCGCCGTGATCGTGATCGGCCTCGTGCTGGTGGCCGTCTTCGTCCCGGTGGCGTTCTTTCCCGGCACCACGGGGCGGCTCTACCAGCAGTTCTCGCTGACGATCGCATTCGCGGTGGTGCTCTCCGTCTTCAACGCGGTGACCTTCACCCCTGCGGTCTCCGCCGTCCTCCTCGACGAGGAGAGCCACGTCCGCGGCCGCTTCTTCGGCTACGTGAACCGCGCGATCGAGGGCGGAACTGCCTTCTACGTTCGCTCGCTGAAGGCGGCCCTCGGCCGCCGGGCCCTGATGCTGGCCCTCTTCGGCCTCGCCCTCCTTGGCACCTTCTGGCTGGTGAGGGTCGTGCCGTCGGCGTTCGTGCCCGACGAGGACGAGGGCTACTTCATCAGCGTGATCCAGGCCCCCGCGGGAGCCTCGCTCGCGTACACGACGAAGATCGCTCAGCAGGGCGAGGCGATCCTGTTCAGGGACCCCGACATCTCGTCCGCGTTCTCGGTCGTGGGTTTCAGCTTCAGCGGCGCCGCCCCGAACACGGGCCTCGTCTTCACGCGCCTCAAGGGCTACGACGAGCGCCGCGGCCGCCAGCACTCGCTCGCGGCCGTCCTCAACCGCCTCCGCGGGCCGCTCTCGGGGATCACGGGAGGGCTGGTGATCCCGTTCGCGCCCCCCGGGATCCAGGGGCTGTCGGTCTTCGGCGGCTTCCAGTACGAGCTGCTCGACCAGACGGGCGGGGACATCTCGCGGCTCGCCGACGCCGCCGGCTCGCTGATGGGCGCGGCCACGAAGGGCGGCGAGGTGGTCGGGCTCTTCACCGGCTTCCGGGCCAACGACCCGCAGCTCGTCGTCGACATCGACCGGGACCGGGCACGCAGCCTCGGCCTGCCCCTGCACGAGGTGACCGACGCGCTCGCCGTGTTCCTAGGCTCGGCCTACGTGAACGACTTCGACTTCAACAACCGGGCCTACCGGGTGTACGTCCAGGCCGACCAGCAGTTCCGCGCCGATCCCGACAATCTCCGCCAGCTCTACGCGCGCTCGTCGACGGCTGCGATGGTGCCGCTCGACACCGTCGTCCACGCGCACGAGACCACCGCGCCGCAGGTGATCAACCACTTCAACCTGTTCCGCTCGGCCGAGATCAACGGCGTCCCGCGGCCGGGCACGAGCTCCGGCCAGGCGCTCGCGGCGATGGAGCGGATCTCCCGCGAGACGCTGCCCTCCGGGTTCGACTTCGCGTGGGCGGGACAGTCGCTCGAGGAGAAGAAGTCGGGGGCCCTGGCCATCTTCATCTTCGCCCTGAGCCTGATCGTCGTCTACCTGGTGCTGGCCGCGCAGTACGAGAGCTGGGTGCTCCCGTTCATCATCCTCCTCGGGGTGCCGATCGCGGTGCTCGGCGGCCTCGGGGCCCAGTTCCTCCGGGGCCTGGCCAACGACGTCTTCTGCCAGGTCGGCCTCGTGCTGCTGATCGGGCTCGCGGCCAAGAACTCGATCCTGATCGTCGAGTTCGCCGAGCAGCTGCGCGAGCGGGGCCTCTCGATCACGGACGCGGCCGTCGAGGCCAGCCGGATCCGCCTGCGGCCGATCCTGATGACCTCCTTCGCGTTCGTCCTCGGCGTGCTGCCGCTCGCCTTCGCCACCGGCGCCGGAGCCGGGGCCCGCAACTCGGTGGGCACCTCCGTGGCCGGGGGCATGCTCGCCTCCACCCTGCTCTCGGTCATCTTCATCCCGGTGCTCTACGTCGTGATCCGCTCGCTCGCGCCAGGCCGGGTGCGTCACCGGGCCGAGGACGTGGCCCCGGCGTCGGCCTCGGTGCCCGCCCATGAGTAGGCGCGTCGCCGCGCTCGTGCTCGCCGCCGCGACGCTCGCCTTCCGCTCGCCGGCCACGGCTCAGGAGCCTCTCCCGCAGCAGCCGGCGCCTTCCCCGCCGGCCCCCGCCGCCCCGCGTCCCCCCGTCCTGGAGCGGCTCACGTTCGACGAGGCCGTGGAGCGGGCCACGAGCCGCAACCCGACCGTCGCCCAGGCCGCCCAGGCCATCCTGCGCGCCGAGGCCCTCCTGTCGCAGGCGCGCAGCGTCTTCTACCCCCTCGCCTACGGCAACATCGCGACGACGGTGATCGACGCCCCCCGCGGCTTCGCCGGCAACATCGTCCAGCCGCGAGTCCAGACCGCGTTCACCGCCACCGCCTCCTACGAGGTGCTCGCGGCGTCCGGCTGGGCCGCGAAGAACCAGGCCGCCGACCAGGCGGCGATCGCGCGGGTCTCGGCCGAGGAGACGCGGCGCAACGTGGCGATCAGCGCCGCGCAGGCCTACCTCGCCGTGATCGCGGCCGAGCGGCAGGTCGAGATCGCGGTCCGGAACCGCGACACCGCCCGCGCGCTCGAGGAGTACGCACGGACGCGGCTCCAGGCGGGCCAGGGGAGCCGCCTGAACCACGTGCGGTCCGTCCAGCAGCAGGCGAGCGCCGAGAGCCTGCGCCAGATCGCGGAGCTGGCGGTGAGCCGCGCCGAGGAGGCGCTCGGAGTCATCGTCTTCGCGAACGGCCCGGTCGGTGCCAACGGCGAGCCGGTCTTCCCGCCGACGCCCCCGCCCGCGGACGACAGCTGGCTCGATGCGCGACCCGACGTCCGGCTGGTCAGGGCCGAGCTCCGCGCGGCCGACCGGGTGGTCTCCGACGCCTGGAAGAACTGGCTCCCCACCGTGACCGCCTCCTTCACGCCGAGCTACGTCACCCCCCCGAGCCTCTTCGAGCCGGCGAAGACGTGGACCGCGTTCTTCTCACTGAAGGTGCCGATCTTCGACGCCACGCTGCGCCCCGACAAGCGGGTCCGGGAAGCCGACCGCGCGTCCGCCCGGCTGCGGCTCGACGCGCTCACCCTCGAGGCGCGCTCCGAGGTGCGCATCGCCCGGGAGGCGGTCCGCAGCAACGAGGGAATCGTGGCCTCGACGCGCGAGGCCGCCGAGAACGCCGGCGAGGCGCTGCGGATCACCGAGGTCGCCTACCGGGCGGGGGCGACGACGAACATCGAGGTCGTGCAGGCGCAGCAGGACGCGCGAAACGGCGAGATCACGGCGGCGGTGGCCGAGGACCGGCTGCGGCAGGCGCGGCTGGACCTGCTCCTGGCGCTCGGGCGCTTCCCCTAGGTACTTCCTGACGCTTCCGAAGCGGACCAGATGGCGCGGATCACCCGCAGCCGGGCGGATGATCCGCGCTCGACTCGCTAGACGACCCCCTGGTCCATCATCGCGTTCGCCACCTTGAGGAAGCCCGCGATGTTGGCGCCGTTGACGTAGTTGCCGGGCGTCCCGAAGCGCGCCGCGGTCTCGAAACAGGCCGCGTGGATGCTCTTCATGATGCCGTTGAGGCGCTCGTCCACCTCTTCGCGGCTCCAGGAGAGGCGCATGCTGTTCTGCGACATCTCGAGGCCCGACGTGGCCACGCCGCCCGCGTTCGCCGCCTTGCCCGGCCCGTAGAGGATCTTGGCGTCGAGGAAGCGGTTGACCGCGTCGATCGTGCTCGGCATGTTGGCGCCCTCGCCGACCACGTAGACGCCGTTCTTCAGCAGGTTCTCGGCGTCCTTCCCGCCAATCTCGTTCTGGGTCGCGCTCGGGAACGCGCAGTGGGCGCGGTGGTTCCAGAGCGGGTTGTAGTCGAGCTTGGGGTCGACCGGGGTGTAGGTCGCGGTCTTGAACTTGTCCGAGTACTCCTTGATGCGGCCGCGGCGGACGTTCTTGAGGTCCATCGCGAACTTCAGCTTCTCGCGGTCGATCCCCGCCTCGTCGTAGACGTAGCCGCTCGAGTCGGACAGGGTGAGGACCTTGCCCCCGAGGTCGAGGATCTTCTCGACCGTGTACTGGGAGACGTTGCCGCTCCCGGAGACGAGGCAGAGCTTGTCCTTGAGCGTCTCCTTGCGGGTCGAGAGCATCTCCTGGGCGAAGTACACGCAGCCGTAGCCGGTGGCCTCGGGCCGGATGAGCGAGCCGCCCCAGTTGAGGCCTTTGCCGGTGAGGACGCCGGTGAACTCGTTGCGGAGCTTCTTGTACATCCCGAACAGGTAGCCGATCTCCCGGCCCCCCACGCCGATGTCGCCCGCCGGCACGTCGGTGTCGGCTCCGATGTGGCGGAAGAGCTCGGCCATGAAGCTCTGGCAGAAGCGCATGACCTCGTTGTCGCTCTTGCCCTTCGGGTCGAAGTCGCTTCCGCCCTTGCCGCCGCCCATGGGCAGCGTGGTGAGGGAGTTCTTGAAGACCTGCTCGAAGGCCAGGAACTTGAGGATGCCGAGGTTGACGGAGGGGTGGAAGCGCAGCCCGCCCTTGTACGGGCCGATCGCGCTGTTCATCTCGATCCGGAAGCCGCGGTTCACCCGGACGTTTCCCTGGTCGTCGACCCAGGGCACCCGGAAGAGGAGCACGCGCTCGGGCTCGATGATTCGCTCGAGGATCTTCGCGTGGCGGTACTCCGGGTGCCGGTCGAGCACGAGGGCGAGGGACTCGGCGACCTCCTGCACGGCCTGGTGGAACTCGGGCTCGGCCGGGTTCTTGGCCTTGACCTCCGCCATCAGCGAGGTGACGTATTCGTTCATTGGACTCTCCGTGGAATGCGGCGGCCCAGACGGGGATGAAGGAGCGGATCGGCCATCGATTCGGCCATCGGGTCGCCAGTGGCCGCTTCCGCGTCCGCCCGATCCAGGGGGCGTGGGCGATCGGCGGCGTTGCTGCTACCCATGATAGGGGCGCACCGGGGTGGGCGTGCCATGGTCTCTTGGCACTACCCACTTGAATGGATTGGACGGTTCATGCGGCAGGGGGCAATCCACGCGCACCGAATGAGCCGAAAGATCCGGTGCGTGCGGGCCTTTGTCGGCCACACCGCGCCGCCTTAGCATCGTCGGTGGCGGAGATGGGCCCGAGCGGGAGCCCCGAGCGGCGGCTCCCGCGGGACCTCCGCTCGATCCGCGGTCTGCGGGTCGCGACACGGGAGGTCTCGGCACCATGGCGACGAAGAGCGTGAACGCGTTCGAGATGGCGCAGGCGCAGTTCGACAAGGTGGCGGCCATCCTCGACCTCGATCCGGCCACGCGGGAGCTGCTCCGCTGGCCAGTGCGGGAGCACAGCTTCGCGATCCCGGTCCGCATGGACGACGGGAGGGTCCAGGTCTTCCGGGGCTTCAGGGTGCAGCACAACGACGCCCGCGGCCCGTCCAAGGGCGGCATCCGCTTCCACCCCCAGGAGACGCTCGACACCGTCCGCGCCCTCGCCACCTGGATGACCTGGAAGTGCGCGGTGGTGGACATCCCGCTCGGAGGCGGGAAGGGCGGGGTCATCTGCGACCCCCACCACCTCTCGCAGCGCGAGCAGGAGCAGATCTGCCGGGGCTGGGTGCGGCAGCTCGCCCGTAGCGTCGGGCCTGTCCAGGACGTGCCGGCCCCCGACGTCATGACCTCGGGCCAGCACATGCTGTGGATGCTCGACGAGTTCGAGGCGATCCACGGCGGCCATTTCCCCGGCTTCATCACTGGCAAGCCAGTGGGCATGGGCGGGTCGGAGGGCCGGACCGAGGCCACCGGCTACGGCGTCGTGTTCACGATCCGCGAGGCCCTGAAGCAGCTGGGACTCGACGTGAAGGCGACCCGGGCGTCCGTGCAGGGCTTCGGCAACGTGGCCCAGTACGCGATCCGCCTCTACTCCCAGATCGGCGGCACGGTCGTCTGCGTCGCCTGCTGGGACCAGGCCGACCAGACGGCCTACTCCTTCCGCCGCGATTCCGGCGTCGACGTCGACCAGCTGGTCGGGATCTCGGACCGCTTCGGCGGCATCGACAAGGCGAAGGCGAAGGGCCTTGGCTACGAGGTGCTGCCCGGCGACGCCTGGCTCGAGCAGGCGGTCGAGATCCTCATCCCCGCCGCCATCGAGAACCAGGTCCGGGGCGACAATGCGGGGAGGATCCACGCG
>DATJYX010000038.1:0-8590 GCA_035577965.1 Vicinamibacteria bacterium | reverse complement strand
AGGGACTCGCTCCACGACGTCCACCGCGTCGCCTGCCTCGACTGCCACCCGAAGGGCGTGCCGAAGAAGAAGACCGCGCCCGCCGACCACCTCTGACCGGGGCAGTCGGGGGAGGGGCTGGGCCCTGAGGGGCGCGCCACGGCGAGGCGGCAGGGCTGAGAGGACGGCGCCGCTCGGTTGCCTCTCCGCGTCAGCGAGGTGGAGGCTCCCCTCGCGGATGGCGCGACGCTCTCCGGCCCTGCCGGATGGCCAGCCAGGATGCAGTCCAGGCCGATCGCGAGCGCGACGAGGTGGAACACGTTGTAGCAGGTCATGCCCAGGCCCGAGTACACGAGAAGGGCCGGTCCGGCCAGGGGGAGCGTGAACACGATCGTCCACAGGTGCATCCATCTCCGGGTCCACGCACGAAGGCGTACTTCTCTGCGGCTAGATCGTCCCACGGGTAGCCGTACTTGCGGTCGAAGTCGCCCAGCCCGCACCAGAGCGCATGCCAGAGGAAGTGGTGGGACTGCCGAGGGCCGTCGTAGGTGTGGCCTCCGGCCGCCTTCACGACCGCGTAGGCCTCCGCGAACTTGCGGTCGAAGAACTGCTTCCACTCGTGCGAGCCCCAGAGGAAGCACACGCCGAGCAGGAGGGCAAGGGCGAGGCGCACTCGCCATCGGAGTGACGACGCGAAGAGATACGAGAGCCCCGCCGCTGCTATCACGAGTACAGGCTCGGTTCGGACCTGCCGAATCGACGCGAGCAGGAGCCCGGTCACGAGCGGAAGCGTCCAGTAGTAGAACGGTGACGTGCGCCGGCCGCTGAGCAACGGAACGTGAAGTGCGAGGACGAGCAGCGTGGTCGTGATCGGCCACCCGAAGACGTTGGACTCGTAGTAGACCGCCGAGACCTGGAAAGGGTTGGAACCCATCAGAAGAGTCAGGATCAGCCCCAGCCGGGTCTCGCCGACCCACCAGAACGCGGCGTAGAGCGCGAGCAGGGCCAGGACGAACGCCGGGCCGTTCGCGTACTTCATCTTGTAGCCTGGTTTGCCCTTCAGGTAGGAGTGGGGCAGGTAGAGGTAGGTCTTGCCCAGCTCTCCATAGCGGACCGTCCAGAAGCGGTCCATGACGAGGATGTTCCCGCGCTCCGCGATCACGCGCCGAGCCCCGTCGGCGCTGAAGACCCGGGGCTCCGGTCGCTCGGTGGCGAGCGGGTAGAGGCCGAGGTAGTAGAGGAAGTAGACGAAGTCGGGCTGGAAGGGCAGCATGCCCGCGGACGCCTCGAGTGGGTAGACGGGCTCCGGGGGTCGGTGAAAGAGAACGCCCTGCCAGATCAGGATTCCGAGCAGGCCCGCCGCCAGCACCCCCAGCCGGCGCATTCCCACCTCGCGATGAGCGGATCCGGGGAATCTATCGCGAATCGGTTTCGTCCGCGTCCGCCGGGATCGCCTTCATGTCGGCGATCTCGACGCACCGTGTCGCCGCCGCTCGCGTGTTCTCGCACGCACCGTCGAAGGCGAGGTCGATCCGTGCCCGCCGGGATCCGGCGATGGCGAGCTCGCGCCGGTAGGGCACTGGCCTCTCGCCCACCTCGACCTCGTCTCGAGCGCCGTCGACGGCGAGGCTCAGGCGGCCGGACCGGAAAGCTCGCAGCTGGCCCTGCAGGACGAAACGCCGCTCGCGGCGGTCATCGTTCTTGAGGATCGCCCACGCCGAGGCGCCGCAGACTCGTGAAGGCGCCTGGACGTCCCCCTGCTCGTCCGAGCAGCCTTCACGCCAGCGCGGGTAGAGGACGCGGTCGGCGAGCACCTCGGCGCGAGCGGCCTCGAAGGCGTGGTGGCCCAGCTCGGCCTCGACGCGACCGCGAAGGGCGTCGAGGCCGACGAAGGAGTAGCGGCCGCCCGAGCTCGCCGCCACCGGGCCGCCCGCCGTCGCGGCGAGGGCCGACTCGAGGGCGGACCAGCCCCTGGGCCCAGGCTCGGGGTATCCCCATCGGTCGATCCAGATCCCGGAGAAGCCGGCGAAAACCAGCCGCCGCGCCATGGCGGCGGGGGACATCTTGCTCGTCTGGGTCTGCCAGTCGCCAGTGCGGCCGACCACCGAGCCCCAGCTCCACCGGAGAGAGCGCGAGGAGACGTAGGCCCTTCCGGGGTCGTACGACATCATCGGGGGCCGCGAGGCGAGGTCGAGAGGGATCGTCGCGTGGGGCAGCTGGAACACCATGGCTCTGGCCGGGAGCCGTCCCTCCAGGAGAGCGACGAACGACTCGTCCTCCGCGAACTGCGGCGCGGTGTCGGAGCGGACGGTGGCGAGGTACTCCCGTGGCACCTGGTCCATCACTCCGAACGCGCACAGCGAAGCGAGGAACACCCGCTCCAGCCAGGCCGGGGCGGCACGCGCGGGCAGCCGGGCGAGGCCGCGCGACAGCAGCCGGGCCGCTGCGTAGAGGCTCAGGAAGGCGATGAACACGGAGATCCGGTTGTAGCCGCGGATGTCCGGGGTCACGAAGGCGTTGAAGATCGATCCCAGCCCGCCCACCTGGGCGACCAGCAGGGCGGTCACGCTCAGCGTCGCCGCGGACCCGATCTCCGGGTCCGGGCCGAGCGCCCCCGCAGTCCTCGCCAATGCGTAGCCGAGCAGGCAGAGGAGGCCCAGGCTGCCGATGGAGCCGAGCCGCGTGGTCGTGTTCTCGTTCTCGTAGGGGAACCCGGCCTCGTCGATGCGAGCCGAGACCGCGCGGAAGAGGCCGATCGGATGGTCGGGGATCGGCGTCAGGAGGTGGCGGAGCTTGAGCCCGTAGACCTCGGCGTCGGCCACCGTCTTGTAGGCGAGGCGCTCGTTGCGGCCGTGCCGATGCCAGTAGGCGAAGCTCGGGACGAGCGGGATCGCGCTGCCGAGGACGAGGAGCAGGACGCCGGTCGCGGCCAGGCGGGGGAGCCTGAGGCGGCGGGTGCGGAGCCAGGCGAGGAGCCCCGCTCCCGTGAGGAGGATGCACGCGAAGAAGGCGTAGTAGACGTAGCTCAGTCCCTGGGCGAAGCAGGCGCCGAGGGTCACCCAGCGCTCCTGCCGGTCGAGTTCCTCGGGTGCCGTGCCCGCGACGCGCAGGGCGAGGAGAGCCACGAGGGGGACGAGGGGGTACATCGTGCCGAAGTGCGACGTGTTCCGGTAGAAGGCGTAGGGAAGAAAGGCGTAGAGGAGGCCGAAGACGAAGGCGGGCGCGGAGCCGAGGCCGAGCCGCCTGAGGACCCAGGTGGCGCTCACGCCGGTGAGGACGATGCTGAGCAGCCAGTAGAGGTTCATGGCGGTGCCAGGATGGCCCGTGATCCGGACGAGCGCGCTCGTGACGCCGAGGGGCAGCCACATGCCCATCGGCCAGTCCACGATGTCGGCTCCGAACGGGGCGCCGATGCGGGTGAGGCGCAACGGCCCCTCCTCGGCGATGCCCTTGACGAGGGCGGCGTGGACGACACCGTCGCCGCGGTAGTCGAAGGGGACGCGCAGGGGCCACTCCCCGAACGGCACGAGGAGAGCGAGGAGGAGCGCGGAGAGGACGACGTGGCCGGCGTAGAAGGCCGCCGCCTGCGGGCGGGTCATCGATCGGCGATGTTAGCGGCGGGCGTCGGACCCGTCAAAGAATGTCCGAGAGGTCGACGGCCGGTCACCGCCCAGCTATAGCCGTGGCGATGATGAGCCTGCACGTCCTCGAAGCCGGCCGAGCTCAACAGATCGACAGCCTCGGCGCGCCGGTAGTAGCGGGCGAAGGCGGGATTGAGCTGGTCGTACACGACGAGAAGGCGCTTGTCGAACGTGAGACGCGAGACGACGCTGCGCATGTAGCCGTGAAGGGGGAGGGGCAGGAAGCGGCAGGCGGACGCGTAGGCGGAGAGGGCGGCGGCGAGCAGCGAGGACAGGCCGACGAGGGTCCGGTGCGGCAGGCGGGTCGTCAGCCACCGCAGCGGCCGAACGAGCGCGAGGTATGCCTCGTTCCCTTCCCGACCGTAGAGCCAGACCGCGATCCGGCCCCCGGGCCGCAGCGCGCGCCAGGCTGCCGCGACGACCGGACGCGGGTCCGGGATGTGGTGGAGGACGCCCACGGAGACGACGAGGTCGTACGCCTCCTCGGGGATCCGATCGCCCGAGCAGTGGAGGCAGCGGACCCGGTCGCCGTGAGGGCGGGTCGACTGCTCCAAGACCGTGAAGGCCGCCGACGGCTCGATCGCCGTCACGTGGGCCGCTCCCGCCGCGAGGAGCATCTGCACGATGCGGCCGGTGCCGCTCCCGACGTCCGCGACGCGTGAGCCCTGCACGTCGTCGGGTCCGAGAAGGGGGCCGAACACGTCCTGGAACAGCTCGACCGAGCCGTAGAATCCCGAGTTGTCCGTGTAGCGGAGCCACTGGTCGCCGAAATCCGAGACCGTCCGCTCGCCGAGCGCGCGGTTCGGACCCTTCACGGCCGGGCACCCGCCGGACGTACCCCGGAGCCCTCGTGCGGAATGCGCCGCCGCACCAGCTTCTCGACGGCCGTCGCCGGCCCCGGCCGCGAGCGGACCCTCGAGCGATGCCAGGCCGAAAGGACCATGAGTCCCCAGATCTCCCAGCCGTAGGACCGCCCCGAGAGGTGATCCTTCCAGACGCGCCGCACCGCCGCGCCGTCGAGCTCCGCGATCGGATCCAGCGAAGCCGGAGAGAGCAGGTCCTCGGCGACGTCGCGAAGCCGCTCCCGAAGCCAGCGGTGGACGGGGATGCTGAAGCCCTGCTTCGGGGCATCGGCGATTCCGGGGCCGTAGAGGCGGCGGGCCAGCTCCCGCAGGAGCCGCTTGGGCCGGCCCCGCACGCGGCAGCGGAGGTCGGCCGGGAGCGAGAGGGCGAAGTCTGCCACCTGGGGCTGGAGGAACGGGGCACGCACCTCGAGCCCGTGGGCCATGCTCATGCGGTCGACCTTGGCCAGGATGTCGTTCGGCAGGTACTCGGCGATGTCCGCGAATTGGAGGGCGGTGAGGTCCGGCCGTGACGGCAGGCCGTGCCGCGCGGCGAGCGCGCGGAGAGCCCCGCGCGCCGCCTCCCTCGCCGTGTCGGTGCGCAGGAGCCGCTCCGCCTCGCCCGGGAGCCAGGTGCCGTTCCACGTGAAGTGCGCTTCGGCCGGCGGCAGGTCCAGCGCGCGCGCGAAGCGCATGGCGCGGTAGCTGGTCGAGACCTTGCCTTCGCGGGTGGGGAAGCGGGACGCGGAACGGGCCACGACCCGCCGCGCGGCGAGAGGCAGCGCAGCGGCGATGCGGGCATGGAGGAGCGAGGCCTTGTATGTGAGATAGCCGCCGAAGAGCTCGTCCCCGCCGTCGCCACCGAGCACGACCTTGTTCGTGCGCGCCGCCTCCCGGGAGATGGCCCACACGGGAAGGGACGAGGAGTCGGCGAGGGGATCGTCGGCGTGCTCGACGAGGTGCAGGAAGTCGGAGGCCGCATCGGCGCCGAGCCGGACACGAGTGACCGGTACTCCCAGCTGGCGAGCCACCCGTTCGGCCCGAGGCCACTCGCTGTAGCCTTCCTCCTGGAAGTCGAGGCAGTAGGCGCGGGAGAGATGTCCCTGCCGAGCCGCGCTCTCCGCCACGAGCGAGGAGTCCATCCCTCCGGAGAGGAAGATTCCGACCGGGACGTCGCTGACGAGGGCGCGCTTCACCGCCCCGTCCAGCCGGCCCCGCAAGCCTTCGAGCGCCTCCTCGAGGCCCGCCGGCGCGGGAACGGCGCCGGCCCGGGCCTGCCAGTAGCGCCCGGCAGAGGCTCGTTCTCTCCGATAGAGGCGCCACGTTCCCGGAGGCACGCGGCGCACGCCGGCGAGGAGAGTCGCCTCTCCCGGGACGTAGTTCAGGCAGAGGAAGCCGCCCAGGGCCTCGAGGTCGATGCGGGTGCCGGCCGCTCCGAGGGCGACGAGAGGGCGCAGCTCCGAGGCGAAGGTCACGGCGCCCGGCCCCTCCGCGTAGAAGAGCGGTTTCTCGCCGAAGGGGTCCCGGGCGAGGAAGAGCTCCCCGCGCTCGCGGTCGGCGATCGCGAACGCGAACATCCCGACGAGGCGGTCGGGGAGGCGCTCTCCCCACTCCCGGTAGCCCTCGAGGAGCACCTCCGTGTCCGAGCAGGTGCGGAAGCGGTGACCGCGGCTCCGCAGGTCGTCCCGCAGCTCGGCGTGGTTGTAGATCTCGCCGTTGAAGGTCACGACGAGGCCGCCCTCCGGCGTGCCCATCGGCTGCTGCCCCGACGAGAGGTCGATGATCGAGAGCCTCCGGTGCCCGAGGAAGAAGCGGCCGTCAGCCCAGAAGGCGCCCTCGTCCGGGCCTCGGTGCGCGAGGTGATCGACGACCCCGATGAGAGCCTCCTCGTCGAGGGGCCCTTCCCAGGCGAACCGTCCGACGATGCCGCACACGGTTTCCGGGACTCCGCTCGAGGGCCTCGGGTCAGCCCCTGGCGCCCGCGTCGGGGCCGCTCCACTCGCGACGCACGCGGTAGACCCGCCGATCGCCAATGCCGTAGTGGACACGGACGAGGAGCTCGGCCAGGATCCCGGTCAGGATGACCTGCACCGACGCGAGCAGCAGCATGATCGACATGAGGAACCAGCCGCTGTAGAGGCGAACGGTCGGGACGTCGTAGAGGTACGCGTAGCCGAGCAGGAAGGCGAGGATCCCCCCGCCAGCCGTGAGACCGAGAAGGCCGAGGGCGCCGAAGATCCGCATCGGCCGGTCGAGGTAGCGGGCGAGGAAGAGGAGCACGATCAGGTCGAGCAGGACGCCTCGGGTGCGGCCGAGGCCGTACTTGCTCCTGCCTGCCGGCCGCTCGACGTTCTCGATCGGGATCTCCAGGATCCGGGCCCCGGCCACGTGGGCGAGCACGGGGACGTAGCGGTGGAACTCCCCGAAGAGCCGGATCTCGTGGGCGAGGTCGGACCGGTAGGCGCGGAAGGTCGTCCCGAAGTCGTGCAGCCGCAGGCCCGAGATGCCGCGGATGAGCCAGTTGGCGACCCGCGACGGCCAGCGCCGCCTGATCCCTTCGGCACGGTGGTGCCGCCATCCGCACACCAGGTCATAGCCCCGCTCGATTCCTTCGAGGAAACGGGGGATCTCCTCGGGGAAGTGCTGCAGGTCGGCGTCGAGCGTCACGAGGATGTCCCCCCGGGCCGCGTCGAGCCCGGCCTGGAGGGCGGCGGTCTGGCCGTAGTTCCGGGCGAGGTCGACGATGCGGAGGCGCGGCTCCGTGGCGAGGCACGACTTCATGACCTCGAGGGAGCCGTCCCGGCTTCCGTCGTTCACGAGCACGATCTCGAACTCGTAGCGAGCTTCGAGCGGGAGAAGCGCCTTCCGGGTCCTCTCCAGGAACTCCCGGACGAGCGGGGCCTCGTCGAAGACGGGCGCGATGACGCTGACGGTGGGCATCCGCTACTCGCGCCGGCGGGCGGCCACCGCGACCACGTCGCCGAGGTTGAGATAGACGGTGAAGCCGCCCAGCGGGCGGAGGAGAAGGCGCGCGGCCCGGAGCAGGGCGCCGGTGGCGCCCCGCGAGTGGAGGTAGCAGAGCCGGTCGGCCACGTAGCGGAGGCGGTAGTCGTGGCCCAGGCTGCGCGCCGCGACGACGTCGAAGCCCGACCTCTCCAGTAGAGTCCGCAGGCTCTCGCGCGAGAAGAGCGTGACATGCTGGACGGGATCGAGGTAGTGCCAGCGGCGTCCCAGGAGCCGCGCGATCCGGCTCCCCGCGTCGGGCGTCGAGAGGAAGAGCCAGCCCCGCGGTCGCAGCAGCTCACGGAGGCGGAAGAGCGCCGCCTCCGGGTCGGCCAGGTGCTCGAGCACGTCCCAGGAGGTGATCGCGTCCCACGGCGCGCCGTCAGGCGGGGGGCTGTAGACGGACCCGACCACGGCGTCGACCCCGAAGTGCGCGCGGCCCCAGGCGACCGCCGCCGGGCTGAGGTCGAACCCACGGGCCCGGTAGCGGCCGGCGGCCACGCTCAGGAAGTGGCCGAAGTTCGCCCCCGCGTCCATGAGGCTCGAGCCGTCCGTCACGTGCTCCTCCACGAGGGCGAGCTTGCGCCGGCTGTTGGCGAGATTGGTCTCGTGGTCGAAGTAGTAACCGGTGTTGCCGTCCGCCAGGAAGACGCTCGTCTCGGACTCGTAGATCGACACCCCGCTCGCATCGGTCGCCACGCCCTGGGGCACGACGAGGAGGCCGCAGACGCCGCAGCGTTCGTAGTGCCGGTCGCCGCGGGCGAACCAGAATCGCGACGTCCCGCCGCAGAGGAGGCAGCCGGACGGCGAGGATGAGCCCCCGCGCGGTGCGGCGGTGGCGGTCGGGCTCTCGGCGGGGGGCGCCAGCGCCACGCCGGAGCCGAGGGGAGAGCGCGCATCGTCGTGCGCGGGCGGGGTCAAGCTCGATGCCCTTTCTCGCGCCGTCCGGGCTCGAACCCGATCCTCTCGGCGACGATGTAGTGGGGCCGCGCGCGCACCTCGTCCAGCACCGCTCCCAGGTACTCGCCGACGATCCCGAGGAAGACGAGCTGGGTGCCGCTCACGAGGGTGAGGATGGCGAACGGCAGGGCCCACGCCGGCGGGCTCCCGGACCGGAGAAGCGGC
>DATJYX010000037.1:0-57357 GCA_035577965.1 Vicinamibacteria bacterium | reverse complement strand
GCCTCAGTGGGTCATGCCGTCGGTCGCCGTGCCCATCTCGTCGACGCTCGCGCCGGCCGAGACCTGCGCCGGCGGCGTTTCCGGCGGCAGGAGGGCGGTCTTCAGCACCTCGTCGATGTGGTCCACGAGCTGCACCTGCATGGCCTCGAGGACGACCTTCGGCACGTCGGCGAGGTCCTTCTCGTTCTCCCGGGGGATGATGGCGGTCGCGACGCCGATGCGGTGGGCGGCGAGGAGCTTCTCCTTGACGCCGCCGATCGGCAGCACCTTGCCCCGGAGAGTGATCTCCCCCGTCATCGCGACGTCGCGCCGGACCGGCATGCGGGTGAGCGCGGAAACGAGGGCCGTGCACATCGTGATCCCCGCCGAGGGCCCGTCCTTGGGGATGGCGCCCTCCGGGACGTGGATGTGCACGTCCACCTTCCGGTTGAAGTCGCGGGGGATGCCGAACTGCTCCGCCCGCGAGCGGACGAAGGACATCGCGGCGTGGGCCGACTCCTGCATCACGTCGCCGAGCTTGCCGGTGAGCCGGAGCGCCCCCTTGCCCGGCATGAGCGTCACCTCGATGGGCAGGATCTCGCCCCCCACCTCGGTCCAGGCGAGGCCGGTGGCGAGGCCCACCTCGTGGTGCTCCTCCTTCTGGGTGGCCCGGTAGCGGGGGACGCCGAGGTACTCGGCGAGGTTCTGGGCGTTCACCTCGACCGTGTATCCGCGGCCGTCGAGGACCACCTTGCGCGCCACCTTGCGGAGGATGCTGGACATCTCGCGCTCCATGCTGCGGACGCCGGCCTCCCGCGTGTAGCGCCGCACGAGCTCGGTGAGCGCGTCCTCGCCGAAGGAGACGTTCTTCGCCTCGAGGCCGTGGGACTTGACCTGCTTCGGGATGAGGTGGCGCTGGGCGATCTCGATCTTCTCCCGCTCGGTGTAGCCGGGGAGGCGGATCACCTCCAGGCGGTCCTGCAGGGCCTGGGGGATGGTGTGGAGCACGTTCGCGGTGGCGATGAAGAAGACCGAGGACAGGTCGAACTCGGTGTCGAGGTAGTGGTCGGAGAAGGTGTGGTTCTGCTCCGGGTCGAGGACCTCGAGGAGGGCGGACGAGGGGTCGCCCCGGAAGTCCATCGACATCTTGTCGACCTCGTCGAGCAGGAAGACGGGGTTGCGGGTCCCCGCCTTCTTCATCATCTGGATGATCTGGCCGGGGAAGGCGCCGATGTACGTGCGGCGGTGGCCCCTGACCTCCGCCTCGTCCCGCACCCCGCCCAGGGAGAGCCGCACGAACTTGCGGTTGGTGCAGCGGGCGATCGAGCGGGCGAGGGAGGTCTTGCCCACACCGGGGGGGCCCACGAAGCAGAGAATGGGGCCCTTCGGGTTGTTGACGAGCTGGCGCACGGCGAGGAACTCGACGATCCGCTCCTTGACCTTCTCGAGGCCGTAGTGGTCCTCGTTGAGGATCTTCTCCGCGGCGTGGAGGTCCTTCCTCTCGCGGGTCTTCTTCGTCCACGGGACGGCGATCAGCCAGTCGAGGTAGTTGCGGGAGACGGTGGCCTCGGCGGACATCGGGGGCATGGCCTCGAGCCGCTTCAGCTCCTGGATCGCCTTCTCCTCGGCCTCCTTCGGCATCCGGGCCTGCTCGATCTTCTTCCGGAGCTCGTCCACCTCGCTGGTGCGATCGTCCTTCCTCCCGAGCTCCTTCTGGATCGCCTTCATCTTCTCGTTGAGGTAGTACTCCTTCTGGGCCCGCTCCATCTGCTTCTTGACCCGGCCCTGGATGCGGCGGTCGACGTTCAGCTTGTCGACCTCGGCCTCGAGGATTCCCGAGATGCGGATGAGGCGCTCCTGGGGGGAGAAGATCTCGAGGAGGTTCTGCTTCTCCTCCACCGGCACCACGAGGTGGGAGGAGATGGTGTCGGCGAGGCGGCCGGGGTCCTCGACGCGGACCGCGGCCAGCATGGCGTCGTAGTGCAGGTTGTTCGAGAGCTTGACGTACTGCTCGAAGAGGCCGATGACCTTGGCCATCAGCGCTTCCATGCCCGCCGCCGGCTCCTCGATCCGGGGGATCAGCTTGACCACGACCCGCAGGTGGCCCTGCTCCTCCCGGAACTCCAGCGCCCGGCCCCGGTCGAGGCCCTCCACGAGCACCTTGACGTTGCCGTCGGGCAGCTTGAGGCTCTGCACGATGCTGCACACGGTGCCGAGGGTGTAGATCTCCTCCGGCCCCGGGTTGTCGCGGGTCGCGTCGTGCTGGGCGGAGAGGAAGATGCGCTTGCCGCGGGCGAGCGCGTGCTCGAGGGCCCGGATGGAGCTCTGCCGCCCGATGACGAACGGGATCATCATGTGCGGGAAGACCACCACGTCCCGCAGCGGCACCATGGCCAGGGTCTCGATCACGTCGGTCTTGTCGCGGCCGAACATTCTGCTTCGCTCCGCCCGCGGGGGGCGACGCACGGCCCCCCCGGCTCCTTCACGTTAGCACGCCGGCGGGAGGAATGCCTCTAGCCCGCCTTCTCGATGAGGGTGGCGGGCTTCTCCCGGTCGAGCACCACCTCGCGCGTGACCACGCACTCGCGCACCTTCTTCATCGAGGGCAGGTTGTACATGAGCTCGAGCATGAGGTCCTCGATGATCATCCGCAGGCCGCGGGCGCCGATCTTCCTCTGGATCGCGAGCTCGGCGATCGCCTCGAGCGCGTCGTCGGTGAAGCGGAGCTTCACGTTCTCGTACTCGAAGAGGCGCTGGTACTGGCGGGTGATCGCGTTCTTGGGCCGGGTGAGGATCTCGACGAGGGCCGGCTTGTCCAGGTCGTGGAGGGTGGCCACCACCGGCAGCCGGCCCACGAACTCGGGGATGAGGCCGTACTTGATGAGGTCGGTGGGCTGGATCTGGCCGAGGAGGTTCGCCTTGTCCCGCGGAGCCCCGGCCGGAGCCGCGCTCGCCGGGCCCTTGGCGTCCGTCCGGAAGCCGAGGGTCTTCTGGCCCACCCGCCTCTCGATCACCTTCTCGAGGCCGACGAAAGCGCCGCCGCAGACGAACAGGATGTTCGTGGTGTCGATCTGGTAGAACTCCTGGTGGGGGTGCTTCCTCCCACCCTGGGGGGGCACGTTCGCCACCGTGCCCTCGAGGATCTTGAGCAGCGCCTGCTGCACTCCCTCCCCCGACACGTCGCGGGTGATCGAGGGGTTCTCGTCCTTTCGCGAGATCTTGTCGATCTCGTCGATGTAGATGATGCCTTCCTGGCACTTCTCGATGTCGCCCCCCGCCGACTGCAGGAGCTTCAGGATGATGTTCTCGACGTCCTCCCCGACGTAGCCGGCCTCGGTGAGGGTCGTGGCGTCCACGATCGTGAAGGGGACGGAGAGGAGCCGGGCGAGGGTCTGGGCGAGGAGGGTCTTGCCGGTGCCGGTGGGGCCGATGAGGAGGATGTTCGACTTCGTGAGCTCGACGTCGTTGCGGCCCCGCTGCTTCGCGATCTCGATCCGCTTGTAGTGGTTGTAGACCGCGACGGCCAGCTTCTTCTTGGCCTGCTCCTGGCCGATCACGTACTCGTCGAGGAACTTCTTGATCTCCTGGGGGGTGGGGAGCCCGGTGCGGGCGGCCCGGCCCTCGGCCCGGCGGTCGTCGGCGATGATGTCGTTGCAGACGTCGACGCACTCGTCGCAGATGAAGACGGTCGGCCCGGCGATGAGCTTGCGGACGTCGTTCTGGTCCTTGTTGCAGAACGAGCAGCGCAGGACCTCGCCCTCCCCGCCCGCCCTCTTCGTGCTCATCTCTCCCGTCTCGCGATCACGTGGTCGACGACGCCGTACTGCTTCGCCTGCTCGGCGTCCATGATGAAATCGCGGTCGGCGTCGGCGGTGATCCTCTCCAGGGGCTGCTTCGTGTGGGCGGCCAGGATCTGGTTGAGGCGGTCCTTGACCCGCAGGATCTCCTTGGCCTGGATGGCGATGTCCGAGGCCTGGCCCTGCGCGCCGCCCCAGGGCTGGTGGATCAGGATGCGGGCGTTGGGGAGGGCGAAGCGCTTGCCCGCGGTGCCGGCGGCGAGGAGGACGGCGCCCATCGACGCCGCCTGGCCGACGCAGATCGTCTGCACGTCGGGGCGGATGAGCTGGATCGTGTCGTAGATGGCGAGGCCGGCGGTGGTGACGCCGCCCGGGCTGTTGATGTAGAGGTGGATGTCCCGCTCCGGGTCCTCGGCCTCGAGGAAGAGGAGCTGGGCGATGATGAGGTTGGCCACCATGTCGTCGATGGCGGTTCCGATGAAGACGATGTTGTCCTTGAGAAGGCGCGAGTAGATGTCGTACGCGCGCTCGCCGCGGGCCGTCTGCTCGACCACCATCGGCACGAGCGTGCCCGCGAACACGTTGCGTGCACTCATGTTAGCTCGATACTAGCATTGGACCTGAGCAAGTCAAGGGTCTTCTCCTCGCGGATGCGCGAAGCGAGAGACCGAAGCTCGCCCTCCTTCGCCATCTGCGCGCGCAGCGCCTCCCTCGACTTGCCGACCCGCTCGGCGAGCCGCGCCACCTCGGCGTCGACCTCGGACTCCAGGGCCTCTATGCCCTCCCGGCGCGCGATCTCGTCGAGGAGGATGTCGGCTCTCGCCGCCTTGACCGAGTCCTCGCGGGTGGACTCCCGGTACTCCCGCCAGTTGACGCTCAGCTTCCGGGGATCGATGCCCTGATAGGCGAGGCCGCGGGCCAGGTTCTCGGTCCGGGCGGTCATGTGCCGCTCGACGAGCGCCTCCGGCACGTCGAAGTCGGCCTTCGCCACCAGGGCGTCGACGAGGGCGCCCTTCACCTCCCGGTCCGACCGGCGCTCCTCCGCGGCCTGGAGCCTCTCCCGGACCTTCCCGCGGAGAGCGGCGAGGCTGTCGAACTCGCCGAGGTCCTTCGCGAACTCGTCGTCGGCCGCGGGCACCACCTTCTTCTTGAGGGCCTTGAGGGTGACGGTGTACCGGACGGTCTTGCCCGCGATCGAGGGCGCGGCGTCCTCGCCCCACGCCACGTCGATCTGCCTCGTCTCCCCGAGGCTCAGGCCCTCGAGGCCCTTGTTCATGTCGGGATGGTTCCCGGAGTTGCCGATCTCGATGAGGGCGTTCTCGTCGCGGCCGCCCTTCGTCCCGTCGAGCGGCTTCCAGACGAGATCGAGGAGGACGTAGTCCCCTCCCACGGTCGGCCGCGCCTCCTCCACCGCGTCGTACCGCGCCGCCTCGTCGCGCAGCCGGTCGATCTCCTCGTCCACGCTGCCCTCGGTCACCGCCGGCCCTTTCGCCGTGACGCGCAGGCCCCGCCAGTCGGGGAGCTCGACGAGGGGAAGGGTCTCGAACACCGCCCGGAAGCTCATGGGCTGGCCCTCTTCGAGCTTCACCTCCTCGACCTTGGGCGGGGCGAGGGGCTTCAGCCCCCGGCCCTCGATCTCGTCGAAGACCACCTTGTTCACGATGGCCTCCGCCGCCTCGCCCAGGATCTCGCCGCGGAAGCGCTGCTTGACCACCTCGAGCGGCACCCTGCCCGGCCGGAAGCCGGGCAGCTTCACCTTGCGCGCGAGCTCCCGGGCGCGGGAGTCGATCTCCACCTGGACGCGCTCCGGCTCGACCTCGAAGGCGAGGGCCTTCCGGATCGGCGTTTCCTCGACGTAGTCGACCTTCAAGGGGGGATCCTCTTTCTCCAGTGGGGTGCGGCCTCGCCGCTCGCGGCCGGCCGGCTCCGTCCGTCCGGCTCCGCCCGCCGCGCCTCGACGCCGGGCGGGCAACGGAGAAGGATAGCACGGGACGAGGCGAGCGCCGGCGACGCGTGCGGTAGACTAGCCATCGTCGGCGCGGAAGTGGCGGAACGGCAGACGCGCACGCCTTAGGAGCGTGTGCCCGTGAGGGCGTGAGGGTTCGACTCCCTCCTTCCGCAGACCAGATGGAAGGCTCACTCCGTCTCCCGTCGTCCCGACCCCGAGAAAGCCGGAAGACGCGTCCGTCCGACAGTCCCGGAGGCTGCGCCCCGAAGGGGCGTGCCGGGGAGGGTGACGTGCGAAACGAGCTGCGGCGTGCGGAGTACCCGTTCACGCATTACAGCGGCAGCGGGAGCTCCTCGTGCGAGGCGTGCATCCCCTTCCCGGGCATCCCCGTCCCGAACCCGACCGAGATCCACCTGAGCGGCTGGGACAACAGCGTGCTCGTCGGCGTCTCGCTCTGGTTCTGACGGGCCGGCGGGCCCTCGCCCCCGCGAGGCGTTTGACGTCCGCGGCGGCATCTGCATAATGCCAGTCGTGCGCACGACGGCGGGGACGGCCGGATTCGTCTTTACCCGCTCCAACGGAGCGGGCCTCGGGTCGGCATAGCCGCGGACCAGAGACGAACGGCCACGAAGGCCCGCTCCCGGAGGAACCGGGACGGGCCTTTCGGCTTTTGTGGAGGAGCGACATGGCGAGCGAGAAGCCGTTGACGGTGGCGATCCAGGGCGAGAAGGGGGCCTTCAGCCACCAGGCGGCGATCAAGGCTCTCGGGGAGGGGATCTCCGTGCTGCCGCGGGCCACCTTCGACGAGCTGTTCGACTCCGTGATTGAGGGCAAGGCCGACCGGGCCCTCGTGCCGATCGAGAACTCCCTCCACGGGTCGATCCACGAGAACTACGACCGGCTGAAGAGCCGGCCGCTGCATATCGTGGGGGAGACGCAGCTCCGGATCCGGCAGTGCCTGATCGCGCGGCCGGGCTCGTCGGTGGGGATGATCCGCCGCGTGGCGTCGCACCCCGTCGCCCTCGCGCAGTGCCGGCGGTTCTTCGCCGAGCGCCCCCAGGTCGAGGCGGTCACCGCCTACGACACGGCGGGCGCCGTCCAGGACCTGATGAAGGGCGGGCTCGCGACCCAGGGGGCGATCGCCTCCCGCCTCGCCGCCGAGCTCTACGGGGGCCAGGTGCTGCTCGACGGGATCGAGGACGACCCCGAGAACTACACGCGCTTCCTGCTCCTCGCCCGCGATTCGGGGCCCCTCGAGGCCGCCACCAAGACCTCGATCGTGTTCGTCCTCGACAACAAGCCGGGGGCCCTCTACGGCGCCCTCGGCCTCTTCGCCTCCCGGAGCGTGGACCTCTGCAAGCTCGAGTCCCGTCCCCTCCGCGGCCACCCCTGGGAGTACTCGTTCTACCTCGACGTCCTCGGCGACCCGCGGGGAGTGGCCGGGGAGGCGATCGAGGAGCTGGGCCGCAGCTGCCGCGAGCTGCGGATCCTGGGCTCCTACCCCGAGGGCCTGAGCCGCAACGGGGTCTGAGCTCCTCGAGCGAAACCTGAAGCTCGCCGAGGAGAGCGGATCGGGATCGATGCGCCGCGGGAGCCGGGGCCTGGGGACGCAGGGGTTGCGCGCGTGTGAGGCGGCGCTGCGCGAGCGGGGGCTCTTCTTCATCCAGACGCCCGGGCAGGCGGTGTCCGATCGAATTCCAGAGGACGTGGCGGCGTACCTCCGGGACCCCGCCGCGCGCAAAGGCCTCCCTCACGCCAATCAGATCTGGATGCTGTTCGGGTTCGAGGTCTTCAAGGTGCTGTCCGGGGAGGGATGGGGGTGCCTGGAGGTCTATCCGCAGGCGACGGTCAGGGTGATCGGCGCGGGGGAGAGGCACAAGAAGAGCGCGGTGGCCGGCGGGTGGGCGCTCGAGCTGGCCTGGGCCTACCATGACCGGGATGCAGGAGGGCTTCGCGGCGCGCCTTCCCGTGGCGGAGCTGGCCGCCGCCTGTCTTCGTCCGCCGGGGCCGGCGTTCTTCCGGCTGGAGTCGGAGCTGTCCGCGCTGTTCGGGCGCCGTGTGGACCTCAACACGAAGGCCTCTCAGCCCCTACTTCCGGGACCGCGTTCTCTTCGAAGCGCGCGACCTCTGTGTCGCAGCATGATCCGCTGGTCGCGTTGCGGCGGGTTCGCGTGCTTCGCCTCGATGCGATCCCACGTGTTACAGTGATGAGGTGAGGGGCGCGGCGGCGCGGCGGGCCCGTGCACGACGGCGGTGGCCTGTCCTGCTTTCGAGCCTGCGGAACCAGCCGAGCGACGATCTGTCGTCGAGCACCACGCTCGAGGAGCGCATCTTGATGATGCGGCCGCTCGCGGAGGCTGCCTGGCGCGTCGCGGGCCTTCCGCTGCCGCGCTACCGCCGCAGCCGCATTCCGGTCCGGCTCCTGGTGCGCCGTGGCGGCGAAGAAACCGAGATCCCGCTCGCCCGTCGGCGGTAGGCCGAAGGCCTCGCACCCTTCGCCGCGGCCCCGGAGGGCGAGGGCGCCGGAAGCCCTGCAGGACTTCGTGGACGTGGTGGCCTCCTTGAAGGCCGCCCGAGCGCGCTTCCTGGTCGTCGGCGCCTATGCGATGGCCGCTCACGGCGTTCCACGCGCGACCGGCGACCTGGACGTGTGGGTCGAGCCGACGGAGGAGAACGCCCCTCGCGTGTTCGGAGCCCTCGCACGCTTCGGCGCACCCCTGCAGGCACTGGGCATCACGCTCCGCGACCTCTTGGCGCCCGGTGTCGTGTGCCAGATCGGGCTCCCGCCTCGCCGGATCGACGTCACGACCGTCATCGACGGCGTCGAGTTCGCGGAGGCGTGGGAGGACCGTCTCGAGGGCTGGCTCGGGCCTGTCCGCGTGAGCTACATCGGTCGTGAGGCCCTGATCCGGAACAAGGAGGCGGCCGGACGAGCGAAGGACCTCGCCGACCTGGAGCTGCTGAGAAGGCGCGGCGGGGAGAAGAGCGGTCGAAGCCCTCGCTGATCCGGCAACGACCCGCGAGCTGCTGGCCGGCTTCGCGAGCTCACGGCTGCCGCCGCCGTGGCATGATCCGGCCCATGCGAGCGGCTGAGGTTCGGGCCGATCTGGTCCGCGTCCTTCGGCTGGATGCCGTCGGCCCCGATCCCGGTGATCCGGAGGTCATCGAGGCGCTCCCGCAGGCCCCTTCCGAGTGGTACCTGACGGGCTTTCTCGTCCCCTATCAGGCTCGCGCCGAGGACCGACAGGATCCGACGTCGAACGAGGACGTCGACCAGGGTGGCGACGCCGGCAGGACCGACGACGACCGCGGGCCTCGTCTGGGGGCTCGAGCGGCTGGTCACGGAGCGCGACGCTCATCTCGCCTCACAGCCGGAGCTGGTCTGGACCGGCCCCGAGACTCCGGGCGCCGGCAGCCGCGACACGCGCGTGGTCGAGGAAGAGCTGTTCCGGAGCGCCGAGCGCAGGGTGCTGGTCACCACCTCCGCGATCCACCGGGGCGCGGAGGTGTCCTCGCTCCTGGCCGAGCGGATGCAGGCCGTGCCTGGACTGTCGGTTCGACTGTTCGTCAACATCACGCGCCTCGACCCTTGCCCGACCGACGCGGGCGAAGCGCGCAAGGTACGGGGCTTCAGGCAGCGCTTCGTGCAGTACGACTGGCCGGCCAGAGCTCGGCTTCCCGAGCTCTTCTACGACCCGCGGGCGCTCTCGCCCGATCCGGGGCCGAAGGCCTGCCTTCACGCAAAGTGCATCGTCGTGGACGACTGCCGGGCGTTCGTCACCTCGGCCAACTTCACCGAGGCGGCACAGGAGCGCAACATCGAGACCGGGGTGTTGGTCAGCGAGCCGACCTTCGCCTGCGCGCTCCGGGACCAGTTCGAGTCGCTGGTCACCGCCGGCCTGCTGCGGGGGGTGCCGTCGCTCGGCTCGGCTCGACGGACCAGAGCTGGCGGCCTTCCTCGGGGTTTGGGGAACGGAGAACGGACGGGAGAGACAACGGACGGGAGAGACAACGAACCACGGACAACGGACTACGGACCACGGACCACGGACAACGGACCGGCTAGATAGTCCCTCGGCGCGTCGGGCGGGCGCCGAGGGACTGGCGGGGGCGCCGAGGGACTAGCGGATGTGCAGCTTGTCCTTGACGAGACGGCCGTCGCGCATCCGGCAGCGGTACCAGGACGAGACGTCGTTCATCGAGACCCAGCGCCTCTCTTCCTTGCGGTAGTGCCAGTCCTTCTCGACCTGGTAGAAGACCTGCGCCCCCGACGCCTCCAGGATGTTCGTGATCTCGTTGTCGTGGTGGTTCTCCTCGTCGTAGTCGGTGATGGCGCGCTGGCCCATCTCCGAGTAGAGGAGGTTCAGCTCCTGGAGGAGCGCGTCGAGGTCGGCCGGGATGTCCTGGACCTTGAGGCCGAGGCGGCGCGCCTCCCGGCTCGTGATCGGGTACTGGTGGGCAGGGTAGGACGAGTTGAGCCGCCGGGCGATCCGCTCGGCCTTGCGGGCGTCCCCCAGGTGGTAGCCCAGGATCTCCCGGCAGAGCATCAGGGACAGGCTGCTCGCCCGGTCGAGCGCCCCCACCACGAGCGGGTGGACGTACTTGTAGAGCTCCTGGTACGGGTTGACCCCGTCGGCGCGGCGGGCGGCCGAGTCCTTCCAGAGCCTGATCACGCGGTCCACCTCGTCGTTGCTCACCGGCACGAGCTGGTTCGTGTGGTCGAGGGGCGAGAGGTCGTGCTCGAGCGAGGTGTCGACCGCGGTCAGGTACGAGAGCGGGCCCATCTGGATGGTGTCGGCGCCGAGGGCGAGCATGGTGGCGGCGGAGGCGCAGTTGAGGGGCGCGATCACGGTGAGGCGTCTCGCGTAGCGGCGCAGCAGGTGGACGAGGCGGAGGGCGGCCATCCCGCTGCCCCCGTCCGACTTCACGAGGAGGGCGATGCGGTCCTGCCGCCCGCGCGCCTCGAGCAGGGCGTGGAGCGCGCTCACGTCGTTGTCGCAGACCGACCCGCTGGTGGACGTCCAGTAGGCGAAGAACGTCCCGTCCACCTTCCTCTGGATGCGCTCGAGGAGGGCCTGCGTGCGCTGGTAGAGGAGAGGGGGCGTCTTCAGCTTCACGCGGGGGGCGGGGCGGCGGGATCGGGCGAGCCGGGGAGTCATGTCCGGAGATTACCTCAGGTGTTGAGGGGCGTCAGGCCGGCGCGAGGCACAGAGGGTCGTCGAAGGCCGGGTTGTTGACGGCGGTCGTGACCGGGAAGGCGGTCATCCGGTCGGCCGGGTAGGAGCGGAGGAGCGCCCGCGCCTCGCCAGGGAGGGTCGTGGCCGGATCGAGCCACCGCGCGTGGTCGGCCGGATCGAGGATGACGGGCATGCGGTCGTGGATCGGCCGCGTGATCTCGTTGGGCTCGGTGGTCAAGATCGTGCAGGTTCTCGGCCCGCCCGCGGCCGGAGCCGGCTCCCACAGGCCGGCGAAGGCGAAGACGCGGCCCGAGGCGAGCCTCAAGAGCCACGGCTGGCGCCGCTTCGAGTCGAGCTTCTGCCACTCGTAGAAGCCGGTGGCCGGTATCAGGCACCGCCTCCGGGCGAAGGCGTCCCGGAAGGCGGCCTTCTCCCACGCGGTCTCCGCGCGCGCGTTGATGAATCCGCGCTCGCCCCCGAGCGAGGTGCGGGGGACGAGGCCCCAGGCGAGCATGGCGAGGGCCCGGCGGCCCGACTTCGGCTGCACGGCGACGACCGCCACCTCCTGGGTCGGGGCGATGTTGTAGCGGGGGGCGAGGACCGGGGCCGCGTCCAGGCCGAAGGCTTCCGCGAGCTCGTCGCCGGACGCCGTCTGGAGGAACCGCCCGCACAAGGGCCCGGCCCCCGCTCACCCCGTGACGGCGCCGGCGCACGACGAGCCCGTGCCGGCCGTGCAGCCGAAGCAGTGGCGGCCGGTGACGACCCGGCGGGGCAGAGCGCGCTCCCCGGCCAGGAGGGCGGACAGCGTCTGCGGCGCGCCGTGGTTCGAAGGCATCTCGAGCATCTGGTTGAAGTCGCAGTCGTAGAGGGTGCCGTCCCAGCCCACCGACAGGTACGTGCGGCACATGACTCCGTCCGCGGCCCGGGGGTTGAAAGCCCCCACGAGCAGGTCCATGTACCGCTGCAGGTTGCCCGTGCGCTCGACGTGCTCGAGGAAGCGGCTGATCGGCATGTTCGTGATCGTGTAGAGGCGGTCGAACGCGATGCCGTGGCGCTCCTGCAGGTCGCGCCGGTAATCCCGCTCGAGCGAGGACTGGTCGCCGGGGAGGAAGGCCCCGACCGGGTTGTGCACGAGGTTCAGGACGAGGCCGCCGCCAGTGCCGTAGCCGGCCTCGTTCAAGAGCCGGAGGGCCTCGAGGCTCTTCGCGAAGACGCCCCCGCCGCGCTGGGCGTCGGTGCCCGCGGCCCGGAAGGAAGGGAGGGAGGCCGTAACCTCGACGCGGCGCTCCTTGAGGAAGGGGACGAGGTCCCCCTGCGAGGGCAGCAGGAGGACAGACAGGTTGCACCGGTCGATGACCCGCCGGCCGAGGGCGGCGGCCTCCGCCACGAGGTAGCGGAAGTGCGGGTTGAGCTCCGGAGCGCCGCCGGTCACGTCGAGGGTCGGGATCTCGGGGTGCCGCCGCAGCAGCTCGACGACCTGCTCCGCCGTCTTCCGGCCCATCGCCTCGCGCCGGTCGGGGCCCGCGTCGACGTGGCAGTGGGCGCAGGACTGGTTGCAGAGCTTCCCGACGTTGACCTGCAGGACCTCGATCCCGTGCGCCACGAGGGGAGCGCGCCCGTGGCGCTCGAGCACCACGTCGAAGGCGGGCGTCCCGGTGCGCTCGAGCGCCCGACGCTGCGCGGCCGGGGAGGCGAGCTCGTGCCCTCGGGCCTGCAGCGAGAGCACGGGGAGCGCGCGCATCGGCCTACATCCCGAGCTTCTCGGCCACGTTCCTCATCTGCACGCCGTGCACGAGGCTCGCCCCTCCCCGGAGCGCGCACGCCACGTGCACCGCCTCGGTCATCTGCTCCCGGTCGGCGCCGTTCTGCAGGCTCGCCTGGGTGTAGGCGTCGATGCAGTAGGGGCACTGGACGGCGTGCGCGACGCCGAGTGCGATGAGGGCCTTCTCGCGGGCGGTGAGGGCCCCGTCGGCGAAGACCGCGTTGTAGTAGTCCAGGAACTTGGCCCAGAGCTCCGGGCGGTCCTTCCCGATCTCGGCGAAGCGGGGGAGGTCGTGGGGGCAGTAGTAGCTCTCCGCCATGGGCTCCTCTCGTTCTGTCGGGAGGTGGTCGAGACGACCGCCTGCGTCGATTCTACCCCGCGGCGGAGAGGCGGTCGGACGGCCACCGCACCTCGCGGTGTCGGTGCGGCGCCCCCGTCGCTACCGCCGGGAGAGCTTCCTCGCGAAGGCGATGGCGGCGCGCACTCCCTTCTTCTCGCGGACGGCCTGGACGCGCTGCTTCTGCCGCGGCTGGAGGGTGCGGATGTGGCCGATGTACTGGCCCTGGAGCTTGAGCGCGGCCATGCGCTCGGGGGAGAGCGTCAGCTTGCGCGCGGGCCGGGGGGCGCGAGGGCCGCGCGCGGCGGCCTCGAGGGCCGGGCCCAGCCGGCCCAGCGCTCGTGCGACGGACGCGAGGGAACGGCGGATCGTCTGGATGTCTGCGTTCACTGACCTGCGGCGGGCTGTCGGCAATGAGGCCTCCTGGGTCATGTCGGTCACTGAGCTTTGCGGGGCGTTCGGCTAAGAGACGAGCCGCCCCACGGGCAAAGAGCCCGTGAGCGCGCGATCGACGACACTCTCAGAGTACAGCCCCCGGACCCGTCTGGCAATCGGCGGCCGCACCGGCAGTCAATCACGATACACACGATGGGCACTCATGCGGTGGCACTGTCCCCGAGAGCCTAGGTGAGCCGCGCCTCCGCGCGGAGCTGGCCCAGCCGCCGGTGCGCCTCGTCGAGCGCGCGGCTCAGGACGTCGCGCCAGAGCAGAGCCTGGCGTCGCCGTTCGGCGAGCTCGAGGGCTCCCCGCTGGAGCTCTCGGAGGAGCGCTTCGCGGCGCTTCCTCTGCCTGTCGTCGAGGGCCTTCCTGTCCCTCCCGGGGACGCCGGTGACGGGGTCGAACTCGAAGGCACGGACCGCGACCCCCTTGAAGAGCAGGAGCGACCGGACGAGGCCGAGATCGATCCGACGAATGGCCATGAGGGCCTCCGGCGTGACCTCGGCCGCCGTGGTGATCCCGCGTCCGGCGAGGCGGGCGAGCTCGGGCGGGCCCAGGCCGGGGATCCGCGCGAACTCCAGCGCGAAGGTGCGCAGGTGGGCAGGAAGGCGCGTCTCGCGAAAGCGGGCGGCGAGCTCGCGGCGCTCCTCCTCCTCGAGGACGGTCAGGCCCTCGAAGGCGGTCCGGGCGGCCTCGAGCTCCTGGCGCCGATTGACGAACGCGGCCTCTCCGCACAGGCTGTCCCATTGAGCCTCGAGCCGTCCCAGGTTCTCCTCGGCGGTCGCGATGTCCCGGGCCCGGCGCTCGGCCTCCTCCTGAACCTGGGCCAGGTTCTGCGAGGCGCGGAGACCGAGGAGGCTGCGGACGGCGCGCCAGGCCGCGGTCGAGAACCTCTGCTCGCTGCGATCGGGAACGACCGGACGACGGGGCAGCGCCGCGGGCCCGGGCGAGTGCACGGCCTCGATCGCCCGCCACGCCGACGCGAGGTCGAAGGCGTCCGATGCCGTGCCCTGGGGCAGGAAGAAGAACGAGGGCCCGCCCTCTTCCTCGATCCGACACCAGGGGCAGGAACCGCCCGCCGCCAGGTAGACGTGGCGGGGGTCGTCGGCGCAGTTGATCAGGCCCCCCTCGAGACTCTCGAGCGCGGCCACCCATTCGGACGCGCTCGGCCGCGTTCCTCCCGCAGCCGCCTCGGGCCCGAACGCCAGCTCGAAGAGGCGAGCGACGGTCGGCGACACGTCCGCGAGCCGCAGCGAGAACGGTGGGGGCTGCCAGCCGTGGCGCGCAGCCTCCCGCCCGAACGCAAAAAGCCCCTCCTGGATCGCAGCCTCCACCGGAACGGCCCGCTCGGGGTGCCGGCCCGCGTAGGGGTGTCGGCCGTTGTACAGGAGGTGGAACACCAGGACGGCCAGGCCGAAGCGGTCGTGGTCGGCCGTCCGCTCCACGTCCTCCAGCCTCTGGCCGTGGAGCTCCGGGGGAGTGAAGAGTGGCACGCCGACCCGGCAGGGATAGGTGCGTCCCAGGTGGGTGATCTGGAAGGAGTCGCAGTCGATGAGCCGCACGGTCGCCTTCCGCGAGACGACGACGTTGCCCTGGTTCACGTCCCCGACGACATGCCCGTGCTGGTGGACCGTGTCGAAGGCGGCGGCCACGTTGCGCGCCACGCGCACGAGAAAGGCCCAGGACGCGTCGGGGAACACCGACCTGCGGTCGGTGGGGCCGTAGAGGGTGTGGATCTCGCGGTGGCCGTCGACCCGCGGCATCAGGAAGCCGACCGGGTCTCCGGTGCGCGGATCGAGAAGCAGGTCCTGCGGCCACGCGGCGACAGCGGCGAGTGCTTCCGTCCCCAGCTGGACCATCGCGGCGAGCTTCCGGCCGGTCGGTCCATCCGGTCTCCGTGCGTAGATCTTGGCGACGAAGGCGGGCCGCATGGGCACCGAGTAGACCGCCCCTTCTCCGCCGCGTCCGAGGCAGCGGCCGAGGCCGGCCTCGCGTCCACGGAGATCGCAGAAAGTGCGCGCGCTCACGGTGCGGCGGCGGCCTCGACGGCCGAGGCGTCGAGACGGGTCGCGAGGACGAGCGTCTTGTCGTCGTCCGTCCGCTGGTTCACGGGCGGCGAGCCCAGGAAGGCGTGCAGCTCCTCGAGCAGACCCCGGGACCGGCCCGCGCGCTCGGCGCGCAGGCGGGCGAACATCGGCTCGAAGAACGGGCCGTGGGCCTCGCGGGTGGAGAAGCGGAGGGCCAGCCCCTGGAGCCCGTCTGTCAGCAGGGCCAGCTCGTGCACGTCCTCCGCCGTCGCCGCCTGAACCCTCTCCGCCGCGTCCTCGTCGGTCACGAACCAGGTGCAGTTCGCGTACTCGCCCCTCTGCGGCCAGAGGGCGGGCACGTACGCGCCGTCCCGGCCGCGGTAGACGATCGCCCCGTCGCCGATCTGGAAGAACGCGGCCCGCGCCTCGCCCACGAGGGCCACGAGGAGGGTGCAGGAGAAGTCCCCGGCCGGCCGCTGCTCGGCCCGCGCGGCCGCCGCGATCCGGGCCCGGGCAGAGCGCAGCCAGGGGAGGAAGGCCTCGCGGCCGAAGGTCGAGAGCTCCCCCTTGCCGGCCGCGAAGCTCCGGGCCCGCCGGAGCATCGAGTCGCAGGCGAGCCGCGCACCCTGGGGTGCGCGCGGCAAGGCGCCTGCGCCGTCGGCGACGACGGCCACGAGGAGCGATCCTCCGACGCGCGGGCGGCGCAGCACTCGCACGGCACAGGCGTCCGCGCACGGCAAGCCGGCGGAGGCGTGCGAGGTCCCGACCACGGACGCGGCGAGCGTCCGCCAGCCGGTCGCGGCTAGATCGACGCCCACCCGTCCGGCCCCTCGGTCGGGCTCTTGAGCGGCACCTCGTCGCCCGGCGTGGAGCGGGACACGCTCTTCATCGAGTTGGAGAGCCACTGGAAGAGCCCGCGGAACCCGAGACCCTTGAGCTTGAGCGGCGCGCGAACCGAGATCCTCCGCAGGATGTCCATGTCGGCGCCCTTGACGCCCACGGCGAAGAACGCGAAGGCCCTGCCGGCCTCGCCCTCCTTCACCGCCTTCGCGGCCTTCGTCCAGTCATCGGTGGGCGCCCCGTCGGTGATGAGGAAGACCCAGGGGCGGTAGAAGGCGATCCCGTTCTTGCGGTAGGCCTCCTTCCGGAGCCGCACGAGCTCGAGCCCGGTCGTGATGGCCGCTCCCATCGGCGTGTCGCCCAGGGCCCGCACCCAGGGAGGCTGGAAGACCCCGGCGGTCTCGAACTCGGTCGCGACGTGGATGGGGCCGAACGTGATGCACGCGACCTCGACCCGCTTCGAGGCCAGCTCGTCGGCCACGAGCTCGTCGCGGAAGGCCTTGAGGCCGGCATTCAGCTCGGTGATGGGCTCGCCGGCCATCGAGCCCGAGACGTCGAGCAGGAGCAGGCAGGGGCAGCGGGGCTCGGGGTTCAGCGCGAAGTCACTCGTTCCGAACGGCTTCTGGTCCACTTCGACCTCCTTCCCGTTGGGCATCGGTCCGAAAGGCCACACCAGCGCAGTTGACTTTTTGTTCAACTCGGCTCTGAGCCCTCCCCGGCCGGGGCCTCTGCTGTCGCCTCAAGTACTTGACAAATCGCCATCTCAGCCATAATTTACTGTGTAGTGAATCCAATGTCAAGACCAGCAGCAGAGATCCCGATCCCGAGCCTCCCGGCGCGCATCCGGAACAGGCGGATCCAGCTCGGCCTCACCGGCGGCGAGCTCGCCGAGCGGGCCGGCATCTCCACCTCCTACGTGTCTCTCATCGAGACCGGGGCGAAGGTCCCTGATGCGGAGGTGGCTGCGGGGCTCGCTCGGGCCCTCGGTGACGACGAGGCGCTCTATCGCGCGTGGGCGAGGGCGGCGCGGCTCGGGCTCGATGACCTTGTCCTGCTCCGCGAGCTGGAACGGGTCGCCCGCACGCCCGCCTACTCGAGCCTCGTGGAGAGCGGGCAGGAGCTGCCCCCGTCCGGTGCGTCGGCTGCGGGCACGGGAGAGGAGGCGGAGGGTGTCGATCTCTCGGCACGACTGCGCGACGTGGCGTCGCGGCTCATGCCCGAGCGTTCAGCGGGGGGACTCCGGCCCGACGTCGTCGGCATTCCGGTGCTCGCGGAGGGCGCCGACCCCGGCGGACCCGCATCCCGGGCCGGCATCGTCAAGGACTGGCTCTTCCTGGACCGCCGACTGATCGGGAAGGACGATCCGCGGCACCTCTTCGCCTACGAAGTCACGGCGGACGCGATGAAGCACCTCGGCGGCCTCGCGGCTCCCGGCGACCGGATCGTGTTCCGCCAGGGGGGGGCCGTGGCCCCCGACCGGATCTGCGCCGTCCGCACGGGCGCCGGCATCGTCATCGCCCGCGTCCTGCTCAGGGGCGAGGTGCTCCTGCTTCTTCCCGGGGCGGGAGGCTCCGACTTCGACACGGTCGCAGCCCGTGACCCCGAGACTCGGTCGACGACCGTGGCGGGAACCCACGTCCTCCTCATCCGGCACTGATCGCACGGTCGCCGGCCCGGGCGCGTGAAGACGCGGGAGGCCGCCCGCTCCGCCCCTACGGCATCGCCCTCTCCGGCCCGTGCGTCCGCCGAAGAAGGAGCGCCCAGTCGTTCCAGCCCGGGGCCGGGGGCGATCGCCACGGGGAGGCGCCCACGCTCACCTCGCCGAAGGGCGCCCAGTCGCCGGTGAACGGGTCGAACCAGCGCGCCTCGTAGCGCCCGGGCTCGGCCCGCAGCGAGACCTCGCCTGCCTTCGGCAGGTAGACGGCGTAGGTCTCGCCCGGCTCCGCGAGGCAGTACGCCCCGTCTCCGACGAGCTCGTCGTGGGGCTCGGCCTTCCACCACTCGAAGCTGGCGAAGAAGTCGACCATGTGGGCGTAGCCCCTGAGCATGACCATCGTGTCGTCGCCGCGGCCGTTGATCCAGCCGCCGCCCGTGTCCGGCCAGACGTTCGTGCCGCGGCGCGCGCTCTCGCCGGCGGTCCCGTAGGCCCCCGCCATCGCGATGTCCCAGGCGACCCTCCGTAGCGTCTCCGCGGAGTCGCCGGGCGGCGCGGGGGCCCAGCGCGGGTAGTGGTCCTCGTAACCGTACTCCTCGTTCGTCTGGGGGACGATCCGTCCCGTCGCGAGCTGGATCTTGCGCTCCTCGAGCATGAGCGCGTGCTGGGAGCGCGACCAGTCCTGGATCGACGTGAACCCGAACCACGCGGACGCCCGGTCCTGGTGCTCACGGTGGACGGGATGGCTCGTGGCCAGGTGCCGGTAGGGATCGCGCTCGTGGAGGAACGAGCCCGTCTCGTGCGTCCACTTCTCGTCGCGGAAGCTGTCGAGGTCGTCGCCGAGGTCCCACGTGACGTTGGAGAACGCCCCCAGCCGAGCGACCGCGTAGAGGTCGTAGCGCCGCTCGTCCTCGCTGCCCGCGGCAGGCTGGGCCGTGTGCGTCGAGATGTCGAGGATGACCGAGACGACGACGTCGCGATCGCGGGCGAAGCGCAGCATCCGCTCGTACTTCTGCCAGTAGTCGATGCGGAAGCGCGTGAAGTCCAGCCCGGGGCGGTCCATGCTCTCCGGCGCCGCGGCCGGCCACGGCCGGAGGGCCATGGTGAAGCTCTCCCCGGTCATGACCGCGTCCCCCCAGAACATGTTGGCGTTCCCGGCCAGGAGGACGCGGACGCGATTGACCTTGAGCTGGTGCAGCCGCTCGATCGAGTAGCGGATGTGCCGCTCGTCGCGGAAGCCCATCAGCCAGAAGGCGGTCGTGCCGTTGAAGTAGTAGTGCTCGCCGGTTCCTTCCCAGACGAAATGCCAAGGGTGGGCGGGGTCGACGCGCACCGGCCCGCGCCGCCGGCCATCGCTGGCCCGGAATGTGCCTTCGTGCTTCTTCTCGAAGGTCCCCTGCCGATAGGCGACCTCGTAGCGGTAGTCGCCGGGGGAGGACGGCATGAAGCGGATCCGGAAGACGCTCCCGTCGGCCGAGTCGCAGAAGCCCTCGACGGCCACGCGGTCGTGCCCGCCGACCCTGGCGAACCAGCCCGCGAAGGACGCGTCGGTGAACGGGTTCGGCGCGTCGGGCGCGTCGAGGCCGGCCGTCACCTCGACGAAGTCGTAGGCCTCGACGACGGTGGGGGACTGGGTGAAGGTGACTCCGGCCGGCGCGGCCCGGGCGACCGAAGCCGCCGCGAGAAAGGCGGCGAAGACCCAGCCGACGCTACGCAGCATGGGGCCTCCTCGATGTCGGACGTCAATCGACGGCGACCGATGACGGGAGCATCTTATCCGAGGACGACGTTGGCGGATGCACGCCTCTCCTGGGCGAGCGGCGCACGAGCCGAGCTGCGAGCGTCACCTGCGCCCGGCTCGAGGCGAAGGCGACGATCGAGCACGACATCGACGCGTCGAGCCCAGCCGCGTCACGGCACGCGTCGCGCTTCCGCCTCCCGCCCCCAGAGCGTGAGGGCCAGGGCGTGGGCCGGGCGGCCCGGCTGGCGCACGATCCGGCCTCGCAGGCCGAAGAAGTAGGGGCAGGAGAACGAGCCGTCGGCGCTCACGATCGCGAGTCCGGGCGGGTAGTGGGCGTAGTCGACACGCAGGCGGCCCATGTGGACGGACAGGGTGTACTCGTCGCCGGACTCGACGGCGTAGCGGCCGGCCGCGGCCTCGAGGAGCTCGCGGGGGGCACCGTCCTGGCGAGGGAAGACGGGGGCCGTCCGGAAGGCGTAGAGGTGGTCGTCGTCGCTCCCCGCGAGCACGAGGCCGTCGGCGAGGACGACGGAGCCGTAGAGGGCGGCCTCCGTGAACTCCCACGTGAGGCCGAGGCCGGTCTCGAGGTCGGCGGCGTGGACGCGGTAGTCCTCGGCGCCGTAGAGGACCACGTCGCCCGCGATCGTGGGCGACCCGAGGACGCGTGCCCCCGTGTCCACGCTCCACAGAGGCGCGCCCGTCGCCCCGTCGAGGGCTTCGAGCCGGTGGGAGTCGGAGCCGCCGATCACCACCTTCCCTGCCGCCACGGCCGGCGAGCCGAGGATCCAGGAGCCGGAGTGGGGACGCCGCCAGACGAGCCGTCCGCTCAGTGCCTCGAGGCCGAAGACCGCCATCGACCGCGACCCGAAGTAGACCATGCCCCCGGCCACCGCGGGCGACGACTGAACGACGTCGCCGGTGTCGAACCGCCAGCGCTCGGCGCCGGTCTCCGCGTCCAGGCAGTAGACGTTCCCGTCGAAGCTGCCCAAGAACACGCGGCCGTCGGCGACGGCCGGGCTGGAGCGCACGCGATGGCCGGTCCGGTGCGACCAGCGCTCCTTGCCGGTCGCGAGGTCGACGGCGTGCACGAGGCCGTCGCCGCCGCCCACGAAGACCACTCCCCCGGCGACCGCGGGCGACGACTGGAACAGGTCGAAGGCCCGCGGGTCGTCGGGGATGGGGACGTCCGGGCCGGTCGCGAGCGTCCACAGCGGGTTCCCTTGCCGGAGCCCGAGAGCGTGGAGCACGCCGTCCGCGCCGAGGATCAGCACCTCGTCTCCGGCGACGGCCGGTGAGCCGGAGACGTCGCCGCCGATCCTCGCCTTCCAGACCTCGGTTCCCTTCTCGAGCCCGACGGCGTGGAGGAAGCCGTCCTCGCTGCCCACGATCGCGAGACCGCCGGCGACGGCGGGCGTCGACCGCACCTTCCCGCCGGTCCGGAACCGCCAGGCCATGCCGTGAACGACGGCCGGCGCGAGGGTCGAGCGGCCGGTGCGGGCCGCGTCGGACCGGAACATCACGTCCTCGGCGAGGGCGCGAGCGGCCGTCGAAGCAAGGACGAAGGCCAGGAGCGCCGGCAGACGGGTTCGAGCGGTCATGGGGAGCCCTCGCGCCCCTCGCGTCGCCGAAGGGCGGCGCGATCCTACCACCCCCGCTCGTCGCCCGACCGGCGCCACGCCCCCCGCGGAGTCCGTGATCCCGCTCCGGGCGGGCGGCACCTCATTCGAAGGCTCACGGCGCGACGAAGTGACAGGTCGCGGGGAACCGCGCGTCGAGGAGCTGGGTCCCCGCGTCGTCGAAGGCGACGACCTCGACGTCGGTCGTCGTGTAGGGGAGCGGACAGACCGCCGGGGGGCCGGTTCCGGAGTTGCTCATGCTGAGGCTCCGGACCACGACCTCCACGTTGGCCAGGGCGCTGCGGAAGCCGGCCCCGGCGCCGAGGCAGCGCGCCTGGGGCGTCCTCAGGAAGACCTGGAAGGTCGCCGATGCCGAGTCCCGGTTCAGCGTCACGCCGACCCGTGGCCCACAGCTCCGGCACCCGCTGGCCGGTGATGTTCAGAGGCTGCGCGACGAGGGTGCTGCCGGACGCCACGCTCATGGCGATGAGCCGAGCACTGGAGAGCGGCGTCGGGGAGGGTTGGGGCGTCTCAGCGGTTGGGGGTCCCGGTCCTCCCCCGGTGCTCGGACAGCAGGCGAGGCCGGTCAGGGCCAGGGCGGCCGGCGCTCGCCCCGCCCCGGTCTTGAGCCTCCGGGCCGCGCGCGTCGTGATCGCGCGCGGGGTCGCCACGCATTCGACGCTCCTGCTGCCCTCCTCGGCGCGCGGCCGTCCCGGCAGGTGGCGGCTCTGGCGCGTCCACGGCCGCGGGTCCCCGGCCGCACGACCGCGCCACCAGCGTCATGACCACCGCCGCCTCGGCGGGGTCCTCGGTCTCCGCGACGAGCCTCCAGTTCGTGGCGCGCGCCGGCAGGGCTTCGTCGTCGCGCGCGTGCCAGGGGAAGTCTCCCGCCTCGTCGGTCCCGATGAAGATGCGGTGCATGACGGGCGAGGCTAGCGCCCCGAAGGGGCGGCCCGGCCACGGGTTGTGACGGTTCCGCGGGTGTCACAGTCGAAAGAGCCCGGCGCCGCTACCCGCCCATCGCGTCAGGGCGACGGCAGCGGGTCAGGCGCCCAGGACCGACGGACGACGAAGGCCCTGGCCGACGCCTCTGGCAGCTCTCCGAAGGCGTCTCGCGTCGGCCCTGCGCGGGCGCTCAGCCGTCTGCCGTCGGATCCGCCACCGTCCACTGCCGGCGAGACAGGTCGAGGTTTGCGGCAATGTGGCGGAAGACCTCCGGGGCGTCGTTGCAGGGCTTCAGGGGCGGCTCGGGGAACTCCGCGAGCTCGGCGACGAGACGCTCGGCCGCCTCGCCCAGAGCCGCGTCGCAGGCGTCGTAGACCCCGCCCGGCCCTTCCTCGCGCCGGTTGTGCGGGCCGAGCACCGACAGGATCTCGGCCACGATGTTCCGCGTCGGGGTGGGGACGAGGAGGGCCGCGAGGGCCCCGTGATCGACGCGTAGCCGTGCGGCGATCGGGAGAGGCTCGCCCCCCCGTGCCGCGCGGGCTGCGGCGAAGAGCACTTTCTCCTCCATCCCGATGTGCCGCAGGAGGCCCGCGCGGAACGCACCGAACAGGATGCCGTCGACCGCGCCGGATCCCGCCGTCGAGCGCCGGAGGAGGTCGTCGAGGCGGCGGTGGTCGGCGGCGAAGAAGCGATGGAGCGGTCCTCTCATCGGCGGAAGGATCCCTCCGAGGTCACGCTCCGGCCCGGTAGCCGATGGCGAGCAGGACGAGGGTCAGGAGCCCGTAGGCGAGCTCCTGGAAGCCGAGCTGCTGAGGGCGCATTGCCGGCCGGCGCCGGGAGAGCCCCCGCGCCGCGCGAGCGAGGAGAGTGGCGAAGGCGAGGACGCCGAGCCAGGGCGCGACCCTCGCCCCCGCGAGCAGCAGGCCTACGGCGAGCGCCACGCCGTGGGCGAGGAGCGCTGCCCCGGGGCCGGCGGGGATCCCCCGATCGAGGCGGATGCGCGCGCGGACGTAGAGGACGGAGGTCAGCGCGCGGAGGGCGAGGAGGGCCGAGGCGGCGACGGCCACGGCGGCCGGGCGGCCGCCGGCGAGGGCGATCGCGGCGGTGGACGCGGACAGGGCGACGGCGCCCGCCCCTTCGGGCAGGGCCTCCCGGCCCCGGCCGAGGGCGTCGCCCGCGAGGGCGACGAGAGCGAGAGGCGCCGCGGCGGCGAGGGCGGGCCAGAAGGGCTCGTGGGGAAGGGTGAGCGCGGCGGCGAGGGAGAGAGCGGTGGCGGCCGCGAAGGCGAGCCAGAAGAGCTCGGCGAGAGCCGTCCGCGGGTAGCGGACGCCTCTGCGGCGGTCCATGAGTGCGAGGCGGAGCGGGTGGCGGGAGAGGAAGGCGAAGAGCGCGGCCAGGGCGAGGCAGCCGCCGGCGACGGAGGGAGCGAGGACGAGGCCCAGGACGGCGGGCTCGACGAGCAGGCCCCAGCCGCCGTGCTCGGACGGGAGGGCCACTGCCTTCCAGGCCACGACTGAAGCGCTCGGAGCCGGGGCAGGGCGTCCGCCGAGCGTGCTCTCGTTCGACGACCGCTGCATCCTCTGCCCGTCCGCCGGCGCGTCGACGATCACCGGTCAGCCTGCCCGGGCTCCGTTCGGCACGGCCCGCTCCGGGACGGCGAGGGCGGGCGTGAGGCCGTCCGCGAAGCCGACGTCGAACAGCATGCCCTCCGAAAGCCCGCCCGCCATCCGCTTCGGCTCGAGGTTGACGACGAAGAGGGCCTGGAGGCCGACGACCTCCCGCGGATCGGCGCGCTCCGCCTTCATGCCGACGAGGATCGTGCGTCGGTGGTCGCCGAAGTCGACGGTGAGCCGGACGAGCTTGCCCGACTTCGGGACGTCGTCGACGGCGACGATCGTCCCGACCCTCACGTCGAGCCTCTCGACGTCGGAGACGCCGATCGTCGGTTTGAGCGGCGCCGGCCTGAACGGGTCCACCACCCCTGCCCCCCTGTCCCGCTCACTGCAGCCGGAAGATCATCATGAACTGGGCGACGATGCTCCGCGGCTCGTCCATCACGCGGGCCGGCTCGTACTTCCACCGCCGGATCGCGTCGACCACCGCCCGATCGACCGCCGGGTGCACCGGGCGGACCACACGACAGGCCTCGACCGCTCCCGTGTCCCGGATGAGACAGTCGACGAGGACCGTCCCCTGGGCTCCGTCGCGAGCCGCCGCCTCCGGGTAGCTCGGGCTGCTGCCTTTGACGCGCTTCGGCGGCGTGAAACTTCCCGCTGCGAGGCCAGCCTCGGCGAGCGCCGGGGGGTTCACGCCCACGTGCTCGCTCTTGATCGTGACCGCCCGGCGGAGATCCAGGGCGCCCTGCCACTCCCGAGGGTCTCCCTCGGCCGCCCATGCGCCGGCGGCGAGGACGACGGCACCGATCGCGGTCGGGAGGAGGGCTCTCACCGTCCTCCTACCCTATCAGCTTCCGCGCCCCGCGAGGGAGGATCGTCATGGGTCGGGAGGCTTCCCCTCGGGTTCGACTTCGAAGATCATGCGGCGTCGAGAGCGACGGCGCTGAAGGTCGTCTTCTGACGGTCGGGGCCGAAACGCGGGCCGGCGGGACGCGCCCTGTCAGGAGCGGCGGCGGAGCGGACCGTGGTCGGGGCGAGGCTCGCCGGCCGCCCCTCCGCCCGCCGCGCAGAGGCAGTAGGACGCGTAGTCGAAGGTGACGACGCTGGGGGTGACGGTCCGCGCCAGGGCCACCTGGGCCCGGAAGCGCGCCCGCGGCGCCGGACCGTCGCCCGCGAACGACTCGGCGTTCACCCACAACTGCCGGCGGGCGGCGTCGGCCGCCGCCTTCATCGCGAGGAGGTACGGCTCGACCCGCGTCTCGAAGTCCGCCACCGCCACGGCGCGCGCGCCCACGCCGTCCTGCACCATCACCACGTCGACCTCGGAGCCGGTCAGGATCTCCGTGTAGGTCCTCGCGGTGAGCGCGGGATCCGTGGCCAGGTCGCTGATGAACGGTGAGATGGCGATCTCCTTCGAGGGCGAGAGGCTCCGGCAGTGGCGGCTCAGGCCGGCCACGTATTCGGGGAGCAGCCCGAGCTCGCCGGGCGAGCCCGGCGTCCAGGTCTCGAGCGGGAGGTAGACGCCGGCGAAGGCGGGCGAGGCGCCGTGACGATCGAAGACGCGGACGGCGCTCTCCTTCGATCGCTCGATGATCGCGGCCATCAGGGCCTCGTCGCGGGCCGCCCGCGGATCGCCGTTGGCGCTCTCGGGAAGCGCCAGGCCGACGAAGACGCGCACGCCTTCGCCGGCCGCCGCGTCCAGCACGGCCTCGATGAGCGGCCGCCCGACGGCGTCGAGCGTCCAGGCTCCGGCCGTCGGCTCCAGGTAGGCCTCGGTCTGGATGATGCCGACGTCCATCCCCATCCGCCGCATCTGCAGGACGGCCGAACGCCAGTGGGCCGCGTCGTGCTCGTCGAGCGCCGAGAGGAAGGCGCCGCGCACCGACAGGGGGCCCGGGCGCCCCGCACGACCGCCCGCCGCCCCCGGAGGGCGACTCCGGCGCTCGGGCCTCGGCCGCCCGCGCGTCTTCACAGCAGGTCCACGTACTCGAGGAGCACGAGGGGGCGAGCCTCTTCGTCGACCCAGGGGATCAGGACGCGGTTGCGGAGCACGAGGCGCAGCGTCACCCGCGGCTCGAATGAGAAGTCGGGGGGCGCCTCGAGAGAGACGTACCGGCTGTCCCCGAGCGCCTCGAGGGTGCCGTGCCACAGCACCCGCTCGTTGGCGGCCACCGCCAGCTCGAAGTCGCGGCCGTCCCAGCCCAGGCCTTCCTGCCACGGGTAGCTGCGCGCGTCCAGGGTGGAGAGGAAGAAGCGCAGGTGGTGGCGTGGCCGCGGCGTGACGGCGAACGTCCTCTCCACGGCCACGACCCTCCCTGCCGCCACGGGACCGCCGCCCCGGTACCCGAGCGCCAGCCTCTTGGAGCTGTCGAGGTAGAGGCGGGGCGGGACCCTCTCCGACGGGTCGAGCCCGGGCAGCGGGATCGGGCCGCGGCTCTCCGCGAAGCCGCGCTGATCCCGCAGCGTCAGCGGGCCGTCCGCCAGGAGCCGGGCGGCGATCCAGTAGGAGGCGAGGAGCAGGGCCAGCGCCGCCGTGCCCAGCGAGTAGAGGCGCGCGCGGCTGGTGGCGGCCGGCGGCGGCAGGTCGGCGCGAGCGCGCGCGCTCGTGAGGCACAGCAGCTCTCCGGCCATCCACGAGAAGGGCAGGATCAGGAAGATGGCATAGCGGCCCTGGCACTCCAGGAGAGCCAGGAGCACCCCGTAGAGGAGCGCGGAGAACGCGAGCGTCGGCCAGGCCGCCGGACGTACGGAGACGGCGGGGTAGAGCAGCAGCCGGCCGAGGACGAGGAGCAGGAGCACTACCTGGCCGGCGGTGGCCGCGCAGCTCTGCTCGTCGATCCCGCGACCGTCGATCCACCGCACCTGCCCCGCGGTCGGGTCGCCCGGATCGGGGGCGAGCGCTCCGGCCCACTGCACGTAGTCGCCGACGGTCGCGAAGATCCTGTTCTTGCGCTCGACGTAGCCCAGGTACTCGGCAGGGTCCGAGGTCAGCTCGTGAAGGACCTTTCGCGTCGTGAACCGCCAGTGCTGCTCGCGGGGCAGGAGCGGGCACTGGTCGCGCCACCAGTCGACCGTCTCGTGCCACAGGCTGGTGCCCTGGACGTCGATCGTCGAAGCCCAGCAGGCGAAGTCGACGCTGAGCGCGGCACGGTCGCGGGTGTGCAGCCAGAAGAGCTGGTTCGCGCCGAGCCACACCAGCAGGGGAAGGCCGAGAAGCAGGCCCGCCGGCGTGCCCGCGGATCGCAGCCGGCCGCGCAGGCCGCCCTCCGGCACCCGAAGGCGCCGCGCCGTCTCCACGAGCGCGCCGCAGCCCAGCGCGAGCAGGAGGCCGACGTCGAAGCCGCGGCTCCAGCCCGCCACGGCGACGGTGAGCCCGAGGCCCGTCGAGAGGACGAGGGCCGACCACCCCGGCCGGGAGGCACCGCCCTCCGCGCACGCCCGCCAGAGGCGGGCGGCGAGGAAGAGCGCCAGGACGAGCCAGAGCATGCCCGGAACGTCGTGCGAGGCGAGGTTCACGGCGTACCAGAGGTCGGGCTGCCAGACGAGGAAGACCAGCGACAGCGCCGCGACGCGGGCGCCCACCACGACGACGCCGGTCTCGAACCAGAGCCAGCCCGTGAGCGTCGTGGCGAGGACGTTGAGCCCCTTGACGACCCGGAGCGACGGACCGAAGAGCCAGACCGGCAGCAGCGTGTTCGCCACGATGCGGGTCCAGAGGCGCCGGCAGAAGCGCGAGGCCTCCGGGTGCCCCGTCGTCAGGGCGTCGAGGGCGCCGCGCAGGTACCAGCCCCAGTCGTTCGTCTGGTAGGCGTCGAACACGCTCACCCAGACGACCCGCGAGACGAGCGCGAACGCGAGGATCCCGAGGGCCACGCGGCGAACGCGGCGGTCGTCCGGGGCGCGCACCACCAGCGAGGCGCCGAGGGCGACGGTCACGAGCACGGGCAGCGCGACGAGCAGGCCCGCGCCGACCCTCTCGAAGCGAGCGAGGGTCGTGAGGCAGCCCAGCAGCATGTCGACGAGGACGACCAGCGCGGCGACGACGGCCGCGCCCTTGAGAGCGGCGACGACGGTTGGGTCACTCCGCATCGGGGACTTCGGCGCCGGTGGGCGCCTCGCGCCGTCGCGCCTCACGGCCCGGGGGCGAAGTATAGCGAGTTCGGGCCGGCGCCCGCGTCGAGCGAGCCGGGGTCACTCCTCCACGAAGACGCGGGCGGTGTGCGTGCCGCGAGGCAGCCGGACGACGCCGGTCGCGCTGGCGCGCAGGGGCGCGTCCCGTCCGTCCACCAGCAGCCGCCGGGGCCTCCGGTCGAGCCGCACGAAGGCGCGGGAGGCGCTCGTGTAGCGGATCTCGAGGCCGTCGGACCGGCTCTCCGCCCCGCGGAGCGTCCCGTTGAAGTCGGTGGCCCGCACGGGCGTTGCCGCCGCCGACGCCCGGAGCACGTGGCGACCGGGGGGCAGCCAGACCCGCTCCGGATCGCGGACGGGCCAGGGCTCGCCGTCGAGCGTCACCGGGCCGGGCCAGCGCACGCCCACGCCGTGTGGGGACTCGACGAGGAGACCGTCGCCCGAGGGCTCGGCGCGCGCGACCGTGGCCGCCGCCGCCGGCAGGAGGGGCGCGTCGACGGAGCTGATCGAGCCGGTGTAGTAGAACATGACGGTCTGGAACGACTCCGCCGCGACGTGGACGAGCTCCGCGAGCTCCGCGCCGGACTGCTGCTTCGTGGGCCAGGCGTCGCTCCGCTCGACGACGTTGATGTCCACGCCGAGACGGTCCTGCCGTGGCGTGAGCGGCCGGTACTTGGCGGCGATGACGGCGTAGCGCCCGGGCCCCAGGTGCCAGACGGTGGCCGGGTCCTCGATCACGAAGGTGAGCTCGTGGCGGTCGAGGAGCGTCAGGAGCCGCTGGGCGTCGGCGCCCACCGCGTCGCGCATCGAGGTGTCGAAGCGGTCGTCCACGTGGGTGAGGACGAGGTCGAGGTCCGGGCTCGCCGTCCGCGCCCGCTCCAGCTCGTCGATCCACCACTCCTGGAGGCGCGCCGCGAGGTCGACGCGGTAGTCGAGGAACTGGCGCAGCTGCCGCGGGTCGCGCGGGCCTCCGGAAAAGAGACGGGCCGGATCGAAGCCGTACGCCGCCTGGACCTCCCGGCGCACGTCGTCGTTCAACGGAGTGAGCTCCGCCAGCCTCCGCACGCCCTCGACGCCGTCGAAGTAGAGCTCGGCGAGGTTCACCCCGTCCCAGTCGAAGCGCGCCAGCATCTCGCGGACGCCCCTGGCCACGGCGTCCCGGCACTCGGGATTGGCCAGGTTCATGAGCAGGCGCCAGTCGACCGCCGCGTCGCGCAGCATCGCCGTCCGCTCGCGCCACTCCGGGTGGCGGTTCCAGAACTCCGTGCTGACGTGGGGCAGCTCGAGCCAGGCGTAGACGAGGACGCCCTCGTCGTGGCAGGCCTCGATGAGCCGGCGCAGGAAGGCGTCGGCTTCGGGGGTGGACTCGAAGTAGTCCCAGGCGCCGACGTGGACGGCGGCGAGCCCCATGAGGCGCCACCGCCGAGCGAGCTCCTCCGGCGGCAGGTCGCGCTGGTAGGCGCTGTCGTAGAACGCCCAGAGGCGGCGCGACTCGAACCCCGGCGACGCGCCGGCCTCGGCGAGGGCCTGCAGGACGTAGGGGAACCTCTCGTATCCCTGGGGTCCGGGCGACGTGGCCAGCCAGAGGACGCCGCCCGCGCCGCGTTTCTGGACCGCCGCCAGGGGAGCATGGGTCGGGCGGTCCTCCGCGACCACTCGCGCGCCCGCCGGGACCTCGAAGACGGGCAGCGTGACGGGCTCCTTCCAGACGATCGGCAGGTCCGGGTCGTGGGCGTCGCGGACCTCCCGGACGCCGACCCGGCGGGGCGTGGCTCGGTAGCCCAGCGCCCGCGCCGCCGGCGAGTCGCCTTCGACGATCAGGATGCGGCTGGCCGCCGCCGCGGCCAGGCTCGCCTCCGCCGCGGCCTGGTCCTTCGACGCGACCAGAACGCGCGCGTTTTTCTCCGCCTGGGGCCGCAGGCCGAAGCTCCCGAGAAGCAGCGTCCAGCCCTCGGCATCACGCCCCGAGACATGGAAGCCCGGCACGGCCGGGACGTCGGCGGCCGTCAGGGGAGACGCCGCGGCCAGGAGCAGCGCCACGGCGTGGATGCGGCACGCGCGAGCGCTCACGTCGTCGTTCCGGAGCACGCCCCGCGAGCCTTCACGCCTGGGCGGCCGGGGCGGCCGCCTGCAAGTGGGCCAGGCAGCGGGTGACGATGCGTTCGGCTGCCCGGCCGTCGCCGAACGGGTTGGCGGCGCTCGCCATGGCCCCGTAGGCCGCTGGATCGTCCAGGAGGCGCAGCGTCCCCTGGACGATCTTCTCTCGCGCGGTCCCCACGAGGCACGCCGTGCCGGCGTCGATCGCCTCCTGCCTTTCCGTGGTGTCGCGCATCACCAGCACGGGCTTGCCCAGGCTGGGGGCCTCCTCCTGGATGCCCCCGGAGTCGGTCAGGATCAGGTGGGAGCGCTTCATCAAGGCGACGAACTCGAGGTACGGCAGGGGAGCGGGAATGAGCAGGTTCGGCGCCCGCTCCGCCAGCGGACGGAGGATCCGGCCGACCGGGTCCTGCACGTTGGGGTTGAGGTGCGCCGGGTAGACGAAGAGCACGTCGGGGCGGCTCTCGACGAGGTCGGCGATCGCGCGGCAGAGCGAGGTGAATCCCTCGCCGAAGCTCTCCCGGCGGTGGGCCGTGATGAGCACCACCCGGCTCCCGCCGTCGGCCTGCGCGCCGAGGATCGGGCGGAGGACGCCGCTGTCGGCGCGAGCGGCGGTCACGAGCAGGGCGTCGATCCCGGTGTTGCCGGTGACCAGGACGCGCTCGGGGGGGTGGCCCTCGCGCAGGAGATTGCCGGCCGCACGCTCGGTGGGCGGGAAGTGGAGCGTGGCGAGGCGTCCGGCCAGCACGCGGTTGGCTTCCTCGGGGAAGGGCGAGTAGAGGTCCCCGGTGCGCAGCCCGGCCTCGACGTGCGCGACCGGGATCCGCCGGTAGAAGGCGGCGAGCGCCGCGTAGAGCGTCGTGGAGGTGTCTCCCTGGACGAGCACCAGGTCGGGAAGGAGATCGCCGAGCGCCGTCTCGAGGGCCGGCATCGCGCGGCCGGCGAAGGCGGCGAGGCTCTGGTTCGGCCGCATCAGGTCGAGGTCCACGTCGGGAGCGATGCCGAAGAGCTCGAGGACCTGGTCCAGCATCTCCCGCTGCTGGGCCGTGACGCAGACCCGCACCTCGCACTCCGGGCGGCGTCGCATCTCGAGGACCACCGGAGCGAGCTTGATCGCCTCCGGGCGGGTGCCGAAGACGACGACGAACCGGGCCAAGGTCACCTCGCGAGCCGCACGCGGCGGAACGCCCACCGGACGAGCCGGCGGGCGCGGATGCCGGCGTACAGCAGGGCGAGGATCGCGATCGCGGTCGTCCCGAAGGCGACGATCAGGGACGAGGAGACGAGGCTCGTGAAGTCGAGGACGAGGGCGGCGCCGCGCGATCCCGAGATCTGGGCCCGGTGGTGCCCGGCCGGGAGCACGACGACGCCGCCGAGCTCGCGGGCGCCGTCCTGGATCGCGGCGTCCGTGCTCTCCACGAGCACCCTCGCCGGCCGGCGGGCGAAGCAGGCGTAGACGGGTCCCGGCGAGTCGTACTCGATCGCCAGTCCCGCGTTGGTCGTCGACATGTCGAGCAGGGGATCGCTGACCTGGAAGAGCTGCGGGCGGAGCGCGCTCGTGTCGAGCCAGCGGAAGGACGGCTTGGCCGCGCTCACGACGTGGCGTCCCGGCGGCACGAGGACGTATCCCGGCCGCCAGTACGGCCAGTGCCTTCCGTCGAGCGAGAAGGTGCGGTACTCGGACGAGACGGCCAGCTCGACGGAGGAGGGTGTCGTCACCTCCCAGGTGAGGCCGCGACGCGTCACCTGGGTCCTCTCGGCGGCGGCGTAGGCGAGGCGTTCGAGGTCGCTCGTGCGGATCGTGGCGTCGCCGTAGAGCGCCACCCGGTCCGACGCGGTGCGGGCGGCCCGGACCGCCGCCACGAGCTCCGTTCCCGCGGCGAGCCCCGTGGGCAGATGCGTGGCCTCGATCTTGCGGCCGGGGACGACGTTGATGTCGAGCATGAAGCGCGCGTCCGCGGGCAGGATCGCGCGATAGCGCCGGGCGAGCTTGACGTAGCGTGACGGGGGGTCGGTCCAGGCCCGGGCCGGGTCCTCGACCTGCAGCGTGAAGGGTGTCTCCCGGACGAGCCCCGCGATCGCCGCCGAGTCGAGGCCGTTGTCGGTCGTGACCTCGGGGTGCTCCAGGCTGTCGAGGGCGGTGACGATGACCTCGCGGCCGCCGGCGGCGAAGGGGCGGAGAGCGGTCAGGAAGACCCGGTGGAGCTCGGTCACCAGGTCCACCCGGAAGGCCAGGAACTCCCGCCACCCCTTCGGGTCCTGCCTCCAGTAGTGGGGGGAGGCGCGGTCGAAGAGGGCGATCGGATCGAAGCCGTGGTCGCGGCGGAAGGCGCGTCGCACGTCGTCGTTCAGGGGAACGACGGCCTGGGGCGTGTCGCCGTCCGCCCGGCCGTCGAAGCTGAGCTCGGCGAGGTTGACGCCGTCCCAGGCCCAGCGGGAGAGCGTGCTCGTCATGAAGCGCACCGCGGCCTCGCGGCAGGACGGGTGGGCGAGGTTCATGGCCAGGCGCCAGGAGGGGAGCGTCTTGCCGGCCGCGGCGACCTCGCGCCACTCGGGGTAGTCCTTCCAGAAGGCCGGGGTGACCTGCGGGAACTCGAACCACGCGTAGACCAGCAGGCCGTTGGCGTGGCACACGCGGATCAGGCGGTCGTAGTCGTAGGCGTAGCTGCGATCGAAGACCCAGGCCGCGGCGTAGATCACCCGCACTCCCATGTGCCGCCACTGGGCCGCGAGGTCCTCGATGCTGATGTCGGTGCGGAGGCCGGGGTCGAAGTAGAGCTCGATCGCGCGGACGCGCGCGGGCTGCCGGCGGTCGAACGCCCGCAGGGCGTGCTCGAACAGGAACGGGTAACGGCTGGAGCCGTCCCGCGAGTAGGGATCGAGGGGGGCGCCCAGATAGAGGACCTTGCCCGCGCCGTGCGAGAAGCTCGCGGCGAGGGCGAGGCGGCTGGCCGTCTCGCGGGTCAGGATCGCCGCCGGATCGGGGACGCGGAAGCGCTCCACGACGGCCGGGGGCCGCCACTTCAGCTCGAGGTCGACCTGCACGCTGTCGGTCACCCGCTCGGTCAGCACCGAGCCGCCCGGGTAGCGGACTCCCAGGGCCTCGGACAGCAGCGACCGGCCGTCGAGGACCAGCTGGCCGCCCTCGCGGACCCACTGGGACACGCGGCTGATCTCCGGGCCGCTCATGGCCGCGGCAGCCGCCTGGGGCACGAGCAGGACCTCCTCCTTGGCGAGGGGAGTGGTCGCGAGCGAGGGAAGGGGGATCACGTGCGGCGCGGCGCCGTAGGCCCGGAAGACGCTCGCGAAGCTCTCCTGGTCGAGCGCCGCCGTGCCCCGGGCGTTCGCCTTCCAGACGATCGACGTGCGGACCGGGAGCGGCTCCTCCCGCGCGGGCTCGGGCGCTCGGAAGCGGGCGAGGGCCGAGGTCAGCGTCCGCTCGAGGCGACTCGCCAGCGAGGGGGGGGCGACCGGGAGCTCGTCTTCCCCGATCGCGACCAGGGTCTCGCCCGGACCGGGCTGGAGCGAGGCCCGGGTGACGCCGGTGAAGCGCTTCTCGGCCCAGGTCTCCTGCCGACGCTGCCCGTCGGGGCCGACGAGGAACTGGTGCAGGTAGGAATCGCGCAGCTTGATGTCGCGCGCGCCGCTGCCGGTCGCGACCAGGCGGTCGTCCGCCGACACCCGGCAGTCGAAGTCCCGCAGCGAGACGAACTCGTATCCGAGGTCCTTGATGCCGCGCACGGTGTCGCGGATGAGCCGCGCGTCCAGGAAGCCGTGGACGAAGGCCGAAGCCAGGCCGTCGCGCACGGTCAGCATGCCCCGCGCGTTGGCGACGAGGCGGGCCGGGTCGGGGTTCGCGGCGGGGAGGTAGCCGATGTTCTCGGGGACGATCCGGTACCCGCGCGAGTCGGTGGTCGGGAACGGGAAGGCCTGCTGGGACCCCCGCCCGTCGATCATCGTCTCCTCGTTGAGCACGGAGAAGACCCGGGCGAACTCGACGTAGTCGAGTTGCGAGGCGGCGTAGTGCGGGGTCTCCCAGGCGATCGGGTAGACCTCGGACGGGAAGAGCTCGTCGAGCGCCCCCTGGAGCTTCTCGCGGACGAGCTCGGGCGAGTCGTCGGCCCGGGGGCCGTTGCGGAAGCCGTCCCAGAACTCGAAGTCGTCGGGCGTCACGCCCCGGTACTGGTGCGTGGCGCCGTGGACGACGATCGAGCCTCCGTTCGCCATCCCGTAGCGCAGGGCGGCGACCATGTCCGGACGCTGCGACAGGCGCACCTCCTTCCGCGCCTCGGGATCGACGTACGTGGGGACGATCCCGATCTGGAACGGCACCCCCTCCCCCGCGAAGACGTCGACCACGCGCCGGACCTCGGCCGGATCGTCGTCGGGGGTGACGTCCTCGAGGCGGATCATCGCCCGATGCAGCGGGGCGTGCTCCACGCCGAGGATGTCGTGGAGCAGGTCGCAGAAGGCGAGGTGGCGGTCCTGCTCCCCGATGTAGGCGAAGGGCACGTCCGCCACCAGCCAGCGGCTGCCGGCGCGGAGGATGTACGGCACTCTCCGGCCCTCCGGGGAGACCGCCTCCGCTTCCAGTCGCACCCGGGCCGGATCGAGGACCGAGAGCGTCGTCATCATGCCGCCGCCCCGGAAGAGCTCGTGTCCCCGGTACTCGACGCGCTTCAAGGGGCTGTCGGGCCGCACGCTGTCGACGCGCACGCCGCACCGGCGGGCCTCGGGCCCGGCCAGGAAGGCGTCCAGGCCGTAGCCCAGCCAGACGAGCGTGGTGGTGCGGGCGCGGGCGTCGCGCACGAGGGGGGCGGGCCAGCGCGTCTTGTTGGATCCGCCGGCCACGAAGACGGCTTCGTAGCCGGCCATCCCTCCCGGAGGGTAGTCCTCGATCGCCTGCAGGACCGGCATGTAGCCGAAGTGGCCCATCAGGTTGGCGATGTTCAGCGCGTCGACCTTGCCCTCGGGCGCCTTCTGGGAGGTGCCGTCGAAGAGGACGAGGGCGCGCGGGGTCTCGGCGTGGAGGGGGCCCCCTCCGACCGCCGCGAGCGCGAGGGCGAGGAGCGCCGCGCGCGGGCTCACGGGTTCTTCACCGTCTGGCTCTCCTCGGCGAAGCGCTCGGTCTTGGCCCAGACCGCCGCCCGGCGCAGCACCACGTCGTCGACGAGCGAGCGCACGACGAGGTAGATCCAGAGCTGGCAGTAGGTGAAGTAGGCGATCACGACCAGCAGCAGGTTGCCGAAGGAGTCCTCGCCCTCCTCGCGCGAGAGGGCGATGCCCACCTCGAGCACGAAGAGGAGGAAGGCGAGGATCCAGATGCGCGAGTAGGGGCCGATCGCGTGCAGCGACACGAGGCCCGTCCCCGCGAGCACGAAGAGCAGGTCGGACATCGCGATGGCCGCGCAGACGACGTAGTAGAGGACGAGGACGTACAGCAGCTCGAAGGCGATCACCCGCGGCCGGAGCGCGAGCAGGCGGCTCGCGTGCTTGGCCAGGACGTAGTTGTTGCCGCGGGCCCAGCGCAGGCGCTGCCGCAGCCAGACGCGGAGCTCCTCGGGCTCCTGCTCCCAGGTGACGGCGCGGGGCACGAAGCGGATCCTCCGGCCGGTCTCGTAGATGCGGATCGTGAGCTCGGCGTCCTCGGCGAGGGCCTTCTCGTCCCACCCTCCGACGCCGGTCAGGACGCTGCGCCAGATCACGAAGTTCGTGCCGGGCAGCGTGGTGACGCCCAGCATCGCCCAGCGCCCGGCCTGCATGATCCACTGGAAGGCCAGGGTCTCGATGTTGACGAAGCGGGTGAGCAGGTTGCGGTGGCGGTTGATGCAGCGGAACTTGCCGACCGTGGCCGCGAGACCCGGATCCGCCACGAGGGCGGCGACCAGCAGGCGCAGCGAGTCGGGCTCGGGCCGGTTGTCCGCGTCGTAGATGGCGATGAGGTCGTGCCGGGACGCCTCGACCGCGTAGGTCAGGGCGGCGGACTTGCCGCGCCCACCCCGCTCGCGCGGCACGCGCAGGCAGCGCACGCGGGGGTCTCTCGCCGCCGCCCGGTCGACGATCTCGCCGGTGCCGTCCGTGCTGCCGTCGTCGACGATGATGATCTCCGTCTTCTCCCGCGGGTAGTCGAGCGCGCAGAGGCGCTCCATGGTGGACGCGATCACCCGGGCCTCGTTGCGGGCGGGCACGAGGATGGAGACCGCCGGCCACTCGCTTCCCTCCGGGAGGTCCGGGACGACCCAGGCCTCCCGCAGGCTGTGGAGGAAGCCGGCGACGAAGAGCGCGAGCTGGTACGCGACCATGAACCACAGAATGGCCGCCGACGCGACGAACGGCACGTCGAGCCAGAGGGAGGAGACCATGAGCGTGCCCCGCTACCGAGCGAGGAGATGGATGATCGCGTGCCGCGGGCGCAGAAACAAGTTCGACGGGGAGACTGGGATGATCGACGAAGGAGCTTGGTGACCCGCCAAGGACTCGAACCTTGAACCTAGAGATTAAGAGTCTCTTGCTCTACCAATTGAGCTAGCGGGCCAACTGGCGACCGGGCAATATACCCGAAAGGGATCCGCCCTCGCAAGGCGGGGAGGACGGGGCGACGAAGCGATAAGCTCTGAGGCGTGGACGGACGGATCGGGCGCGGGTTCCGGGCGCGGTTCCGCGCCCTCGCGGCGGCTTCGGGGGAGAGCGATCCGGAAGGGTGGGCGGCCTCCAGGGTGAGCGAGGCGATGGCCGATGGCGGCCAACCGGCGCCGCCTCGAGGGCTTCTCGCCGCCTGGGAGCGAGAGCTGCGTTCGGCCCGGGCCCGGGGGGCGAGCGGGAGCGGCGCCGCACCGCCCTGGGCGCGGTTCGACGACGGGCGGCCGCCGCGCTTCCTGTGCGACCCGAGCCTCGCCGGTCTCGCGCGGTGGCTGCGTGCCGCGGGCTACGAGGCCGCCCTCGCGCCGGAGGTGCCCGGCCATCGCCTTCCGGACGAGGCGCTGCGGCGGGGGCTGGTGCTGCTCACGACCGAGGCCGAGACGCTCGACCGGCGCATCGTGGTCGACGGCTCGCTGGTCGCGGTCTGGGTGCCCTCGGTGCTCACCATGGCCGAGCAGCTGCGGATGGCCGCTCTCGACCTCGGCCTCGCCCGCCGCGAGCCGCGGTGCATGGCGTGCGGCGGGACGCTCGTCCCGACGCCGAAGGAGGCCGTGCGCCCGCGGATCCCGCCGCGGACCGCGCTCTGGAAGGACGAGTACTCCGTGTGCGCCGGGTGCGGCGGGCTCTTCTGGCGCGGAACCCACTGGGAGCGGATCGAGGCGGCGCTGCGGCGGGCGGTGGCGGCTTGAGGCGCGGTCTCCTCCCGAACCTGGCCCTGAGCCTCGTCACGGCCGTGACGTTCCTCTGCCTCCTCGAAGGCGCGGCCCGGCTCGTCGAGAGGGGCCGGCCCCCGCGGCCGCCCGTGGCCGAGTACATCTGGGACTGGGACGTCAAGATGCCGGGCGGCTTCTACGTGATGAAGTCGGACGCCGCGGGGTGGCCGCCCTGGGAGGAGTTCAACCGCGACGGCGTGCGGGACCGGACGAGGAGCCGCGAGAAGCCCGAGGGCTACCGGCGGATCGCGGTTCTGGGGGACAGCGTGACGCTCGGCGCGGACATCCAGCCCGAGGAGGCGTTCCCCCAGCGTCTGGAGGCCCGCTACCGTGCCGAGGGCCGGCGGGTCGAGGTGATGAACGTCGCCCTCTGGGGCTGGTCGACCCGCCAGGAGCGGATCGCCTGGCAGCGCATCGCGCGGGCCTATCGGCCCGACCAGGCGGTGCTCGCCGTCTGCCTCAACGACATCCCCGAGCTCTTCAACAACCTGTCACGTCCGCCGCGTTGGCTGGCGGCGCTCCACGAGCGCTCGGCCGTCGTGCGCCTCGCCGTGAACGCGCAGGGCCGCGAGATCGACGACGTCGAGCGCCTCTTCGCCGAGCCGGACCTGCCGCGGGTCCGGGCGGCGGTCGACCTCTTCCTGGACGAGGTGAGGGCGCTCCGCCGCGAGGTCGAGGCGGACGGGGCCCGCTTCGTCATGATCGTCTTCCCGTTCCGCTTCCAGCTGGAGCCGGGGGCGCCCCCGCCCCGGGTCCAGCAGAGGATCGCCTCCTTCTGCGCCGCCGAGGGGCTTCCCTGCCTCGACCTCCTGCCCGCGCTCTCGCGGGTGGGGCAGGGCGCGTTCCTGGACTACGACCACCTGAGCCCGGCCGGGGCGCTGTTCGTCGCGGACACGCTCTACGCGAGCGGTCTGCTCGTCGGGGGAGAGGCCAACGACGTCCTTCGGGAGGCGCTCGGCGAGGGCTCGACCGACCCTGGCCCTCTCGCCTCCGCTCTCCGGCATCCGTCGGCGGCCGTGCGCCTGGCCGCGGCGGACGCGCTCGGAGCGATGGGCGCGGAGGCGCGCGGAGCCGTGGACGCTCTCTTCGCCGCCCTCGGCGACCCGAGCGAGGCCGTCCGCCACGCGGCGGCTCGGGCCCTGTCGCGGATCGGTCCCCGCGCGGCGGACCGGGAGCGCCTCGCGTCCCGGCTGACGAGCCCGGACCCTTATGTCCTGGCCTTCGCCGCATGGAGCCTCGGCAACCTGGGAGACGAGGCACGGGACGCGGTGCCCGACCTGACCCGAGCGCTGGCTCGCGACGAGACGAACGCCGTCGTGGCGGCGGCGCTCGCGCGGATCGGCCACGCGGCGGCGGGCGCGGTGCCCGTCCTGGTCGAGGGCCTTCGGAGCGACAACGCCGACCGCCGGTGGCGGGCGGCGCGGACGCTCGGACGCATCGGTCCCCCGGCGGCCGAGGCGGTGCCCGCGCTCACCGCCGCGCTCGCCGATCCGCTGGCCACGGTGCGGCAGCACGCGGCGCGCGCGCTCGGGCGCGTCGGCCCGGCGGCCCGCCCGGCCGCGGCCGCTCTCCAGCGGGCGACGGGAGACCCGGACGAGCAGGTCCGGCTGGAGGCTCGCCAGGCGCTCGACCGACTGCACTAGCTCCCGAGCGCGCCGTCATCACCCGTGCGCGCGAGGGATCGCCGAGGAAAGGCTCAGCGTGCCGCGGGCCGTGGGTCCCCTAGAATCACGTCGGGAGACATCGCGGCATGAGCGATCGCGAGTCGATTCAGGAGCTCTACGCCCCCCGGAACCGCTGCTTCGGCTGCGGACCCGCGAACCCGAAGGGCCTTCGCGTCCGCAGCTTCGAGGACGGGGAGGGTTTGAGCGCGGACTGGATGCCGGAGCCGCACCACGAGGCCTTCGACGGGGCGGTGAACGGCGGGATCCTGGGCACGCTGCTCGACTGCCACTCGAACTGGACGGCGGCGATCCACCTGATGAAGGCGGCCGGACGGGAGTCGCCGCCCTGCACCGTGACCGCCGAGTTCCACGTGAGGCTCCTGCGGGTCACTCCGTCGTCGGGTCCGCTGAGGCTCCGCGCGCGGGTCGTGGAGTCGGGGCCGGATCGCGCCACGGTGGAAGCGAGAGTGGAGGCGGAGGGGAAGACGACCGCCACCTGCCGGGGCGTGTTCGTGGCCGTGAAGGAAGGCCACCCGGCCTTCCACCGCTGGTAGGCTCTAGGCTGCGGCGCCGGAGGCGGCGAGCAGCCGGTTCGCGTAGTCGATGACCTCGCGCACGTAGGTGCGCTTCTCGAGGTAACTGCCCGGATAGAAGCTGCGCTTGAAGCCGTAGATCAGGATGTCCCGCACCTCGCGCGGGGTGAGCGAGAAGGCCTCGACCGCGCGCGCGATCTCGTTGCTGATCGTCGTGTGGGACACGAGCCGGTTGTCCGTGCAGAACGTGGTCGAGAGGCGGCGGCGGCGCATCTCGGCGAAGGGGTGCCGGCGCAGGTCGTGGGCCAGATCGGGCACCGTCTGCTGGTTCGAGGTGAGGCACACCTCGATCGTGATCCGCTTGTCGGCGATGAACTCGGAGAGGTCCTCGACGTAGCGCCTCCGGTCCGGGATCCGCGCGCTCGAGATCTTCGTCTCGTCGAAGAGCCAGGTGCCGTGGCCGATCCGGTCGGCGTGGAGGTCGGAGATCGCCTGGAAGATGGACTCCGGCCCGTAGTCCTCGCCGGCGTGGACGGTCTTGCCGAGGAAGGCCTCGTGCGCGACCTGGTAGGCCTCCCGGTGGTCCTCGGCCGGGTAGCCCTTCTCCTGGCCGGCGAGGTCGATCCCGACCACGAGCAGGCCCTCGTCGCGCCGGAGGCGCGCGGCGGCGCGGGCCACCTCGAGGCTGGCCGCGGCGTGGATCTCGGTCGGGGACGCCTCCGGAAGGGCCTCGAAGAGGCGCTTGAAGCCGCTCGAGAACTCCGGGGTGAAGAAGCGCATCGCGCAGAGGATGATGCCGGCGGCGAACCGCGGCTCCCGGCTCGCCCGGACCTCGGGGCGGGCGTTGTAGGCCTCGGCGGCCCGTCGCAGGCCGCGGTCGACCGCCCGGACGACAGCGGAGACGTCGAAGCCCGGCCGGACGTGGAGCTGTGGGGCGAAGCGGACCTCGAGGTAGAGGACACCCTCCCCCTGGCAGTCCTCGGCGAGCTCGAAGGCCGAACGCTCGAGGGCCTCCGCGTCCTGGAGGACGGCCACCGTGTACCGGAAGCCCTCCAGGTACTCGTTGAGGTTCGCGTAGCGCGGCCGGAAGAGCAACGCTTCGAGCCCCTCGGGCGTCTCAGACGGCAGGGGAACGCTGCGCTCGCGGGCCAGCTCGACGAGGGTCGGGAGGCGGAGGGACCCGTCGAGGTGGACGTGCAGGTCGGTCTTGGGGAGTCGCCGGACGAGGTCCTTGTCCATGACCGGATTATGCCGCCGGGGGCGCGAGTTTACGCGAACCCGCCGAGGCCTTCGCGCGTAAGAAGTGGCGGGCGGCAGTCGGCTGCCCGGCGTTCAAGGAATTGGAGCCCCGATGGCGAACGGGAACGGAAACGGGCGGAAGAAGAGCCGGAGGCGGCTGATCCTCGGCGCCTTAGCGCTGGTGCTCCTCTCGGTGTTCGGCCTCGTCGCCGCCCGGCGGGGAGGCCACGAGATCGACCCGTCGCGCCTCGCCGCGGTCGAGAAGAGCGACCTCGCCCGGTCGGTGGTGGCCACCGGCAAGGTCCAGCCCCTCACCAAGGTCGAGATCAAGTCGAAGGCGAGCGGGATCGTGGAGAAGCTCGACGTGGACTACGGCGAGCGGGTCAAGGAGGGCCAGGTCCTCGCCGAGCTCGACAAGGAGCAGCTCGAGGCGGCCGTCCGGGCCGGGAGGGCCAACCTCCTCGCCGCGGAAGCCTCGTGGGAGCGGACCAAGATCGCGGCCGAGGGGCCCGACCTCCCCTTCCTCCTGACCGCCCTCGAACGGTCGCGCAAGCTCTACGCCGACGGTCTCATCGCCCCGTCCCTCCTGGAGGACGCCGACAAGGCGTACCAGCTGGCCCTGAACGCCCAGACCGCGGCGAAGAGCCAGGCCCGGGTGAGCAAGGCCGAGGTCGAGAAGGCCCGGGCCAGCCTCGAGCAGGCCGAGTCCGACCTGCGCTACGCGACCATCCGGAGCCCGATGGACGGCCTCGTCCTCTCCCGCGACGTCGAGGTGGGTGACGCGGTGAGCTCCATCCTCGTGCTGGGCTCGCAGGCGACGCTCGTGATGACGCTCGGCGACGTGAGCGAGGTCTACGTGCTCGGGAAGGTCGACGAGGCCGACATCGGCCGCGTCTACATGGGCCAGCGGGCGCGCATCGTCGTCGAGTCCTTCAAGGACAAGTCGTTCGAGGGGAAGGTCACCAAGATCTCGCCCCTCGGCAAGGAGAAGGACAACGTCACGACGTTCGAGGTGCGCGTCTCCATCTCCAACCCGACCGGCGAGCTCAAGACCAACATGACCGCGAACGCCGAGATCATCCTCGAGGAGAAGAAGGGCGTCCTCATCGTCCCCGAGTCGGCCGTCCTCTACGACAAGGACCGCAAGCCGTCGCTCGAGGTGCCCGACCCCAGGGCCGAGGGCGGGAAGCGCAAGCTCGCGGTGAAGCTCGGGATCTCGAACGGCGTCAAGACCGAGCTCGTCCAGGGCCTCAAGGAAGGCGACAAGGTCGTCCTCCAGTAGCGCTCCGAGGCCCGCTGACATGGTCTTCCGCGACCTCCTCCGGGACACGACGCGGACGCTCTTCGCCCACAAGCTCCGCACGCTCCTCACCATGTTCGGCATCGCGTGGGGCATCGTGTCGATCACGCTCATGGTGGCGGCGGGCGAGGGCCTGCGGGTCGGCCAGGCCAAGGTCGCGGAGAGCTTCGCCCGCGACGTGATGATCGTCTTCGCCGGACGGACGAGCCTGCAGGTGGGCGGCCTCAAGGCGGGACGCCGGGTGCAATGGACGGCCACCGACCACCTGGCGATCCAGCCCCAGGCGCCGTCCTGCGGGTACGTGATGCCCGAGCTCGGGCAGACCGCACCCGTCCGCAGCGCCTACAACAGCGGCTCGCTCACCGTGACCGGCTCGATGCCGGACTTCGCGTGGATCCGCTCGATCCCGGTGGGCGAGGGCCGCTACCCGGACTGGGACGACGAGCGGGACGCCCGGCGGGTCGCCCTCCTCGGGAGCGACGCGAAGAAGCAGCTCTTCGGCGGGCGGGAGGCGCTCGGGGAGACGATCCGGGTCGGCGACTTCCCGTACACCGTGGTGGGCGTGGGGCGGCACAAGGAGCAGGACTCGAGCTACGACGGAGCCGACATCAACAAGGTGTTCGTGCCCTTCAGCGCGATCCTGCGCGACTTCCCGAACAAGCCGCCCGCCCTCCCGACCTCGGTCGACCGGCTGCTCGTCACCCCGCGGTCGGTCGCGGACCACGAGGCCTGCAAGGGGGAGCTGCGGCGTGCCCTCGGCCGCATCCACCAGTTCGACCCCCACGACGAGGAGGCGGCCCACATCTGGGACACGGTGGAGGAGGCCAAGGCCTTCCGGACCATGACCGACGGGATGAAGTACTTCCTGGGCGCGGTCGGGATCGCCACCCTCTTCATCGGCGGGATCGGGGTCATGAACGTGATGCTGGTCGCGGTGCGGGAGAGGACGCGCGAGATCGGCGTTCGCAAGGCCCTCGGGGCCACGCGGCGCTCGATCGTCCGCCAGTTCGTGGTCGAGACGCTGCTCGTCGTCTTCGTGAGCGGCGGCAGCGGCCTCGCCGTGGCCTACGGCCTCTGCGCCCTCGTCAACCTGCTGCCGATGCCGCAGTTCTTCGCCGGCCTCCTTCCGACGTGGTCCTCGGGTCTCCTCGCCTTCGCCCTCCTGGGGACGGTGGCCGTGCTGGCCGCGGTCTACCCGGCGCGCCGGGCGGCCTCCATCGACCCCATCGAGGCCCTGCGCTGGGAGGCGGGGGGCTAGCGTGCTCCGCGAGCTCGTCGTCCAGAGCTGGACGAACCTGACCCGGAACCGGACCCGGAGCCTGCTCACGATGCTCGGCATCGTGTGGGGCATCGTGGCCGTCACCGTCCTCCTCGCCTACGGCTCCGGCTTCCGCGGGATTCTCGTCCACGCCTTCGACGCCTTCGGCAAGAGCGCGGTCGTGGCCTGGCCGGGCCAGACGAGCGAGCAGGCGGGGGGGGAGAGGGCGGGCCGAAGGGTGAGGTTCGAGAAGGCGGACCGGGACGCGATCGTGGCCGAGGCCAGCCTCGTGAAGAGCATCAGCATGGAGACGGTCCAGTGGCGGCAGATCTCCTACGAGGACCGGCAGGCCAACACCGCGGTTCGGGGCGTGGAGCCCGTCTACGGCGAGATCCGCAACGAGGTCCCGAGCGACGGGCGCTGGCTCAGCCCCGAGGACTTCGTGGAGCGGCGGCGGGTGGCGTTCCTGGGATCCGAGCTCCGCAAGAAGCTCTTCGCCGGCCGCCCCGCGGTGGGGGAGACGATCCGCATCGACGGCATGCGCTTCACCGTGGTCGGCGCCATGGACCGGAAGATGCAGATGAGCAACTACTTCACGAGCGACGACGAGTGCGTGTTCATCCCCTACACGACCGCGGGCGACCTCTGGGACACGCGCTACTCGAGCGTGCTCGTGTTCGGCGCGGTGGCGCCGTCGATGGAGAAGGCCGCCATCAAGCAGGTACGAGAGGCGGTCGGCAAGAGACAGCGCTTCTCGTCCACCGACGAGCGGGCCATCCAGATGTTCGGCCGCGAGGAGTTCCGGCCCATCATCGACGGGATCACCATCGGCCTGCAGGTGCTCCTCGTCTTCATCGGCACCCTGACCCTCGGCATCGGCGGGGTCGGGGTCGCGAACATCATGCTCGTCTCGGTGGACGAGCGGGTGCGCGAGATCGGGCTGCGGCGGGCGCTCGGGGCGAGGAAGCGCCACATCCGGTTCCAGTTCCTGGCCGAGGCGCTGGTGCTGACCCTCCTCGGCGGCGCGGCCGGGATCGTGCTCTCGTATCTCGTCACGGCCGCGATGCCGATCCTGCCGGTGCTCGGCCCGCTCTACCAGGACGACTCGGGCAAGGGCGACATGCAGCTCCGCATCTCCGCCGCGACCGTCCTCGGCTCGAGCCTCATCCTGGTGTTCGTGGGCGTCGCCTCCGGCCTCGTGCCCGCCCTCAAGGCGTCGAGCCTCGACCCGGTGGAGGCGCTCCGGTACGAGTGACGTAGCGATCGACCGCCTGCGCCAGCGTGAAGAACATCTTCTCGCGGCCGAGGCGCTCACCGAGCGTCGAGCCCTGGACGAGCCGGAGGGCCTCCGGGCTGAGCGCCGCCAGCCAGAGCTCCACGCCCTCTTCGCGCAGCTTCTCCTCGGCCTCCACGAGCATCTTGAGCGCCGTGAACTCGAAGCCGGGGATCCCGCCGCAGTCCACGAGCAGCACCTTCGGCTTCGCCTCGCGCACGAGGGGCCAGATCCGGTCGCCGATGTTCTGCGCGTTGCCGAAGTAGACGCGCCCCTCGGTCCTCAGGATCAGCAGGCCGGGGAAGAACTCGTCGTCCGGGTGCTCCGGGGAGTACGGCCGGAAGGCGTCCGTTCCCCGCTTGCGGCCCATCACGTAGACGGGCGGGTTGTTCGCCATGTACAGCAGGGTGAGCATCGACAGGACGACGGCGGCCACGATGCCCCGCAGCGTCCCGAGCAGGACGACACCCCCGCACGCGACCAGGGCCCACAGGAACTCTTGGGCCCGGAACCCCTGGATCTCGCGGAAGCCATCGGGGCTGATGAGCCCGACCGAGAAGACGATGACCACGGCGGCGAGCGTCGCCTGCGGCAGGAGGCCCAGGACCGGGGCCAGGAAGAGGAGCGCGGCCAGGGCCGCGGCCGAGGTCACGAGGGCCGCGAGCTGCGTGACCGCCCCGGCCTTTCGGTTCACCGCCGTCTGCGACGTGCCGCCGCCGCCCGGCATCGCCCCGAAGAGGCCGCCGACGAGGTTGGCCGCGCCCGTCGCGACCAGCTCCTGGTTGGGGCGGGGCCGCGGCTCGCCGGGCGCGACGAACGCGCGCCCGGCCGCGATCGTCTCCGTGAAGCTCATGAGGGCGATGCCGACCGCCGCGGGCCAGAGCGCCTCGAGGAGCGAGACGTCCGGCCGGACCGGAGCGGGAAGGCCGCCCGGGATGTGCCCGACGACGGCGACGCCCGTCGATTGCAGGCCGAGGAGGTAGACCGCGGCGATGCCGCCCCCCACCGCCAGGAGCGGCGAGGGGGCCCGCGGCGCGAGGTGCTCGAGGCCGACGACGACGGCGAGGGTCGTGAGGCCGACGACGAGCGTCGGGATCGAGGTCTCCGGCACGTGGCGGACGAGCGACGCGGCGTCGCGGACGAAGCCGACCTTGTCGTAGTGGACGCCCAGGAGCTTGGGCGCCTGGTCGAGGACGATCACCAGGCCGACCCCCGCCTTGAAGCCGGTGAGGACGGGGTCGGAGATGAAGTTGGCCACGAACCCCAGCCGGAGGAGGCGCGCCAGGAGGAGGATCGCGCCGACGAGGACGGCGAGGGTCGCGGAGGCGGTGAGCAGCGCGGCCGGCTCGGCGTGCGGCACGGCGGCCCCGAGCGCGCTCGCGCAGAGGATGCCGAGGGTCGTGCTGGTGCTGACGCTCAGGACGCGCGAGGTGCCGAGGGCGGCGTAGACGGCGGTCGGCACGAGGACCGTGTAGAGGCCGACTTCCACCGGAAGGCCGGCGATCGTCGCGTAGGCCATGGCCTTCGGGATCACGACGGCGGCGGTCGTGAGCCCGGCCAGGACGTCGGCCTTCAGCCACCGCCGCTCGTACCGGCCGAGCCAATCGACGGCGGGGACGAGAGCGGCGTTCATCGGGTCCCCTTTCCCGGAACGAACGAGACCGGCTGGGCGCCGCCCGGCCTTCCGGGCGGGGAGAGAGGGGGCCCGGCGGCTCCGCTCCCGGCCTGAGCTCCGGGCCTCCTCCCGTGCTTCGCCCGCTTACTGCGGGCGCAGGGCGTTGATCGCCGTGTTGGTGGTCGTGATCGTGTCGTCGATGCGCTTGACGAGCTCCTTCGCCTGCTCGTTGATCTTGACCGCCTCCGGCTTGAGGCTGGCGACCGCCGACGGATTGAGGTCATGGCCCAGGTAGGTCACCTGGTCCTGCAGCGCCTTCATGAAGGGCCCGTAGAGGTCGGCCGCCTTCTGGCCCACCGTCCCGATCCCGGCGTAGCTCGCCTTCGTCTTGGCGATGCGATCCTGGCTCTTCTGACGGAGCCCGGCGTCGGAGATCGCGGCCGCGGAGTCGGTCCAGCTCTTGAAGAGCGTGTCGGCCTCCGCCTTCATCTCGCCCGCGCGGACGGTGATCTCCGCCCGCTTCTTCTCGGTAGACGCCATCTCGGACTGGAGCTTCTTGTAGAGGTCCTTGCGGTCCGTCGCGCCGTCCGCCATCAGGCCGTTGTAGACGTCCATCGTCTTCATGAGCTGGACCTTGGTGTTGCCGATGGCCTCCACCGTCGCCCCGGCCTTCTTGGTGAGCTGCTCGACCTGCTTGACGCCCTCGTCCTGCGCCCGTGCCGCCACCGCGCACGACAGCACGATCGCTGCCGTGGCGAAGCCCTGTCCGAAACGGAGACGCTGCATGAACTCCTCCTCCTCACATGGACGGAAACAGGGAGCACCATACCGTCGGCGCGCGCGCGCCGTCAACCGGGTCTCGCCCGCCGTCCTATCCTCCGGCGCGAGGCGGGGGAGGGCGGCGGCTTGGACTTCGCGCGCCCGTTGAAGGAAGATGTCGGCCGCCGGGCGACCCGGCACGAGGAGGTATCTGCGCATGTCTCGAGCGACGAGGGGCGGTCTGGTCCTGGCGGCGGTGGTGGCGGCGGCCGCCTGCGGGTCGACGACGTTCAACTCCAGCTGGAAGGCGCCCGGCGCCGCGCCCCTGAACTTCAAGGGCAAGAAGGTCGCGGCGCTCGTCGTGAGCAAGGAGCAGAGCGTCCGCTTCGGCGCGGAGGACGCCCTCGCCCAGGAGCTCACCAAGAGGGGCGTCGTGGGCATCGCCGCCTACACGCTCATCCCCAAGGAGCTCGTCCAGGACAAGGAGAAGGCCAAGGAGTTCTTGGAGAAGGCGAACGTCGCGGGCGTCGTGGCGATGAGGGCGGTGGGCAAGGAGAAGGAGATCAGCTCGAGCCCGGGCATGTACTGGGGGGGGCCGGCCTACGCGACCTTCTGGGGCGCCGGCTACTACGGCTACGGCTGGGGCGGCGTCTACGACCCCGGCTACCTCCGGACGGACACGATCGTGACGGTGGAGATCCTCGTCTACAGCCTGGAGCAGAACAAGCTCGTCTGGGCCGCCCAGTCCGCGACGACCAACCCGTCCAAGGTGGGGTCGTTCATCCAGGAGCTCGTCGCCAAGGCGGCGAGCGAGCTCAAGAAGCAGGGCCTCATCCGGTAGGCACGCGCGGAAGGGCACCCGCGAGTCCCGCGGACAGTGTCGCGAATCGCGGTCGGCGCCGCGGCGTCGGTCCTGGTCCTCGCCGGTCCCCTCCCGGGGCTCCGCGCCCAGGACCTCACGCCGCGCGCCTACCTCGTCACGCCCATCCACACGAACGCCGTCACCCTGAGCGACATCTACAACGACGGCAACCTCGACTTCGAGGGCGCGGTTCCGATCACCGACGCCACGGCGAGGTTGAACATGCCGCTCGTGGCGGTCGTCCACTCCCTGAGCTTCTTCGGCCGCTCGGCCAACGTGGCGGCGACGCTGCCCTACGGCGTGGGCCACTTCAAGGGGACGGCCTTCGGCACGCAGACCAACGCCTACCGCTCCGGCCTCTTCGACTCCGTCTTCCGGCTCGCGGTGAACATCAAGGGCGGCCCCGCCATGGACCTCGCCGATTTCCGGAAGTGGCAGCAGAAGACGCTCGTCGGCGTGAGCCTCAAGGTCGTGGCGCCCACCGGTCAGTACGACCCCACCAAGCTCATCAACCTCGGGAGCAACCGCTGGTCCTTCAAGCCTGAAGTGGGTCTCTCGCAGCGGTGGGGGCACTGGATCCTCGACGCCTATGCGGGGGTCTGGTTCTTCACCCGGAACCCGGAGTTCTTTTCCCGGAACCAGTACTTCCCAGACGTCCAGGACCAGACGCAGAAGCCGATCGCGGCCTTCGAGACCCACCTGAGCTACGACTTCCGCCCACGGCTCTGGGTCTCGCTCGACGGCAACTTCTGGCGCGGCGGCGAGACGAGCCTCAACGGTGTCGAGAACCCGGCCACCCTGCAGAAGAGCTCGCGCGTCGGGATGACGGCCTCGTTCCCGCTGACCCGCCGGCAGTCCGTCAAAGTCGGCTACGCCGACGGGGCCTACATCCGGTTCGGGGGCGACTACAGGATCGTCTCGCTCGCCTGGCAGTACTCCTGGATCGGCAAGCCGAACTGACGATCGCCGCGATCGGAGCTGGGTTCGGGCGCGGACGACAGGAGGACGCGGGACTCCTTCGCTCGGGGCCGAGCCTGGCCGCCCCAGCTGAAATCGCGCTGGAGGGTGTAGTCCGTCCCCGTGTTGCTCGAGCGGGTGTAGGCGAGCTTGATCTGGTGGCGCCGGCCCAGCCGCCACATCCCCTCCAGCCAGAACGTGTTCACGTTGGGGTCCTCGCCCAGGTCCCTGCTGAAGTCGACCTGGTCCGACCCGCCCTGCGGCCCGTTGAAGCGGAGGACGGCGTCGACGTTGATGCGGAAGTAGCCGGTGTCGAGCTGGAACCGGTCGGGGAGGCCGTTCCACGTCTCCGACGGCGACTCGACGCGGGCGACCGACGGCAGCAGGAGTCCGGCGGCGACCACGCCGCCGATGAGGGTCCTCATGGCTTCACTCCTTGGTCGGAGGCGACGGGCGCCCGGCAATGGTGACACGATCCCGCCCGAGGGTGCGACACCCCGGCATCCGGTGTCGAGGCCGCTCGGGTGGTCAGTCGATCGCGAGGCCGGCCCTTCCGAGGCCGCCCGCGACGCTCTCGAGCAGGTCGGGGAACTTGACCAGCCGGCCGATCAGCGCGCGGCCCCGGCTCGGGAAGTCGGGCTTCTTGGCGAGGAGCTCGGCTACCTCCGCCATCGCCTCCTCCTCCCTCCCGAGGAGGCCGAGGCAGCAGGCCCGCATCATGGCCCGCAGGTAGAAGGTCGGGTCGCTGTAGCGGACGGCCTCGTGGTAGGCCTCCTCGATCTCGCCGCGCCGGAGGTGGGCCAGCCACAGAGCGTGGTGGGCGACCGGGATGACGTGGGGGTTGCGGGAGAGCGCCCGTCTCACGAGGCCAGAGCCGTGCTCCCACTCGCCGGCCAGCGTCATGACCCAGCCGATCCACTCGAGGTAGACGAGCGAGTCCGGGTCGAGGTCGAGAGCCCTCCGGGCTTCGGCCAGAGCGGCGGCGAGCTCGCCCTTGAGCAGGAGCGCCCCCGCGAGGGTCGTCCGCGCCCTCTGGCTGGACGGGTCGAGGCGGACGCCCCGCTGCGCGTAGTCGACGGCCTTCCCGACGGGGGTCTCGACGGGCGCGACGTCGAAGGCGTAGTTCGACGCGTGGAGGCGAGCGAGCTGGACCCAGGCCAGGGCGCACTCGGGCTCGGCGGCCACCACGCCCTCCAAGGCCGAGATCGCCGGGGCGAGGTCCGCCGGCTCGCGATTGAAGAGGAACTGGTAGGAGGCGAGGATCCCGGCGTAGGGCGTCAGCTCGGCGGAAGGCTGCGCCCGATGCTCGGCCCAGAGCCCCCTGGCCACGACGCCCTGCTCCGAGGCGACGCTGGCGGCGACGACCCGCGCGGTCTCGGCGGCGAACGCCGTCGCCGGGGAGGACCGGGATCGGTACTCCTCGGCCCACGCCTGGCTCCCGGTGCGGCGGTCCGCGAGGCGGGCGACCAGGCGGAGGCCGGACCCGTCCCGAAAGAACCGGCTCGTGAGGACGAACATCGAATCGACACGGCGAACCGTCGCCGGGAAGGGCGACTCTCTCGGGAGCAGGACGCGTACGTCCCCATACCGACCCAGCTCGACGGCGAGGTGATCGAGAAAGCGGGCCCCCAGCTCGTCGAGCTCGGAGTCGGGCGGGATGGGCTCGGAGACGCTGACGACGACGGTGGGCCAGTCGTCAGCGGGCGGCGCGGAACGTTCGGCGTCGCTCGGCCGCCCTTCTTCCGCGGGGGTTGCCGGCCGCGCGACGGGCACGTACGCGCCCCGCGGCAGCTCGATCCGCAACGGGTCCCGGGCTCCCGCGAGCAGGTAGTAGCGCTCGATGGAGCGCCGCAGCCGTCCGGCCTGGATGCGCACGATCGGGTCCACCGTCGGGTCGAAGTCGCTGCGGCGCCCGAACACCTGCGTGGCGATCGCCGTCTGGGTCAGGCCAGCCTGCCGGCCGGCGAGCGTCTCTTCGACGATGAACCGGAAGAAGGCCCGGGACCGAGGGGACCCGTCGAAGTCGCCGTGGGCCAGGATCCGCTCCATCTGCTGGAGGACGGTTTCGGCGCCGAGGGACGACTCGTCCCGCCGGCTGCGCCTCCGATTCAAGGCAACGACCTCCCTGACTGGCACGCGACAAGCCTCCGGCTGGAAAATCTAATCGTATCAGCCTCCCCGCCGGAAGTCACTGGATGTAAGGGTTTATGCGAGATTGTCCTGGCGGGTGGAACCGCGCGGAGCACGGGAGTGCCGCTTGCGCTCGACGGGGTTCTCATCCATCCTCCAACGTCCAGTCCGCCTCCTGGCTCGCCGCTTCAGGCGACCCTCCAGTCGCAGCGCCGATTCGTACGCCTGCGGCGGCGCACGAGGCAGGGGGTGCGGCACGGGCGGCCCAAGGGAGGTCGTGGATGATCAAGACCTGGCTCGCGTTGCTGCTCCTGGCGGCGGCCACGCCTCTTCGAGCGGGGACGAACCCCTTCCTCGAACCGAGCGACGCGTCCTCGGGTGCGTCCGCGTCGTCGAGCCCGCCTGAGGCCGGATGGGGCTTCAACCTCTCGCTGGGCTACGGCGGCATCAACGGCGACTTCAGCACCTCCCTCCAGAAGCCGGTGTCGGGCGACTTCAGCCTGTTCCGGAAGTCGGGACCGTGGCGTTTCGGCGCGGGCCTGAGCTTCGGCTCGTTCGTCCTGCGCTCGCCCTACAGCGAGGTGCCGCCGCAGGTGACGATCGTCGGCTACCCGGTGGGCAACGACTGGGCGTTCCACCAGATCTACCTCTCGGCGGCGCGGATGTTCCGCCTCCAGCACGCCGTGCGGCCCTACCTGCAGGTGCGGGGGGGAATCGCCCGGATGCACCCGCGGAGCCTCGTCTTCGCGCCCAACCCCATCCCGGCGGACTTCGTGCCGGAGTCGAGCCCGACCAAGGCGACGAACGGTTTCAGCGTGGGGGTGATTCCCGGGATCGAGTGGCGGCTCTCGCGCTCGATCTCGCTCGACACGTCGTTCTCCTGGACGTACTTCGACACCGGCTCCTACGACCTTTCGGCGGTGGGCCTCCCCCCGGAGTCCTGGGGCGAGGCGTGGGAGGCGCGGCTCGGCATCACCTGGCACCTGGACGACGGTCAGCCGTCGGGCCCGGCCGGGAAGAGCGTCTCCCCCGACCGGCCGCGCGACGCCTGGGGCGTCGAGCGCAACTACGGGTGGGCCGCAGCCGAGGTGCTGGCGATCAACATCGTCGCCACCGAGATGGAGGAGTTCAAGTCGAACCTCAACTACACCCAGACCTCCGACCGGAGCTGGTGGCGGAACTTCGAGACGGGCGGGACCTACGACGACAACCTCTTCCGCAACAACCAGCTCATCCATCCCTACAACGGGGCCACGTACTTCAACGGCGCGCGGGCCAACGGGCTCAACTTCTGGACCTCCTACGGCTACGCCTTCGCCGGGTCCTTCTTCTGGGAGTGCTGCAGCGAGAACCACCCCATCGCGCTCAACGACCAGGTGTCCACCGGGATCGGCGGGCCGGCGATGGGCGAGGCGCTCTTCAGGATCTCCTCGGAGATCCTCGACAACCGCTCGACGGGCTGGGGACGGGCCGGCCGCGAGGCCGCAGCGTTCCTCGTCGACCCGGTGCGCGGCCTCAACCGGGGGCTTTCCGGCCGCTGGGGGGCGCAGGACGACAACCCTTCCGACCCGCAGGACTGGAGGCCGTCGGGCAGCTCCACGTTCCTGGCCTCCGGAATCCGCACGATCGGCGAGGGCGACTCGATCAAGAACAACACCGACAGCTACGCCTTCGTGGAGCTCGACCACGCCTTCGGGGACGAGTTCGAGAACCCGCGGCGCAAGCCCTTCGACTACTTCGACACGCAGATCCAGTTCAACTTCGGCGACAAGCACCCGATCGGCGAGTTCCAGATCCGGGGCGACCTCTGGTCGAAGCCGCTCGGCTCCGGTGACCACCCGAACCACGTCTTCTCGATCGTCCAGCACTACGAGTACATGAACAACACCGACTACGAGTTCGGGGGCCAGAGCTTCGGGCCGAGCCTGCTGTCGCGCTTCCGGCTGGCGGACCGGCTCTGGCTCCAGACGCGGGTGGACGGGATCGGCATGCTGCTCGGAGGCGTCAACTCCGACTACTCGCACTTCGCCCAAGTGGCCGACGTCACCCGCCTCCGCGAGTACGACTACGGTTCCGGCCTCGGCGTCGCCGGCGAGGCCACGCTCGCCCGGTCCCGGTGGCCGCTCCTCAAGCTGGCCTACCGCTTCCAGTGGCTCAACGTGCACAACGGGTCGGTCTTCGACCGCGGCCCGAACCTCCAGGGCGAGAACGCCAACCACTACATCCAGTTCGCGGAAGCGAGGGTGTCCGTGCCCCTCTTCCGGGGGCTGGGCATCGGCGGGGACGCCTACCTCTTCCTGCGCGACAGCCACTACCAGTTCCAGGTGCTCGGCGTACCTATCCCCGAGAACCTCAGCCAGAGGAACCCTCAGGTGCACGTCTACCTGAGCTGGGGCCCGAGGGGCTGAGGCCGAGGGCAAGGCCCGCGACGCGGCTCCGGGGGGCCGCCTGACCAGCAACAGAACGGACGGACGGGCCGCCGACCGAGGTCGCCCTAGGCGCGCCCGGGCGACCGTAACTTACGGGCCTGTTACTTGCGTCTGACACGCTCCCCCGGCATCCTTGCGCCCGCAGGCCAACGAACGCCTTCATCGCGCGGCCCGCGCGGCGTGTCTTTGCGACGCGACGGCCTTGCAGGGAGCCCTTCGATGAACAAGACCCTCGTCCCCCTCCTCCTCCTCCTCGCGGCGGCGACGCCGCTCCGAGCCTCGACGAACCCGTTTCTCGAGCCGCCGCCTTCGTCTTCGACGACGTCGGCCCTGCCGTCGAGCGATTCCGCCGAGCCCCGGTGGGGGTTCAACTTCACGCTCGGCCTCGGCGGCGTGGGAGGCGATCTCAGCACGGCCGTGCAGAAGCCGATCTCGGGCGAGTTCGGCCTCTTCCGCAGGGTGGGGCCCTGGCGCTTCGGCGGGGGAGTCAGCTTCGGCTCGTTCGTCCTCAAGTCCCCGTACGACCAGATCCCCTCGCGGGTGACGATCGTCGGCTACCCCGTGGGGGACGATTTCGCCTTCCACCAGATCTACCTGTCCGCGACGCGGATGTTCCGCCTGAAGCAGAGCGTGAGGCCGTACCTGCAGGTGCGGGGCGGCCTCGCGCGGCTCCATCCGAGGAACCTCGTCTTCGCCCCCTACCCGACGCCTTCGGACTTCGTGCCGGAGTCGAGCCCGACGAAGGCGACGAACGGGTGGAGCGTGGCGGTGATCCCGGGGATCGAGTGGCGCCTCAACCGATCCCTCGCCCTCGACACGTCGTTCTCCTGGACGTACCTCAAGACCGACGACTACGACCTCTCGCCGATCGGTCTCGCGCCCGCCGGGTCGGGCAACGCGTGGGAGGCGCGGCTGGGGATGGTCTGGCGGCCGGACGACGGGCGGCCGTCGGGAGTCGAGGGCAAGAGCCCGGGCGACGACCAACCCCGTGACGCGTGGGGAGTGGAGAAGAACTACGGGTGGGCGACCGGCGAGACGCTCGCGATCAACCTGCTCGCGACCACGCTCACCGAGTGGAAGTCCGACGTCAACTACTCCCAGACCTCCCCGAGAAGCTGGTGGCGCAACCTCGAGACGGGCGGGACGTACGACGACAACATGTTCCGCAACAACCAGATCAACCACCCCTACAACGGGGCCACCTACTACAACGCCGCCCGGGCGAACGGCCTCAACTTCTGGACGTCCTATGCCTACGCCTTCGGCGGAGCGTTCTTCTGGGAGTGGTGCGGAGAGAACCACCCGATCGCGATCAACGACCAGATCTCGACGGGCATCGGCGGGGCGGCGGTGGGGGAGGCGCTCTTCCGGCTCTCCTCGCAGGTGCTCGACAACAAGTCGACGGGCTTCGGACGGATCGGCCGGGAGGTGGGGGCGTTCTTCATCGACCCCGTCCGCGGGCTGAACCGAGGGCTCTCCGGCCGGTGGGGGGCGCAGGACGAGAACCCGACGGACGCCATGGACTGGCGCCCGCCGGGCAGCTTCAGCTTCCTCTCCTCAGGGGTGCGGACGATCGGCGAAGGCAACTCGATCAAGGACAACACGAAGAGCTACGGCTTCTTCGAGTTCGACCACAGCTTCGGGAACGAGTTCGAGAACACGCGGCGAAAGCCCTTCGACTACTTCGACATGGCCCTCCAGCTCAACTTCCGGGACAAGCTGCCGCTCGGCCGGCTCCAGATCCGGGGCGACCTGTGGACGAAGCCCCTCGGCGAGGGGGACCAGCCGAACCACGTCTTCTCGATCGTCCAGCACTTCGACTACGTCAACAACGACATCTACGAGTTCGGGGGCCAGAGCTTCGGGCCGAGCCTCATGTCGCGCTTCCGGCTGTCGAACAAGGCCTGGCTCCAGACGCGGGTGGACGGGATCGCGATGCTCCTCGGAGGAGTCAACTCCGACTACTCGAAGTTCGCGAACGTGGCCGACATCACGCGCCTGCGGGAGTACGACTACGGCCCCGGCCTCGGGGCCTCTGCGGAGGCGATGCTGTCCGTGTCGCGGTGGCCGCTGCTCGGCCTGTCCTACCGCTTCCAGTGGATCTCGGTCACGAACGGGTCGGTGTTCGACCGGGGTCCGAACCTGCAGGGCGTGGACGCCAACCACTACATCCAGGCCGCCGCGGCGAGGCTGGCTCTGCCGCTCTTCTGGGGGCTCGGCATAGGCGGGGACGCCAGCCTCTTCCTGCGCGACAGCCACTACCAGTTCGAGGTGCTCGGTCAGGCCGTCCCCCAGCACCTCCGCCAGCGCAACCCGCAGGTGCGGGCCTACCTGAGCTGGAGCCCGAGGGGCTGAGAGACGCGGCCGCGGCCGAGGCCGAAGAAGGTCCTCGATCATCCGTCCTCTCCCTTGGACTAGAATCGACGTGTGGGAGAGGAGGAGGACCGGGCCGCCCTGGCCTCGCGCAGCCGCCTCCGAAGGGAGCGGCTGGTGGCCCACCGGGCTTCGAGCCACGCCGACGCGGAGGCGTGGGACCTCGACTTCTGGCAGTCGCTGGGCCCGGAGGAGCGCCTCGCCGCTCTCGTGGCGATTCGCCGCGACGTCGAGGCCGTGGTGGCCGGGCGGGGCAGCAGGCGCGACTGACGTGGAAGCCATCCAGGACTTCGAGGACTTCCTGGAGCTGCTCGATCGCCACCGCGTTCGCTACCTCATCGTCGGCGGCCTCGCTTTCGTCTACCACGCGAAGCCCCGGTTCACGAAGGGCATCGACATCTGGCTCGGCTCCGATCCCGACAACCTGGCCCGTGCGAACGACGCCCTCGCCGAGTTCGGGAGCCCCCACCTGCTGAACGTCTCGGACCCGGACGAGATCCTGCAGATCGGCGTCGCGCCGAATCTCATCGACCTGCTGCAGGCGGCCGCACCCCTGGCCTTCGAGGACGCGTGGCCCCGGCGTGTCGAGGGCACCTACGGACGGGCGCGGGCCTCCTGGGTCGGCATCGAGGACCTCCTGGAGATCAAGGAGCGCATCGACCACCCCCGTCACCAGGAGGATGCGCGCGTTCTGCGACTCGTGCTCGCGCGTCGACACAGCCGGAAGTGAGGGTGCAGCGACCGGCGCGGGTCGGGCGCGATCCGCGGTGCGCGACGCCACCTCTCCCATCGAAGCCCGCAATCGGGGACGACCCGGGTGACCGGCGGACGTGCCGGCGTCTCACGAGACCGCCCGCCCGTGCGACCGTAACCTCACGGTCTTGTTACTTCCGGCCGAGCTCGCCTCTGGTCCATCATGGTGCTGCAGGCCAGAAAGAGTCGGCGTCGTCGCCCGGTCCGCCCGATTGGGGGCGGCATCCCGGACTCCCGCGGCGCGGGCTCCGTCGGCCCTGCAAGGAGCAAGGCGATGAAGAAGAGCCTCGCCGCAGTCCTCGTCCTGTTCGCCGTTCCCGTCCTCGCCGGTCAGAGCGCCGCCCCCGCGGCGCAGGCCGCGCCGGCCGCCCAGGCCGCCCCAGCCCCCCAGACGCCCCCGAAGCCGGCGACCCTCGGGATGTTTGTCTACCCCGGTTCCGGCCAGGACGCGGCCAAGCAGGGGCAGGACGAGAACGAGTGCTACACCTGGGCCCGCCAGCAGACCGGGATCGACCCCACGGCCGCGACGACGCCGGCGGAGGCAAAGGACGCGCCGAAGGGAGGAGCGGTCAGGGGCGCGGCGCGCGGGGCCGCGAAGGGGGCCGCCGTCGGCGCAGTGGCCGACAACAACACCGTCGGGGACGAGGGTCATCTCGACGCCGGAGAGGGCGCGGGCGCAGGAGCCGCGGTGGGGGCAGTCAAGGGCCGCCGGGCCCAGAAGAAGGCCCAGAAGCAGGCCAGCGCGCAGGCGCAGCAGG
>DATJYX010000036.1:0-52938 GCA_035577965.1 Vicinamibacteria bacterium | reverse complement strand
TGGTGCGCCCTGCACGATTCGAACGTGCGACCTACAGATTCGTAGTCTGTCGCTCTATCCAACTGAGCTAAGGGCGCCCGGTGGAGACGGAAACTATACCGCGGGCGTCGCGGGCGGGCAACCCGCGCGCACCCGCGCGCCCAGCGTGCTCGGTAGCCGTCGTCGTGCGCGGTGCTTCGGGAGGGCGGGGCCGCCCGGCGATCAGAAGATCGCGGCCCAGCCGACCTTGCCGAGGATGATGAGCACCCAGCAGATCCCGACGCCCCAAAGGGCGGCGCCGGTCGTCTTGCGGCTGGCCACGCCGAAGCCCACCGCGAGCAGGAAGACCGTCCACATCGAGAAGACGTCGATGCTGCTGGAGAAGGCCCACAGGGTCTTCGCCGCAGTGGACTGGTCGAGGAGGATTCCCAGGTTCGCCTGGAGCGCGTTCCGGGGATCGATGTTCCAGTCTCCCTTCAGGGCCATCACGGTGAGGGTGAGGGGCTGGGTGAGGATGCCCATGGCCAGGAACACCCAGGAGGTGATGGCGAGCGCCTGCTTGAAGGTCGACTCGGAGGCGTAGAAGAAGCGGTAGACGAAGTGCAGCACTCCCGCGACGACGAGGATCATGAGGGGCGTGAACACCGCGACGTTGATCCAACCCCACTTGGCGAGGCCCGCCGCCTGCTGCTCGATGATGCCCGCCTTCTGGTCGGCGGGGATGCGGGAGGCGAACGGGCTCTCCTCGATCTGGGCCTGCATGAAGGCCTTCGCGTCGACCTTCTGGACCCAGATCGCGAAGAAGCCGATGGCGAAGACCATCACGAGCAACGCCGGCACGAGGAACGCCGGCCGGCGGCAGATGCGGGTGAACGCCTCGCGGGGAGCGAAGTACACGTCGATCAAGTTCTGGAAGAAGCCCCCAGAGGGCTCAGGGGCGACGGGAGCAGGAGACGCGGCTGGCGAGGGGAGTGGATCACTCATTCGTGGCCTCCGAGTGGGCGAATGCTACAACGAACGGGCCTCCCCGAGGCGTTCCGGAACGACCTCTCTCGGGCGCTGCTCGACCGGGCGCCCTCGAGCGCTACTCGTACCTCAGCGCCTCGATCGGATCGAGGCGGGCCGCCTTGGCCGCCGGCCAGAGGCCGAAGGTGAGGCCCACCGCCATCGAGGTCGAGAAGGCGACGATGACCCACGTCGGCTGGATGACCGCCGGGAACGGCGAGAAGAGGTTGATCAGGAACGCCGCCACCGCCCCGATCAGGATCCCCACGACGCCGCCCGCGCCGGTGAGGGTCATGGCCTCGGTCAGGAACTGCCAGAGGATGTCGCGCTTGGTGGCGCCGAGGGCCTTCCGGACGCCGATCTCGCGGGTCCTCTCGGTCACGGACACGAGCATGATGTTCATGACTCCCACGCCGCCGACGATCAAGCCGATCGAGGAGATGGCGATCATCACCATGTAGATGCCGCCGGTGAGCTGGTTGTAGAGGTTCGTGAAGGTGTCCTGGGCGAAGATAGCGAAGTTGTTCTTCTGCATGAACTTCAGCTTCCGCGCCCGGCGCATCGCCTCCGTGGCCTCGTCGATCGCCTTGTCGATCTGGGTGGGGGAAGCGGCCTTCATGTTCGCCACCATGAAGTTGAAGCGGCGGTCCTGCCTCTGCAGCGAGTTCACGGGGATGAGGACGTAGTTGTCCATGGTCATCCACAGGAACTTGCCCTTCTTGTTGAGCACCCCGATGATCGTGAAGCGCCGGCCGTCGAGCGAGAGCTCCTTCCCGATCGGGTCCACGAACGGGAAGAGCGCGTCCTGGATGTCGGTCCCGATGACCGCGACCGGCATCGCGCGATTGACGTCCTGCTGCGAGATGAAGCGTCCCTTGTCGACGTAGCTCTCGTGGACGGACTCGTAGTCGGGCGTCGTCCCCAGGACCTGCACGTCCTGGGCCCGGTCCGTCCCGTACTTCACGTTGTCGACGGGCACGATCTGGATGGGGGCGATCGCCGCCACGGCCGGCTTCTTCGCGATCGCTTCCACCTCGTCGAGGGTGATCGCCTTGCGCTTGCGCCACTCGTCGTCGTCCACGCGCTCCCCGGGGGCGAAGGGGCGGATGAAGATGGTCGAGGAGCCGATCTTCGCCACCGACTGGGCGACGTTGTTGTTGAGGCCGGCCACGATCGAGCTCATGCCGGTCACGGTCATGATGCCCATGACGACCCCGAGGATCGTGAGGAAGGCCCGCATCTTGTAGGCGCGGATGCTCTGCAGGCCCATGCCCACCGCCTCGCCCATGGCCATGAGGACGGGGTGGCGCTCGAGGAGACGGCCCAGGCTGCGCAGCATCACTCGTTCCTCAGGGCCTCGACGGGGTCGAGGGCAGCCGCCCGGTTGGCGGGATAGATGCCGGCCACGAGGCCCACCGCCGACGAGACGCCGATCGCCAGCGCCACCGCCCAGGGCCGGACCGGCGCCGAGAAGTCGGCGGACATGATGTTCCCGAGCACTGTTGCGAGAATGAAGGAGAAGGCCGCCGCGCCGAGGACGCCGAGGAAGCCGCCGAAGCCGGACAGCACCACCGACTCCACGAGGAACTGGCGCAGGATGTCGCCCCGCCGGGCCCCGAGGGCCTTGCGGACGCCGATCTCCTTGATGCGCTCGGTGACCGAGACGAGCATGATGTTCATCACCACGATGCCGCCGATGAGCAGGCTGATGCCGGTCACGACCAGGGTCACCACGTAGATGCCCCGGGTCATGTTCTGCCAGAGCTCCATGATGCTCTCCCCGGTCTCGATGGCGAAGTCGTCCGGCTTGTGGTAGGTGAGGTGGCGCCGCGCCCGCATGGCCACGCGCATCTGGTCCTGGGCGGCCTCGAAGTCGGCCATCGTCCCCGTCTCGGCCTGGATGGCGATCGAGCGCCTCGTGCCGTAGAGCTTCTGGAAGGTGGTGATCGGCATCCACACGAAGTTGTCCGTGCTCTCGCCGAAGATGGAGCCCTTCCTCTCCGCCACCCCGACCACCCTGAGGGGGTGGCCGTCGACGTCGATCTCCTTCCCGATCGGCTCCATGGTGCCGAAGAAGGCGTCCACGAGGTCCATCCCGATGACCACTCCCGGCGCCGCCTGGTCGATGTCCTGCTGGACGAGGTGCCGCCCCGCGGCCAGCTCGCGGATGCTGCCGATGCGGGACACGTTCTCGGTGATCCCGGTGATCTGCACGTTCTTCTGGATGACCCGCCCCCGCTTGACGCTGCCCCCGGTGTCGACCTGGGCCCCGACCTCGGAGCAGAGCGTGCACGCCCGGCGCATGGCCTCGAGGTCGTCGAGGTCGACGCGCTTCCTCCTCATGATCGCCATCCACTGCTCGTGGCTGGTGATGATGTCGGGGCCGCGCTGGAGACGGAAGCTCTTCGAGCCCAGCTCGAGCACCTTCTCGGACATGTAGCGGTCGAGGCCCTCGGTGATGGCCACGATGGCGATGACGGAGGAGACGCCGATCAGGATGCCGAGCACGGTGAGGAGCGAGCGGAGCTTGTTCGCCCGCAGCGAGGCGACCGCGATCCGGATGGCCTCCCCGAAGAGCATGGCCGGGGCCCTCAGGCCTTCCCGCGCGGAGCGTCGCTCTCGATCCGCCCGTCGCGGATGTGGATCGTCCGGTGGGCGTGGTCGGCGATGTCCTTCTCGTGGGTGACGAGGATGATCGTGTTGCCCTGCTCGTGCAGCCGCTCGAAGAGACGCATGATCTCCTCGCCGGTCTGGGTGTCGAGGTTTCCGGTCGGCTCGTCGGCGAGGAGGATCGAGGGGTTCATGACGAGGGCCCGGGCCACCGCCACCCTCTGGCGCTGGCCGCCGGAGAGCTCGTTCGGCTTGTGGTTCATCCGATCGGCGAGGTCGACCATCTCGAGCGCCCCCTTCGCCCGGTCGAGCCGCTTCTCCTTGGGGACGCCGGCGTAGACGAGCGGCAGCTCGACGTTGTGGAGGGCGGTCGCGCGGGGGAGCAGGTTGAAGGTCTGGAACACGAAGCCGATCTCGCGGTTCCGCACCGCGGCGAGGTCGTCGTCGTCCATCTCGGAGACGACCTTGCCCCGCAGCACGTAGCGCCCCTTGGTCGGCGTGTCCAGACAGCCGATGAGGTTCATGAGGGTGGACTTGCCCGACCCCGACGGACCCATCACCGCCACGTACTCGCCCTGCTGGATCTCGAACGTGACGCCGCGGAGCGCGTGGATCTCCTCGGCGCCCATCTGGTACGTGCGCCAGAGGTCCTCGGCGTCGATGACGGGTCCCTCGAACGCCTCCCGCGGGGCGGTGCTCACGACTTCTTTCCCTTCGGCTCGGCCTTGATGACGGCCTCGTCCTTGAGGGTCCGCAGCGTGCGGTAGGAGCCGGTCACGATCTCCTGGCCCTCGGCGAGGCCCTCGGTCACCTCGATGTCGGTTTCGCCCATGACGCCGGTCTTCACCGGCTTGAAGACCGCCTTCTCGCCCTGGACCACGAAGACCCCGTCCTTCTCCTGACCCTTCTCGCGGGCCACCTGGGTCACGGTGTCGCCCTGGCGCTCGGTGCCCTGCCCGCCGCTCGCCATGGAGTCCGGGTCGACGACCTTGCCCTGCTTGTTCACCTCGCGCACGACGACGGCCTGCACGGGGACGGCGACGACTTTGGAGCGCGAGGCGGTGGTGATGTCGGCGGTGGCGTTGAGGCCGGGGCGGAGGTTGGCCGGCGGGTTCTTGATCGTGATCGTGACCTTGAAGTCCTTCGGCTGGTTGCCGGTGTTGGCGCCGAGGGTCGTCTGGACCGTGCTCTGGCTGCCGCTGCCGCGCACGAGTGCGGAGGCGCCGATCTCCGTGACCTCCCCCTTGAGCTCGAGGCCCTCGAGGGCGTCCACCTTGATCTTCGCCTCCTGGCCGAGCTTCAGGTTGCGGAAGTCGGTCTCGTCGACCATGACCTGGCACTCCATGACCGACAGGTCGGCGACGGTCATGATGGTGGTGGGCTGGAAGCTCATCGCGCCGATGACCATCTCGCCCGCTTCCATGGGAAGGTTCGTGACCTGGCCGTCCATGGGGGCGATCACCGTCGTCTTGACGAGGTCGTCCTTCGTGCTGTCGCGCGCGGCCTGGAGCTGCGCTACGCGTCGGCGGGCGGCGTCGACGTTCGCCGTCTTCATCTTGAAGTCCGCCTCGGCCTGGTCGTAGTCCTGCTCCGAGACGAGGCGCTGCTGACGCATCCGCCCGATGCGATCGAAGGCGATCTTGGAGATGGCGAGGTCGGCCTCGGCCCGGGCGAGGTCGGCGTTGCCGGCGGCGAGACCGGCCTCGGACTGGCGCTGGATCGCCTGGTACCGCTCCGACTCGACCTTGGCCAGGACCTGGCCCTGCTTCACCGCGTCGCCTTCCTTGACCGTGATCTCGATGAGGCGCCCGGAGACGTTCGCGCCGACGTTGACGTAGCGCTTGGGCCGGACCTCCCCCGAGGCGGTGACGACCTGGACGAGGTCCTTCTTCTCGACCTTGCCCGTCTGGACGAGGGTCTTCTTGCTGTTCTCGCGGGCGACGCTGAACCCGACGATCGCGCCGATCACGGTGATCCCGACGACCGCTCCGAGAATCTTCTTGGTCTTACCGGTCATGAAGCCTCCACGGTGCTCCAGAAGAGTAGATACGTGTATACCGACCGTTAGGTTCAGTGGAGCCTGCTCAGACCCAAGGTGCACGATCTGCGGGGTTTATTCCACCGGGCCGAGGGGGTACGAGCCGCCGGTCACCCCATTGTGGCACGAATCGGCGACGGTGGGTTGCGGCAGCGGGGGCCAGCAGGGCTAAAGCTGCCTCTGCTCAGCCCGGCAAAGCCGGGTAGGATCGAGGGATGCCCCGAGACGAACGCGCCCGGATCCCGGCCGACGTGCCGGTGCCGGAGCTCGAGCGGCTGCTGTCCCTCGCCCTCTCACGGGGCGGGACGTTCGCGGACCTCTACCTCGAGCACGAGACGACCTCGTCCTTGCTCCTCGAGGAGGGGATCATCCGGACGGCCTCGGCCGGCGTCACCTGCGGTCTCGGCGTCCGCGTCGTCTCCGGGGAGCGGACGGGCTACGCCTACACCGACGACCTGTCGTGGCCGGCCATGGCCCGCGCCGCCGAGACGGCCGCCCACATCGCGTCCGACTCGAAGGCCCTGCCTCCCCAGCCCGTCTCGCCGGTGCCCGTCGAACGTCGCTACGGCGAGACGAGCGTCGGGGTCCTGCCGCTCGCGGAGAGGATCGCCCTCGTCGAGCGGGCCGACCGCGCGGCGCGCGCCTACGACCCGCGGGTGGAGAAGGTGCTCGCGAGCCTCGGCGAGGAGACGCGGCGCGTGCGCATCGCGAGCTCGGTGGGGGTGCTCGTCGAAGACGTGCAGCCCCTCTTCTCGATCCGGGTGAGCGTGATCGCGAGCGAGAAGGGGAAGCGGCGCGAGGGGTCGTCGGGCGGGGGCGGGCGGCTGGGGCCGGAGTTCTTCGCCCAGAAGCCGCCCGAGCACTTCGCGCGCGAGGCGGCGCGGGTGGCGGTGACGCTGCTGGGGGCGGTCGAGGCCCCGGCGGGACCGATGCCGGTCGTCCTCGGCCCGGGCTGGCCCGGCATCCTGCTCCACGAGGCGGTGGGGCACGGCCTCGAGGGAGACTTCAACCGAAAGGGGCTCTCGGCCTTCTCGGGCCGGATCGGGGAGCGCGTGGCCGCTCCCGGGGTCACGGTCGTCGACGACGGCACGCTCGCGGACCGTCGGGGCAGCCTCAACGTCGACGACGAGGGGAACCGGCCGGGCCGGACGGTCCTGATCGAGGACGGCATCCTGCGCGGCTACCTGCAGGACCGCCTGAACTCCGGGCTCATGAAGATGGCGCCCACCGGCAACGGCCGGCGCGAGGGCTACACCTCGATCCCGCTTCCCCGCATGACCAACACCTTCATGCTGGCCGGCGAGGACGACCCCGACGCGATCGTGCGCTCGGTCCCCCGCGGCCTCTACGCGAAGCACTTCGGCGGCGGCCAGGTCGACATCACGAGCGGGAAGTTCGTCTTCTCCGCGACCGAGGCCTACCTGATCGAGGGCGGGCGGATCGGGCCTCCCGTCTTCGGGGCGACGCTCATCGGCAACGGCCCCGACGTGCTCACCAAGGTCGCGCGCATCGGCCACGACCTCCGGCTCGACGAGGGCGTCGGCACCTGCCAGAAGGCCGGCCAGAGCGTGCCAGTCGGCGTGGGCTTGCCCACGGTCCTCGTCTCCGAGATCACCGTCGGGGGGACGAGGACCTGAGCGGGTCGTACTCGACCGCCCACCAGTCTCCGAAGCGCCAGGTCGCCTGCGGCGGGCCGAGCACTGCCGCGACCGCCGGGCTCTGGATCTTCTCCCAGCGCCGCGAGCTCAAGAGGAGGACGCTCCGTCCCCGGGCCGCAGCCGCCGCTCGGGCCAGCTCCAGCCGCTTCGGGTCGTCGGTCGCGCTGCGCATGTAGAGGAGGAGCCGCTCCCGGTCCCCGAAGAGCTGGGCGATGTAGTAAGTCCCCCAGCTCGCGTGGAGCTGGAGGCTCTGCCGATCGAGCCCGCGCGCGCGGACGAAGCGCAGCAGCTCGTCCTTCGCCGGGGAGGACTCGCCGGGGAACGTGGCCGACGGCCAGCGTAGGGCGAGCGTCCCCCAGAAGAGCAGGACGACGACCGCGACGCCGAGCCGTGCCCGCCCGCCGAGGCCCTCGAGCGCGAGCGCGAGGGCGAAGACGAAGAGAAGGAGGGGGAAGGCGAAGTGGTGCGGCCACTGGCTGTACTCGCTCGACGAAGCGAGGACGAACGTGAGCGCGGCGACCGCCGTCCACGCCGCGACCGCCCGTCGCTTCTCGCGCCGCCGCGTGGCGAGGAGGAGGATCGACACGGCGAGCGCCAGGGGCAGCGGGTCGAGGAGGGAGCGCGGGAGCAGGACGTTGCGCGGGGCCACGCGGGCGCCGTCCACGAGGTACGGCGTGAGCCGGCCGGCCGCGGCCTGGACCCGCTCGGGCTCCGCCGAGACCTTCCCCTGCCCCAGCACCGCAGCGTAGGGCCGGCCCTCGCGGTCCACCGAGGCGAGCAGGACGGTGGTGGGCAGGACGACCGCCGCCGTGCCCGCGAGCACGGCCCGGCGGTGGCGGGCGAGGGCCGTCCATCCGCCCTGGGCTCCAGTCTCGGCGAGCGCGAATGCGACGAAGGCCGGAAGCCACCAGGCGAAGACGAGCTTCGTCCAGAGGCCGAGGAAGAGAGCGAGGCCGGCGAGGACGGCCCAGGCGACCGGCCGGCTCCGGCTCTCCCCGGCCAGGGCCCGGCGCGCCGCGAGGAGTGCAGCGAGCAGGAGGACGGCGGAGAGGCCCACGGGGCCCTCGTCGACGAGGAATGTCGCGAGCAAGACGGGGTAGACGAGCGCGGCGAGGAGGACGCTCGAGGGCCGTGCACGGAGGAGCCGGCCGGCCATCAGCACGACGAGGAAGAAGAAGATGGCCCCCTGGACCCGCGCGGCCACCGGGGCGTCGAGGAGGCGCCAGAACGGGTAGAAGGGCAGCGAAGGGAAGCTCCCGGTGTAGAGGTAGGACCGGAGGGGCAGCAGGGTTTCCGTGAACGGCAGCCGGAGGTCGTGGTAGCCGCAGCCGTCGCGGATGAGCGGCAGGTCCCCCTGGAGCGGCGCCGTCATGCAGCCGAGGGCGTGGTAGTGGACGACCTCGTCCATGTTGAAGGGCACCGCTCGTGGCGAAAGCCACGCGAGGCCGAGGAGCAGCGAGGCACCCGCGAGCCAGGCAAGGGTCTTCGGGGAAGAGACAACCACGGGGGCGTAGGTTGACGCGGGCGGGAAAGGAACGCAAGATCCCGCGATCCCCGAAGCGGAGGAGCGTTTGAGCTTTCTCGACTCGCTGCGCCGCGGCTTCAGTCGCACGTTCTGGGTGGCCAACGTGCTCGAGCTCTTCGAGCGCCTCGCCTACTACTCAAGCAAGGCGATCCTCGCCGTGTTCATCGCGGAGCAGGTCGGCCTCGGAGCGGAGGCGGCCGGCTTCCTCGCCGGCTCGGTCTTCAACACGCTGCTCTACCTCCTGCCTCTCCTCGCCGGCACGGTGGTGGACCGCTACGGATTCAAGCGCAGCCTGATGGCCTGCTTCGCCATCTTCTCGGTCGGCTACTTCCTGATCGGCCTCGGAGGGCTGCCTCTCGGCCAGCCCGTCGTCCAGGCGGTGGGCGCCCGCACCTGGATGCTCTTCGCCCTCGTGATCACCGCGATCGGCGGCTCCCTCATCAAGCCGTCGATCGTGGGCACGGTGGCCCGCACCACCACCGAGGACACGAAGGCCCTCGGCTATTCGATCTACTACACGCTCGTGAACATCGGCGGGGCGGTGGGCCCGTTCATCGCCCTCGCCGTGCGCGAGAACGTCGGGATCTCCTACGTGCTCGTGGTGTCCTCGCTGACGAGCGCCGCCCTCTTCGCGTGCACGACCCTCTTCTACAGGGAGCCCCCGCGGCCCGCGGACGCCCCGCCGGCGCGCTCGATGGCGAAGGTCCTCGCGGACATGGTGCTCGTGTTCGGCAACCTCCGCTTCATCCTCTTCCTCGTCATCTTCTCGGGCTTCTGGGCGATGTTCTGGCACGTTTTCTACGCTCTGCCCTTCTACGTGAAGGACTACCTGAAGTTCGGGCGCTTCGAGGTGATCGAGACGGTGGACGCCATCACGATCATCTTCGTGACGATCCCCGCCACCGCGGTCGCGAAGCGCCTGAAACCGCTCTCGGCCATGGTGCTGGGCTTCGCCCTCGCCACCTCGTGCTGGTTCATCATGGGCGCCGTCCCCACGGTGGGCGGCGCGGTCGTCGCGATGATGATCTACGCGGTCGGCGAGGGCATCCAGTCGCCGCGGTTCTACGAGTACGTGTCGAACCTGGCTCCCCCGGAGCAGGTCGGCACGTACATGGGCTTCGCCTTCCTCCCCATCGCGATCGGCACCTTCATCGCGGGGGTCTCGAGCGGGTACCTCGTGAAGCACTACGTCGAGGGTGGCAACCCGGCCGCCCCGCACATGTGGTTCGTGGTCGGATCCTACGGCGTCGTGTCCACGGTCCTCATGGTCCTCTACGACCGCTTCGTGGCCCCGAAGCACGCCTGAGGACCGCCGGATGGACAACCGCGATCTGGCCGCAGAGCTCCTGAAGCGCGCCCGCGCCGCCGGAGCCGACGCGGCGGACGTGCTCGTCGCGGAGGGCACCGAGTTCTCGGCCACCGTCAGGATGGGCGACGTGGAGACCCTCACCGAGGCCGGCAGCAAGGCCCTCGGCGTCCGCGTGTTCGTGAGCCGGCGGACGGCGTCCACGCACACCTCCGACTTCTCGTGGCCCACCCTGCGGCGGCTCGTCGAGGAGACGGTCGGCATGGCCCGGGCCACCGGCGAAGACCCGGCGGCCGGGCTTCCCGACGAGATGGTCCCCCCCGAGGACGTGGACCTCCAGCTCTTCGACCCCTCGGCGCAGGCGCTCGCCACGGAGGAGAGGATCGAGCGCGCGCGCCGGGCGGAGGCGGTCGCGCTCGCGACGCCGGGCATCGTGAACTCGCAGGGGGCGTCCTGGAGCTCGGGGGAGAACGCGGTCGTCCTCGCCAACTCGATGGGCTTCCTCGGGGGCTACCGCACCTCGTCGGTCTCGCTCTCGGTCGCTCCTCAGGCGGAGCGCGACGGCCAGATGGAGCGCGACTACTGGTACACGGCGGGGCGGGGCCTCGGCGACCTCGAGCCGCCCGAGCGGGTCGGGGCGACCGCGGCCGAGCGCACGCTGCGGCGCCTCGGGGCACGGCAGGTCCCGACCGCCGAGGTGCCCGTGGTCTTCGACCCGGAGACCGCCGCCGAGCTCCTCGGCGCCGTCTTCTCCGCCCTCTCGGGCTACGCCGTCTTCCGCAGCGCGACCTTCCTGAAGGACCGCCTCGGCGAGGAGGTGGCCTCACCGCTCCTGACCGTGGTCGACGACGGCCGGCGGGTCCGCGGCCTGGGCTCGCGCCCCTTCGACGGCGAAGGATCGCCGACGCGGCGGAACGTCCCCCTCGATCACGGGGTGCTGCGCCACTGGCTCTGCGATGCGTACTCGGCCCGGAAGATCGGCGCCCGGCCCACCGGCTCGGCCCGGCGGGGGGTTGGAGGCGGGCCCTCGGTCGGCGCCTCGAACCTCTCCTTCGCGCCCGGAGAGTCCTCCCCCGACGCGATCGTGGGCGGCGTCGCGCGTGGCCTCTACGTGACCGACCTCATCGGCTTCGGCGTGAACGTGGTGACCGGCGACTACTCGCAGGGCGCGGTCGGCCATTGGATCGAGAAGGGACGCCTCACCCACCCCGTCCACGAGGTCACGATCGCCGGCAACCTGCGGCAGATGCTCGAGGACGTGGACGCGGTCGGAAACGACCTCGTCTTCCGCGGCAGCGCCGCCTCGCCGACCCTCCGCGTCCGCCGCATGACGGTGAGCGGGTCGTAGCCCACCCGAGCCCGTCCCGGCCGGGCGCCGCCTCGTCCTGCCGTCGTCCCGGGCGCCCGCTTACCGGCCCCGCGCGTAGACGCACGAGGCTTCGAACCGCTGGTGGACGCCGACTCCGCGGATCACGTCGAGCGCGGTCGGCTGGAGCCGGCTCCACCGGACGACGAAGTCCATCTCCCGGCTCAGCGAAGCGGTCAGGGACAGCGTGTCGGCGCCCGACCGGTAGTCGATCGTGGGCGCGGTCGTGTGCCACTCGTGGTCGTAGCCGACCTGCAGGAACGGCACCGATCTCTCCGTGGCCCGCCAGGGCAGGGTCGGCGGCCACGGCACGCCCACGAAGGCGGAGGCGACGCGCACGCTCTCTCCGGTCAGCGCATCCGCCTGCTGGCGCGCCTCGATGCCGAAGAGCGGCAGGGGGCGCTCCGCGACCTGCGCCCGATAGAGGGCCGCCATGTCGTCCCGATAACCCTCCCGCCAGCCCGCGAGCGACAGGCGCTCCCGCTGGGCCCGGATCGCGTCGTCGTCGAAGACCGCGAGCTCGTACTCGCCGGTCTCCCACGCGTGCCGCGCGAGGGCGACCGCCCTCTCCGCGACGCGGCCGCTCCGGGGAAGGGTGAACCTCCGGCCGTACCAGGTCAGCGCGCCGCGGTACTCGTGGAAGAGCTCGCCCACGTCCTTCTCGAGGCGGTTCTCGCTCCCTCCCTCCAGGACCAGTCGTCGCGTCAGCGGGAGGCGCGCCTGGACGGACAGGTCGTAGTCGCGGCGCGGGAACCGGCCCTCGACGTCCTCGACCGAGCCGTGGCCGTCGAGCTCCAGGGGGCCGATCTGGGCGACGGCCGAGAGCGCGGCGCGGTCGGTGCGGTTCTCGTCGCCGGTCGCGATCAGGGAGTAGCTCCGCTCGACCTCGCCGACCACCTCGAGGCGCGCGCCCCGCTGCCAGTGGACGCCCAGGCCGGAGTCCGTGACGAGACGTTGCTCCTTCCCGGGCTTGGCGGTGTCCGCGAGAAGCCGGCCGCTCAGCTCCAGCCCGGAGGTGACGAGGACGGACAACGTGGGCGCGAGCTGCCAGGTGCGGTCCCCGGGACCCCGGAGCAGCGCGTCGGCGGACAGAACGAAGCGATGCGCCCGATAGCCGCCGGAGAAGTCCCAGGTGCCGCTCTCGGAGAAGACGGCCGCGCTCAACCGGTGCGTCATGAGGGTCAGGCCGCGGCGCTCGCCCTCGGCCTCCGCACCGAAGTAGCCCCAGTCCTTGAACCGCGCACGCGCCGCGAAGGAGTGCTGCGTGCCGTCCTGGTCGGCGAGGTCGTAGCGGAGGTCGGTGAGGGTGAAGGGGTCGCCCGGGGCCAGGAAGTCGGGCACCGGGCGGGCGCCGAGGGGATAGCGCAGCGCCTCGACCGGGGCCGTCTCCTCGACCGCGTCTGACGGCGTGGCGCTCGGGGCGGGGACGGGCGGATCGAGGCAGAGGGCGAGGAGGACGAGCGCCGGAGGGCTCGTCACTTCGTCGCCTCCGCGAACGCCGCGTCGAAGGCCGCGGCGTCGGCGGGCGTCGGGAAGTAGGCGCGAACGTCGGGGACGAGGGTGGAGAACGGGACGATCGGCCGGCCCGCCGCCGCCTGGCGCACCCGGTCCGACCAGTAGTCGTGGAGTTCCGTCGACTCCACGACCGCCCGATAGCCCCCGCCCGCGGGCTGGATGTCGAGGATCCGGTAGACGCCCTGGTCGGCGTCGAAGAGGTCGTAGTAGAAGATGCGCAGCACGTCGGGCAGCTGGGCGCGGATCTCGGGGAACACGTCGCGGACCCATGGCAGGTGCAGGGGGGTCCCGGCGGCGCCGGACTCGGTGATCCAGACGATCGTGCGCACGTGGCTGGGGAGGAGCGCGATCACTTCCTCGTCGTAGATGTGGTACGCGATGCGGTCCGTCGTCTCCTCGAGCCCGGCCTCGAGCATGGCCCGGATCCGCGGCGGCCCCGCCTTGTTGCCGACCTCGGCCGCGGAGACCACGATGATCCGGGAATCGATGCGGCCCAGGTCGCCGAAGCAGGGGTTGAGGATCTCCTGCACGTAGACGTCCGGAGGCAGACCCAGGAAGGCGGCCGGCTCGTTGAGGATCTGGAAGGCGATGCGGCCCACGCCCTTCGGTCCGAGCCCGCCGAGGCCGGGCGCGGTCGGCTCGGGTGGGGTCGCGAGGACGTCGGCGTACATCTTGAGGACGGTCCCCCGGCTCTCGTCGCGGTGGAGGGCGTGGGCCAGCGTGAAGCCCGAGAAGTCGGCGAGCAGCACCACCGCGTCGATGCCCACCGCTCGGGCGGCCCGGACGTAGGCGACGGTCGAGAGGAACGTGTTGCGGTCGCCGAACGGGGCGGCGATCCGGATGCCGTCGAACCCGAGCTCGTAGACGGCGGAGAGCTGCAGGGTCACGAGCGCGGGGTCGATCGTCGCGTCGAGTGCGGAGCAGGAGAGGCAGCGGAGGGAGTGGACGTTCATTCCCCCGTTGACCTTCGGCACGATGATCGCGTCGCCCGGCGAGGCCGTGGGATCGGCGGCGCTGCCCGCCGCGGCCGAGGGACCCGATTGTTGCGCGGCACAGCCGGCTCCGAGCCAGCCGGAGAGGCCGACCGGCACTCCCAGCGAGAGCCTCAGGAAGTGTCGTCTTCCGCCCGAGACGGAGGAACCGCGCAATCGTGACGAACGGTCGTCGGCGCTCACGAGTCGGCGCGATGATATCAACGCGAGGCGAAAGTCAAGTAGTCGCGAGACTCCTCGCCCTCTACTCGTAGCGGATGCGGTAGACGCGCACCGCCGGATCCTCGAAGACGGGCTGCAGCACCGCGCGGGCGCCGCTCGCGAGCACGTCGTCCTCGTAGGCGATGGCGTGCGTGGCGCCGAACCTCCGCGCGGCGAGGAGCGCGGCTCCCGGGTCCGTCGCGAAGAAGAAGTCGCGGAGCGCCCGCTGGCGGTCGAGGATCTCCGCCGGGGTGAGGAACTGGCTGAGGTAGGGGTAGATCCGGGTGAGGGGCACCCGGCGGGAGGCGAAGACGACGGGAGGCGGAGGCCAGCGGGGGTGGGGACGCTGCAGGACGACGTCCCCCGGGCGGCTGTCCCGCTCGAGAGCCTTCATCGCGTCGAGCACCGGGCCGGGGATGACGACCGGCGGCTTCGTCCAGTAGTGGGGCACGAACTGGAGCGTGGTGGGAAAAGCCACTGCGGCGGCGGCGACCAGGATCGGGAGGCCGAAGCGACGGGCGAGCCTGTCGAGCGTCAGCACGGCGAAGATCCAGAGGAGCGCTCCGCCCTGCTCCACGAAGTAGCCGGCCTCGTTGAAGAACCGCTCCTTCGGCAGGCGGTGCAGGGCGCTCACGTCGAAGAGGAGGCCGAGAGGCCAGCCGGAGAGCGCCATCGTGGCGAGGGCGACCGGCGCCGCTCGAGGAGAGCGGAGCGCGCCGAACGCTCGCGGCACGCCGACGAGCCGGAGGCCGAGCGACGCGCAGAGCCAGAGGAGGAGCCAGACCGGGCGGCCGAGAGCGGCGGGCAGTGTCCCGAGCCAGGCCGGCACCGGGGGAAGGATGAGCAGCGAGCCCGTGCGCACCGCCATCGGACCGGGGCCCTCCACGGCCACGAGCGCGGCGAGCACGCCGACGGTGGCCAGGAGGGGCAGCAGGACCGCGCGGCGCTCCGGGACGATGAGGAAGGCGACGGCGAGGCCGAGCGCGAGGTGCGCGGCGGCGAAGACCTTGAAGCCGGGAAGCGCGAGGGCGAGGACGGTGGCCAGGACGACGTAGCCGCGGCCCCCGCCCGCGGCGCGGCGGGCCAGGGCCAGCACGACGGCCAGGAGCACGGCGAGAGCGGGAACGGAGCTGTTCGCGTCCACGACCGCGAGGAACAGGTTGCCGCGGAGATGGTCGATCCAGTAGTGGGGGGTGGGAGACCCCGCCCAGAGGAAGCCGAAGTCGCCGGCGAGGAGGGTGAAGCCCACCGCCGCCACCGCCACCCGTCCGCCTCCGAGCAGCGCGGTGACCGCGCGGAGCGCGAGGACGAGGGCCGTCGCCCAGAGCAGCGGGTCGAAGCGGGTCAGCGCGTCGTAGGGATCGACGCCCGCGAAGTTCAGCGCGGCCGAGCGCACGAGGTCGAGGCCGAAGTGGTACGACAGGGGCACCCCGGCGAGGCCGGGAACCTGGGGCGGGAAGGCGAAGGACAGCTCCCGGACGAGCCCCACGTGGAAGGCGACGTCCTGCCAGTTCAGGGAGTCGACCAGGAAGTCGCCCGAGGGAAGGACCCGGTTGCCCCACCACCGGGTGGCGAGGAGGATGGCCGCGAGAGCGCCCACGGGCGCGAGGGTCGTCAGTGCGCGGAGGCGGGGCGCACGGAGGCGGAAAGGGAACGCCGTCGCCAGGAGCGTCGCGTCCGCGACGAGCAGAAGGAGAGGGAAGAGCACGCTCCGGCCGCTGGCCGAGGCGACGAGGGCGGCGACGCCGCACGCGACGAGCCCGGTGGGCAGGACGAGGGCCGCCTCGGGCCGCACCCGCAGCGCCCGCAGCACCGCGAGGCCGGGCAGGACCAGGGCCAGGCCGACGAAGAGGAGGAACCCCAGCGCGTGGGCCGCGAATGCCACCGCTCACCTCACCGCGAACTCGTCGCGGGGCAGGAGGTCGTGGTTGAGGGTCACCGCCGGCGGCGGCCCCGCGGGTTGGACGCGCGCGAGCGCCCGCCGCAGGGCGCGGGCCCGCCTCGGCCCGAGGGACGACGGGGCGAGAGCGGCCCGGGCCGCCCACACCTCCGGCTCGAAGGGGATCGGGATCAGGCTGCCGATGAGGACGCTGCCGCCTTCGGCCTCGAGGGCGTGGGGGAACACCGCCCGGAAGCTCGCCGCGACCCTCTTCGTCGGGGACCACGTGCACATGACGCCGCCCGGGCGGAGTCGCCGCGACGCCACCCGGAAGAACTCCACCGAGTAGAGGTTGCCGCTCCCGGACGCCTCCGGCCACGTGGCGTCGGTCTCCACGAGGTCGTATTGTGAGCCCTCCGCCTCGAGCGCCTTCCGCCCGTCTTCGATTCGCAGGCGCAGCCGCGGGTCCTCGAGCAGCCGCCGGACCTCACCCACGTTCTCCGTCCCGGCGAGGCGCCACAGGATCTTCGGCTGCGGGGACGAGATCTCGAAGACGGTGAGGGATCGGGTCTCGGGCCGCCACGCCGACGCCGACGCGGTGTCGCCCGAGCCCAGACCCACGATCGCGACATCCCGGGGCGCCGGGTGCACGGTCGCGGGGAGAGCGCCGAGGAGCGTGTGACCGCTCCCGTACGGGACCCAGCTGTTCCCCTTCCCGTTCACCGAGAGACGCCACCCGGCCTCGTCCGGCGTGAGCGCGACCATGCTGGTCGCGTCTTCCTCGAAGAGGGCGAGCCGCTCCCGCGGAGGGTCGCCGTGCAGGCGCCGCCACAGGGCCTCCGGCCCCGGCACCGCCGCGGCGAGCCCGAGGAGAGCCACCGCCGGGACGAGGAACACCCGGCCGTACGAGGCGACGCCGACGAGGGCGAAGGCGACACCGCAGGCGACGAGGAGCCGCAGCGTGCCCGGGGTGCCGAGGTGCTGCAGGCCCACGAGCCCCACGAGCAGGCTGCCCGCGGTGCAGCCGGCGATGTTCGCGGCCTGCAGCGCGCCGACCTTGCGGCCGCTCGTGGCCGGGTCGTCCTGCACGGCCCGCTGCAGGATCGGGAACGACAGCCCCATGAGCACGGTGGGGAGGAAGAAGAGGAGGAGGGGCAGCTCGACGTAGAGCCGCGCGATGCGGGCCGCGTCCGGCCGGTGGCCGAGCGGGAAGAACGCGTACCCCGCCCAGTACGGCACGAACCACGAGAGCGGGCCCTTCGTCGGCGGTGCGGCGACGAGCAGGATCACGGGCAGGGCCGCGGCCGCGAGCAGGGCGCACTGGGCGAGGAGGAAGGCCCGCAGGGGCCGCTTCACCCTCGCCACGAGCGGCGCGCCAGCGAGGGCACCCGCCGAAGAGCCGAGGAGGTAGACGGCGAGGACGGTGCCGAAGGTGAAGGCGGTCGACTTGACGGCCACGTCGAGGAGGCGGAACCAGACGATCTCGAGCGAGAGGGCGACGAAGCCGGAAAGGGCGTAGAGCGACAGCCAGAGGACGAAGGGGCGGCTCCCGGGTGCCTCGCCCTCCGGTGGCGCGGCGGTCGGAAGAGCCGCTTTCTCCCCGGCCCCTCCGCTCGGCGCGCGCAGGGCGAAGAGGCCCAGGCTCCCGAGACCGACCGCCAGGTTGGCGCCGGCGGCGGCGAGGATCGCGCCGCGCACGCCCAGGGCCGGGATCAGCACCCACGGAGTGGCGAAGGCCCCGGCGGCGGCGCCGAGCACGTTCACCCCGTAGAGCCAGCCGATCCGCCGCCCCGCCCCCTCCACGTCCGTCACCACGGCCCGGACGAGGAAGGGCAGCGACATCCCCATGAGGGTCGTCGGCGGGAGGAGTGCCACGAAGTGCAAGAGCCCCGCCGGCCACGACGGAGACGGCAGGTGCACGGCCCGCGGGTAGAGCCAGTCGTAGTAGAGCCAGGTGCTCGCGGCGCCGAAGGCGGAGATGCCGAGCTCGAGCGCCGCGAAGGCGGCGAGCGCGCCCCGCCCGCCGAGTCGCGTGGACAGACGCCCCCCGAGGTGGCTGCCCGTCCCGAGGCCGGCCATGAACGCGGCCACGATCATGGCCACGGAGTAGAGGCCCACGCCGCTGTGGAGAGCGAGGATCCTCTGCCACGCCACCTGGTAGACGAGGGCCGCCGCGCCGCTCAGGAAGAAGAGCAGGCCGGTGACGGCCACCGTCGGCGTGTCGCGCCTCACCTGGGGGATCTCGTGTCCCTCGCGGGGTGCGCTCGAGCGGGAGCGGCGAGCGGGCCGTTCCGGGGCATCGCCCGCGCGGTCGCCCTCGCCTACTTCGCCGCGCCCAGCTTGCGGATGAAGGCCACGAGGCCCTTGAGCTCCGCGGCCGAGAACTGCTTGTCGAAGGAGGCCATCATGGTGCCCTTCTTCCCTTCGCGGATCGTCTTCTCGATCTGCTCGTCGGTCGTCGCCTTCTGCCACGCCGCGTCCTTGAAGTCGCGCACGCCCTGCTTCGCGAAGACGGCGTTGGGCTCGCCCTCCTTGCCGTGGCAGGGGGCGCAGCTCTTGGCGAAGATCTTCCCCGCGTCCTCGGCGGCGGAGGGGGGGACCGCGGCGACGGCGAGGACGGCGGACGCGGCGAGGGCGAGGCGGATAGAGCTCATGAGGCGGTTCCTCCAGCGAATGGGCCATTCTCGGGCAGGCCCCTCCGGCGTGCAACGCCGCGGTCCGGGGCGCCCTGCGTCCTTTCCCCCGTCCCGCCCGTATTGGGGGTAGAAAGGCCGCAGCGGGAGGGGGCGGTGGATGCGGACCGGGACGACGCGGCGAGGCTGCGCCGGGGCGACACGGCGGGTCTCGCCGGGCTGATGGGCCGGCACCAGGACCGCCTCTACCGTTACCTCCTGCGATTCCTGGGAGACGAGGCCGTGGCCGAGGACGTGTTCCAGCAGACCTGGGTGCGGGTGGCGGAGCGGATCGCCCGCTACGACCGGTCGCGGCCCTTCGCGCCCTGGCTTCTCGCCGTCGCCCGCCATCTCGCCCTCGACCAGCTCCGGCGCCGCCGGCCGGAAGGCCTCGACGAAGGGGCCGAGCCCGCGGCCGGCGCGGACGCCGACCCGCTCGCCTTCGCGGCCGCCGCCCAGCGTCGCGCCCGGCTGGCCGAGGCGGTGGCGGCCCTCGCCCCCCTCGACCGCGAGGTGCTGTCGCTGCGCTTCGAGGAGGAGCAGGCCTTGCCGCAGCTCGCGGCGACGCTCGGCGTGCCGGTCCCCACCGCGAAGGCGCGCCTCTACCGGGCCCTCGCCCGCCTGCGCGCCCGGCTGCTCGCGCGGGCGCCGGCCGAGGAGTGGCGGTGAGCGGCCACGCGAGGGACCTCCTCGCCCTCGAAGCGGCGGGGGCGCTCGACGCCGCCGAGGCGGCGCGGGTGGAGACGCACCTGGCGGAGTGCCCGGCGTGCGCGGGCGAGGCCGCCGCGTGGCGCCTGCTGGCGGCGGAGCTGGGACGGCTACCGGCACCGAAGCCGTCCGCGGCCCTCGTCGCGCGAACGGTGGAGGCGGCCGAGGAGCACCGGGCCGAGCGGTCGGAGAGGGCGTGGAACCGGGCGGCCCTCGGCTTCCTGGTCGCCTTCTCATGGACGCTGGCGGTGCTGTCCTGGGTGGTGGTCGACCTCGTGAAAGGCGTCCTGGCCCTGCGTCTCGAGCGGTCGGTCGGACCGACGGCCGCGTGGTACGGGGCCTACCTGGTCGCCGGATGGTTCTCGGCCGCCGTGGCCGCGGCGCTCCTCGGCCGGCGCGCGAGAGAGGAAGGGAGGATCGCATGACCCGCTTCGAGCAGGAGTGGGCGCTCGTTCCCGCCGGGGCGCGATGGACGGCCGCCCTCGTGGCCCTGGCCTTCGTCTCCTTGATGGCGGCGATCTTCATCCTCCCCCTTCTGGTGGAGGGCGAGCACAAGGCCCTCCTCTTCGTGATGCCCGTCTTCCTCGCCGCCTCCCTCGGCGCGGTGGGGATGGCCCTCTACGTGCTGCTCGTGGGCTATGTCTACGGAGACGCGCGGCGGCGCGCCATGAACCACGTGCTGTGGACTCTCCTCGCCGTCTTCATCCCGAACGGGATCGGGATCATCCTCTACTTCATCCTCCGCGACCCGGTCCCCGTGCCCTGCCCGAAGTGCGGGACCCCGGCGAGGAAGGGGCACTCCTTCTGCGCGAGCTGCGGCGCGCCGGTGCGGGCTTCCTGCCCGCAGTGCCGTCAGCCGCTGGAGGCGGGCTGGAGGAACTGCGCCCGCTGCGGCGCGTCGATCGCGGAGGCGGGAGCATCCTGACCGTCGACGGCCCGCCGGCGCCGAGCCTCGACGATCGTGTGAGTCCGTGAGCGGTCGAGACTCAGCTGCCCGCGACGCGGTTGGAGCGGCGGGCGAGGCCGGCGGCGAGGCCGGCCCCGAACAGGAGGCCCTCGCCGAAGCCGAGGGCGGTCCTCGACCGGGGACCGAGGCCACTCTCGCCGAACAGCCGTCCGATCGCGGCCAGCCGCACGCGGGTCGAGGGGAACCCGCCGACGATCGCGTCGAGGCTCGCGGCGCCCAGCCGCCCGCCGCCGGAGGACAGGGCGGCCCCCGCGAGAGCGCAGGCCACCGCGGTGGCGGCGACCGCGACGAGGCGACCGCGACCGCGAGGGGCGGCCGCGCCGTCCACCGTGCGCCGGGTGGCGAGGCCGAACCCGAGGCCGGCCGCGGCGCCGAGGCAGAGTCCCTCGAGGCCGCCGCCGATCGCCGGCCGGTCCAGACCGAAGAGCGCGGCCACGAGCCCGGACACCATGCGCCCGGACACGAAGCCGACGAGGCCACCCCCGGCCGCGCCGAGGACGGCGAGCGCCGGAGTCCGCCCCGAGCGGACGATCGCCTCCGCGGCGGCCAGGCCGAAGCCGACGCCGGCCGCGCCGATCCCGGCGACGATGGCCCCCACGAGGGCGAGCGAGCCCAGCAGCGAGAGGTCGGCCGGGCCGCCGAGCGCGGCCATCGCGAGGCCGCCGAGGAGGCCGGCCAGGGCCCCCGCGGCCGCCCCTCCCGCCGAAGCGGACGCCCAGCGCGAGCCGGCGAGACGCCCCGCCCGCTCGAGCCGCAGGCGAGCGTGCGCGAGGTCCATCGGCGCGGCGTCGCCGTTCGCCAGCGCACCTTCGGCCGGAATCGGCGTCTCGGGCGCGTCCGCGGCGGCGGGGTCGGGCCCGTCGTCCTCCTCCTCGGCCACCGGGCAGACGAATCGGTAGCCGTGGCGGGAGACGGTGCGGATGAACGGCCGGTCGGCGTCCTCGCCGAGCGCGCGGCGCAAGGTGCGGATGGCCTGGGAGAGCGCGCCGTCGGACACGACGACGTCGGCCCAGACGCGGTCGAAGATCTCGCGGCGGTGGAGAGCGACGTCCCGCCGCTCCACGAGGAGGATCAAGAGATCGAGGTAGCGCGGGATGAGAGGCACGTCGTGCCCGCCCCGCCGGAGCGAGCGCCGCGCGGGAGAGAGCACGAGGTCCGCGAAGCGGTAGCGCAGCCGGACCGGCGGTGGCATCCTCGCGGATGCTACCTCTGCCCGGAGGGTGCCCACCACCGGCCGGCCGCAGGGAAAGGGGGAGCATGAGCGAGCCCTACCCCGACTTCGTCGCGCGCTTCTACGACGTGGTCTACGCGCAGGTGCGCGACGGGGTCGACAACACCTGGTACCTCGAGCGGATGGCGGCCGCGGGAGGGCCGGTGCTGGAGATGGGTGTCGGCACCGGACGGCTCCTCGCCGAAGCCCGGCGCCGCGGGATCGACGCCCGGGGGATCGACGTGAGCCCGGCGATGGTCGAGCGGTGCCGGGCGAAGCTCGACCCCGCGGACCAGGACAGGGTGTGGGTCGCCGACGCCGTCCACCTGCGGGCGGACCGGCGCTACGCCCTCGTGTGCGCTCCCTTCCGGGTCCTGTCGCACGTGCACGAAACGAGGGACCAGCTGTGCCTCCTCGAGGCCGTGCACGGCTGCCTCGTGCCGGGAGGCGCCTTCGTCTTCGACCTCTACGTCCCGAGCCTCGAGCTCCTCCTCGAGGGGATGCCCGAGACGACCGATTTCGAGGGAGAGCACGCCCCCGGCCGCCGGCTCCGGCGGATCGTCTCCTCCGCGCCCGCCGACCTCTCCCGCCAGACCAACCGGGTCCGCATGGGCTTCGTGTGGGAGGAAGAGGACGGAGAGCGACGCGCCGACTGGGAGTTCGAGATGCGCTTCTTCTTCCGGTTCGAGATCGAGCACCTGGTGGCCCGCTCGAGCCTCACTCTGGAGGCGATCCACGGGGACTTCGCGGACGGCCCCCTCACCGCGGGCTCCCGGGAGTACGTCGTCGTGTGCCGGAGACCGGCCGGCTGATCAGCCGAGCGGCTGGGGCAGCTCCTTCATCGGCCCCATCCACTCGAGCATCCGCTCGATGTCCTCGTGGAGCTGGTAGCGGCGCTGGACCTCGGCGATCCTCGCTCCGCGCACGTCGATCTTCGTGAGGTCGTACTGGCCGACGCCGGTGAGGCCGCAGTAGCCGAGGTAGCCGACCCAGTCGGGGTTGATGCCCATGGCCTCGACGCCCACCCGGTCGGCGGCCACGTAGTCGGTGGAGGCGATGGCCAGGCGGGAGGGCACCGGGAGGCCGGAGTTGGGGCCGTTGCCCTCCATGCCCTCGAAGCCGTCGATCACCGTAGCGCCCCAGAAAGGCCGCATGCGCTGCGCGGTGAGCAGGATGTCGTAATGCATCTGGCGGATGCCGACGTGGTAGCGCCGCTTGTCGCTCCAGGCTCGGCTCTCCTTCGGCCCGCTCCGCAGCGGCGCCCCGAGGGCCATGTTCTTGATCGAGAGCGTCGCCACCACGGCGTTGTGCGTCTTCAGGGCCGCCGCGCAGATCACGTAGGCATCCGGGTCGAGGAGCCGCGCCGCGAGGCGCACCGGCTGGAGGTGGAGGTGGTCGTCGAGGATCTGGAGCGTCTCGTACCGGCCCTCGGCGTTGAGGTCGACGAGGGAGACCTCGCGCTCCTTGTGCTCCGCCGGGACCTTCGTGTAGCCGAACTGCTCGTAGCCCGAGAAGGTGTTGGCGGCCGAGGACTCGGCGATCACGACCGGCCCCTTAAAGCGGGGCGCGAGGAAATCGAGGATGCCGTGGAGGGCGTCGGCGTGACTCGCGGCCAGGGGCTGGATGAGCGAGACCACGTTCGGCTTGACGACGACGTACTTCCTCTGCCGCAGGACGGGCAGGATCCGGTCCTCGACGAGCGAGAGCGCCTCGGTCACGTTCTTGCGCCGGCTCTCGCCCCGGACGAGGCCGACCACGCTCTGTGACACCGGCGCCGCCGCGGCGCGGAGCAGCCGGGGCGCGGCCGCCGCCGCGCCCGCCGCCCCCGCCGAGAGCCTCAGGAATCCCCGCCGCGACAAACCGGGAGCCATCTCTTCCCCTCCGGCCTATACTCCAGCCCGATGACGCCACTGCCCGCCGTCGTTCTCGCCGCCCAGGCCCTCCTCGCGGCGTTTCCGACCCCCGACTGCGCCGTTCCCGGCTGGACGGTGCAGGGCCCCGCGCGTAGCTACGACCGCGAGACCCTCTTCGACTACATGGACGGCAACTCCGAGGGCTACTTCGCCTACGGCTTCACGCTCATGCAGGGCGTGACGTGCGTGAACGCCGCCTCGGACCAGCTCGTGATCGACGTGTCGGAGATGGGCGACCCCGACCGGGCCTGGGGCGTCTTCGTCACGAACCGGGACCAGCGATCGCCGATCGAGACGATCGGCTCCGGCGGACAGGTCTTGCCGCGCCGGGCCACCTTCGCGAAGGGGCGCTACTACGTCGAGATCGCGGCGAGCCCGGACAAGGACCACCGTGACGTCCTCCGCGCCTTCGTGAGGGCGCTCGAGCCCCGCGTCCCCGGCGAGGGCCGGGTGCCCGAAGCCGTGGCGTGGTTCCCGCGCGACGGCCTCGAGCCTGACTCGGTCCGGCTCGTGCCGGAGAGCGTCCTCGGCCTGCGGCTGCTGAAGACGGGGTTCGTGGGGAAGTACGCGGCGGGGCGGGCGTTCGTCGTGCCGGAGGCGAGCCCGCAGGCCGCGGCGGCCACGATGGAGAAGCTGCGCGCCCGATTCGCGGGGTCGGCCTCCGTCGCCGGCGTCGGCGACGACGCCTTCTCCGCGCAGGACCAGTACCTCGGCCGGCTGCTCCTCTTCCGAAAGGGCCCCCGCGTCGCCGGCGTCGCGAACGCCTCCACGGAAACCGACGCGACGGCGCTCGCGGGCGCGCTCGCGGGCCGGCTGCCGTAGCGCGGCGCCGGCCCCTCCCTCGCGCGCCGCGGCGCGGGTGCCAGCCGGCATCAGGCGAACAGGGACTGGGCCCGGCCGACTCGGCGCGCCACCTCGACGCCCTCCGGGCAGCGGACCGCGCACGCCGCGCAGTCGCCGCACCGGACGTCGCGGAGCGCGGCCGGCAGGGCGAGGAAGTGCTCGCGGCCGAGGGCGAAGTGCCCGTAACCGTCGGCGTAGGTCAGGTAGCGCAGCACGTCGGCGACGGGCAGGCCCTTCGGGCACGCGCCCTCGCACCGGCCGCACATCGAGCAGTAGTCGGGACGGATCTGCTCGCGCCGGGCCACGAGCCTCTGCTCGTCCTCCTTCGTCCACGGCTCGGCCATGGCCCGGAGGTTCTCGTCGAGCTGGGCCATGTCGGTCGTGCTGGGGATGGTCGCGTGCACGAAAGGCTTCCGCAGCGACCACTTGAGGGCGGAGAGCATCCCGCCCTGCGCGGCCAGCTTCTCGCGCGCGGCCGCCGCGTCCGGCCCGCGACCGCCCGCCATCACTTTCATGGCCACGACCCCCAGGCCGGCGTCGTGCAGCGACTGCATGAGCGCGTCGTTGCGGTCGCCCATCGTGAAGTTGTAGGTGAGGAGCACGACGTCGAGCTTCTTCTCGATGGCGGCGGGCACGACCTCGGCGTGCCCGGAGTGGCAGCTCACGCCGGCGAAGCGGATCTTGCCCTGCTCCTTCGCCGTGCGCTGCGCGTCCAGGAGGTCGTCGGTGAGGCCGGCCGCGGAGCTCTTGCCGTGGAGGTACCAGATGTCGACGTGGTCGGTGCCGAGCTGGCGCAGGCTCTCCTCGAGGTGGCCGAGGGCCTCGGCCTTCGTGCCGCCGACGGTCTTGGTCGAGATGTGGACCTTGTCGCGCCGGCCCTTGAGGGCGGCGCCGACGAGGCGCTCGTTGTTGCCGCCCTGGTAGACGCGGGCGGTGTCGAAGAGGTTCACGCCGAGGTCGGCGGCCCGCTCGATCACGCTCTGGTCCGACGTGATCATGCAGCCGAAGGCGACCTCGGTGACCTCGAGCCCGGTCTTGCCGAGCGTGCGCTTGCGCAGGACGGGCGCGCCGGCCGCGGGAACGGGCGCCGTCGCCGGAGGGGCGGGCTTCGGTGCGTCGACCGATGCGCGGGCGGCGGCGGGCAAGGCGAGGCCGCCGAGAGCCGAGGCAGTCAGGAACTCACGGCGTGAGCGGGCGGTGGACATTGGACGCTCCTCCGATCTCGACGAACCGCACGAAGTGTGTCCCCTCGGGCGGGCCGCCGCCATGGATCGTTCGATCCCCTCCGGGGGCGTGGGTGCTATCATTCGCGCCTTGCGGGTGATCGGCCGGCCGGGCCGCGGGACGATCGGGCGGCTCCGCGGCCTCGCCGCCGTCGCGGTCGCGGGGTCGGCGGCGATGGCCGTGCTGCCTTCCCTCGGCTGCGCCCGCAGCGCGCCGGCCCGGCTCCAGGTCGCCGCCACCGTCTTCCCCCTCTGGGACCTCACGCGCCGCGTGGCCGACGAGCGGCTGGACGTCCGCTTGATCCTCGCCCCCGGCCTCGACCCCCATGCGTACGAGCCCAGGCCAAAGGACGTCTCCGGCCTCGCCGACGCGGGCCTGATCTTCGCGGTCGGCCTGGGGCTCGACCCCTGGGCGCAGGGACTGGCCCGGAGCGCGGGCGCGGGCGAGGCCCGTGTCTTCGAGCTCGGCCCGCTCATGGACCCGATCCTGGCTCCGCCGGGCGTGATCCGCCCCGAGCCCTTCATCGACCCGCACTTCTGGACCGACCCCATCCGCGCCCAACGAGCGGTCGACGTGATCGTGGAGGCTCTCTCCGGCCTCGACCCCGAGGGGGGGCCCTTCTATCGCGAGCGCGGGGAGATGGCGAAGCGGTCGATCCAGGCCCTCCACGGGGACGTCTCGCGCCAGGCCGAGACCTGGACTCGCCGCCGGATCGTCACCTTCCACGGCTCGCTCTTCTACTTCGCCGCGCGCTACAACCTCCAGGTGGTGGGCGTGGTGCAGACGGTCCCGGGCACGGAGCCGACCGCGCAGCACATGGCGGCGATCCTGGCCGAGCTCCACGCCCCGCCGGGCGCCGCCCTCTTCACCGAGCCGCAGATGTCGCCCCAGGTCGCCGAGTCGCTCGCCCGCGAGGCGAGCGTCGTCGTCCACGAGGTCGACCCCCTCGGGGGCGGGGCGCGCGCGGCGAGCTACGAGGACCTCGTGCGAGGCATCGCCCGTGCCATGGACGAGGCGCTGCGGTGACGGCGGCGCTGCGGGCCCGGGGCGTGGTCGTCGCGCTCGGGGGACGGCGCGTCCTCGACGACGTGAGCTTCGAGGTCGAGCGGGGCGAGTTCGCGTGCCTCTGCGGGCCGAACGGTGGCGGCAAGACCACGTTCCTGAAGGCCGCGCTCGGCCTCCTGCCCCTCTCCGCGGGAGAGATCGAGGTGCTCGGCTCCCGGCCGGGGGCCGCGGGGAGCGCGGTGGGCTACCTCCCGCAGGCCAAGTCCTTCAACCCGGCGTTCCCGGCCCGCGTGGTGGACGTGATCGTCGCCAACCGGCGCGGGTCGTGGCCGGTGCGGACCTCAGAGGCCGAGCGCGAGGCCGCGCGGTCGGCCCTCGCCCGCGTGGGAGGCGAGAGCCTCATCGACGCGGGCGTGCGCGGGCTCTCCGGAGGCGAGCTCCAGCGAGCGTACCTCGCGCGGGCCCTGGTCAACGACCCCGCCCTCCTCCTCCTCGACGAGCCCACCGCCGGCGTCGACGCCCGCGGGCGGACGGAGTTCCTCGACCTCCTCGCCGGGATGGCGGCGCGGGGGGACCTCGCCGCCGTCCTCGTGACCCACAACGCGGCGGCGGTCCGGAGGCTCGCGAGGCGGGTCGTCTACATCGACGGCCGCGTGCGCGCGTGGGGTCCCCCGGCCGAGGTGCTGGACCGGGAGTGGGACCGGCCCGCCTTCGGCGGCCACGATCACGACGCGCCGCCGTGCGAGGATGAGTGATGGGCGACCTCCTCGACGCCCTCCTCGCGCCGCTCTCGCAGGGCTTCGTGCGCCGGGCTCTCGGGGCCGGCCTCGCCCTCGGCGCCGCCGGCTCGCTCCTCGGCGTCTTCGTCGTCCAGCGGGGGCTGGGCCTCCTCTCCGACGGCCTCGCCCACGCCACGTTCGGGGGCCTCGCCCTCGGCCTCCTCCTCGGCGCCGCAGTGGACCGGGCGATCTGGATCGCCCTGCCCTTCACGGTGGCGATCGCCCTCGGCATCCAGCACGTCCGCCGGCGGACGACCCTCGGGGGCGACGTGGCGACGGGCGTCTTCTTCGCCGTCTCCTTCGCCGCCGGCATCCTCTTCCTCGGCCTGCGCTCGGCGCGCGCCCAGCCCGTGAACGTCGAGGGCCTGCTCTTCGGGAGCCTCCTCGCGGTGTCGCCGGAAGCGCTCGTCGTGATCCTGGCCGTGGCGGCGCTGGTCGCCGTCGTGCTGGCGTGGACCGGGCCCCGCCTCGCCTACGCGACGTTCGATCCCGAGCTGGCCGCGCTCTCCGGCGTGCCCGTCGCCGCCCTCGAGTACCTGCTCCTCGCGCTCACCGCTCTCGTGGTCGTGGTGGGGGTGAAGACGGTGGGCGTCGTGCTCGTCTCGGCCTTCGTGGTGATCCCGGCTGCCACCGCGAGCCTCCTCGGCCGGACCCTCGGGACGATCGCGGCCTTCGCCGTCGGGTTGAGCGCCCTCGGGACGGCGTTCGGCCTCTTCGCCTCCTACCACCTCAACGTCGCGACGGGGGCGACGATCATCCTGACCCTGGGCGCGATGTTCTTCCTCGCGCTCCTGCTCCGCCGGAGGTGAGCGGCGCGTCTCCACCCGACGCGGCCCGGGTGCGGCTCGCAGCGCTCGTGGACTCGCTCGGCCTCGAGCCCTCGGCCCCGTCGCCCTGCCCGTACCTGCCGGGCCGCGACTCGCGCCTCGTGGCTCTGCGCCCGGAGAGGCTCACCCCGCCCTTCTACCGGCTCTTCATGGACCTGAACTTCCGCCGGCTCGGCGCGGTCGTGTACCGTCCGGCCTGCGAGGGGTGCCGCGAGTGCCGGCAGCTGCGGGTCGACGCCCGTCGCTTCCGACCGAGCCGCACCCAGCGCCGCTGCGCGAAGAGGAACGTCGACGTCGCGGCCGAGGCCGGCCGGCCCGAGGCCACGGAGGAGAAGCACGAGGTCTACCGCCGCTACCTCGAGGCGCGCCACGACGGGCAGATGAGCGGCTCCTGGGAGGAGTTCCGGGACTTCCTGCACGAGGCGCCTCACTTCACCCGGGAGGTCGTCTTCCGCGTCGGGGGACGACTCGTCGGGGCGGGGATCTACGACGCCGGGCTCGAGGCCCTCTCCGCGGTCTACTTCTACTTCGACCCCGAGCTCTCGGACCGCTCTCCCGGCACGCTGAACGTCCTGTGGCTCGTCGAGGAGTGCCGGCGGCGGGACGTGCCGTGGCTCTACCTCGGCTACTACGTCGCGGGAAGCCCGACCATGGCCTACAAGGCCGGCTTCCAGCCGCACCAGATCCTCGGCGACGACGGCCAGTGGCGCTAGAATGACGCGATGACGCTGCGCGCCGAGCCCGCCCGTCCCCACGACTTGCGGGGGGCGCTCGACCTCCTGGGCCGCTCCGAGCTCACCGAGCAGGACGTGGCCGAGGGCTGGGGCCACTACTTCGTCGTCCGCGAGGACGACGGGCGGGTCGTCGGCGTGGCCGGTCTCGAGCTGCACGACGAGGACGGACTCCTGCGCAGCGTGGCCGTGGACGCGGACTACCGCGGCCAGGGCCTCGCGGCCTCGCTCGTCGAGGCGGCGATGGAGCGGGCGAAGCGGGTCCGGCTGCGCGCCGTCTACTTGCTCACCACCACGGCCCGGGACTACTTCGCGCGCCACGGCTTCGAGGACTGCCCGCGCGAGGCCGCGCCGGCCGGCATCCGCGGATCCTGGGAGTTTCGGAGCGGCTGCCCCACGACGGCGGCGTTCATGAAGCGCCTGGTCGCCTGAGCGCGGCCTCCCCGTCCTTCCGCCATCCACGTCGGACGGTACGGCCGGAGGTCGCCGCGCGGGGACAAGCGGCGGTGGACGAGGCGGCCTTCGCGCGCCGCGGCCGGGCGCACGAGGCCGGAAGTGGAATATGCTGCCCTTCCGCCGGCAGGCCCTCGGAGGTTGCCATGCGTCAGCCGCTCCGCCCCATCTCGTACGCCGCCGTCGCGCTCCTCGCCGTCGCGCCTTCGGCGACGCCCGCGCCCTTCACCGCGACCGAGATGATGAGGCTCCGGCGCCTCGCCGACCCGCAGGTCTCGCCGGACGGGTCGCAGGTGGCCTACGCCCTGACGGAGATCGACCTCGCCGGGGCCAAGCGGAACACCGACCTGTGGCTGGTGCCGGTCGCGGGGGGCGAGCCGCGCCGGCTCACCTCGAACCCGGCCTCCGACTCGCGCCCGCGCTTCCGCCCGGACGGGAAGCGCATCGCCTTCCTCTCCGCGCGCGACGGCGGTGCGCAGGTCTGGGTCCTCGACCTCGCGGGGGGCGAGCCGGTCGAGGCGACGTCGCTCGCCACGGAGGTCGAGGCCTTCGACTGGATCGACTCCGGCCGGCTCCTCGTGGTGAGCGCAGTCTTCCCGGACTGCGGCGCCGACTCCGCCTGCAACTCGAAACGGGTCGCCGAGGTCGGCAAGCCGTCGTCCGCGCGCGTCTACGACGAGCTGCTCTTCAGGCACTGGGACACCTGGAGCGACCGCCGGCGCCGCCACCTGCTGGTGGTGCCCGTCGAGGGCGGCCCGGTCACGGACCTCACCCCCGGCGGAGACGACGTCCCGCCTTTCAGCCTGGGCGAGGAGGACTGGGCGGTCGCGCCGGGCGGCGAGGAGGTCTGCTTCTCGAAGAAGGACGCGAAGGACGAGGCCTGGAGCACGAACGCGGACGTGTTCGTGGTGCCGACGGCCGGAGGGCCCGCGAAGCGGGTCTCGGAGGCGGCGGGCTACGACGGCGGCTGCCGCTACAGCCCGGACGGGAGCCTCCTCGCCTGGCGCTCGCAGGCACGCGCCGGCTACGAGGCCGACCGCTGGCGGCTCGTGGTGATGGACCGCAGGACGGGCGCGAAGCGGACGCTCACCGAGGAGCTCGACCGCGCCGTTGACTCGTTCGCCTTCTCGCCCGACGCGAAGACCCTGTACTTCACCGCAGAGGAAGCGGGCCGGGCGCCGGTCTTCTCCGTGCCCGCGGCGGGGGGCCGCGTCACGACCGTGCTCGGCGGTGGCACGTTCGGCGATCTCGCCGTTCTGCGCGACGGCCGGACGCTCGTCGCCACCGAGGTCGCTCTCACGCACCCGGCCGAGATCGTCCGCTTCGGCGCGAACGGCGCGGGCCTCGCGCGCGTGACGCGGGTGAACGACGCCGTTCTCGGCCCGTTCGGCCTGCGGCCCGGCGAGAGCGTTTCCTACGCGGGTGCGGCCGGGAAGAGCGTGCAGGCCTGGATCGTGAAGCCGCCCGACTTCGACCCCGGACGGAAGTACCCGCTCCTCGTCCTCGTGCACGGCGGGCCGCAGGGCGCCTGGACGGACGGCTGGACCTATCGTTGGAACGCCCAGGTCCTCGCGAGCGCCGGCTACGTGGTCTTCATGCCCAACCCCCGGGGCTCGACCGGGTGGGGACAGGCCTTCACGGACGACATCAACCGGGACTGGGGGGGGAAGGCCTACGAGGACGTGATGAAGGGGACCGACTTCGCGGAGTCGCTCCCGTACGTCGAGAAGGGCCGCACGGCCGCCGCCGGAGCGAGTTACGGCGGTTACATGATCGACTGGATCGCCGGGCAGACGGACCGCTTCAAGGCCCTGGTCACCCACGACGGCGTCTTCGACCTCGTCTCGATGTACGGCTCGACGGAGGAGCTCTGGTTCCCGGAGTGGGAGTTCGGCGGTCCTTTCTGGGCGAACCCCGCGGGCTACGCCCGCCACAACCCGCGGGACTTCGTCCGGAACTTCAAGACCCCCACCCTCGTCGTCCACGGGGAGAAGGACTACCGCGTGCCGATCGAGCAGGGCCTCGCGATGTTCACGGCGCTCCGGCGGCAGGGCGTCCCGGCGCGCCTCCTCGTCTTCCCCGACGAGAACCACTGGGTGCTGAAGCCCGCGAACTCCGTCCGCTGGTACGACGAGGTGATCGGCTGGCTCGACCGCTGGACGAAGAGGTGAGGCTCCGGCCATGAAGGCCACGATCGACGGCGCCCCGATCGAGTACGAGGTGTCGGGGAAGGGACCGGCCGTCCTCCTCCTGCACGCGTTCCCTCTCGGCCTCTTCATGTGGGACGCGCAGGCCGAGGCGCTCGCCCCGACGCACCGTGTCATCCGCTTCGACGCGCGGGGCTTCGGGGGAAGCCCCGTCGGGACCGGTCCCCTCACGATGGAGCGGATCGCCGACGACGGGGCCGCCCTGCTCGACCATCTGGGGATCGAGCGGGCGGTCGTCGGGGGCTGCTCGATGGGCGGCTACGCGGCGTTCGCCTTCGTGAGACGCCACCCGCAGCGCCTCGCCGGCCTCGTCCTGCAGGACACCCGCGCCGGGGCGGACACGGCGGAGGCGAAGGCGAACCGCGCCGCGCTCGCGGAGAAGGTGCTGGCCGACAGCCCCAAGGCGGCGGTGGACGCGTTCCTGCCCAAGCTCGTCGGCGAGACCACCCACCGCGAGCGGCCGGCCCTCGTCGCCCACCTGGAAGAGCGCATCCTCGGCACGTCGCCCCCGGGCATCGCGAACGCCCTCCGCGGTCTCGCCGCGCGGGCCGACTCCCGCGAGACCCTGCCCACGATCTCGGTGCCCACGCTCGTGCTGGTGGGGGCCGAGGACGCGCTCACCCCGCCTTCCGAAGGGGCGCTCCTCGCCGCGGCGATCAGGGGGGCGCGCCTCGACGTGATCCCCCGCGCCGGCCACCTGGCGAACCTCGAGAACCCCGGCGCCCTGAACGAGGCCCTCGTCGCCTTCCTCGCCCGCGAGTGAGAGGATCCGCGCGCTCGGCCCTCTACGGCGAGGACCGGGCCGGCTCCGCCTCCGCCACTCCGACGCCCACCGGCCCGCCGACGATCCTCTCGATCTCGGCCCGGTCGAGGGTCTCGACCTCGAGGAGCCGTCGCGTCATCCTCTCCAGAAGGTCCCGCTTCTCGGTGAGGATCTCCGTGGCCCGCCGGTGCTGGGCCTCGAGGATCGCCCGGACCTCGGCGTCGATGGCGCGGGCCGTCTCCTCGGAGTAGGTCCTCTCCTCCACGCCCAGGCCGTCGAGGAAGCGGGAGGTCTGCTGTCGGCCGAAGGTCATGGGGCCGAGCCTCTCGCTCATGCCGAGCCGGGTGACCATCTGGCGCGCGGTCTCCGTGGCGCGGGCGAGGTCGTCGTGGGCCCCGGTCGAGATCTCGCCGAAGACGATCTCCTCCGCCACCCGCCCCCCGAACATGACGCCGATGCGGTCGAGGAGGTCTTCCCGGGTCACGAGGTAGCGGTCCTCGGTCGGGAGCTGGAGCGTGACCCCCAGCGCGCCGATCGAGCGGGGGATGATGGTCACGCGATGGACGGGGTTCGTCCGGTCCACCGAAAGGGCGACGAGGGCGTGCCCCGACTCGTGATAGGCCACGCGGCGTTTCTCGTCCTCGCTCATGACCCGGCCCTTCTTCTCGAGGCCGAGCTGGATGCGGTCGATCGCGACCTCGAAGTCCTTCTGGGCGACGCGCGGGGACCCGCGGCGGGCGGCGGCGAGGGCCGCCTCGTTGACGACCTTGGCGAGGTCGGCCCCGACCATGCCCGGGGTGCGCTGGGCGAGGACCAGGAGGTCCACGTCGTCGGCCGGCTTCACCTTGCGGACGTGGACCTTCAGGATCTCCTCCCGGCCCCGGAGGTCGGGCCGGTCCACCACGACCTGGCGGTCGAAGCGCCCGGCGCGGAGCAGCGCCTGATCCAGCACCTCCGGCCGGTTGGTGGCGGCCATGATGATGACGCCGGCCGTGGCCTCGAAGCCGTCCATCTCGACGAGCAGCTGGTTGAGCGTCTGCTCCCGCTCGTCGTGGGTCGAGAGCGCCGCCACTCCCCCGCGCGACTTTCCGATCGCGTCGAGCTCGTCGATGAAGACGATGCAAGGCGCGCGCTTCCTCGCCTCCTCGAACAGGTCGCGCATGCGGGCCGCGCCGAGGCCCACGAACATCTCCACGAACTCCGAGCCGGAGAGCGAGAAGAAGGGCACCCCCGCCTCTCCCGCCACCGCCTTGGCGAGGAGCGTCTTGCCCGTCCCCGGCGTGCCCACGAGGAGCACGCCCTTCGGGATGCGGGCGCCGAGGGCGGTGTACTTCTGGGGGCTCTTCAGGAAGTCCACCACCTCGACGAGCTCGGCCTCCGCCTCGTCCACCCCCGCCACGTCCTCGAAGGTCACCTTCCCGTGGCGGGTCGCGTCGTAGATCGTGGCCTTGTTCTTCCCGATCGAGAGGGGCCCGCCACGGCCGCCCTGCAGGCGGCGCATCATGAAGAACCAGATCGCGCCGAGGGCCGCGATCGGGAGCACCCAGGCGACGAAGAAGGTCTCGAGCCACGAGGTCTGCTCGATGAAGCCGGTGAACTTGACGCCCTTCCGCTGCAGCTCGGTCACGAGGGCCGTCTCGTCGATCCCCGGCAGGCGGGTGGCCACGATGCGCTGCGGCTTCTGGCCCTTCTCCGCCACGAGCTCGGCCACGATGTCGGTGTCGCGGATGAGGACGTCTCCCACCCTGCCGTCCTTCACCTGCTGCAGGAGCTCGCTCATCGGCACCTCCTTCGGTGCCGAGCGCTTCGCGATCACGCCCTGGACGAGCAGGATCACGGCGAGGGCGAGGAGGAGGTAGGCTCCCGAGAACTGGGCCTGCTTCTTCTTGTGCTGGTCCATGCGTGGCCTCGCCGGGTGGGACGCCCTGTCTCCAGCTTACCGCGGGCCGGGACCGCGGGCCCTTCGTCGAGGGCGCGGCCGCGGCGGGGCGCGACGCTCGGGCCCTGCGAGCGTGGCCCGGTCACGGCTGCGCTGTGGGATTCGCCGACAGGGGACGCCGGGATTCCCCACACCCTCGGGTGACTGGGCCGGATGCAGGCCGGTCGTGGGCCCCCACCAACACCAGCCAGAGGAACGCGATGAGCCTTCCTGCCGCCATTGTCGCCGAGGCCGGCATCGACCTTGCTGCCTGGAAGGCATCGGGCTCCGCGCGAGGGTTCGCCGTGGCCGCAGAGGGGAAGGGGGAAATGATGGCCGCCGGAGACGGGACGGATGTCTTCTGGCTGAACTTCACCAACATCGCTCTCGGCCTCGTGACGCTCCTCGCCGTGGTCGCGGTGGCGGCGGGTGTCCTGCACGAGCTGAGCCATCGCCTGGCGCGCCGGAAGGCGCTCGTCGACGACCACACGTTCGAGGCGCCCGGGCTCGGGGTGACGATGGCGGACGGCGGCGAGCGGCTGGACCGCGATTGAGGCCGTCCCGCGGAGACACGGGATGCGTTGCCCGCTCCTGCGCGACGAGAAGGTGAGGTCCTGCCGGGCCGCGCCTTTCCGGAAGAGTCTCGCCCGCTCGGCCGCCGGCGGCGAGGAGGGGAGGTGCTCGACACCTGCCCACGCATTCTGTCCCGTGGCGCCCCGGGGCCGCGAATCGCGCTCTGGCCCGTGCTGCCCGTTCCTGGAGGAGACGTTCGTCCAGTTCTGCGCCGCCGCCCCCGTTCCCACCTACGTGCCCTGGAGCTCCTCGCCCGAGGCCCGGTGCGGGCACGACGGCCACCGCTTCTGCGAGTCCTTCCGCGCGGCGGCGGGTGACGCCGGCCGGGGCCCGGCTCACCCCTCGACGGGTGCGGCGGCCACGGTCGCCGACGTCGAAGGCGTGCCGGCGCCCGGCTGGCTCTACTACGCCGAGAACCACGCCTGGCTCGACCCCGGCGACGACGACCTGTGGCACCTCGGCCTGGACGCCTTTCTGGCCCGAGTGGTGGGCTCGGTCGAGCGGCTGGCCTTCCTCGCCGTCCGGGCCCCCGCACGCCCGGCGGTCGTCCTCACGGTGCGGGGGGTCGACCTGACCCTCGTCTTCCCCCGCGGCCAGGGGATCGTGGCCGCCAACACCCGCCTGCGGTCCCGCCTCGACCGGCTGACCGCGGACCCCTACGGCCTCGGCTGGCTGTTCACGGTACGTGCCCCCGCCACCCCGTCGTTCGCCGGCCTTCGCCGCGGCGCCGCGGCGCGGGAGTGGATGGCGAACGAGGTCCGCCGCCTCGAAGGCCTCGTCCACGCCTGCCTCGCCTCACGTGGGGATCGCCTTGCCGCGGACGGGGGCCGGCTCGTCCCCGACCTCCTCGCCCGTCTCGAGCGCGAGGAGGCCCTTCGCCTCCTCGCCGATCTCTTCCCCCTGCCCGACGCGGCTCCCGATCGGCCTAGCGCGGGATCGCGTATCGCTTGATCTTCTCGTAGAGGGTGGAGCGGTCGATCCCGAGCGCGTCGGCCGCGGCCCTCACGTTGCCCCGGAGGCGCTGCAGCGTCGCCGCGATGTAGAGTCGCTCGAGGTCCTGGAGCGTGAGCCCCGGGGGCAGCGCCGGGCCCTCGCCGCCGGCCGGGAGCGCGGGGCGCAGGAAGGCGAGGTCCGCGGCCGAGAGGACGCCGGTCTTGCAGGTCACGAGGGCGCGCTCGATCGCGTTCTCGAGCTCGCGAACGTTCCCCGGCCAGTCGTGGTCCATGAGAAGGCGCAGGGCCTCGTCGGAGATCCCGGCCATCTCCCGCCCCAGCTCGGGGGACAAGCGGTCGATCAGCTCCTGGGCGAGGAGCGGGATGTCCTCGCGGCGCTCGCGCAGGGGGGGAATCCGGATGTTGATGACGTTGAGACGGTAATAGAGGTCCTCGCGGAAGCGGGCCTCCCGCACCTCGGCCGCGAGGTCTCGGTGGGTGGCCGCGATCACCCGCACGTCGACCTGGATCTCGCTCGTGCCTCCCACCCGGAAGAACCGGCGCTCCTGGAGGACGCGCAGGAGGTCCGCTTGGAGCTTGGCCGACACGTCGCCGATCTCGTCGAGGAAGATCGTGCCCCCGTCGGCCAGCTCGAACTTGCCCCGCTTCTGCGCCACCGCCCCCGTGAACGCGCCCTTCTCGTGGCCGAAGAACTCGGACTCGAGGAGGGTCTCGGCGAGGGCGGCGCAGGAGACGGCCACGAAGGGCCGGCTCCCGCGGTCGCCCGAGAAGTGGATGGCCCGGGCGAGGAGCTCCTTTCCCGTCCCGCTCTCGCCCTCGACGAGGACCGTCGAGCGCTGGGAGGCCACCTCGCGTACGAGGTCGAAGATCTCGGCCATGCGGGGGCTCTTGCTCACGAGGTCGTGGAACCGGTACTGGCGGGTGAGCTTGCGCCTCAGGATGGCGTTCTCGCGCTCCAGGTTCTTCACCCGGATGATCCGCTCCACGAGGAGGGAGATCTCCTGGGGGTGGCAGGGCTTGACCACGTACTCCTGCGCCCCCTCCTTCATCGCGGCGATCGCGGTGTCCACCGTCGCGTAGGCGGTGATGATGATGACCGAGGCGTGGGGCTGGAGCCGCCGGATCTCGGTCATCGTCTCGATGCCGTCGAGACCGCCGGGCATCTTCAGGTCGACGAAGTAGATCGCGTACTCGCGGGTCCGGGCCCGCTCGAGGGCGTCCCGGCCCGATGAGGCGGTGGCGACGGAGTAGCCGTCCTCGCGGAGCCAGGCCGCGAGGGACTCGGTCATCGTCGCCTCGTCGTCGACGACGAGGATGTGCCAGCGGGACTTCACGTCATCCTCCTTCCGCTCGCGCGCACGTGGCCTCGAGGCCTTCCTCGAGGAGAGCCGAGCAGGCGGGGCAGGGGTCCTCGCCCTTGCCGTCCAGATCGGCGAGATCGATCGACAGCGACATCGGGCACCGGCGGTCGGGGCAGTGGACGAGGCCGAAGGTGTGGCCGATCTCGTGCACCGCCTCCGCGGCCGCCCGCCGCTCGAGCACGGCCGCGTCCGCCGAGAAGCCGTGGAACTCGGGCCGCAGCCGGGCGAGGGAGACGACCGCCGCCCGTCCCCGGAGCTGGGCCTGGCCGTAGACGAAGCTCAGCACGGGAGAGAACAGGTCCCGCTCGGTGAGGCCGAGCACGCGGCCCCCGTCCTGGCCCCGGGCCAGGAGCAGCCGCAGGAGCAGGGCCGCGTCCCACTGGCGGCGGGCCGGCGAGTACGCCGCCTCGGGCTCCGGGAGCGGCGGCAGGCGCTCGACGGGCATCGAGAAGGCGCGGCCGACCGCCGACGCGACACGGGCCAGGACCGTCTCCGGCGCAGGGCCGATCGCGGCGAGGGACACGCCGCTCATGCGCCGGGCGGGGCATGGAACAGTTCTCCGGCCGGCGGCCGTCCCTCGTCGACCGCGAGGGGCAGCTTCACCGTGAACGTCGTGCCCTGGCCCACCCTGCTGCGGACGTCGATCGTCCCGCCGTGCGCCTCGACGATCCCGTAGACAACGGCGAGGCCCAGGCCGAGGCCCTTGCCCTCCTCCTTTGTGGTGAAGAAGGGGTCGAAGATCCGGGGGAGGGCCTCGGGCGGGATGCCCTCTCCCTCGTCCGCGACCTCGAGGAGCAGCGACTGGCCGTCGCCCGCCCGGCGGGTCGCGACGACCACCTGCCCCTGGCCGTGCGTGGCCTCGGCCGCGTTCAGGACCAGGTTCAGCACGACCTGCTGGACCTGTGACGCGTCGCAGGCGAGAGGCGGGAGGTCTTTATCGAGGCGCAGCTCGGCTTCGACGCCGGAGAGCCGAAGCTTGTGGGAGACGAGGGAGACGGTGCCGCGCACGATCGCCCCGAGGTCGGCCGGCGCGCGGTGGGGCTTGGAGCGCCGGGAGAAGGAGAGGAGGTCCGAGACGATCCGCCCCGCCCGAGCGGTCTGCTCGCTGACCCGCTCGAGGTACGCGCGGAACTCGGCCACCCGCGCCTCGGGGATGCCGTCCTCCTTCAGGATGCGGCGCATGAGGACGGAGTAGTTGAGGACCCCGGAGAGCGGGTTGTTGATCTCGTGGGCGACGCTCGCCGCGAGCTGCCCGAGCGAGGCCAGCCGGTCGGCCTGGAGGAGACGCTGGTGCGCCTTTCGGAGCTGCTCGGTCCGCTCCTGGACCTTGGCCTCCAGCTCCTCCGAGGCCCGCCGGATCTCCGCCATCGCCTCGCCGAGGCGGTCGCGCATCGCGTTGAAGGAGCGGGTGAGCTCGAAGAGCTCCCGGCTCGAGCGGATCTCGACCGGGTGCTCGAGGTCCATTCGGCCGAGGGCGGCGTTCGCCTCGACGAGGCGCCGGATCGGGCGGGTGACGAAGAAGCCCACGAACGCGGCGACGAAGGCCGCGACGAGGAGCGTCTCGATGGCGGTGGCGAGCAGGATGCGGGCGCGCGCGTCGCCCACCCGGCGGTCGACGGGAGCGAGGTCGAGGGTCACGTCGAGGACGCCGAGGACGCGCTGCCTCTCGGGATGGGCGTGGCAGGCGGCGGTGCTGCACGAGGGCTCGTTGTAGATGGGCGTGATCATGCCCAGGCGCCGGTGGCCGTCCGCGTCCGTGAAAACCCGGGCCCGGGAGGGGGTCTCCACGCGCACGAGCGGCTCCGCGCTCGCGTGGCACAGCACGCAGGCCTCGGCGTTCTTGTCGACCATCCGCCCCTGCTCGGGGGCGGTCGAGAACATGACCCGCCCCTCCTTGTTGAAGATCCGGACCCGGCTGATGCCCTGCTGGCGGGCCACCGTCTGCATGGTGTCGTACGCGGCCGGCCGGTCGTCGGCGAGCATCGCGTGCCAGGTGGCGGAAGCGAGGCTGCGCGAGAGCTGGTCGGCGCCCAGGATCATCGTCTCGTGGTAGCCGCGCTCCACCGCGCGCGTGCGCAGGAAGCCCCCGACCACGGCCAGGAGGACGACGAGCGCGATGAGCGGGAGGACGAGCTTCTGGGTCAGGGACCCGGGGCGTCTCGGCACGATGGACCTTCGCGGGTCAGGGGGGCCCGCACCTTCGCCCGATCGTAGTCGCCCCGCGCGCCCGTCGGAAGGATCAAACGGACCAGGCGGAAGGGGGGCTCGCGGCCGGCTGCGCCGGGCGGCGTGGCCGGTCTCGCTTGCCTGGGACGCGCGGTCGGACGTAGGCTGCCGCTCCTGGCGAAAAGGGGGGATTCATGGCGCTCGTCGGACGGAAAGTGACGTGGGCTCTTCTCCTCTCGGGCGCCGCCGCAGGGACCGCCCTGGCCGACCCGGTGCGCACGGCGGCGGGCCTCGTCGAGGGCACGACGAGCGTGGACGGCTCGGTACGCGCGTTCCGGGGTATCCCCTTCGCCGCGCCCCCGGTCGGCGAGCTGCGCTGGAGGGAGCCGCAGGCCACGCCGCGCTGGGAAGGCGTCCGCCGGGCGGCCGAGTTCGGGTCCCGATGTCCGCAGGGGAGCGTCTTCGACGACATGGTCTTCCGGGACCAGCCGAGCGAGGACTGCCTGTACCTCAACGTCTGGACGCCCGCCAAGTCGCCGTCGGAGAAGCGGCCGGTCATGGTCTGGATCCACGGGGGAGGGTTCCAGGCGGGCTCCGCGTCCGAGCCGCGCCAGGACGGCGAGCGCCTCGCGCGCCGTGGCGTCGTGGTCGTCGGCGTCAACTACCGCCTCGGAGTGTTCGGCTTCCTCGCCCACCCCGCCCTCACCGCGGAGTCGGGCCGCGGAGCGTCCGGCAACTACGGGCTCATGGACCAGGTGGCCGCGCTGCGTTGGGTGCGGGAGAACGTCGCCGCCTTCGGGGGCGATCCGGAGAACGTGACGATCTTCGGCGAGTCCGCGGGATCCTTCGCGGTGAGCGCGCTCCTGGCCTCGCCGCTCGCCCGGGGCCTCGCGGCGCGCGCGATCGGGGAGAGCGGAGCCTACCTGGGCCGCCACGCGCTCGAGCCGCTCTCGCTCGCCGCGAGCGAGGAGAACGGCACGGCCTTCGCGGCGGCGCTGGGGGCGGCGTCCTTGGCCGAGCTGCGCCGGAAGCCCGCCGACGACGTCCTCCAGGCGGCGCTCAAGGTCCAGCCCTGGTTCGCCCCCACGATCGACGGCCACGTGCTGCCGAGGGACGTGGGTGCGATCTACGCGGCCGGGGAGCAGGCCCGCGTGCCCCTCCTCGCCGGGTGGAACGCCGACGAGGTGCGAGCGGGGGTCGTCCTCGGGAAGCAGAAGCCCACCGCGAAGAGCTTCGCCGAGCAGACCCGCGCGCGGTACGGTCCCGCGGCCGACGCCCTGCTGAAGGTGTACCCGGCGGCGACCGACGCCGAGGCGCTCGAGTCGGCCGCCGACCTAGCCGGCGACACGTTCCTCGCCTATGCCACGTGGAAGTGGATCGAGACGCACGCTCGGACGGCGGGTGCCGCCGCCTACCGGTACTCGTTCGACCGCAAGATCCCGGTCGCCCCGGGGACGAAGGTCGAGGGCGTGCCGGCGACGGCCGAGGACGTCGGGGCCCGCCACGCGGGCGAGATCGAGTACGTGTTCGGCGCGCTCGACACGCTCCCCACCGTCCCCTGGCAGGACGCGGACCGGAGGATCTCGGACCAGATGATGGCCTACTGGACGAACTTCGCCCGAAGCGGCGACCCGAACGGCCCCGGTCTGCCCGAGTGGCCCCGCTACACGGGCGCGCCCGGACCCCAGGTCATGCACCTCGACGTGACGAGCCAGGCCCGGCCCGACTCGCTCCGCCCGCGCTACGAGACGCTCGACGCCGTCCTGGGCCCGGCGCCGAAGTGATCCCCGCCCGGCTCGACCGAGCCTCGCGCGCGTCGCACGCGTAGGCGGGCGGCCCCTCGGAATGCGGCCGGCGGCCGGTGGTAAGCTGACGCCGTGAGCGAAGACTCGCCCTCCGACTCCCCACCTCTCGGCCTCGACGCCGTGGCACGCGTCGCGGCGGAGCTGGCGGCGCAGGCCGACCTCGCGGGTGCCCTTTCGGCGTTCCTCGATCTCGTCCGGTCGTGGGCGGCCCCGTCGGCGGTCGTCGCGGTGGCTCGCGACCCGGACGCGGAGGCCGGGTGGCGCCTCTTACCCGCTCTCTGCGCGGGCTCCGTCCCCGTGGGCACCGACCGGGCGGTCGCGCGGCTCGTCGCCGAGACCCCGGGCTGTCTCGTGCGGCCGATGGTCGTCCGCGGGGAAGAGATCCCCGGGGTGAAGGTGCGGGACAACGTCACCGTGCCGTGGTCCTCCGAGGGGGCCTCCGGCCTCCTGCTCCTGCGCGGGGTGCCGCGGCCCTTCCCGGCCAACCTGGGCGACGCCCTCTCCCTCGCCGCCTCCCCCGTCTGGCCCCGCCTCCTCGGGAGCCCGGCCGCGCGGCTCGAGGCCCTGGTGGCGGAGATTCGCTCGGTGTCCGCGCGGCTCGACGCCGAGGCGTCCCGCCACCTCGAGCGACTCGAGGCCCAGCGGCAGGCGGCGACGGCCCCGCCGGAGACCGCTCCGCCAGAGCCGCGTCCGGAGGAGCCCTCGGAGGCCGAGAACGAGCGCCGGGCGGCGCTGGAGCAGGCGCTCGCCGCCGCCGAGACGGACCGCGAGGCGAAGGCGTCCGAGGCCCGCGAGCTGGCGGCCCGCGTGGACGCGCTGCAGGCCGAGCAGAAGGCGGCGCACGACGTGCGGGCCCGCGCCGAGGAGGCGATCGCGGCGGCGACGGCTCGGGCGCAGGAGCTGGAGCGGGCGCTCTCCGCCGCGGTGGCCGGCCGCGAGGCCGACGCGAACCGGCACCGGGAGGTCGCGGCGCGGCTGGAGACCCTCGAGGGTGAGCAGACCGCCGCCGCCGAGGACCGCCGGCGGGCCGAGCTCTCGCTCACGGGAGCGCGGGAGCAGCTCGAGGAGCGCCGTCGATCCGCGGAGGCGGCCGAGGCCAGGGCCAACCGGGCGGAGGAGGAGCTGCGGACCGCGCAGCGCGAGCTGGCGCTGGCCCGGGCGCGAGGCGGGCGCACCGACGAGGCGGGAGACGTCCTGGTGCGGCTCAAGGAGGCGCGAGCGGCGGCGGGCGCGGCCGAGTCGCGGGCCGGAGAGATGTCCGCGCGATGGGACAAGGCGGCGGCGGCCTTCGGGGGCGCCCTGGCCGCGCTCCGGCGCGCGGCGTTCGTGCCGCCGTCGCTCCGCGTTTCGCTCGAGGACGCGGGCGCTCTCGTGGACGCGGGCGCGCGGCCCGCGCGCCGGCTGGGCGTCGCGCTCCTCGACCGGGACGTGGTCGGCCTCGAGACCCTGGCCGGCGAGCTCGAGGCGGCCGGGATCGACGTGCGCATCGCCAGCCAGCCGGAGGAGGTGGCCCTGCTGCTCCGGACGCCGGAGGCGGGGGCGATGGACGCCGTCGTCCTGGACGTGATGAGCTTCCGGCCGGAGCAGAACGTCGCCGGCCTCATCCGCTCGTGGGACAAGGACCGCCCGGGGCTCTCGTTCTACCTGAGCTACGACAGCCAGATCGCGGCCGAGGTCGAGCGAGCCCGCCGCGTCCCGATGTCGCTCACCGCCGGCCACCTGCCGCGCCCGCTCGCCGTCGCGCGGCTCACCGACACGATCGAGACGCTCGCCCGCCGACAGGGCAAGACCTAGCCGTCCGGCTTCAGCCCGCCCCTTCTCGCGATCCGCTCGTCGCGCCGGAGCGACCACACGAGGAGGGGCGCACGGCTCATCGGGGGGCGGGTGCTAGAATCCGCCCGAACGAGGTGCATCCCATGGCGGAGAACGGCGTGCGCATCGGCGTGCTGCGCGGGCGGGAGAACTCCTTTCCGGACGCGTTCATCGCGAAGGTCAACTCGTCGGCCAGGGGAGTGACCGCGGAGTTCGTGCAGCTCGGCGGCACCAAGCTCAACGAGCCCGTACCGTACCGGGTGGTCCTCGACCGCATGAGCCACGAGGTGCCCTACTACGCCGTCTACCTGAAGATGGCCGCCCTCCAGGGCGCCTACTGCATCAACAACACGTTCTGGCGGACCGCCGACGACAAGTTCTTCGGCTACGCCGCGGCGGAGAAGCTCGGCATCGAGGAGCCGAAGACGGTCGTCCTCCCCAACCGCTCCTACGTGGACGACGTCACCGCGGAGAGCCTCCGGAACCTCTGGCCGACCGACTTCTCGATGTACCTCGACCACGTGGGCTGCCCGTGCATCATGAAGCCGGCCTTCGGCGGGGGCTGGAAGAACGTGCACAAGATCCACTCCCTGGACGAGCTCCTGCACCACTACAACGAGTCGGGGACCCTCACCATGATGCTGCAGGAGTTCATCTCCTGGGACACCTACGTCCGCGTGCCCACGATCGGGCGGCGGTGGGCGCGGGCGATCCGCTACGACCCCGCGCCGGGCGGGATGGGCGGCTACCACCAGGACTACGACATCCTGCCCCGGGCGCTCCGCGACAAGGCCGAGGACCTGTCCCTCCGGTACAACGTCGCCCTCGGCTACGACATGAACGCGCTCGAGTTCGCGGTGAAGGACGGGAAGTTCTACGGCATCGACCTCACGAACTACACACCCGACCTCGACTACCGCAGCCTGAAGGACGCCCACTTCCCGTGGGCCGTCGAGAAGATGGCGAGCTTCGCGGTCGAGAAGGCCCTCTCCGGAGAACAGGCCCCGAAGGCCCCGGATTGGAAGAGCCTGCTCCTGGCGTAGGGCGAAGATGGGCTCCCTCGCGCTCGCCTTCCTGCTGCTCGGCCCCGGCCAGGACGAGGCCGAGGCCCTGCGGCTCGAGGTGAACCGCCTCAAGGGCGAGGTCTCCCTCCTCCAGTCCGCCCTCCACGAGCGCGACGCGCTCCTCGGGACCGTGCGCGAGGAGCTGGTTGGCGCGCGCGAGGACGTGCGCGACCTGAAGGAGCGGCCCCAGCCCGTGGCCGCCCCGTTCCTCGCCGCCCCCCCGCCCTCGTCCGACAAGCTCGGGGTCGCCCGGACGGCTCTCTTCGCCCCCCGGGTCGACGTGGAGTCCTTCCTGCGCCACGACACGGTCGTCTTGAAGCTCCGTCGGGTCGAGGCGGGGTCGGTGCGCAACGTGGCCGAGCTCGAGCTGACGCCGGACGCGAGCGGGGTGGACCTCCCCATCGACCAGAGCGGCGCCCTCTACCTCGTGGAGTGGTCGACCTCCGAGGGACACTTCTACAACCTCCTCCTCCGCGATGGGGCGAGCGGGCAGCCCGCGGCGTCCGTCCCGGTGAAGGAGAAGCAGAGCGAGGGCCGCTTCGCCTTCGTCGGCTACCGGGTGGACTGAGGGCCGGGGATCAGCCGAGCAGAACCGCGGCCACGCCCACTGCCACGAGCGCGGCCGTCACGAGCGCGATCGACCGCCGGAGCCTCGCGCTGGCCGTGGCCAGCACGAGGCCGCACTTCACGAGCGTATTCGAGAGCGCGGCGACCACGATCGCCCCCGCGGCGGTGGCGAGGGGGGCGCCGCCGTCCTTGGCGAGGTTCGCCATCGAGAGGGAGATCGCGTCCACGTCGGTGAGCCCGGCCAGCGCCGCCACCACGTAGTAGCCCCGCCCCGAGGAGTAGCGCTGGACGCCGGCCACCACGAGGAGCACCACCGCGAACAGGAGGCCGAACTTGACGGCGGCGGTGAGGCTGAAGGGGTTCTTGAGCGCCACCTCGCCGGCCGCCGCGGGCTCCTGGTCCCTCGCCCGCCGCAGGAAGAGAAGGGTCGCCCCCAGCGTGACCGCCGTCATCACCGCCAGGGGCGCGGCGAGAGGCGCGACGAGCGGCGCATGCACCACTCCGACGAGGAGCAGGATCCGGAGGCTCATCACCGTCCACGCGATGAGAAGCCCGCCGGCGAGGGCGTCATCCGTCCGCCCACCCTCCTGGCGGCTCTGCTTCGCGAAGGCGAGGCTCACCGCGGTCGAGGAGACGAGGCCGCCGGTGAGGCCGGTCGCCGCCGTGCCCCGCTGGGGGCCGAGCGCCCGCGTGGCGATGTAGCCCACGAGGGAGAGGCCGGCGATGAGGATGACGAGCGTCCACAGCGAGCGCGGCCGGAGGGCGCCCCAGGGGTCGACGGCGCCCTCGGGCAGGAGGGGCAGGACGATGAAGGTCGCGGCGAGGAGCTTCACGCCGGCCGAGATGTCGTCGGGCCCGAGCTTGGCCACGAGGCCGTGCATCGGCTCCTTGTAGGCGAGGACGGCGGAGACGGCGATCGCCACCGCGAGGGCGGGGCCGGAGAAGCCGACCATGCAGGCCCCTCCGAGCAGGCAGACGCCGAGGGCCGCCGCCTCCGTCGTCAGCCCGACCGCGTTCGGCTTCACGCGGGCCTGGACGACGTAGCCGGCGACGGTCAGCGCCGTCACCGAGAGGACCGCGACCACGAAGACCCAGGCGTTGCCGAGGGCCTGGGAGAGCCACGCCGAGACCGCTCCGATGAACGAGAAGAGGATGAACGTCCGCACGCCGCCGATGCCCACGTTGCCGGAGAGGGCCTTGCTCCTCTCGCGCTCGGTTCCGACCATCGAGCCGATGATGAGCGCCGACACGAGGCCCCAGACGAGGCGGGGGTCGAGCGTCGTGGGCATGGCGACGCTCCCGTCAGGGCAGGGCGACGGGCAGCAGGCAGACCGGCCTGTCGACCCTCACCTTCGCCCCGCCGGCGCCGGGCAGGCCGGTCGCGGGGTCGATTCGCAGCACGGCGATCGTGCCCGATCCCTGGTGGGCGGCGAGGACGAAGCGGCCGCTGGGGTCGATCGTGAAGTGACGGGGCGTCTTGCCGCCGACCGGGACCTGGCCCTTCGCCGTGAGCCGGCCGCTCGACGGGTCGACGGCGAAGACGGCGAGGCTGTCGTGGCCGCGGTTCGAGCCGTAGAGGAACCGGCCGTCGGGGGAGACCTCGACTTCGGCCGTCGAGTTCTCGCCGGCGAACCCCGCGGGCAGCGTGGACACGGTCTGGAGCGTAGCGAGGGCGCCCTTCTCGGCGTCGTAGGAGAAGGCGGTGACCGTCGAGCGGAGCTCGTTGATCACGTAGACGAACCGGCCGGACGGGTGGAACGCGAGGTGCCGGGGGCCGGACCCGGGCTCGAGGGGCGCCGCCCCGTGCGGCTCGAGCGTGCCCTTCGCGGCGTCGAACCGGTAGACGAAGACGCGGTCGGCGCCGAGGTCCGGCGAGAGGCCGAAGCGCTCCGCGGCGTCGAGGTAGATGCCGTGGGCGTGCGCCTTCTCTTGGCGGCCCTTGTCCGGGCCGGTTCCCTCGTGGACCCGGACGGAAGACGCGCGCGTCAGGCGGCCGTCCGCATCGATGCGCAGGACGGCCACCGTCCCCCCGCTGTAGTTGGCGACGAGGAGGTTCCGGCCCGTCTTGTCCACGACGAGGTGGCAGGGGTCGGCGCCCTCGGACGGCTGCTCGTTCAGGAGGTCGAGGCGGCCCGTCCTCGCGTCGATCGCGAACGCGCTCACCTTCCCGGTCGGAGCGCCCCCGAAGCTCGAGATCTCCCCGGCCGCGTAGAGGAAGCGCCCGCTCGGGTGCACGGCGAGGAACGAGGGGTTCGTCGTGTCGACCGCGAGCACGGGCTCCGTCAGCGTTCCGGCCGCCGCGTCGAACGTGAGCCGGTAGATCCCCCGGCTCGCCCCGTCGGTGTAGGTTCCGACGTAGACGGCGACGGGCTTCCCCGCCGGTGCGGCGAGGGCGAAGGCCGCGAGCGCTCCGACCGCGACGACGGGGACGAGCCGGGCCAGGGCGGCCAGGGTGTGGGTCATGGGCGTGATCCTGCGCCGCCTGCGTCCGCGCGTCAACGACCCCGCGCGGCTCAGCCCGCCGCGAGCCGCCTCTCGACCGCGCGGCGCTCGTACCCCGGCGGCGGGTCCGGGCGCGGGTGGGCGAGGAAGGCCGAGACGATCTTGTCCAGGTAGGAGCCGAGCGGCTCGTGCCGGAAGCCGAGCTCGGCCTTCGCGCGGCCGGGGTCGAGGAAGGACATCCACGTCCCGCTGAAGGGCGAGAGGAGGAGCGGGTCGAGGCCCTCCGCCCGCACCCGCTCGACCGGGACGTCGACGAACGCGGCCGTGGCCCCGAGTCGCTCTGCGACGAGGACGAGCAGCTCGCGGAGCGTCGGCGTCTCGTCCTGGGCGAGGTTGTACGCCTCGCCGAACGTGGCTTCGCGTCCCAGGATCGCCACGATCGCCTTCGCGACGGATCCCGAGTAGACGTGGCGAGTCGGCCGGTCGCCACCGCCCGGCAGCAGGATCGGCCCCCCGTCGAGCAGGCGCCAGAGGTACCGCTCGATGCGGCGGAAGTGGTCCCGCTCGCCGTTCACCATCGGGATGCGGAGGCGCGTGGACGGGAACCGTCGCGTGTTCCACGCCTCGGCGAGCGCGTCCTCGAGCGCGCGCTTCCCGACCCCGTAGTCCCACTCGCCTTTGTCGGACGCGTCCGCGGGCTCGGGCATCACGGGCCCCTCGAAGTCGCTCTCCCGCGCGGGACGCGGGCAGCCCTGGCGCACGAGGTAGACCTGGCCGCTGCTGACGGCGACGTAGTGGCCGACCCGTCCGGAGAGCACGGCTGCCGCCTGGCGCCCGTCCGCGGCACAGTAGGCGGCGAAGTCGACCGCCGCGTCGAACGAGCGGGAGCCGAGGAGGCGGCCGAAGTCCGCCGTCGTCCGGTCGCCGCGCAGGCGCTCGACCCGGTCGCCGAAGGCGTCCGGGAGCGTGCCCCGGTTGAAGAGCGTGACCGCGTGACCGGCGGCGAGGAGCCGCCACGCCGCCTCGTGGCCGAGGAAGCGCGTCCCCCCGACCACCAGGACCTTCAGGGCAGCGTCTCCTTGAGCACGCGGGCCGTCTGCTCCTCCCGGAAGGCCCGGAGCCTGTCCCGGAGCGCCGGGCGCTTTCCGGCGAGGATGGCGACGGCGAGGAGCGCCGCGTTCATGGCCCCGGGCTTGCCGATGGCGAGGGTGCCGACCGGGACGCCGCCCGGCATCTGGACGGTGGAGAGCAGGGAGTCGAGGCCATTGAGCGAGGCGCTCTCCATCGGCACGCCGAGGACGGGCAGGAGCGTGTGCGCGGCCACGACCCCGGCGAGGTGCGCGGCGCCGCCCGCGGCCGCGATCAGCACCTCGATGCCCCGCGACTCCGCCGCCCCCACGTACTCGACCGTGGCGCCGGGAGTGCGGTGGGCGGAGAGCACCCGGCTCTCATGGGGGACGCCGAAGCGCTGGAGCGTGTCGCTCGCGGTCTTCATCGTCTCCCAGTCGGACTTGCTGCCCATCAGGATGCCCACGAGGGGCTTCTCTTCGGCCATCGTTCAGACCCTCGCCGTGCGCGCGACCGCGCGGCGGCGGGGAGCCCGCGCGACGGTCGCGGGCTCCTTCCGCTCCGGGCGGAGCGCCTTCGGCACGAAGCCCTTCTCGATCCGGGCGTGGAGCCGCGGCTTCCTCTCCCGCAGCCAGGCCAGGAACTCCGCCGGCTCGCGGAACGTGAGCGTGTGGCGTGCGGGAGCGTTCACCTCGCACGTGCGGTCGTCGAAGGAGCGGCAGATGTGGGGGCGATCGAGGTACACGCCGCACCGCAGGTCGACACCGAGGTTGCGGCAGCGGGTCTCGAAGTGGACCGACCACTCGCCCTCCGCGTCCACGTAGACGTAGACCCCCTGGTGGTAGAGGTACCAGAGGATGTCGGTCGCGTGGCGCGGGCTCGTGGGGGGGTTGATCCCGATCCCCACGTAGGTGCAGCAGCGGCCGCAGTCGGTGCACTCGACGAGCGGCCGCTCGAGATGGAGGACGGGCAGGGGGACGCGCCTCACGCCTCGGGCCTCCGGCGGTGGATGTTGTAGACGGCCGAGCCCTCGGCCACGAGAACGCCGTCCTGGGTGACGCTCACCCGGACGTGGCAGACCCGGTTGCCCTTGCGCAGGAGGCGCGCCTCCGCCCGGAGCGGCCCCGCGAGGCGCGCCGGCTCGAGGTAGTCGACCCGCAGGTCCACGGTCGAGACGGACTCCCCGGGGCCCAGCACCGACCAGGCCGCTGCGCCGCCCGTCGTGTCCACGAGCGACGAGACGACTCCTCCGTGGAGGGCCGGTCGGCGCGGGTCGCCGACGAACTCCTCCCGGACCGGCAGCACGATCACTGCGTGTCCGGGCTCGAGGGCCTCGCCCTTCATCCCGAGGAGCCGGTTGAAGGGCGCATGCTCCTCCATGAGGCGCAGCACGTCGAGGTGGCCGTCCTTCACGTCTCGATTCTCCCGTCGGCGAGCCGGAGGACCCGGTGGGCGCGGGGCGAGTCGACGGCGGCGTTCTCGACCGGGACGGACCTCATCGTCGCGAACCGTCAGGATAGCAAAAGGCGGGTTGCGAGTAAGCTTGGGCGGGCCGCGACGCCGGCCCGAAGGAGGCCGCATGACGCGCCCGTTCCGCCTCGCCCTCCCCACCGCCGCCCTCCTGGCCGTGGCTCCTCTCTTCGCGCAGGGGGCCTACGACGGCCTGGGCCTCTCGCTCGGCAGCCTGTCCCGGCTGTCCAGGGCGAAGACGCGCTCGATCAGCCCCGAGAGCTTCACCGGCGAGAAGGGCCGGGCCGGCATGGCGACCGAGGGGACCGGCGCGCGGGCGGCGCGCGAGCTGGGGCGTGGCTGGAAGGTCTCGCCCTCCGTCCCCATCAAGGCGAGGACCACTTTCACTCTGGCCGACGTCGCCGGACAGGGGGCGATCCAGCACATCTGGATGACGCCCACCGGACCGTGGCGCTTCCTCATCCTGCGCTTCTACTGGGACGGCGAGACGACCCCCTCGGTCGAGGTCCCGGCCGGCGACTTCTTCGCCTCCGGCTGGGGCGGCTACGCCCAGATCTCCTCCCTCGCCGTGTGCACGAACCCGGGCAGCGCCTTCAACAGCTACTGGGAGATGCCGTTCCGGAAGTCCTTCCGCGTCACGGCCGAGAACCTCGGCGACGAGGAGATGACCCTCTACTACCAGATCGACTACACGCTCACCGACGTCCCGAAGGACGCCGCCTATTTCCACGCCCAGTTCCGGCGCGTGAACCCGCTGCCCGAGAAGGAGGTCTACACGATCCTCGACGGCGTGAGGGGGGAGGGCCACTACGTGGGGACCTACCTCGCGTGGGGCGTCCACAGCACCGGCTGGTGGGGTGAGGGGGAGATCAAGTTCTACCTCGACGGCGACCGCGAGTTCCCGACGATCTGCGGGACGGGCACCGAGGACTACTTCGGCGGCTCCTACAACTTCGAGAACCAGGCGACGCACCGCTACCAGGAGTTCTCGACCCCGTACTCCGGCCTCGCCCAGGTGGTCCGCCCCGACGGCCTCTACGCATCCCAGCAGCGCTTCTCGCTCTACCGCTGGCACATCATGGACCCGGTGCGCTTCGAGTCGGGCCTGCGGGTGACGATCCAGGCCCTCGGCTGGCGCTCCGACGGACGCTACCTGCCCCTGCGGGACGACATCGCGTCCGTCGCCTACTGGTACCAGACGGAACCGCACGCGGCGTTCCCGCCCCTCCCGTCGCGGGACGCGCTCGAGCTGAAGTAGCGCGGCTACCGGCGGGCGTGGAGGGCGAGGAGCAGCCAGCCGAGCATCATCCCCAGGCCGCCGATCGGCGTGACGGCGCCCAGCCATCGCGGCGCGCCGAGCGCCATCGCGTAGAGCGTTCCGCTGAAGAGGGCGCTCCCGGCGAGGAACGCCCAGCCGGCCGCGTCGCCTCCGGGTCGGTGCTGCTGGAGGAGCCCGAAGAGAACGAGGGCGAGGGCGTGGAGGAGCTGGTATCGGGCCGCCGTCTCCCACCACCCGAGGCCCTCGGCGCTCCCCACCGCCTTGAGCCCGTGGGCGCCGAAAGCTCCGAGCCCCACGCCGAGAAGGCCCCACACCCCGCCCGTCACGATCCAGTTCATCGGCTCGATCGTACCGCTTCGCCGACGCCGCCTTCCACGCAGACGATCGGGGGCGACGAGCTCGCGCTCGCCGCCCCCGAGTCGGCAGGGGAGCGACCGGGCGGGTCGCTCCGTGTCAGTACTGGCCGCCGGTCGCGGTCCGCGTCACGTCCTCCTCGGTCTGCGTGGCCTCCCGGTTCAGGTCCGCGATCATCCTCGCCGCGTCGGGGTCGGCTTCGGCGTTGGCCTCGACGTTCCGCGTGGGGTTCGCGGCCGGGCCGGAGGGCAGGCCGCCCCGCCCCTGGTTGTTCGCCAGGTTCTCCATGCCCGAGGCGATCTGCTCCCGGAACTGGTTCTGCATGTCCTGGAGAGCGGCCACGTCGACCTTCGCGGCGAGGTCCGCCGGGCAGCTGCCCGGCTTGCTGCTCATCACGTTGACCTCGATCATCCCGTCGGGGGTCATGGACCTCCCCGGCGTGCGCTCGATGATGTCCCCCGCCGACAGCCCGCAGGGCTCGCCGCCGTCGAGCGGCGTCACGCTCAGGCCGGCGGACACGACGAACACCCGCTGCTTGAGCGCCGGCGGCGGAAGCGAGCCTCCCGATTCGGGGGGATAGGCAGCCGTCGGCTCCGCGGCGCTCGCCTGCTCCGCCGCGAGCTGCCGCCGCACCTCCTCCGCGATCTCGGCCTTGATCTCGGGGGTCAGCACGACGCCCGCTCCCGGCCCCGGTGGCGGCGGGCCCCACTGCGGCTGGGGGTTCCCATAGGCGAGCTGGAGGCTTGCCGCGAGCACGAAGTCGGTCAGCCACAGCGCGGGCGTCGGATAGTACGGCGCGGGCGCGAAGTACCCGCCGTAGAACCAGGGCATGCTGGGCCCCCAGCCCCACGAGTACACGACGCGCGGTCCCCACGGATTGAGGACCCAGTTGTAGTAGACGGGGTGGTAGTACACGTGCGGGACGTAGACCGGGTAGTGGTAATGGCCGTAGCCCCAAGTCCTGTACACGTGAACCACGGGCTGGCCGCCGGCCACGATGTAGGTCCTCGAGACGTAGCCGGTCCGGTACGGGTGCTCGACGTAGGCCCGCGGCCCGACGATCGCCACGCGCACGTTGTCGTGGCGCACCACCTCCACGTGGCGCTCCCCCTGGAACTGCCGGTGGATGACCATCGTGCTGCCGTCGGTGCGTTGATGCTCGATGTACCGCGGATGGCCGTCGCTGGTGAAGCCGGTCGCCTTGAGGTGGGGCTGTTCGACGGCCGTGAGGTGGCCACCCGGGTCGGTGTGGATCGTCGTGTGAGTCTGCGAGTTGAAGTGAGCCAGGGAGCCGTCGGCCTGCCTGGTCGTCTGGACGCCGACTCCCGGGTGATAGGTGGGCCCGACACTCTGCGAGTGGGCGGTCCCCAGGTTCCGAGCCGTGATCCCCCTGGAGCCCTCGTTGCCAGTGGCGGAGCCACCCTGGTTGTGAGCTCCGGCCTGGGCACCGGTCGTACCGATGACGTGCTGGTTGCCAGTTGACGAGCCGCCTTGGTTGTGAGCTCCGGCCTGGGAGCCGGTCGCGCCGGTGACCTTCTGGCCGCTGCTCGTGGAGCCACCCTGACTGTGGGCTCCACCCTGGCTGCCGGTGGCTCCGACGACGTGCTGATTGCCAGTTGACGAGCCGCCTTGGTTGTGGGCTCCGGCCTGGGAGCCGGTCGCGCCGGTGACCTTCTGGCCGCTGCTCGTGGAGCCACCCTGACTGTGGGCTCCACCCTGGCTGCCGGTGG
>DATJYX010000035.1:0-144320 GCA_035577965.1 Vicinamibacteria bacterium | reverse complement strand
GGGAGCCGGTCGCGCCGGTGACCTTCTGGCCGCTGCTCGTGGAGCCACCCTGACTGTGGGTTCCTCCCTGGCTGCCGGAGCTTCCGACGACGTGGTTGGAGCCCTGGTTCCCGCTCGAGGAGCTGCCGGAGTTGTGCGTCCCGCTTCCGCTGCCCTTGGACGCCTGGGTCGACTGCGGGGTCGGATGGGGCGCGGGCGTGGCTTGCGTGTGCGGCTGATTCGTCTGGGCAGAGCTCTTGTTGGAGTTGCCGCTGGAGCTCTTCTGGGTGTTCTTGTCGTCCTTCTTGTCCTTGTCGGCGGCCCGAGCGCTGCCTGGCGTGAAGCCGAGCGCGACGGCGAACAGCAGGACCGTCGAGACCCTGACGACCGTCGATCCTGTGGTACTCGAACTCATGGAACCTCCTCGGTCCTTTGTCCTCTCGCCCCGACCCCTGGGCGCAACGCGGGTACTCGAGCAAGGAGCGTGCCGCGCGTCCCAGACTTGGAGGATACCCGTTCGCGACACTTGGCGCGATTCCTCAGAGGGATTGGGGGGGCGCGACGGCTTTTAGGACGGAGGGTGTCCAGAATCCGGGCAAACAAGGCTCGCGGCAAATCGCACGGAAGCAGGGTTCCTTCCCAGGGAGTGCGGCATCGCACTCGGGAATCCGGTCCCGGCACGCGCCGTGCTAGGCGGTCCCTCAGGCGCCGGGGTGTCCGGCGCGTGCGGCCACAGGCCCGGAAAGAGGTGCATCATGCAGGTACGCTGCGTGTCGGCAGGCTTCGTGCTCACCATGGCGCTCGCCGCAGGCTGCGCTCAGGCCCAGTACCACGGCGAATACGGTCACGGCCGCCACGTGGCGACCGACTCGATCGAGCTCGGACTCCACGAACGTCACGACGGGACCGCGATCCGGGCGTACGACCACAAGGTCGGGTGGCTGCGCGCGGACTTCGTCGACGCCGAAGGCCGGCGCGGCGGCGTCGTGCTCACGGTCAAGAACGAGACAGCGTGTCACCTCGAGATGACATTCTTCGTCCGCTCGAAGGAGGGGCATCACGACCGCGACCGGGAGTCCACGACGATCCGGGTGGGGCGCAACGACCGGGAGAGCCGGCAGGTGCGCTTCGACCTGGCCCGGGACACCCGGCCGCGAGTCGTGATCGACAGCGAGGGTCGCCTCGAAGACTGCCGCTAGCCATCCCTCGGGGAGCGACGAGACCGCGTCGCTGATGCCCTGATCGCGTCGCTCCCCACCCGAACCGCACCTCGAGGCGCGCCGGCGCCGGTTCCCGCCGCAGCTGAGCGCGCCGACGCTCGCTCTTCCCCAGAGTCCTGCGCCGCGGCTTGACCCTCCCGGTCGGGCTGGATCTAATAGGCGGATCGCCCCGACAGAGTCCGTGCGCCGTCCATGGGGAGGACGAGGACTGCATGAGCCAGAGACGGGCCGCGATCACCGCGCTCGGGACCCACGTCCCCGAGCGCGTGATGACGAACGCGGACCTCGAGAAGATCGTCGACACCTCGGACGAGTGGATCCGGACGCGCACCGGCATCGAGCGGCGGCACGTCGTCGAGCCCGGCACCCCGACGAGCGAGATCTCGGTCCTCGCCGCCCGTGACGCGCTGCGGCGGCGGGGCATCGGCGCGGAGGAGCTCGACCTCATCATCGTCGCGACGGTGACGCCCGACATGATCTTCCCCGCCACCGCCTGCCTCGTCCAGGACCGGCTCGGGGCGAGGAAGGCGTGGGGGTTCGACATCTCGGCCGCCTGCTCGGGCTTCCTCTACGCCCTCACCACGGGCGCGCAGTTCGTCCAGGCCGGCAAGCACCAGAAGGTGATGGTCATCGGCGCGGACGTGATGACCTCGATCCTCGACTACCAGGACCGCACGACGTGCGTCCTCTTCGGCGACGGGGCGGGGGCGGTGATCCTGGAGCCCCGCGAGGACGGCACCGGCATCCTCGACTTCTCCCACGAGGTCGACGGCTCGGGCGCCTGCTACCTGCACATGCCGGGGGGCGGGAGCCTTCACCCCGCGTCCCACGAGACGGTGGACCGGCGGATGCACTACATCCGGCAGCAGGGAGCCCACGTCTTCAAGTACGCGGTGCGGAAGTTCGCGGAGACGAGCGAGCAGATCCTCCTCCGCAACGACTTCACCGGCACCGACGTGGACCTCTTCGTGGCCCACCAGGCGAACATCCGGATCATCGAGGCGGCCCAGCACCGGATGGGCCTGCCCGACGCGAAGGTGGTCAAGAACATCCACGAGTACGGGAACACCACCGCGGCGACGATCCCCCTCGCCCTGAAGACGGCCCTCGATCAGCGGAGGCTCGCCAAGGGCAACCTCGTCCTCCTCGCCGCGGTCGGGGCGGGCTTCACCGTCGGGTCGGCCCTCTTGCGGTGGTCCGGGGTGAGCTGGGACTGACCGGCTCCCGGGTCCGGCGGCCCGCCACCGCTCCCCGCCGGCCCGCCGTCAGACGTCGCCTTCGACGAACTCGTGCTCGGCCATGCGGACGGTGAGGACCGGGCAGGGGGCCCGCCGCACGACCCTCTCCGTCGTCGAGCCGAAAAGCGCCTGGTCGAGCATCCCCTTGCCGTGCGTGCCGAGGACGATCATGTCGATCGCGTTGTCGGCCGCGTAGCGGATGATCTCGGCCGAGGGCTTGCCCTGGGCCACGAGCTCGGTGGCGGCGACGCCCTTCTCCTTCGCCTCCGCGGCCAGCTTGGCGAGCTCGGTCTTCGCGTAGCCAGAGATCTCCTGGAAGACCTCGGCCATCGGCACCGGGAAGAGGTCGCTCGCGTAGCCCACGGTCAGGTTCTCGACCACGTGGAGGAGCACGAGCTCGGCGCCGTACTCCCTCGCGAACGAGATCCCGTAGGTGAGGGCGTGGCGCGCGCTGTCCGAGAAGTCGGTGGGGACGAGCACCTTCTTGAGCTTGATCACGGCCCACCTCCGCGGGAGGCTCCCGGGGGGATTCTAGTCCCGGACCCGGTCTCCGTGAAGGTGCTATCCTGGGCTTTCCATGAGACGCGAGACGCTCTCGTTCACGCTCGCCGGAGTCGTGTTCGGCCTCGTGGCCGGCTACATGGCCGCGAGCTGGAACGTCGTCCCGCGGCCGGCCGGCGGCAGCGTGCAGGCGGCGGCCGCGGCCACCCCCGCCGCCCCGCGCCTGAACCCCGACGAGGTCAAGGCCATGGAGTCGCTCGCCTCGCGGCAGCCGGGCGACGCGGCCGTGCGCGTCGAGCTCGGCAACCTCTACATGGAGGCCGAGCGGTGGGACGAGGCCATCCGGTGGTTCCGGGAGGCACTGGCCCTCGACCCGGCGCGGTCCGACACGACCCTCGACCTCGGGACCTGCCTCGTGAACTCGGGCAAGCCGGCGGAGGCGCTCGCGGCGTTCGACCAGGTCCTGAAGGCCGACCCCGGTCACCGCAACGCCCTCTACAACCGGGGGATCGCCCTCCTTCAGCTGGGCCGTCCCGCCGAGGCGGTGGCGGCGTGGGAGGACCTGCGGAAGCGCTACCCGGACGACCCGCAGGTCCAGGCCTTGCGGGGGCGGATCGAGCAGCTGCGGGCGGCCTCCGCCGCCGGCAAGTGATCCGCGTGCTCGTCCGCGCGCTGCAGTTCCTCCTCTGGCTGCTCCTGCTGCGCATCCTGTTCCGCAGCCTGGCCCGCGCTTTCTCGCCCGCACCCGCCCGGCCCGCCGCCCCCCCGCCTCGTGCTCCGGTCCGCGAGGTCGAGGACCTCGTCCTCGACCGGGTGTGCCGCACGCACGTGCCGCGCTCGCGGGCTCTCGTGGCCAGGGTGGAAGGCCGCGAGGAGCACTTCTGCTCGCCAGCCTGTCGCGACAAGGCCGTGGCCGCGGTGGCCCGCGCGTCGTGAGCGCCTGACCCGCACCGCGGGTTGGACTTCGGCCGGGGCTCCGTATCAGAATCGCGGGGTCGGCAACGGGTCCGTCCGCACGCCCCGGGAGCCGGACGGGAGAGCACACGATGATCGGCGTCCTCCTTCTGGCGTCGGCCGCGGAATCCAGCCCCGGCGCCTTCGCTTCCCTGCTCTTCGTCTTCATGCTCGCCACGTTCATCGGCCTGGGCGTGATCACGCGTGTCTCGCGCCTGCTGCACACCCCCCTCATGTCGCTCACCAACGCGATCTCCGCGATCGCCGTGGTGGCGTCGATCGTCATCGCGGGCCGGGACCACCCGCCCCTGATCACGCTCCTCGGCGCGGTCGCCCTCGCCGCCTCCATGACCAACATCGTGAGCGGCTTCCTCATCACCGACCGGATGCTCAAGATGTTCAGGCGCCCCGGCGAGGAGAAGCGGAAGTGACGTTCTGGCTGATCGAGGGCGCGTACCTCGTCGCCTCCGCGCTCTTCGTCATGTCGCTCTACTGGATGAACGACCCGCTCACCGCGCGCCGGGGGGTGGGGGCGGGCGTCGTGGCCATGGTCGTGGCCGTGGCGGGCACGCTCCTCAACCCCGGCATCGTCCACTGGGGCTGGATCGCGGGGGCGGTCGCGGTCGGCTTCCTCCTGGGGGTCCCGCTCTCCTGGGTGCCCCTCACCGCGGTGCCCCAGCGGACGGCGGTGTCCCACGCCTTCGGGGGTCTCGCCGCGGGCCTCGTGGGCGCGGCCGAGTTCTCGCTGTGGCAGGGGGAGCCGGAGAGCTTCACCGCTTTCCGGACCTTCGCCCTCGTGACCGAGGTCATCCTGGGCTTCCTCACCTTCACCGGCAGCCTCATGGCGGCGGGCAAGCTCCAGGAAGTGAGGTGGATCCCCCAGCGGCCGGTGACCTACCCGTTCCAGAACCTGGGCAACATCGTCCTGCTGCTCGTCGCGGTCGGCTGCGGAGTCGCCCTCGTCATCAAGCCCGTCGAGCTCGCGTACCTCTTCCCGGTGATCGTCGTCCTCGCCCTCGCCTTCGGGATCCTCCTCATCATCCCGATCGGGGGGGCTGACATGCCGACCGTGATCTCCCTCCTCAACTCCTACGCCGGCCTCTCCGCGGTGGCGATGGGCTTCGTCCTCGACAACAAGCTGCTCGTGATCGCGGGCGCCCTCGACGGCAGCTCCGGTCTCATCCTGTCGATCATCATGTGCCGGGCCATGAACCGCTCGTTCACGAACGTGCTCTTCGGCGCCTTCGGCCAGGTGCAGCAGAAGTCGGGGGCGGTCGAGACGCGGACGGCCAAGCGCGAGACGCCGGAGGGGGCGGCCCAGATCCTGGAGATGGCGAGCCAGGTGGTGATCGTTCCCGGCTACGGCATGGCGGTCGCCCAGGCCCAGCAGCGGGTGCGCGAGCTCTACGACGAGCTCACGAAGAGGAAGATCGAGGTCAAGTTCGCGATCCACCCCGTCGCTGGGCGCATGCCCGGCCACATGAACGTCCTCCTCGCCGAGGCCGACATCCCCTACGACAAGCTCGTCGAGATGGACGACATCAACCCCGAGATGCCGCAGACGGACGTGGTCCTCGTGGTGGGGGCGAACGACGTGGTGAACCCCGCCGCGCGGCACGACAAGACGAGCCCGATCTTCGGGATGCCGATCATCGACGCCGACAAGGCCCGTATGTGCCTCGCGATCAAGCGCTCGATGAACCCCGGCTTCGCGGGGATCGAGAACGAGCTCTACTTCGCCGACCACACCTACATGCTGTTCGGGGACGCGAAGGCGGTGGTGGGCGACCTCGTCAAGCAGCTGGCAGGAGGATCAGGGCTCCACTGAGTCCATCCTGAGGAGCCCTGTCATCCTGAGGAGCCTCCTCGTGTTCGCAGTGGAGGCTCCGAAGGATACCTAAGCCGTGCCGTTAGCCCGTGCGTCCGTTGTCCCTGGTCCCTTGTCCCTGGTCCGTTCTCCCTATCCGTCGTCCGTTGGAGGTGTCCGGTTCGCCGTCCGTTCCCCTCCCCCAGACCCGGACCCCTGCTGACGCCCGACCTCGGTAAGCTCTAGCCGGACTCGCCATGCCGCCCCGTCGCCCCCGCGCGATCCTGCACGTGGACATGGACGCGTTCTTCGCCGCCGTGGAGCAGCGCGACCGCCCGGAGCTGCGGGGGAAGCCGGTCATCGTCGGGGCGGACCCGAGGGGCGGCCGCGGCCGGGGCGTCGTGTCCACCGCCTCCTACGAGGCCCGGCGGTTCGGTGTTGGCAGCGCCATGCCGATCTCGGAGGCCTGGCGCCGCTGTCCCCAAGGCGTCTACCTCCACCCCGACATGGACAAGTACGCCCGCGAGTCGGAGCGGATCATGGCGATCTTCGGCCGCTTCACCGACCTCGTGGAGCCGGTCTCGATCGACGAGGCGTTCCTCGACGTGACGGGGAGCGCGCGGGCGATGGGCACCGGCGAGGCGATCGCACGCCGGCTCAAGGACGAGATCCGCGACGAGACGCAGCTCACGGCCTCCGTGGGCGTCGCCTCCTCCAAGCTCGTGGCCAAGATCGCCTCCGACATGCGGAAGCCCGACGGGCTCGTGGTCGTCGCGCCGGGAGAGGAGAAGGCCTTCCTCGCCCCGTTGCCGGTGAGGCGGCTCTGGGGCGTGGGGCCGAAGATGGAGGAGGCGCTGGCCAAGGCGGGCGTGGTCACGATCGGCGACCTGGCCGCGCTCGACCCGGCGCGCCTCGAGCGGCGCCTCGGGACCCACGGCCACGACCTCCAGCGGCTCGCGCGGGGAGAGGACGACCGGGACGTGATCTCGGAGGGAGCGGGCGCGAAGAGCCTCGGCCAGGAGCACACCTACGACCGGGACACGGCCGACCCGGCCCGGCTCCGGGCGACGCTCCTCCAGATCGCCGACGGGGTCGCGGGCCGGCTGCGGGCCCACCGCCTGCGCGCCCGCACCGTCACGCTCAAGTACCGGGACGAGGACTTCCACACCACGACCCACGCGCGGACGCTCCCCGAGGGGACCGACGCCGGCAACGCGCTCTTCCGGGTGGCCTCCGAGCTCTTCGCCGAGATCCACTGCGGGAGGAAGGTCCGGCTCCTCGGGATCTACGCCTCGCACTTCGGGGACGCGACTCCCCAGCTCGGGCTCTTCGACCAGCCGAAGGCCGCTTCCCCGGCCGACCGCCTGCGCGACGAGGTCAAGAAGCGCTTCGGGGACGAGGCGATCACGCGGGCGAGCCTCCTCGGCCGCCGTGAGCGGCGCAACCCCTCCGACAAGCCGCCGCGCTAGCGACCGCCGCCGTGCACCTCGACGTCGGGGTCGAGGGAATCGATGTCGCCCTCGAGCCCGTACTTGTAGAACCCGTCTTCCACGTCCTGGCCGATGTCGCAGAAGTCGACCGGCCGCAGGTTCTTGAGGTCGCAGTTCGCGAACACCATCTGGTCGGGCGCGGGCGTCGGCGCCTTGGTGTCCGTCAGCGCGTGCACCGCGTCGATCGTCTTCTTCCGGGGCGGCGTGATCTCGAACCTCCCCCGGCCCTCGCCGCAGTGGTTGACGATGGCGAAGCGGACCACTCCCCCCCGCGCCACGCAGACGGAGGCCGGCGTCACGTCGGCGCCGCACTTCTTGGCAGAGTCGGTCGGGTGCAGGCTGATCAGGACCTTGACGAGCGGGGCCCCGTACACGCACCCGGAGGCGACGTCGCCCTTCAGGTCGAGGGGCTGGCCGTCCCCCCGCGGGCGTTCGGACGGGCCGCACGCGAGCAGGAACGACGCGACGACGGCGGTGACGAAAGCTTCACGACGCACGCTTCACCTCCTTGGTGTGGGCCGACTTCGCCTTCTCGATGAGCGGCCCGAAGCCGGGCAGGGCCCGCACCGACGCGAGCTCGTCGTCGCGCTCGGCGAGGCTCGGGCTCGACCCCAGCTCGAACGCCTGCCCGAGCAGGACGAGCGCCCGGTCGGTGTCGCCGACGAGGGCGTGGACCGTCGCCACGCCGTACCGGGTGTCCGCGCTCGCCGGGCCGGCCTCGAGCGCCTCCCCGGCCACCCGCAGGGCCTCGGCCTTCTCCCCGAGCTTGGCGAGACAGATCGCGACGTTCTTGAGCTGCCGCGGGTCGCGCGGGTTCACGCGCAGGGCGTTCCGGCTGAGGTCGATCGCCGCCCGCCAGTCGGCCCTCCCCCCCGCGGAGTCGCCCGCCTTCGACCGGGCGTCGCCCAGGCTGCGGCGGATCGTTCCCGACGACGGCTCGAGCCGGGCCGCTTCCCCGTAGGCGCGGACGGCGTCGGGACCCTGACCGCGGGAGTAGTAGACGTAGCCGAGGTTCGCCCAGGCGCGCGCGTCGGGGGCGAGCCGGATCGCGTCGCGATAGGGCGCGATCGCGCCCGCGAGGTCGCCCTGCATCATGAGCGACGTGCCGAGCATCTGGAAAGCCTGGGCGTTGTCCGGCTGCAGCTCGATCTGCCGCCGGTAGGAGGCCGCGGCTTCGCCGAAGCGGCCGGTCTGGAAGAGGACCCAGCCGACGGCGTTGTGGTTCTCGCCGAAGCCGGGGCGCAGGCTCACCGCGCGGTGGGCCGCCTCGAGCGCACCGTCGGCCTGCCCGGAGTCCAGGAGGAGATAGGCGAGCTGGCGCTGGAGCTCGTCCGAGCCAGGACGCAGCGCGAGGGCCTTGCGCGCCTCCTCGAGCGCCTCCTGCGGCTTTCCCCTCCCCGCGTAGATCACGGCGAGGGCGAGCCGGGCCTCCACCGCCTCGGGGGCGATGCGGATCGCCTCCTGCACGGAGTCGCGCGCCCGGTCCGCCCACGCCGCATCCCCGGTCTCCCGGTAGCGGGCCCAACAAGCCTGTCCCAGAGCGGCGTGCGCGGCGGCGAATCGGGCGTCCGACCGGAGCGCGGCCTCCAGGTGCGCGATCGCCTGGGCGACGTTCCCGGGCCGGTCCGCACGGTCGAGGAGGGCGAGCGCCGACGTGTACTCCTCCCAGGCCGACGGGCTCGCCGTGGGGCGGGCCTCGATCTTCGCCCGCTCCGGCGGGGCGATGGACACGCGGAGCGCGCCGGCCACGCCGTCTGCGACCCGCGACTGCAGGTCGAAGAGCTGCGGGAACGCCCCGTCGAAGGTCCCGCTCCAGCGAACGACGTTGGAGGGGAGCTGGACGAGGCTGAAGCTCACGCGCAGGTGCTGCTCCGAGCGCTGCAGGGCTCCGTCCACGACGTAGGCCGCGTCGAGCTCGCGGCCGATGGCGGGCAGGTCGCCCTTCCGCTCGCGGTACCCGGCGGTGGCGAGGCGCGACAGCACCTGGATCCCGTCGATCGCGGTGAGGCCGGTGACGACGACCTCGGCGATGCCGACCGCGGTCGCGTCGTGCTCGGCTTGGCCGGTGAGGTTCGTGAGGGGCAGGACGGCGACGACCGGGGGCCGGCGGGCGAGGGGCAGGCCGCGAGTCCAGAGCTCCCGCGCTCCTGCGGCCAGGGCGAGGACGGCGAGGGCCGCGGCGGCGACGCGCGACAGGCCGCGCCAGTCGATACGCGGCCTCTCCGCCCACGCCCCGGGAGCGGACCCCGTCGACCCGACCTCGGGCAGGCGTTCGCCCACGTTGCGCAGCTCGCGGGCGAGGTCGAGCGACGAGGCGTACCGCTCGGCGGGCTCCTTGGCCAGGCAACGCTCGATGATCCACCGGGCCGGAGGGGGCAGGGCCGGGTTCAGGCTCGCGAGGGGCTCGGGCGCCGCCTCGATGATGGCGGCGATCGTCTGGGCCGGCGTCTCGCGTTGGAACGCCTGACGGCCGGTGGCGAGCTCGTAGAGGATCGCCCCGAGGACGAACTGGTCGGAGCGGTAGTCCACCGCCCGCCCGCGAGCCTGCTCGGGCGACATGTAGCCGACGGTGCCGATGACGGCCCCCACCGCGGTCTGGGGTGAGGGCGCCTCCGGCCAGGTGGGGGCGCCGGAGTCGAACCACCGCTCGTGGCCGCCCGAGCTGTCGGTGCGCAGCTTGGCGAGGCCGAAGTCCACGATCTTGACGAAGCCGTCTGCCGTCACCATGACGTTCTCGGGCTTCAGGTCGCGGTGGACGATCCCCGCGGCGTGGGCCTTGGCCAGGCCGTCCGCGGCCTGGGCGCCGATGTCCAGGATGCGTCGCACGGGGAGGGGACGCCCCCCTTGGGCCACGAGCAGCTCCCGGAGGGTCTGCCCGTGGACGAGCTCCATCACGATGTAGGGGAGCGGGGCCTTGTCGCTCCAGTCGTGGATCGTGACGATGTTCGGGTGGTTGAGCGAGGAGGCCGCCCGGGCCTCCTGGGTGAAGCGGCCGAAGCGGTTGGGGTCGGAGGCGAAGCGCTCGGGCAGGAACTTGACCGCGACGTCGCGGTGGAGGTTCGTGTCGCGCGCCCGCCACACCTCACCCATTCCCCCCGCGCTCAGCCGGGAGAGAAGCTCGTACTGTGCGACCCTCATGCCGACGGCGGGGGGCATGGCGCGCTGGACCTCGGTCGTCTGCTGCGGCTGTGCGGTGAGACTACGCCCCGTCGTGCGCGTCGGTCAAGGCGAGCCGGCCGGAGGGCGGGAGGTGCGCGCGGGCGTGGAGGGGCGAGGAGGAGGACCGACGGGCCGAATCACGCGTAGAGCGCCTCGATCGCGTCCCGGTGGCGCTCCTGAATCACCCGGCGCTTCAGCTTGAGGGTCGGCGTGAGCTCGCCCGCCTCGACCGAGAGCTCCTTCGGCAGGAGGGCGACCTTCTTGATCGTCTCGTAGCGGGCGAGGCTCCGGTTCATCTCCTCGACCTGGCGCTCGACGTGGGCCTTGAAGACCGGGCAGCGGGCGGCTTCTTCCGGGCTGCGGGCGAGGCTGCCCGCCTTCTCCGCCTCTGCCGCGACGCGGCCGGGGTCGATCGTCAGCAGCGCCACGACGTACGGCCGGCGGTCCCCGATCGCCACCGCCTGCGAGACGGCGGGGATCTGCTTGAGCCTGCCCTCGAGGTGCTGGGGAGCGACGTTCTTCCCGCCGGAGGTGATGAGCAGCTCCTTCTTGCGGTCGGTGACGCGCAGGAAGCCATCGGGGTCGATCTCGCCCACGTCGCCGGAGTGGATCCAGCCGTCCTCGTCGAGCGTCTCCCGCGTCGCCGCCTCGTTCTTGTAGTAGCCCTTGAAGACGTGCGGCCCTCGCATCAGGATCTCGCCGTCCTCGGCCACCTTCAGCTCGGTGCCGGGGATCGCGTAGCCGGCGCGGCCGAGCCGGTAGCGCCGCGGGAGCGACATCGTGGTCGGCCCCGCGCACTCGCTCATGCCGTAGGCCTCCATGATCGGCAGGCCCAGGCTCTGGAAGAAGTCGAGCGTCTCCTTGGCGATGGGGGCCGCGGAGACGGACAGAAAGCGTGCCTCGTCGAACCCCAGCCGCGCGCGCACCTTCGAGAAGACGAGCCGTTCGGCGATCGGGTAGGCCCACGGACGCGGCCGTCCCTCCTGGTCGGCTTCGCCGGCGGCGAGCCCCACTCTCCGGGCCCAGGCCGCGATGCGCCTGCGGAGCGGGGGCGCCCCGGCGCCCGCGGCCTGGATACCGGCCTGGATCTTCTCCCAGACGCGCGGCACCCCCAGGAAGAAGTGCGGGCGGATCTCACGCAGGTTCTCCGGCAGCTTCTCGAGGCTCTCCGCGAAGTAGACACACGCGCCCGTCGCGATCGAGAGGAGGTGCGACACGACCTGCTCCGCGACGTGCGAGAGCGGCAGGTAGCTGATGAGGCGGTCGGTGGCCACGATCGGCAGGAGCTCACGTGCCTTCTCGGCGATGAAGGAAAGATTCCCCTGGGTGAGCATCACGCCCTTCGGGGTGCCGGTCGTTCCCGAGGTGTAGATGAGGGTCGCCACGTCGGCCGCGTTCGCGGCGCCGGCGCGCCGATCCACCTCGGCGTCGTGGGCAGCCTCGCCCCGGGCGAGGAAGTCGGCCCAGGCGAGGGTGCCGGGCTCGGTCGCGGGGCCGTCCATGAGCACCACCGCCTCGAGCCCGCCCGGCCGGGGCCCCGTCCCTCGGAGCCGGTCGAGTGCCTCCCGGTTCTCGACGACCGCCACCGCCGCCTCGGCGTGCTCGCAGACGTAGCGGCACTGCTCGGGCGTGCTGTTCGTGTAGATGCCAGCCGGCCGAGCCCCCGCTGCCATCGCGGCCAGGTTCGCCACGAACCACTCCGGCCGGTTGGAGGCGAGGATCACGACCCCCTGGCCCGGGGCGACACCGGTGGCCACGAGAGCCCGCGCGGCCTGCCGCACCTCGTCGCGGTACTCGCGCCAGGTGGTCTTCCCCCACGTACCGCCGCTCTTCCTCGCCATGGCCGGCCGCTCCGCGTGGGCGCGGGCGGTCGTCTCGAAGATCTCGAGCAGCGTCTCGGCCATGGCTTTGCCTCCGGGAAACGGCGGAACGTTAGGGGCGAGGCGCCCGGGTGTCAAGGGTCGAGGCGCCGAGGATCCAGCCCTCGGGGCGCGCCGCCTCACGGACGAGTGGCGAATCCCCGGTCGGATCGAGGGCCGAGGCGAGGGCGGATCGAGCGCCCCGCCGGCCCACGGAGGCACGCGACACCGCGGCTATACTCCATGTCTCCCGCCCCGAGGAGGATGAGGATGTCCTTCGCCGTCGCCCTCTCCGTCACGGTGCTCGCCGCCGCCGGGCCTCCCGCCGACCTCGTCCTCGAGAACGCCGTCGTCCACACCGTGGACCCGAGTCGGCCGCGGGCGGAAGCGGTGGCCGTCCGGGGCAACCGGATCGCGGCTGTGGGCAAGACGTCCGACGTGCGGGCGCTCGTGGGTCCGAGGACGCGCGTCGTCGACCTCCGGGGCCGGACCGTCGTGCCCGGCTTCGAGGACGCACACGCGCACCTCCTCGGGATCGGGTTCGCCCGCCTCGACGTGGACCTCGTCGGCACGCGGAGCTACGCCGCGGTGGTCGCGCGGGTCAGAGAGGCCGTGAGGGGCCGCAAGCCCGGGGAGTGGATCCGGGGGCGGGGCTGGCACGAGGGCAAGTGGGACGCGCCCGCGCCAGGTGCGGTGCGTGGCTTCCCGACCCATCAGGCGCTCACCGCCGTCTCGCCCGACAACCCGGTCGTCCTCGAGCGCGCCGACGGCCACGCCGCCCTCGCCAATGCGAGAGCCATGGCCCTCGCGAGGATCTCGCGGGAGACGGCGGCCCCGGCGGGAGGCGAGATCGTCCGCGACGCCGCGGGCGAGGCGACCGGCGTCTTCGTCGACAACGCCCAGGCGCTCGTCGCCCCGCCCGAGCGCACGCCCTCGGAGATCCGTCGTGCCGTCGAGGTGGCGATGGACGAGTGCCTGGCGAAGGGGGTCACGAGCCTCACCGACGCGGGCGCCGGCGTGGACGTCATCGCCCTCTACCGCGAAGGGGCGGCGGGGGGGACGCTGCGAGTCCGGCTCTACGTGATGGCGGCCGGCCTTCCGACCATGAAGGCGCTCGGCCGGCCCGACCCGGGCCGCGGAATGCTCGCCGTGCGCGCGGTCAAGCTCTACGCGGACGGGGCGCTCGGCTCTCGCGGCGCCGCCCTCCTCGCGCCGTACGCGGACGACCCGGGCAACACGGGCCTCCTCGTCACGCCGGCGGCCGAGATCCTCGAAGCGGCGCGCTTCGCCCTCGCCCACGGCTTCCAGGTCGGGACCCACGCGATCGGCGACCGGGCGAACCGCATCGTCCTCGACGCTTACGAAGCGGCCTTCCGAGAGAACCCCTCGGTGCAGGACCCCCGCTTCCGGATCGAGCACGCCCAGATCCTCGCCGCCGCGGACATCCCGCGCTTTGGGAGGCTGGGCGTCCTCGCCTCGATGCAGGGGATCCACTGCCCCTCGGACCGTCCCTGGGCCCCGAAGCGGCTCGGCGAGGCGCGCGTGGCCGAGGGTGCCTACGCCTGGCGGAAGCTGCTCGATGCCGGGGCCCGCATCCTCAACGGCACGGACGCGCCGGTCGAGGACGTCTCGCCGATCCAGAACTTCCACGCCACGGTCACGCGGCAGGACGCGAGCGGCCAGCCGCCGGGGGGCTTCGACCCCGACCAGAAGCTCTCGCGGGCCGAGGCGCTCCGCACGATGACCCTCGATGCCGCCTACGGCAGCTTCGCCGAGAGCGAGAAGGGATCGATAGCGGTCGGGAAGCTGGCGGACCTCGTGGTGCTGTCCCGGGACATCCTGTCCGTCCCCGACGACGCGATCATGGGGACGGAGGTCCTCGCCACGATCGTGGACGGGCGGGTGATGTTCGGGGACGAGACCCTGAAGTGAAGGCGGAATGAGGGAGCATCACATCCCCTGCGGTCGGCTGATCAGGTTGGCCAACAACCGCCAGCCGCCGGGGACGCCGGCCGGGACCTGACGGAAGAGGGCGAGTCCGACGTAGGTCCAGGTGCCCTTGCCCACCTTCGCCTCGACGAGGATCCCGCGCTTCTCACCCGGGTTTTCGGGAAACGGGTCCGTCGCGGCGAGGATGTCCGTGTAGCGCGGGTCGCGGGCGGCGAGGAACTGGATCCCGCGCTCCTGCACCCAGCCCTCCCAATCGGTGGGGCCGATGCGGTTCGGCGCCGTGAGCAGCGGGTGGGAAGGGACGAGGATGCGCATCGGCGCCGTCTCGTCGCTGATGCGCTCCGGTGTGACGGCCGCCGGGAAGGGCGCGTAGGGGCTCGGGGCGTCGGCCGGAAGGGGGGGCGCCTCGGGAGCGAGCCGGTTGAACGCGGCCCGGTTGTACTGGACGACGAGGTGGCCGCCGGCCTCCACCCAGCGCATGAGGCGCCCGTGCGAGGCGCGGAGGTCCGGCCGCGTCTCGTAGGCGCGGATGCCGGTCACGATCGTCGAGAAGCGGGAGAGGTCTCCAAAGATGAGGTCGTCGCCGGAGAGGAGGGCGAGCGGAACGCCCATCTGCCGGATCGCGTCGGCGAGGGCGTCGCCGGACCCCATGACGTAGCCGACCTTCGCTCCCGGCGCCGTCCGCGCGTCGAGGACGAGAAGCCGCGTTTCCGCCGGCCGCAGGAGCTGGCGCCGCTCGACGTGGTCGTAGTCGACCGCCTGGACGGTCTCGTGGTACTCGCGGCCATTCTGGACCGCCACGGCGCGCAGGACGAGCGTGCCCGCACGGAGATCGGACGGCGGGGTCACGCGGAAACGAGCGCCTCCCTCCTCTCCTTCGTAGGCGAGCCGGAGGGCCGCCGAGGGGGGATCGACGGTCCAGCCGGCCGGGGCCTCGAGGCGCAGGTCGGCCGTCGCGGCACCGGGGGACAGGTTACGGGCGAACACCCGCACCTCGACCGGGCGGCGGGCCGAAGCGAGCGGAACCGCGGTGACGTCCGGGGAGACCCGCACGGAGAGCGCCGGCACGACCTGGACCTCGTACTGCCGCTCGCCCCCGACGAAGGGACCTTCGTACCGCCAGGCGACCGGCACGCGGAGCGTCGTGTCCGCGCCGTCCACGCGGCAGCGAACCCGGGCCGCGAGAGCGGGGGGGCTCCACGGGAGGGTCTCGTCGGCGGGGACGAGCAGCTCGTTGCGGTCGCGGTCCTTCTCCCGGCGCCAGTAGGGCTGGGAGGGGCGGGCGTCGGGCGCGACGACGACCGAGAAGAGGGCCTTTCGCACTCCCCCTCCGGCGAGGGGACCAGGCTCGCCCTCGCGGCGCACGACCGTCCAGCCCGCGGGCGCCTCGAGGTCGAGCGACTCCACGTCGACCGGCGTTCCCACCCCGTCGAAGAGCGACAGCCGGACCCCCAGGGTCTGGCCGGGCGTGACGAGGCCATCTTCGGCCCGCGCCTCGAGGACCAGGCCCTGGGCGAGGGTGAGGGCGGCCTCGTCGTCCCGCTCCTCGTCCCGCAGCCGCTCCGCGACCTCGGCTCGCGCGAGCGGATCGGCCACCCGGGCGTCGAGGCCGGCGGCGAGCGCGCGCAGGGCCGTGAGAGCTTCGGCCAGCGCGGGCGCGGCTTTCTCGGGCGAAGCGGGATCGAACGCCGCCCGCGCGGCGGCGGCCCGGGACTGGAGCACGTCCAGGTCCGCTCCGAGGCCGGGCGCGAAGCGGGAAAGGCTGGCGAGCGACGTCGGCACGCCGTCGAGGATGTCGGCCTCGGCCCCGGTCACCGCCGGCTCCGCGTCGATGAGGGTGAAGAGGCCCTCCGCGGGCCCGGCGTCGGCCCGGAGCTGGCTCTCCCCCTGGCACCGGTGCATCGCCCTTGCCCGGCTCCCGAGCTGCTGCCAGGTCATTCCGAGGACGGGGTCGTAGACCCCGATCGGCACGTGAACGGGCGTTCCCGGGACGCGGCCGAACCCGCCGACCGCCCCCTCGTAGATCTTCCGCGCCTGCCACGGCCGCAGGCCCGCGCGGAGCTGGTCCGCGAAGCGCGCAGGGTCGGCGGCCGCTCGGAAGGCCTCGCGGGCGAGACGACCGACCGCCTGGTGGTGCTGCCCTCCGCCCCCGCCTTCGTGGGGCAGGGTCAGGATCACGTCGGGGCGGAAGGCGCGGACGACGCGCACCACGTCGCCGAGCGTCTCCTCGCGTCCCCACTTCGCGAAGGTCTCCTCGACGCTGAACGAGAAGCCGAACTCGTAGGCCCGGCCGAAGTACTGCTCGACGCCGTCGTAGCGGTGGAGGGCCATCAGCTCCCCGGTCCGGAGCACGCCGAGCGCCTCGAAGAGCTCCGGCCCGATCGCGTTCTGGCCGCCCTCGCCCCGGGTGACGGTGAGGAGCGCGGTCCTCAGGCCGAGGCCGCGGGACAGGCGGACGAGGACGCCGTTCATCTCGTCGTCCGGGTGGGCGGTCACGTAGAGGACGCGGCCGGAGACGCCGACCTTGCGCAGGGCGAGCGCGAGGCCGCTCGCCCCGCGATCGAGGTCGAGCGGCGGGAGCGCCGATTCCGCGGGCGCGGCCGGCGCGAGGGCCAGGAGTCCGGCGAGGGCGGCGAGCACCACGCGGCGAGGGATCATCGAGCCTCCTGTCATCCGAGGCGCTCCGGCCTCCGTGTCGGCGACGGGTCGGCCGGCGTTTCCGTCCGTCCCCTCCGGTCCGGGAGGGCGTGGACGACGAGGCGGCCGTTCCGGGTGACGATCCCATTGTAGTAGCCTCGGCCTCATGAAGCCCTTTGGCCAGCACCCCGACGGGAAGGAGCCCCCGAAGGCGGTTACGGCGCTCCTCGAGCAGGTGGAGAAGGACGGCGGTCACGTCCTTGCCCTGTACCGCGAGCCGGTGGGGGGCCACTGGCAGGCGTTTTCCCTGCTTCCCCTGGCGGCGGTCGCGCCCACGCCCTACCAGCGCGACCTCTCGCCCACCCACGCGAAGCGGCTCACCGACGTCGTGAAGAGGATCGACCGGTTCGTGGACCCGATCGTAGTCGTCTCCCCGAGGCCCGGCGTCTACTGGACGCCGAACGGGCACCACCGCCGCGCCGCGCTCGAGAAGCTGAAGGCGGAGCTCGTCCCCGCGATCCTCGTCCCCGAGGCGGACGTGGCCTTCCAGATCCTCGCCCTCAACACCGAGAAGGCCCACAACCTCAAGGAGAAGTCGCTCGAGGTCATCCGCATGTACCGCGGCCTCGCCGAGGAGCAGCCGCGGACGGGCGAGGAGGACTGGGCCTTCCAGTTCGAGTCGCCGCACTTCGTCACCCTGGGCCTCGTCTACGAGGAGAACCGCCGCTTCGCGGGCGGCGCCTTCGCGCCGATCCTGAAGCGGGTGGACAAGTTCCTGAAGGGGAAGCTCCCCTCCGCCCTCGAGGAGCGCCGGGAGCGGGCGGCGAAGGTGAAGGCGGCCGACGAGGCGCTCGCGACGGCGGTCGCCGCGCTCAAGAAGCGCGGCATCAACCACCCCTACGTGAAGAACTACGTCCTCGCCCGCACGACCCCGCTCACCCGCGCCCGCAAGACCGTCCCCGGGTTCGACCAGGCCTTCGCGAGGCTCCTCGCCGCGATCGAGGCCTTCGACGTCGCCAAGGTGCGCTACGAGGACGTCCAGCGGGCGGCGGTCTTCGCGGTGCCTTCGGGGGAGTGAACGGGGCCGCCCGCTACCGGGACGGCCGGCGGCGCAGGTTCAGCAGCAGCTTGATGCTCAGGTTGATGCGCGTCGTGCCCGGCGAGACCTCGATGTCGATCGGCACCTCGACCTCCGTCGCTCCCCCCGGCTCCGGCTGCAGCACCGGCTCTGGAGACGCCGTGTCCACCGCGGCCCGAGGGACGATCTTGGCAGGGGTCGGGCGATCGAAGTCGTCGACCTCCTCGAGGTCCATCTGGATTTCGTCGTCCTGGATCCCGGGCGCGGCGATCGTCCGGCGCAGCTCCTCCCCCTCGTCGCGAGTGGTGACGAGCGTGTTCTGCGGCCGGTGCGCGGCAAATCGCGCCCCGGGCTCCGTGCGCCCCAGGCTGCGGGCGGGAACGGGCGGCACGGCGGCCGGCGCGGGCGTCGGCGGCGACGGGGTGCGAGCCGAGGCCGCGGGCCGAGGGGTGGGCGTCGAGGGAGCGGTCCTCGCGGGAGGGATCGGCGGGGCGGTGCCCCTCGACGGCTCGGGGGGCGGCTGCCGCGCCGTCACGGGGGTGTGCTCGTCGAACTCCATCTGCCGGGGGGCCGGGGTCCGAGGAGGAGGCGCCTCCTCCGGATCCGCGACGGCCAGGTCCAGCTCGCCCAGGAGGTCGTCGGCGGCGAGCGGCGGGGCAGGCGTGGGCGGGGCCGGAGGGGGCGCCGTCCGGGGCGGCCCCGGGGCGCGCCCGGGGGGCGACGGGGCCGGCGCGCCGTCGCCGTACTTGACGGAGAGCGACTTGAAGACGAGCTTGGTGACGGCCTTGAGGGTGTCTTCGACCCCCACCCCCTTCACCGCGATCGCCTCGTAGAACGGGTAGTTGCGGGGGTTCATCCTCTCGTTGAGGATCTCGATCGGCAGCGCGTTCGGCAGGTCCCGCTTGTTGTACTGCAGCACGATCGGGATCTCGTCGGCGTCGATCTCGTTGGCCTCGAGGTTCTGCCTCATGTTCTCGAAGCTCTCGAGGTTGGCGTCGAGCATGGCCTCCTGCGAGTCGCACACGAAGCAGACCGCGTCCGCGCCTTTCAGGACCATGCGGCGGGTGGCGTTGTAGAAGACCTGTCCGGGGACCGTGTAGAGCTGGATCCGCGTCTTCATCCCCCGGATCGTCCCGATCTCGATGGGAAGGAAGTCGAAGAAGAGCGTGCGGTCCGTTTCGGTGGCGAGCGAGAGCATCTTGCCCTTGTTCTTGATGGGCAGCTTCTCGTGGATCCACTGGAGGTTGGTCGTCTTGCCGCAGAGGCCGGGGCCGTAGTACACGACCTTGGCGGTCAGCTCCTTGGTCGAGTAGTTGAAGAGCACCATGCGGTTACGGGCATTCTAGGTTCCCACTAGAGGCCGTGCAACCGGGGCCGCGAGGGGGCTGCTAGAATCCTCTCCGGAGGCTCGTGCCATGCAGATCCTCGCGATCTCCCTTCTCCTCGCCCAGGCCGCGGCGCCCGCCGCGCCCCCGGCGACCGCTCCCGCCCCGAAGCCGGCCCCGACGGGGCCTTTCGTCGCCCTCGACGTGACCCAGGGCCGCACCGCCCTCGGCACGATCACCATCGCCCTGAACGAGGAGAAGGCGCCGATCTCGGTCAAGAACTTCCTGTCGTACGTTCGCGCGGGACACTACGATGGCACGGTCTTCCACCGCGTCATGCCCAACTTCATGATCCAGGGGGGCGGGTACACCCCCGAGCTGGAAGAGAAGCCGACCCAGGCCGCCATCCGAAACGAGGCCCGGAACGGCCTCCGGAACTCCCGGGGCACGGTGGCCATGGCACGGCTCAACGAGCCCAACAGCGCGACCAGCCAGTTCTTCATCAACGTGAGGGACAACCACATGCTGGACTTCGGGATGGCGGGGGCCGGCTACGCCGTCTTCGGCGAGGTCGTCTCGGGCATGGACGTGGTGGAGCGGATCGCGTCGGTGCCCACGACGAGCCGCGGGCCCCACCAGAACGTCCCGCAGGTGGCGGTCGTCATCAAGAAGGCGCGCGAGGTGAAGGCGCCTCCGACGGCCGAGGCCAGGCCGAGCGAGCCGGCGAAGCCGTAGCGCCGACTCGCTCCCGCTACAGCTCTCCGAAGGCCTTCAGCAGCTCCTCGGCTTTCGTCGCGTCGAGCTTGAGGACGGCGGCGTCGCCGTTCCGGCGGGCGTAGACGGCGCCGTCCTTCTTCCCGACCTCGATCCAGCTCTCGCCCTTGGCTTTCACCGTCACCTTGAGAACGGGCGCGTCGAGGCCGTAGGCCGCGAGGGCCTGCGGCTGGTCGACGAACTCCGACACCTCGACGCTGCCCATCTTGAAGAGCGCGTCCTCGACCTTCGTCGTCTCCAGGTCCTTCGCGTCGGGGGCGGTGCGCTTCCACTGCGTCTTGTCGAAGCCGTCCTTGTCCTTGGTCGTCGTCTTGGCGTAGGTCTTCTTCGCGCCGCCCGCCACGGCCTCGAACCCCTCGGTCTCGTAGGTCGCGACCTCGAGGAGCCGCTTCGCCCGCAGCTCGCCCATGCCCTTGGCGAGGTCGTCGGCCACGGTGGCGGGGACGACGGCGACGAGGCCGGTGCCGGCCTGGCGGGCGTAGTACTTCGTCGGCTTGGGCTTCTCGGGGGGCTTCGGCTTCTCACCCTTCTTCGCCGGGGACGGCGAGGGCGAAGGAGACGGCGACGGAGTGGCCGTGGGGTCCGGCGCCGGAGCACCGATCTCGAGGCTGCGGGTCGAGCCGTCCTTCAGCACCAGGCTGACCGTGCGGGTCGGCTTGTCGAGGCCGTAGGCCTTCACCTCGGTCGCCGCCTCGGCCGCGACCGAGTCCATGCGCAGGTTCTCGATCGTTCCCAGGAGGCCGTCCACCGACCAACGGCCGGCGCGTGTGGCGACGGGCTTCGTGAAGGCCCACTCGCCGGCGTCTGTCCGGGCGAGGGCGTAGGCGCCCTCGGGCCCCGCGACCTCCATCGACCGAACGTCGTCGCGCTTCACGTGGAGGAGGTCCCGGTCGCGGAGGTCGAAGGGCTTCTTGTCGAAGGACCCCTCGACCCAGGACGCGAGGAGGTAGACCCTGGGCGACGAGGCGGTGCGGGCGTACACGCTCGACCCGTCGGGGGACTTCGCGCCGAACTCGATCTTCAGCGGTGCCTTGGCGCCGTCCACCACGGCGGTCACCGTGCGGCTGGGCTTGTCGAGGCCGAACTCGGCCGGGTTCGCCGCCCGCTCCGCCACGACCTCGTCCGCCTCGACCTTCTCGAGGCTCGTGAGCATCGACTCGACGGCGGAGGTGTCGGCGGGGGCGGTGAAGGGGGAAGTGACCTTCCACGCCGAGCCTTCCTTCACCACGCGGATCGGCTCGCCAGAGGCCGCGGCGAGGGAGAGCTCTTTCGCCTTCGCCTTGTCCACGGTGAGGACCGTGACCTTTTCCCTCTCGCCTTCCCGCTTCGGCTCCTGCTTCCGCTCGACGAACCAGATGTAGGAGCCGAGGCCGGCGAGCACCAGGAGAAGGGCGCCCGTCTTCCAGAACTCGGGGAGCTTCACGGCCCTATCTCCTCCGCCACCAGGTGACGACGCCCAGCACCACGAAGAGGCCGGGCAGGATCACGAGCGCGACCCAGGCCACGTTCTGCTGGACCTGGCGGCTCAGGAAGAGGGCCTGGTTCTCCGGCTCCTTCGGTCGGATCGAGATGAGGTCGGCGTCCTCGGCCAGCCAGGCCACCGCGTTCAGGAAGAAGTCCTGGTTGCCCTGGAAGCCGAGGAGGGCGTTCGAGGCGAAGTCGACGTCGCCGACCGCGACCACCCGGCCCTCGGCCGCCTTCGGCTCCTCCGGGGCGGGCGAGGGCGCGGGGGAAGGGGTGGGAGTCGGGGCCGGCGCGGGGGCCTTCACGGTCGCCACCGCGGCGAGGGAGATCGGGCCCTTCCTGTCCTTGCCCTCGTCGTACTTGATCGGGCTCTTCAGGGTGAGGTCGCTCTCCGCCCACGACTGGGCCGACGTCTTCACGAGGTCCTGGGCGGAGACGCCCTCCACCGTGCCCTTGCCCGCCTGGACGCTCCGCGCCCCGCCGTAGAGTGTCGGCAGGCGGAAGTCCTTGGTGATCGCGTGGTACGGGTACTCGAGGGCGAGGGGGGCGAGCTCGGAGAAGCCGAAGAGCTGTCCCATGCCCGAGACGTCCACCACCACGTCCTGCCCGGCCTCGATGTTCCAGTCCTTGAGGAGGGCGACGAGGTTCGGGTAGTGCTCCTTCAGCTCCGGCTCGACCATCACGAACGCCTTGCCGCCCTTCTTCACGTAGTCGCGGATGGCGCCCGTCGTCTCGGGCAGCAGGTCCTTCTCCGGCCCCCCCACGACGAGCACCGTGCAGTCCGCGGGGACCGTCTTCTCGCGCATCAGGAAGACGTTCTTCGTCTCGTAGAGGCTCTTGGTGAGCGAGCTCTTGACGCCCGAGAAGCCGCGGTCCCCGCTCTCCTCGCCGCCCCTTTCGCCCTCTCCCTCCAGCAGGCACACCGTCTTCTTGCCCTCGCGGTTGACCTTGATGAGGGCGTTCGTGAGGTCCTGCTCGCCGTCGTTCGTGACCCGCTCCCTCTTCGTCCCCTTCTCCACGACGAGGATCGGCCACGGCCCGCGCACGTCGTAGGCCTGGGCCTTGGCCGGGCTCTGGACGGGGTCGACGAACTCGACCTTCAGCCTCGGCGAGAGGGCGGTGTACTCCTTCAGCCGGTCCTGCCCCCGCTCCATGTCGCGCTGGCGCTGGAAGTAGGTGATCTTGACGTCGTCCTTGAGGCCGGCCAGGACCTTGCGGGTCTGGTCGGACAGGCTGTAGCGCTGGTCCTTGGTCAGGTCGAAGCGCTTCGTGTGGCGGTCGACCAGGTAGTTGACCAGGCCCAGGATCCCGAGCACCACGAGCACGAGGACGAAGGTGTTGGTGCCGTACTTGAGCTGACGGCGGCCGAGCCCCCGGGCTACGTCCTCCCAGCGCAGGACGAGGTGGACGAGGACGAGGGCGAGGGCGGCGATCAGGTACGGGCGGAGGCCCCCGGGCAGCGGCTTGCCGAAGGGGGTGATGCGGGCCCAGGCCACGGCGGCGATCGCCAGGATGAAGCCGGCCGGGGCGAGGTAGTCGACGAGTCTCTTCAGGAAGGCCATGGCTCTACGCTCTCCACCGCTGGCTCTCCACCGACTGGTGGGCCAGGAAGAGGCCGACGGTGACGACGCTCAGGTAGAAGACGAGGTCCTTCAGGTCCACCACTCCCTTGACGAGATCCTCGAGGTGCGTCGTGACCCCGAGGTAGGCCACCACCTTCATGGCCGGACCCGCCATCGGGTCGTCCGCCCACCCGAGCGTCCACATGCCGAGGAAGAGGCAGAAGGAGAGGATTCCGGCCACGATCTGGTTCCTCGTGAGGGTCGAGACGAAGGTGCCCATGGCGAGGAAGCAGGAGCCGAGGAGGAAGATGCCGAGGGCGCCGGTCAGGATCGGCTTCCACTCGGGGGGGCTCGAGGCGTAGGCCCAGACGAGAGCGACGTTCACGAGGCCGGCCAGGATCATGAGGGCGTAGAGCCCGGCCGCGGCGAGGAACTTGCCCGCCACCACCTGGATGTCGCTGATCGGCGAGGTGGCGAGGAGCTCGATCGTGCCCTGCCGCTTCTCCTCCGCGAAGAGGCGCATCGTGAGCATGGGGGCGACGAAGAGGGCCACCACCGCCATGTTGTGGAAGAGGGGCCGGATCATGTACTCGTTGAGGCTGAGCCTCATCCCCCCGCCGTACTCCATCCCCTGCTGCGCCACGCGCATCGACTGCTCGAGGAAGAAGGTGAAGGCGAAGTAGAAGAAGATCCCGAAGAGGAGCGTCCACACGAAGAGGGCGACCCAGGCGATGGGGCTCCCGAAGTAGTGGCGCCACTCCTTGCCGACGATGGCGGCGACGTTGCGCAGCGCGGTCACGTTCTTGCTCCTCCCCTTCAGACGGCGGGCGCCGCGTCCGCGGCGTCGGTGGTGGTCAGGTGGAGGAAGACCTCCTCCAGGCCCATGCCCATCTGCTGGAGGCCGAGGAGGGCGTGGCCCTTCGTGACCACCGCCCGCGCGAGCTCGGCCCGCACGTCCTTGCCGGCCTCGGCTTCGACGTCCACGATCACCGCCCCGTCGTGGCCACCCCGGGGGTGGGCGGCGAGCACGCCGGGCACGGCGCGCACCGCCTCCAGGATCGCGGCGTCGTCTCCCTGGGCCTCGACCCGGATCGTGCCCGCGCCCTTGAGACGGCGGGTCAGGTTCTCCGGCGTGTCTTCCGCGACCACCCGTCCCTTGTTGATGATCAGCACCCGCCCGCAGGTCACCGACACCTCGTGGAGGATGTGGGTGGAGAGGACCACCGTGTGGCTGCCGGCCAGGGAGCGGATGAGCTCACGCGTCTCGATGATCTGCTTGGGGTCGAGGCCGGCGGTGGGCTCGTCGAGGATGAGCACGTCCGGGTTGTGGAGGATGGCCTGGGCGAGGCCCACCCGCTGGCGGTAGCCCTTGGAGAGCTTCGCGATGAGGGTCGTCCGCACGTCCCCCACCCGGCACTTGTCGATCGCGTCCGCGACGCGCGTCTTCCGCTCGCCGCCGGGCACGCCCTTGATCCGGGCGCAGAACTCCAGGTAGTCCCGGACGCTCATGTCCGGGTAGAGCGGCGGGGACTCGGGCAGGTAGCCGACCCGCCTCTTGACCTCCATCGGCTGCGCGAAGACGTCGTGGCCGGCCACCCGCGCCGTGCCCTCGGTGGGCGGAAGGTAGCAGGTGAGGATGCGCATGGTCGTCGTCTTCCCCGCCCCGTTCGGGCCCAGGAAGCCGAGGATCTCGCCCTTCTCGACGCGGAAGGACACGCCGTCCACCGCCGTCGCGCGGCCATACCTCTTGGTGAGGCTCTCGACCTCGATCATTCGATCGCTTCTCCCGTTTTCTGTCCTTCGGACGCACCCGGACCCCCGCCGGCCGGGAGTGCTCCGGTCGGCGCCGCGGCGCGGTCCACGCCAGGACCTGGGTACCGGCGAGGCTCCACGACTTTCGGGAACGCCCGCCTCGCGGGAGACCACAACCGCAACGGCGGGTGTGGCCCCCTTCTCGGTCCAAGTATCATAGCGGCGGTTTTTTCGGGGTGTCAATCGAGGCCCGATGCCGGTCTTCAAGCTCCGCGGCCGCCGAACCGCGCTCGGGCAGATCGCCGATCGCGTCCTCGAGGCCCCCGACCTCCCGTCGCTCACAAGGCTCCTCACCGAGGACCTGCCACGGGCGCTCGACGCCCGGGACGCGACGCTCCTCCTCTGGGACCGGCGCCTCGAGAGCTTCGAGGGCCTCGGCCTCGGCGAGGGGGGGAGGCTCCGCACGTTCAAGCCCGAGGCCGCGGGTTCGGGAGGGCCGAAGACGCGCTGGCTGCTCTCCGAGGGGCAGCTCCTCGAGACCTCGCCGGACGCGCAGGAAGGCATGCTCGTCCCGCTCCTCGCCCGGAGCGGGCTCGCCGGGATGCTCGTCCTCGGGCCCGCGCCGCGGCGACGGCGACCGGTCAGCGACGCCGAGGCGCGCCTCGTCTCGGTCGTCGCCGCGCGCACCGCGATCGCGGTCGAGAACCACAGCTACCAGAAGGAGCTCATCGCCTCCGAGCGCCTGGCCGCCCTCGGCACGATGGCCGGCATGCTCGCCCACGACTTCCGGGGCCCGATGACCCTCATCCGGGGCTGGGCGGAGACGCTCCTCGCGGGCGACGTGCCGACGACCGAGGTGTCGGAGCGCGCGCGGGCGATCGTCGAGGCCGTCGACCGCCTGGAGCGGATGACCGGCGAAACGCTCGATTTCGTGCGCGGCGCGGAGAAGCTGGTGCTCCGCCCCTTCCCCCTGGGCGTCCTCCTGGCCGAGCTCGCGGCGGGGATCGAGGAGGAGCTGCCGGGGCTCGTCGTCCTGCGGGACTTCGACGTCCGCGGCGGCCGCGGGACGTTCGACGTCGACAAGATCCGCCGGGCGGTCACGAACATCGCCGCGAACGCCCGCGACGCGATGGGCGGGAGGGGCCGGCTGCATCTCGCCGCCCGGATCGAGACGCTCGCCACCGACGACGGTCCGACCGAGCACCTCGTGCTCGTCGTCTGCGACGAGGGGCCGGGCGTCCCGGCCGAGATCCGCGACCGGGTGTTCGAGCCCTTCGTGACCCTCGGCAAGAAGCGGGGAACCGGCCTCGGCCTCGCCGTCGCCCGTCGCTTCGTCGAGGACCACGGAGGCAGCCTCGAGCTCCTTCCTCCGCCCGCCGCGCCGGCCCACGGCGCTCGCTTCCGCCTCGCCCTGCCGCTCGCGACCCCCGTCGAGGGCCGGCGGTAGAATGGCGGGCATGCGCTCCCCGCGCGGCGCGGTGCTCGGCGCCCTCCTGCTCGCCGCCTGCCGGAGCCACGACCCGGCCAAGGAGCTGGCGGTGAGCGGCGTCGAGACCTACTGGATCGTGGACTCGCCGCAGCAGGGGCAGAACTACGTCGCCCCCGCGGTGCGCTTCCGGCTGAAGAACGTCGGCCCCGAGACGATCGGCTCCATCCAGGCCCGGGCGCGCTTCCCCGCTCCGGACCAGGACGAGGTGTGGGGCTCGATCCAGGAGCAGGTGAGCACCTGGAGCCGGCCGCTCGAGCGGGGCCGGGAGGTGGTGGTGACGGTCCGCTCCGCGGGCCGGTACCACTCGCCCGCCGACCCCGAGGACATGCTGCGCTCGCCCGGCTTCAAGGACCCTCGGGTCGAGGTCTTCGTGCGCATCGGCTCCTCGAACTGGGCCCTCCTCGCCCAGTCCCTCGTCACGCGGCGGATCGGCGCCCCCGAGGTGCACGACCTCGTCGGCGGCCGCTGAGCCACCGCGTGCTCGACCGCCTGCTGGCGCGCCTGCCGAAGGAGCCCCGGCGCACGCTCGTGCTCGTCGGCGCGTTCGCGCTGGCGGCGGCTCTCTTCCGCCTTCCCGGCCTCGCCTACCCGGGCGAGGAGTACTTCGACGAGGTCTACCACGCGAAGACGGCCCTCCAGTACCTCCGGGGCGAGCCGCCCACGGAGTGGGTCCACCCGCCGACATCGAAGCTGCTGATCGCGGTCGGGGTGGCGGCCTTCGGCTACCACCCGTGGGCGTGGCGCCTCGCTCCCGCGCTCGCGGGGACTCTCCTCGCCCCCGTCTTCTTCCTCCTCGCCCGGCGCGTCCTCGCGACCGAGCGGTCCGCCGTCCTCGCCACCCTCCTCCTGCTCCTGGACGGCGTCTACCTCGTGCAGAGCCGGGTGGCCATGACCAACGTCTTCGCCGTCCTCTTCCAGGTCCTCTCGGCGCTGCTCGTGCTCCGCGCGGCGACTGCCGACCGCCTGGCGCTCGGCCCCATGGTCGCGGCCGGCCTCGCTCTCGGCCTCGCCCTCTCGACGCGGTGGACGAGCCTCTGGGCGTGGGGCTTCCTCGGCCTCGTCTTCCTCGCCCTGCGTCGATTCAGGGCCTTTCGCGTCCGCGAGCTCGCGCTCGGGGCGCTCGCCTTCGCGCTCCTGCCCGCGGCCGTCTATCTCCTGAGCTACGTCCCGCTGATGGCGCAGACCCACCCTCGTGACCTCCTCGCGTGGTGGCGGCGCGTCGAGGACGTGGTCGAGATGCAGCGGGCCATCTGGGGCTACCACGCCCACCTGAGCGCGACCCACACCTACTTCAGCCCGTGGTGGACCTGGCCCTGGCTTTACCGGCCGACCTGGTACTTCTGGTGGTCGGGGGATGGCTGGGTGAGGGGGATCGTGGCCCTCGGCAACCCGGCCCTGTGGTGGGCCTCGGTCCCGGCCGCCCTCTGGGCGCTCGGCAGCGGCGTCCACCGGCGCGACCCGCGACGCCTCTTCGCCGGCGCGGGCTTCTTCCTCCTCTACCTGCCCTGGGGCCTCTCGCCGCGGACCCTCAACTTCAGCCACTACCTCTTCGAGGCCATCCCTTACGCGTGCCTCGCCCTGGGGATCCTCCTCGACCGGGCTTGGGACGGACGGCACCGCTTCCTCGCACGGGGCTACGTGGCTCTCGTGGCCGGCCTCTTCCTGCTCTTCCTGCCCTTCCTGACCGCGAGCCCGGTGCCGGCCAGCGCCTGGAGCTACCGGTTCCCCTGGGGGCCCGGCCTCTGGACGTGGTTCAGGACCTGGGTCTAGGGGCGGCGTCGGACCGGCCGCCCCGCTCCGGACGGCGCGAGGTCTACGTCGACGTCTTCCGCGGGCTGATGGCGCTCGCGATGGTGCAGGGCCACGTCACGGACACCCTCCTCACGAAGGCGACCCTGGCCGAGCCCTGGTACGTCTTCCAGCAGATGTTCCACGGCTCGACGGCCCCGGGCTTCCTCTTCGCCTCCGGCTTCGTGGCCGGGCTGCCCCGCGCCCCTCTCTCGCTCCGGGCGAGCCTCCGCCGGGCGCGACGGCTCCTCTTCGTCTTCGGGGTGGGCTACTTCCTCCACCTCCCGTACTTCTCGCTCTGGAAGACGTTCGGGTCCTCGAGCCCGCGGGAGCGGGCGGCGCTCTTCGCGTGCGACGCCCTGCAGGTGATCGCCCTCACGCAGCTCCTCGTGCTCGGCCTCCAGTCGCTGGCCGGCCGGCGCTGGGTGAGGTGGGGAGCGGCGCTCGCCGTCGTCGTCGTCGCCGCCACCCCATTTGCCTGGTCGTCGGGCGTCTCCGCGCGCCTGCCCGAGGCCGTCGGGCCCTTCTTCGACGAGGCGACGGGCTCGCGCTTCCCGCTCTTCCCGTTCTCGGCGTTCGTCCTCGCGGGGACGCTCGCCGGGGCCACGATCGGCCGTACCGAGCCGGAGAGGCGCCACCGGCGCGAGATCTCCTCGGGCCTCGGCCTCGTCGCGCTGGGGGCCGTGCTCGCCTGGCTGCTCGCGGGCCGGGTCGACTACTGGGGCGCCTCGCCGGCCTACGTGCTCGTCCGGCTGGGAGCCCTCCTCCTGCTGCTCCGCCTCGTCGAGGCGGCGGCGGAAGCGGACCTCCCCGGCGTTCGCGCCCTCGCCCTCTTCGGCCACGAGACGCTCCTCGTGTACGTGATGCACCTCTACCTCCTGTTCGGGGGCGTCCTCGCTCCGTCGCCCATGGCCCGATGGCACGGACGACTGGGCCTCGGAGGGGCCCTCGCCGCGCTCCTCCTGATGCTTCCGGTGCTGCTCGCCGCGGCGTGGGTCTGGCGCGCGGCCAAGCACCGCGCGCCCCGTGAAGCGCAGCTCCTCCTCCTGTTCGCGACCGTGGCCTTCCTCTACGAGTTCGGCGTGCGGGGCTGGTGAGACGCGGCTCCGCGGAGCGCGAGCCGATCCGAGCCCGGTTCGGGAGGATCGGCGGCCCGAGCCGTCGCTAGCGGAAGAGCTTCTTGAGGCTCGTGAGGGCCGAGTCCTTGGGGGACAGCGACTCGAGCTCGGCGCGGGCCGCCTTGTGCTTCGGGCTCAGGCGGACGGCGGCGCGCATCTCGGCGACGGCGCGGCTCTTGATCTTCATCACCTTGTAGTAGAGGCCCCACTGGTAATGGACCTCCGCGTTATCGGGCTCGAGCCGGGCCGCCTCGTAGAACTCGCGCTCGGCCAGCTTCGCCGTGCGGGGGTAGCAGGCCATCGCCACCGCGAGGCGGAGGTGGAACCCGGCCACGTTCGGCGCGACCTTGACCAGCTTCTCGTAGACCTTCACCGCGTTCGCGTAGTCGGCGACCGTCATCCGGACCTCGCCCTCCATGAGGAGGTGCTCGATCTGCGCCCTGCCCTCGAAGGCGCTCGATCCGGGCGGAGCGGCGGGAATCGAGTCGTCGGGCCGCCCGACGGGCGGCCTGGTCCTTTCGGCGGGGCGCGGCCCGGCCGCCCGCGGGGCCGGCTCCTCCGGAGTCCCGGCCGCGCTCGGAGGGAGGGGCGTCTCGTCGCCCGATCCGGACGACTCGGCCTGGCGGACGGCGGCCGAGGCCTCCGCGGCGTGGCGCGCGAGCACCGCGTCGGCGTCCACGGTGTCCGGCGCCTGGCGGGCGAGGCGCAGCGCCGAGGAGGCCCGGCCCAGGATGACGTCGATGTCGGTCCGCACCGGGTCGTCCTCGGTGACGCCGTCGCGGAGGGCGTGATAGCGCTCCATCTTCTCCTCGAGCGCGCGCACCAGCGCGTCCCGGGGCGCGGCCTGGGCGAGCTTCAACCACGCCTGGCGGTCGAGGCGGGCCGAGTGCTGCAGCTCCTGCTGGACCTCCCGGCGGATCGCCTCCCGGAGCGAAGGGTCGGGACGGCTCTGGAGCGCCGAGAGGAGGAAGCAGCCGGTCTGGGTCTGCACGACGGGCTGCGGCCCCTGCGGCACGTCGGCCTCGCGCAGGATGCCCGCGGCGAGGAGGGCGTAGGCCGCCCGCAGGCGGGGGAAGACGAGCCCGCCTTCCCCCCAGGCGAGGCGCCGCACGGTGACGCGCCGCTGGGCGAGGTCGAGGATCTCGAGCTCCTCCGCCGAGCGCCCGCGCGGCTCGTAGGGGAAGGGTGGAACCTCCGCCAGCACCACGCCGCGGTCGAGCCGGCCGAGGCCCTTCAGCACGAGGTGCTGGTTCTTCATGCCGCGGATGCCGTCGTAGACCAGGCGCTGCACGGAGAGGCTCACCATGTACTCGAGGGGGATGGAGCAGGCCCGCTCCTCGAAGACCGCGACCCCATCGTGGAGCTCGAAGAGGGAGAGCACGACCCGCCGCACCTGCCGCGCCACGGCCGTGCCCACGTCGTAGCGGTCCACGACCCCGGCCTGGACGAGCGCCTCGCCGAACCGGCGCCCGCGGTCGGCCCGCATGAGGGCGGTCACGCGGTCGAACTCCTGCTGGGTGATGCGCCCGTCGGCCACCAGGGCCTCCCCGAGGCGGTCCCGGCGGAGGTTGCTCGCCGCGAAGACGAGGCGGCCGTGGTCGAAGAACGCGATCTTGACCATGCGGCCGGCCCGGACCTGCAGGTCGCCGCTCCGCCGCTCGGCGGAGAGCCGGCAGATCGTGTCCGCGATCGGGCTGAGGGCGATGTCGGTGAGCATGGGCGGCCCTATTGTGCACCCTGAGGGCTCGGCCAGCGCCGGCCGGGCGAGGCGTCTCCGGAGGCGAGCGGCGAGGGTATCATCGCGGCGGCGGCCGGCGAGTGAGCCGGCGCACGCCAGGAGGTCCCTCATGACGCGGGCCGTCATCACCGGCAGCGGAAGCGAGATCGCCGCCACCCGGGTCACCAACGCCCAGATGGCCCGGATCCTCGACACCACCGACGAGTGGATCCGGGAGCGAAGCGGGATCGAGCAGCGTCACTTCGCCTCCCCCGGCGTGGCCTCGTCCGACCTCGGGGTGGCGGCGGCCACCAAGGCCCTCGCCGCGGCCGGGGTCGCGAAGGAGGAGATCGACCTGGTGGTGTTCGCCACCATGACCCCCGACCATTACTTCCCGGGCAACGGCACCCTCCTCCAGGACAAGCTGGGGCTCCCCCCGGTTCCCTGCTTCGACGTCCGCCAGCAGTGCTCGGGCTTCCTCTACGGCCTGCAGCTCGCCGACGCCCACGTCCGGGCTGGGATGGCGAAGACCGTGCTCCTCGTCGGGGCCGACGTGCACATCGGCTTCATGCCCTGGACCCGGGAGAACTTCGCCTACGCCATCGGCGAGTCCGAGGTTCCGCCCACGAAGGAGGAGTGGGACTGGAACTCCCGCTTCCGCCACCTCGTCGTCCTCTTCGGCGACGCGGGCTCGGCGGTGGTGGTGAGGGCGGTCGAGGACGGCGACCGGGGCGTCCTCGACCAGGAGCTGCACGCCGCGGGGGCCGAGTACGAGAAGCTCTACGTGCCCGGCACCGGCTTCAAGCACCGGCCGTACACCGACCCCGAGCAGTTCCGGCGCGGGGACCACATCCCGGTGATGGACGGACGCCACGTCTTCAAGATGGCGACCACGAACATGGTGGAGGTCGCGCGGTCGGTGCTGCAGAGGAACGACGTCGCGCCCGGCGAGCTGAAGCTCGTCCTCATGCACCAGGCCAACAAGCGGATCAACGAGCACTGCGCGCGGACCCTCGGGCTCCGCGACGACCAGGTCCCGCACAACATCCACAAGTTCGGGAACACCACCTCCGCCACCATACCCCTCCTGTGGGACGAGTGCGCGCGTGACGGACGGCTGCGGCCGGGCGACCTCGTGCTCCTCGTCGCCTTCGGCGCCGGGATGACCTGGGGCGCCTCGCTCGTGCGCGCCTGAGCGCGGGCCGATCGCCATGTGGCCCGCCCTGGCCGTCCTCCTCTCCACCGCCGCGGCCGCCCGCCCCAACGTCGTCTTCATCATGGCGGACGACCACGCCGCCCACGCGATCTCCGCCTATGGGTCGAGGGTCAACGAGACGCCGAACATCGACCGCCTGGCTCGGGAGGGGATGCTCTTCCGGAACACCTTCGTGACGAACTCCATCTGCACCCCCAGCCGGGCCTCGATCCTGACCGGCACGTACTCGCACAAGAACGGCGTCCCCGTCTTCAACCGCTTCGACGGCTCGCAGACGACGGTGGCGAGGCTCCTCCACGCGGCCGGCTACCACACCGGGATGATCGGCAAGTGGCACCTCGGGAGCGACCCGACGGGGTTCGACCGCTGGGAGATCCTGCCCGGCCAGGGGGTCTACTTCGACCCCGTCCTCTACACCGCGGGCGGCCAGACGACCTACACCGGACGGTACGTCACCGACGTGATCACCGACCTCGCGATCGACTTCATCCGCGGCCGCCCGAAGGACCGGCCCTTCTTCCTGATGTGCCACCACAAAGCGCCACACCGCGAGTGGACGCCCGACGAGAGGCACCGGCGGATGTTCGAGGGCCGGGAGATCCCGGAAGCGCCGACGCTGTGGGACGACTACGCGACGCGGACGGACGCCCTCCACGAGAACGAGCAGCGGGTGGCCGACGACCTGACCCGCCGGGACCTGAAGCTCGTGCCGCCGCCGGGGCTCGCGGAGAGGGACCGGGAAGCCTGGCTGTCCGCGAAGCCGAAGGAGGTGACCCTCACCGCCGGCCCGGGCGGGCGGGGCCCGACGACGCTCACCGGGAAGGCGCTCGCGCGCTGGAAGTACGAGCGCTACATGCAGGACTACCTGGCCTGCGTGCAGTCGATCGACGACAACGTGGGCCGCCTCCTCGACTTCCTGAAGGAGAGCGGCCTCGAGCGCGACACGATCGTCGTCTACACCTCGGACCAGGGCTTCTTCCTGGGCGACCACGGCCTCTTCGACAAGCGCTTCATGTACGAGGAGAGCCTGCGCATGCCGTTCCTCGTGCGCTGGCCGGCGGTCGTCCGGCCCGGATCGAGGACGGAGGCGATCGCCCTCAACGTCGACTTCGCGCCGACCTTCCTGGAGGCGGCCGGCCTCGTCCCGCCCGCCTCGATGCAGGGCCGCAGCCTCCTGCCGCTGCTGCGCGGCGAGACTCCTGCGGACTGGCGGCAGGCGATGTACTACCGCTACTACCACGACCCGGGCCACCACAACACGCGGGCGCACTACGGCGTGCGGACGGCGACCCACAAGCTCATCTACTTCTGGCGGAAGAACCAGTGGGAGCTGTTCGATCTGCGGAGCGATCCCGCCGAGCTGCGCAACCTCTACGGCCGGCCCGACCAGGCGGCGATCACCGCGGACCTCAAGGCCACGCTCGCCCGGCTGCGGCAGGAGCTGCAGGACGACGACCGGTTTGCCGACGAGCAGCCCCCGGCGGGCGTCGACGGGACCGTGGACGCGCTGCGCGGCCCGTAGGCCCGTCAGACGCCGAGCGCCTTGGCTGCCTTGGCGTAGGACGCGGTGGGCACCCAGAGGATCATGCCGTAGCGGCCGGCGCCCGCCGCCGTCGCGCACGCGGCCGTGACGTTGATCTTCGCCCCGGCCAGGCGCTGGGTGAGATCGGCCACGGCGCCGATCCGGTCGTCACCCTCGACGAGAAAGGCGCGCTTGGCGCGGCTGAGCTTCAGCCGGGCCTGCTTGGCGGCCTGCTTGAGCGCGGCCGGATCCTGCGGGACGAGGTCGATCTGGGACTTGCCGCGGCCGGCCGGAAAGCCGAGGTAGGCGAGGAGGTTCACCCCCCCGTCGCGGAGCGCGTTCAACACCGCCGCGCCCGAGCCTGGCTTGTCCTTGACCACGACGTAGTAGTACTCGGCGCTTCGAATGGTCTCGGCCATCGCGTTTCGCCTCCTCTTGTCCCTCACAAGGTAGGGACCGCGGTTGCCGATCGTCAACCTCTTCGTCGGCACGCGCGAACGACCCGGGACTGGTCGGTCAGCGGCGCCGGGAGGACCCCTGGCAGCTCGGGCAGAAGTAGGTCGAGCGGGCCTGCTCGCCCTGCACCGCGCGGGCGATCGCCGTCCCGCACTTCCGACAGGGCTGGCCCGAGCGCCGGTAGACCCAGTGGCGGGCGGGGCCGAGGACCGACGCCGTCCGCCGAGGGCCGGGGCCGAGGTTCCGGCGCAGGAGGCCGACCGCCGTCGCGACGAGGCGGCCGAGGGTCTCGTCGTCGAGCTCCTCGACCCGCGCCGACGGCGAGACTCCGCAGAGGAACAGGATCTCCGACTTGTAGACGTTCCCGATCCCGGCGAGCGCCGTCTGGTCGACGAGGGCGACGCCGATCGGCTCGTCGCCGCGCGACCGAAGCCGTCGGCGGGCGACCGCGGGATCGAAGTCGGGCCTCAGGAGATCCGGGCCGAGCCGCGCGAGCGCCGGGTGGACGGCGGCCTGGGAGGCCGAGAGCAGCTCGACGACCGGCGCCTGGGAGCAGACCGCCACGACGTCGGCCGTCTCGATCACCGTGCGGGCGGAGGCGGGCGCGCCGGCCGCCTCGCGGTGCAGGCTCCAGCGGCCCCGCATCCCCTGGTGCGTGTGGAGGACCGCTCCTCCGGAGAAGCGCACGAGCAGGTGCTTGCCGTGGGCCTCCACTGCTTCGAGGGTCTGGCCGACGACGGCCAGCCTCCGCCCGGCCGCCGCGACCGCGGGCAGCGACGAGTCGAAGGCGAGGACCGCCTTCCCGACGAGCGCGGCCTGCAGTGTCCGCGCGGTGCGCCAGACGGTGTCCCCCTCGGGCATGGGCGGGGCTTCATGGTATCCCTCCGGGACGCCACGGCGCCCCACGCGAGGATCCTCGCGCGACGCCCGAAGGCGCGCCGGGCTCGCGCTTGCGCGCCTCCGCGAAGAATGACACCTTCGCGTGCCATGCCGTGGGGCTTCGCGTCGCGAGCGGAATCGAAGCGGGTCTTCCTCGCGGGTTTCCTCTTCTTCCTGAGCGGAACCGCGGCTCTCGTCTACCAGGTGGCCTGGCAGCGCATCCTGGCCCTTCACAGCGGGGTCGGGCTCTACTCGGTGGCGATGATCGTGGCCGCGTTCATGGCGGGCCTGGGCCTCGGGAGCCACGTGGGCGGCCAGGCGAGCACCCGCGTCGACCCGGGCCGAGCGCTTCTCCTCTTCGCGACGGTGGAGCTCGCCATCGGCGCCTTCGGCGCCCTGAGCCCTCTCGTCTACTACGACTGGCTCTACCCGCTCGCCTCGGAGCTGCCCAGTCCGTCCTTCGTGGGTGGCCTCCTCCACTTCCTCGCCCTCGTCCCCCCCACGACGCTCATGGGCATGTCGCTTCCCTTCCTGGTGCGGGCCATGGTGCGCGACGTCGGCTCGGCGGGACGGACGATCGGGTACCTCTACGGCACGAACGTCCTCGGCGCGGCCGTGGGGGCCATGGCCGCACCCTGGCTCCTCATCCCCCGCTGGGGGATCCCTGGCGCGGTCGCGGCCGCCGCCGTCGGCAACGCGGTGGCGGGGCTCGGCGCCCTGGCGCTCCGGGGCGGGAAGGAGGCCCGGCTGGACGACGCCGCTCCTCCGCCGAGCGGCGAGGTGCACGCCCCGCCTCGACACCCGTTCGCGCTGTGGCTCTCTCTCTACGCGCTCTCGGGCTTCGTTGCGCTGTCCCTGGAGATCCTGTGGTTCCGTCTCGTCGACGTGGCCGTCAAGTCGACGGCGTTCACGTTCGGGACCGTCCTCGCCCTCTACCTCCTCGGCTCGGCCGCGGGGTGCCTCCTGGCCGTCGCCCAGGTCGAGAGGCTCCGGCAGCCGCTCCAGGTCTTCCTCCTCTGCCAGTGCACGATCCTCGTCCTCGCCGCGCTGGCCGTGATCGTCCTCGTCCACGTGCCCGCCCGCACCCCCTTCTACGACTGGTTCTTCGTCTACTGGGGGGCGTACCGCTTCTTCCCGTTCGGGCGCTCGCTCGACCTCGGCTACGTCTCCCGCCTCTACGTCGTCTTTCCGATCTTCCTGTTCGCCCTCCCCACCGTCCTCATGGGCTTCTCCTTCCCGGCGCTGCAGAGGGCCGTCCACGACGAGGCCCGGACGAGCGGCCGCAAGGTCGGGGCCCTCCAGGCCGCCAACATCGTGGGCTGCGTCGCGGGCAGTCTCGTCGTCGGCCTCGTGTCGCTCCAGCTCCTGGGCACCGCGGGGACGCTGCGCCTCCTCCCCGTGCTGGGGCTCGTCTTCGCCGGCGTGGGCTTCTGGCACTACGGCCGCCTCTACGCGCAGGCCGCCGTGCTGCTCGTCGTCGTGGCCGTCGCCCTGCCCGACAACGAGACCCTGTGGCGCCGGCTCCACGGGGTTCTCCCCGACGAGCGCCGCGCCCTCTTCGAGGAGGACGCGACGGGTGTCGTCGCGGTCGCTCCCGAGGCCTCCGGGCGCTGGCGGCTGGCCGTCAACGGCAAGGGCAACAGCTGGCTCCCCTACGGCGGCGTTCACACGGTCCTCGGAGCACTCCCGGCCGTGATCCACCCGCAGCCGCGGGCGGTGGGCGTGATCGGCCTCGGCTCCGGGGATACGGTGTGGGCGGCGTCGTGCCGGAGGGAGACCGAGACGGTCACCGTGTTCGAGATCTCCTCGCCCCAGCCCCGCATCCTGCGCCGTCTCGTCGGCCAGACGGAGTTCAGGGGGCTCCGGGCGCTGCTCGCGGACCCGCGCGTCGCCGTTCGGCTCCAGGACGGGCGCCATGCCCTGGCTGCCGAGGAAGCGACATTTGACCTCCTCGAGACCGACGCCATCTGGCCGGAGAGCGCCTATAGCGGCAACCTCTACTCGCAGGAGTTCTTCGCCGCCTGCGCGCGGCGCCTGCGCGCGGGCGGGATCCTCTGCACCTGGGCGCCCACGCCCCGGGTCCGGGCCACCTTCGCCCGCGTCTTCCCCCACGTCATCGAGGCGGGAGGCGGGGTCGTGCTCGTCGGCAGCCTCGAGCCGGTCGCCCTCGCAAGGGACGCCTGGAGGGCCCGACTGGCCGCGGCAGAGGCCTATCTCGGGCCGGTCCGGACCCGCGCCGTCCTCGCGTGGATCGACGGCTGCGCGGGCTCGACCGACGCCACGAACCTCGCCCCCAACCGTGACCTCTACCCGCGCGACGAGTTCGCGAGCCCCTGACCCGCCCCGCCGGCGAGGTCACCTTGACAGCCCGAGGAGCGCTCGCTCAGGATGGCGCCGCTCCGATGGCTGACGCGGCCCCGGTCGAGACTGCGCCTTCGGGCCGCCGCCGGGCGGCGTCTCTCGCCTCGGTGTTCCTCGTGGCCTTCCTCGTCCGGTCCCTGTACGCCGTCGTCCTGGCCTCGGCGATGTACACCCCGTCGCAGCCGGGGACGCGCATGGCGTGGCGGTACGACGACACCGCGGTCGCGATCCTCGGCGGCGAGGGCATCCTGTGGCCGCGGTCGCCCGACCCGGCCCGGACGGGCCTCCTCGCCCGCCCGCCGGGCTACGGGGTGTTCCTGGCCGCCGTCTACGCCATCCTCGGCCGGAGCTTCTTCGCCGCCCAGCTCGTCCAGAACGCGCTCACGTCCCTCGCCTGCGTCCTGCTCGCCCTCGTGGGCGCGCGCCTGGTGGACCGGACGACCGGGCTCGCCGCCGGCTTCGTGGCCGCCCTCTCGCCGCACCTCGCCTTCCCCTCGAACCTCGTCCTCCCCGACGCTCTCTCCGCGCTGCCCCTCGTGGCGGCTCTCCTCGCCCTCGCCCGGGCCCATCCCGACCGAGAGGCGTCGCCCTGGTGGAGCGCTTTCGCCGGGGCCCTCGTCGGCATCGGCGTGTGGCTGCGGCCCAACGTCGTGCTCCTGGCTCCGTTCCTGGCCGTGACCCTCTTCCTCGTCTCGCACGAGAAGCGACGGGCGGCCCTCCACGGGGCGGTCCTGTGCCTCGCCGCGGCGGCCATCGTCCTTCCGATCACCCTCCGCAACTACGTCGTCTTCCGGGAGTTCGTCCCCGTCTCGATCAACGGCGGCCTCACGTTCTGGCAGGGAGTCGCCGACGCGGGCGGCGAGGCGGCCGGGGCCCGGCGGCGCGACAAGCACGTGATGGAGGAGGAGGCGGTGCGCTACGGCAACCCTCGCTACCGCGAGTGGTGGGCCGAGCCCGACGGGATCTGGAGGGACCGGGACCGCTACCGCCGCGCCCGCGAGGTGATCCGGGCCCACCCCGTGCTCTACGCGCGCGTCATGCTCGGCCGGATGGCGGCCATGCTCCACTACGGCTCCGGAGACGCGCCCACCGTCGCCTTGCCGGAAGTCGAGCCGCGCCCGGACCGAGGGGAGGACGAGGAAGGCGGCGCGAGGCCCCACGACCTCGGAAGGCGGCTCTCCGACACCGTCTTCCTTCTTCCGGGCCGGGCGGCGGCGCCGCTCCGGCCGGTCGTCGCCGGGCTTCAGACCGTCCTCGCCTACGCGCTGCTGCCGCTCGTGGCACTCGGAGCTCTGGTCCTCTCGACACGCGACCTTCGCCGCGCCGCCCTCCTCCTCGCGATCCCCCTCTACTACCTCCTCTCCGAGAGCTTCTTCATCTACGAGTGGCGGGTGGTGACACCCATGCACTACGGCCTCTTCGTCGCCGCGGCGGCGGGGAGCCTGCAGCTCATTCGCCTCGGATCGCAGGCGATGGGGTCGGTACGGGCGGCGCGCCGGGCCGGCACTTAGCCGGCGATGAGAGCGCGAGCGGTGAGAGCGGCGACCGCGAAGGCGAGGGTCAGGGGATCGAGGGCGCCGACCCCGTAGTGGGTCGGATCAGGGACTCGCAGCCGTGCTGCCGGGGAGGCGGAAGCCGGGGCCGGACCGGACGAAGCCCGCCTCGACCAGGAACGGGGCGAGCGGGCTCTCCGCGAGAGCCGGGCCTTCGCCGACCGCCCACCCAAGGGCCGGGAGGCCGTTCCCCTCGCACCAGCGCCGCAGGGCGTGCGCCGCGGCTGCGGCGACGCGTGACCGCGCCGGCTCTTCGTCCGGCAGGAGGGGCGACATCTCCCGGCCGCCGCGGGCGACGATTCCGGCGACCGCGCCGTCCACGAGGACGACGTGCGGCCCCGCCGCGCGGGCGAGGCGGGCGTCTTCCCTGCGCGGCCACGCGAGCGCCGCGCCGTACGGGTTCGCGGGGTCGGCGGCGGCGAGGACGGCGGCCTGCGGATCGTCGGGAAGGGCCTCGCGGCGCGCGCGCAGCCGGTCGAGAGCTCCCGGGTCGGCGAACTGCAGGCCGCCGAGCCCGGCCACGAAGTAGCCCCGGCGGATGCGGCCGGCCTCCTCGAGCGCCTTCAGCACCGGGTAGACGGCGGCGAACCCGCCCGGGACTTCCTCGAAGGCGACCGCGTCCCGCGTCAAGACGCCGTGCCGCTTGAGGAGCTGCTCGGCGACCGCCTTCAGCTTCTGCGTCGCGCTCGGCGTGCGCCGCGGGAGCGGCACGCGGCTCCAGCGGCCGACCGCCGACGGCGGGACCTGCCGGCGCGAGCGGAAGCTCGACACGCGATGGCGGCGCTCGGACCGCACGGCGTGGGCGGTCAGGAAGGATCGGAGGGCCCCCGGCGTGTCGTTCGTCACCTCGCCCGCCCAGGCGAGGTCCCAGAGCGCGTCGAGCGCGGGCCGGGCGAGGCCACCCCCCGCTGCATCGAGGATCTCTCCGAAGAAGGACGCGCCGTGGCGGGCCAGGTGGTCGCGGATCTGGTCGTGGGTTCCCCCCGTCGGCGGCTCGGGACGCGGCGGGAGGAGGAGGGGAAGGTCGTCGGCGAGGAAGAGGGCCAGGCGGCCGTCGCGGTCGCCGAGGGGGCCGAGGCCGACCCACACCACCTCGCCCGCCGCGCAGAGCGTGTCGAGGTCCTCCGGCCTGTAGCCGGGGATCCGGGCCGGCAGGACGTCCCTCTCGAGGATCGACGCGGGGAGCGTCGCGCCCTGGAGCTGCTCCAGGACGTCAAGGAGGGCGTCCGGGCCGCTGCGCGCGGACGGAGCGAGCGCGATGCCCTGCCAGTCGACGAGGAGGCGCGCGAGAGCCGAGGGCTCCGCCGGCTCGACCTGCTTGCGGAGGGCGGCCAGCGAGCGGCGCCTCAGTGTGGCGAGGACGTCGGACGAGCACCACTCGCGTCCGTGGCCCCCGGGGCGGAACTCGCCCTCGAGGACGCGGCCGTCCTTCTGGAGCTCGGCGAGGGCGGAGAGGACGGAGGCCTCGCCCGTCGCGTAACGGCGGGCGACGTCCCTGGCGGTGAACGGCCCGTGCGTGCGGGCGTACCGGGCGACGACCTCGCGGAGGGCGTGGGGCTGGCCCTCGAGGAAGGCGGCGGGAAGGCCCGGCGGGGGCGCGATCCCGAGCGCGTCGCGCAGCCGTCCGGCGTCCTCGGCCGCGGCCCACCGCTCCTCGCCGGCCACGCGGGCGAGGATCGCCCGGCGCTCGCGCTCCAGCTCGCTGAGCCAGGCCTCGGCGGAGCCCTCCGCGTCCCCCGCTGCCGGTCGAACGCGAGCCGCCACTTCCTCCCGCGTCAGGTCGCCGAGGCGGAGGAGCAGGTCGTGGAGGCGCTCCGGGCTCGTCGCCTGGCGCGGGGCGTCGAGGCACTGGAGCGCCGTCTCCAGCTCGGCGAGGGCGCGCCGGTCGACGAGCTCCCGCAGCTCCGCCTCGCCGAGCAGCTCCCGCAGCTGCGCCTGGTCGACGGACAAGGCCTGGGCCCGCCGCTCGGCGAGGGGCGCGTCGCCCTCGTAGAGGTAGTTGGCGACGTAGCCGAAGAGGAGCGAGGCCGAGAAGGGCGACGGCACCTGGGTGTCCACGGTGACGAGGCGGATCTCGCGGCGGCGCACGCGGCGGGCGAGGTCCACGAGACCCGGCAGGTCGAAGACGTCGCGCAGGCACTCGCGGTAGGTCTCGAGGACGATCGGGAAGGACGGGTAGCGCGCGGCCACCTGCAGGAGGTCGTGGGCGCGCTTCCTCTGCATCCAGAGGGGCGTCCGCTGGCCGGGCCGGCGGCGCGGCAGGAGGAGGGCGCGGGCGGCCGCCTCGCGGAAACGCGCGGCGAAGAGGCTCGTCCCGGAGAGCTCGCCGACCACGAGGTCCTCGATCTCCTCGGGCTCCGGCAGGAGGTCCGCCGCCTCCGGCGGGCGCTCGCGCTCCGGCAGGCGCAGGACGATCCCGTCGTCGGTCCAGACCGACTCGACCTCGGCTTCCCCCGACCGCCGGAGCCGCGCCTCGAGCGCCGTCGCCCACGGGGCGTGCACGCGCCCACCCCACGGCGAGAGGAGGCAGAGCCGCCAGTCCCCCATCTCGTCGCGCGTCCGCTCGAGGAGGATCGTCCGGTCGTCGGGGAGGAAGCCCGTGGCCTCGCGCTGGTCGGCGAGGTAGGCGAGGAGGTTCCGCGCGGCGAGCGGGTCGAGGTCGTGCTCGCGCTGGAGCCGCTCGGTCGCCTCGCCCTCCTGCATCGCCGCGATCTCGCGGGTGAGCCGGCCGATGGCGCGGCCCATCTCGACCGGCCGGCCGCCGCGGTCGGCCTTCCAGAACGGCATCTTGCCCGGCTCGCCGGGGGCGGGCACGACGAGGACCCGGTCCCGCGTGATCTCCGTGATCCGCCAGCTCGTGGCCCCGAGGACGAAGACCTCGCCGGCCCGGCTCTCGAAGACCATCTCCTCGTCGAGCTCGCCCACCCGCCGGCCGCCGCCCTCGCCCTCGAGGAAGACGCCGTAGAGGCCCCGGTCGGGGATCGTGCCCGCGTTCTGGACGACGAGGCGCTGCGTGCCCTCCCGCGGCTTCACCACCCCGCGCAGGCGGTCCCAGACGAGCCGCGGGCGCAGCTCGGCGAACTCGTCGGAGGGGTAGCGGCCGGAGAGCATGTCGAGGACGCCCTCGAACTGCGCCCGGGCGAGCGTCGACCACGGCGCGGCGCGGCGAACGAGGGCGTAGAGCTCGTCCGCCTTCCGCTCCCCGAGGGCGACCGCGGCCGCCACGTGCTGGGCGAGGACGTCGAGCGGATTCTGGAGGACGCGGGTCTCCTCGACCGCTCCCTCCTTCATCGCCTTCGTGATCGCCGCGCTCGCCAGGAGGTCGCCCCGGAACTTGGGGAAGAAGACCCCGCGCGACACGGCCTCCACCTGGTGGCTCGCCCGGCCGATCCGCTGCATCCCGCTCGCGACCGAGACGGGCGCCTCGATCTGGATCACGAGGTCGACCGCCCCCATGTCGATCCCGAGCTCGAGCGACGACGTGGCGACGAGGGCGGGCAGCCGGCCGGCCTTGAGCGCGTCTTCGATGAGGAGCCGCTCCTCGCGGGCGATCGACCCGTGGTGGGCGCGGGCGATCTCCTCCCCGGCGAGCTCGTTGAGGGCGCCGGCCATCCGCTCGGCGAGGCGGCGGGAGTTGACGAACAGGATCGTCGAGCGGTGCGCGCGCACGAGCTCGAGGAGGCGGGGGTGGATGGCGGGCCAGATGGAGCGGCGCTTGAGGACGCTCGCCGGCCCCTCCGGGATCTCGTCGGGCGAAGGCTCGACGACCTGGCCGAGCCGCGCCATGTCCTCGACCGGCACCTCGACCTTGAGGTCGAAGGCCTTCTTCGCCCCGGCGTCGACGATCGTGACCGGCCGCGGCTTCCACGGCCGCTGGCCCTCGCCCCCGCCGAGGTAGCGGGCCACCTCCTCGAGCGGCCGCTGGGTGGCGGAGAGGCCGACGCGCTGGAGCGGCCGCCGCGCCGCCTCCTCGAGCCGCTCGAGGGAGAGGGCGAGGTGCGCGCCCCGCTTCGTCCCGACGAGGGCGTGGATCTCGTCCACGATCACGGTCTCGGCGGCGGCGAGAAACTCCCGCGCCCGGGACGTCAGGACCAGGAAGAGGGACTCCGGCGTGGTGATGAGGACGTCGGGCGGATGGCGGAGCATCCGCGCCCGCTCCTCGGACGGCGTGTCACCGGTGCGGATCGCGAGCGCGGGGAGGTGGACCGTCTCGCCGCGGCGGCCGGCCACGCGCGCGATGCCGGCGATCGGGGCCCGGAGGTTCCTCTCGACGTCCACCGCCAGGGCCTTGAGCGGCGAGACGTAGACGACGCGGCAGCGCTCGGCCTTGCCGGGCGGGGGGGCGAACATCAGCCGGTCGAGGGCGGCCAGGAAGGCGGCGAGCGTCTTGCCGGAGCCGGTCGGCGCGAAGACGAGCGCGCTCTCCCCCTTCGTGATCGCGGCCCAGCCCAGCCGCTGCGCCTTCGTCGGCGCCTCGAACGTGTCGGCGAACCACTCGGAGACCGCGGGCTGGAACGGCAGGTCGCGGGGGCGGGTGCCCATGGGCTCATCATAATGAGGGGCCGGGCGGACGAGGACCGACGTCGCCGCCTTGAGCCTCCCATGGAGGGAGCATGCGTCTCTCCGTCTCGGGCGCGCCGCGCCGTGAGCCCGTGTTCAGCGTCGCCGCGCGCCGGTGGGGCGCGTGGCTCGCTGCGGGCGCGCTCCTCCTCGCCGCCCGGCCCTCCCCAGCCGCCGCGGCCGAACCGAAGACGCTTCTGCGCCGGGCCGCGGAATCGGTGTCGGCGCTCGAGGGACGGCTCGCGGTGGCCGTGGCGAGGGAGGACTACTGGCAGACGCTGGAGCCAGGCGCGGACGGCAAGGCGGCGCGCGAGGAGCGGGACCTGCTGTCCGAGGTCGTCTGGGTGCCCACCGACGACGCGTTCGTCTGGGCGTTCTACCGCGATGTCGTGGCGATGGACGGCCGTGCGCTCGGAGACCGCGCGGCCCGCCTGCAGCAGCTCTTCTCCGGAGGTCCGACCGCGGAGGCGCGCGAGCGAGCCCAGACGATCCTCGACGAGAGCGCCCGCTACAACATCGGCCTGCGGCGCACGCTCAACAACCCGACCGTCGCTCTCTCCTTCCTGCATCCGCGTAACCAGCCCCGCTTCCGATTCGCTGCGAACGCGACCGGGAGGCCCGCGGGCGCGGGCGCCTCGCAGCCGGACGAGGAAGCGGGGACCCTCGAGGTCCGCTTCGCCGAGAAGAGCCACTCGAGCCTCATCCGGACGCCGAGCGGGACGGGCATCCCCGCCCACGGCGTGCTGTGGATTCGGCGCGCCGACGCCGTGCTCGTCCGAAGCGAGCTGGACCTCGACGTGCCCGGCCTCGGCCCGAGCCGGATCACGGTGGTGTACCGGCCACAGCCGCGTCTCCAGGCGTGGCTGCCGGTGGAGATGCGGGAGTCGTACGGGCCGAGGGGCGAGGACGGCCACCTCGAGACGCTGGCGCGGTACTCGGACTACCGGAAGGCCGAGGTCGAGGTGCAGGACATCGTGCCGGTCCGGTAGGACGGAGAGGGACCGGAATGCGGAGGGCTTCCGAGGCCCGGGCTCAGGGTGCGGCGCCGAAGCGGGCGGCGCAGCCGCGCCGGTAGTCCCAGCTCTCCGGCATCGTCCCGAAGACGAGGGTCTCGATCACGTCCGCCGCGACCACGTGCCCTCGCTCGGTCAGGTGGCCGGGGCCGTCGATCGCGAACTGCGCGAAGTCCAGCCCCGCGGCGCGGTGCCGGTCGCCCATCTCGACGACGGTGATGCCGTCGAGCATCGGCGTCGTGCACAGCTTCCGCAGCAGATGCGAGCGGTGGCGGAAGGCGAACTCGTCGGGGTGGACGACCACGTAGAAGCGCGCCCCGGCCCCCCGCGAGAGCTCGTCCATGCGGCGGACGAGGGCGAAGGTCAGCTCGGCGGCGGGGCCGATGTCGGCCTCCACCCTCTGCTTCCTCTCCGCCCAGACCCCGGGCTGTCGCTTGGCGCGCCGGAGACCCAGGAGCACGCGCAGCCGGTTGTAGAGGTGCGAGTAGTCGGAGAGCCACTGGGCCACCCGGCGGAGCGGCGACAGCTTGAGGTGCGCGTCGTGCTTCACGAGCGTGCGGCCGTCCCACGTGAAGTAGGGCTTCGGCTGGCGGGCGTCGAAGAGGGCCGAGGGCAGGGAGTTGTCGGTGTAGTCGCTGAAGAGGCAGAAGTGCAGGACCACGACGTCCGGGTGGTAGCGGAGCCCTTCCCGCTCGAGCTTGATCAGCTCCTGGTCCGTGCCGTATCCGCCCACCGCGAGGTTGACGACCTCGACGTCTCTCCGCCTCGTCTCGAGGAGTGCCGAGAACGTCCGATCGTCGTCCACTCCCGCGCTGTAGGCGATCGAGTCGCCGAGCATCACCACCCGCACGCGGCCGGGGGTCTTTTCGTAGGGGTGCTCCGTCCCGCGGTAGCCGCGCGCGTTGACGGTGGCCAGGTGGCCGAAGTCGAGGCCGTGGAAGCCCCGTCGCAGGTCCCAGCCGTAGGTCTCCGAGTAGACGTTCGAGCTCTCCTCGGCGTTGAGGGCGTAGAAGTAGTCGGGGTCGGCGAGGCGGAGGCCGGCCTCGAGGCCGAGGAGCACGAGCGCGAAGGCGACGACGGTGGCGAGGGACAGGGCCAGGCCCTGGAGGACGCGCAACGAGGGGACTCCTGCTCGGGCCACGTTAGCCGAAGAAGAGGTAGCTCACCAGGACCGCGGCCACGAAGCCCGCGATCTCGGCGGCGAGGCCGCAGGGCACGGCGTGGCGCCACTTCCGCACGCCCACCGAGCCGAAGTACACGGTGAGGACGTAGAAGGTCGTCTCCGTGCTGCCCTGAATGACGCAGGCCAGGCGTCCGGCGAAGGAGTCGGCACCGAACGTCTTCATGGTCTCGATGACGAGTCCCCGCGAGCCGCTGCCGGAGAGGGGACGGACGAGGCCGACGGGAAGCGCATCCACCCAGCGGGCGTCGAGCCCCAGCGAGCCTGTGCCCCACCGCACGACGTCGAGGACGCGGTCGAGGGCCCCGCTCGCGCGCAGGACGCCGATCGCCACGAGCATGGCCACGAGGTAGGGGATGATGCCGACCGCGACCTGGAAGCCCTCCTTCGCCCCCTCCACGAACGCCTCGTAGAGGGGCACCCGGCGCCACGCGGCCAGGGCCACGAAGGAGACGATGAGGGCGAAGATCACGAAGTTGCTGACGAGAGCGGACTGCGCCTCGAGCGTGGGCCGGTCGAGCCGCGCGCAGTAGGCGACGACCCCGCCCACGAGGGCGGTGAGCCCGCCCAGGTAGGCGAGCACCACGGGGTCGTGGAGCCGCAGCTTCTGGACCCAGGCCGTCACGAGGAGGCCGGCCATCGTGCTGCAGTAGGTCGCGATCAGAAGGGGGAGGAAGACGTCGGTCGGGTCCTTCGCGCCCATCTGCGTCCGGTAGGTGAAGATGGCGATGGGGATGACCGTCACCGCCGAGGCGTTGATCACGAGGAAGAGGATCATGGCGTCGGTCGCGGTGTCCTCCCTCGGGTTGAGCTGCTGCAGCTCCTTCATGGCCTTGAGCCCGAGGGGCGTCGCCGCGTTGTCGAGGCCGAGCATGTTGGCGGCCATGTTCATGACGATGGAGGCGGTCGCGGGGTGATCGGGAGGGATCCCGGGGAAGAGCCGGCGGAAGAGCGGGTCGACCGCGCGGCCGAGGATCGTCACCGCCCCTCCGCGCTCGCCGAGCTTCATGACGCCCAGCCAGAGGCACATGACTCCGGTGAGGCCGAGGGCGACCTCGAAGCCCGTCTTGGCCATGTCGAACGCCGCCGCCACCATCTCGGCCCAGACCTGGGCGTGGCCGAGCACGAGCCACTGGTGAAGGCCGGCGAGGAAGGCGGCGAGGAAGAAGGCCGCCCAGATCGCATTCAGCATCCCGCGGACGCTACGTCCTCGAGCGAGGCCGAGTCAACGGGATGCGCCGGGCGGATTCGTGGCGGCCGGCCTCGTGCTAACCTCCCGTTTCGGCTCGGAAGGAGGCCGGCGTGAGACGCGCGACGGCGTGGGTGGCGGCGGTGCTCCTTGCCGCCGGGTGCGGCGGGGGCGGCGCCGGCTCCCCCACGTCGCCCTCGCCTGCGCCTTCCCCCTCGTCCGGAGACTCCTCGAAGCTCGTCGTGCTCGACCCCTCGAGCTTCGACGCCCTCGTCCTCGCCTCGCCGCGTCCGAGCCTCGTCGAGTTCCACCTGCCCACCTGACCGTACTGCCAGGCGATGGTGCCCATCGTCACGCAGCTCGCCCGCGACTACGACGGCCGCGCCCTCGTCGGCGCCGTCGACGTGAGCGCCCAGGGCGGTCTCGCCCGCACCTACAACGTCACCGTGGTCCCGACGTTCGTCTTCTTCAAGGGCGGCCAGGAGGTCTCGCGGCAGAGCGGCACGACGACCTACGCGGACCTCGCCGGCAAGCTCCAGGCCCTCCTCGCCGCCCCGTGAGCCGACGCCTCATCGCCGTCGGGGCGGCGCTCGCGCTGTCGGGGACCGTCCTCCTCGCCCCGACCGCCTCCCCCGCCGCGCTCGCCGTTCCGACCCCGGAGTCGGTGCTGGGGTTCTCTCCCGGCGAGGACCGGAAGCTCGCCGACTGGGGGCAGGTCGTCGCGTACCTGAAGGCGCTCGAGGCCGCCTCGGACCGCGTGCGCGTCGAGGAGGTGGGCCGGACGACGGAAGGTCGTCCCTTCATCCTCGTGACCGTCTCCTCCGCGGCGAACCTCGCGCGCCTCGACGAGATCCGCCGGACGAACGCGAGGATCGCCGACCCCCGCGGCCTTTCGGACGAGGAGGCGGACCGGCTCGTCCGCGAGGGCCGGACCGTCGTCGCCATGGCCTACTCGATCCACTCGACCGAGGTCGGGGGGACGCTCGCCGCTCTGCGTCTCCTCCACCACCTCGCCTCGAGCGACGACCGGCGGGTGCGGCGGATGCTCGACGCCACGGTGCTCCTCGTCCTCCCGTCCCACAACCCCGACGGCACCGACGTCGTGACCGGCTGGTATCGCCGGCAGCTGGGCACGCCCTTCGAAGGCACGTCGCCGCCCGTCCTCTACCACCGCTACGTCGGGCACGACAACAACCGCGACTGGTTCATGTTCACGCAGGCGGAGACGCGCCTCACCGTCGAGAGCCTCTACCACCGCTGGCATCCCCAGATCGTCCACGACGCGCACCAGATGGGCCCGCGGGGCGCCCGGATCTTCGTTCCTCCCTACACCGACCCCTGGGAGCCGAACGTCGACGGCGCCCTCGTCGCCGCGGTGAACGCGCTCGGCTCGCAAGTGGCGGCGCGCCTCACGACGGCCGGCCGGAGCGGAGTCGTGACGGGGGCGATCTTCGACGCCTGGACGCCGGGGCGGGCCTACCCCTTCACCCACGGCGGCGTGCGGCTGCTGTCCGAGACTGCCTCGGCGCGCCTCGCGACGCCGATCGAAGTGAAGCCCGACGAGCGGGACAGGCGGGGCTCCGGGTACGATCCGCGCGCCGCCTCCGCCAACTACCCGGTCCCGTGGCCGGGCGGGACGTGGCGGCTCCGCGACATCGTGGAGACCCAGCTCCAGGCGTCGCTCGCCATCCTGGAGCACGCCGCTTCGAACCGGGAGCTCTGGCTCCGGACGGCCCTCGAGACGAACCGGCGGGCGAGCGTGCGGCTCGAGCCGTACGCCTTCCTGATCCCGGCCGCCCAGCGCGACCCTTCGGCGGTGGCCCGGCTCGTCGACGTCCTGCGCCTGGGCGAGGTCGAGGTCCACCGCGCGCGGGCGTCCTTCGAGTCGGGAGGGCGAGCGTACGGTGCGGGCACGCTCGTCGTGAGGATGCAGCAGCCGGCGAGCGCCTTCGCGAAGACGATCCTCGAGCGGCAGCGGTACCCCGATCTGCGCGAGCGCGAAGGCGGGCCGCCACGGCGGCCGTACGACGTGACCGCCCACACGCTGCCACTCCTCCTCGGGGTGGAGGCGGAGGCGGCGAGCAGACCGTTCGAGGCCGACCTCGAGCCGGTCGCGGAAGGAGCCGCGCCGGCCGGACGGGTGGAGGGGAACGGTCCCCGCATCGCCCTCGGCCACGCGAGCGGCGATCTCGTCGCCCTCGGGCGGCTGCTGGAGCAGGGCGTTCCGGCGCGCTGGGCGCTCGAGCCCTTCGCGGACGGCGGACGGTCGTTCCCGGCGGGGACGCTGCTCGTGCCCGGCTCCGCCCGCCGGCTCGTCTCGTCTCTGGCCGGCGAGCTCGGCCTCGAAGCCCGCGCGGTCCGGGCGGAGCCGCGCGCGCTGCGCCTCCGCCGGCCGCGCGTCGGCCTCTACCGCTCCTGGGTCCCGTCGATCGACGAGGGCTGGACCCGGTTCGTCTTCGAGAAGGAGATGGGCGTCGCGTACGAGACGCTGCACGACCGCGACGTGCGGGCCGGGGGGCTGCGCGACCGCTTCGACGCCGTCGTCCTCCCGGACCAGTCGCCGGCGGCGCTCCTGAACGGCCACGCGAAGGGCTCGATGCCCGAGGAGTACGTGGGCGGCCTCGGCAAGGAAGGGGCGAGCCGCCTCCGCTCCTTCGTCGAAACGGGCGGCACGCTGGTGGCCCTCGACTCCGCCTCCGCCTTCGCGATCGAGCAGCTCGCCCTGCCGGTGAAGAACGTCCTCGCCGGCCTGGACCCGTCGGCCTTCTACTGCCCAGGCTCGATCCTGGGAACGAAGGCCGACGCCACGCAGCCGCTCGCCCAGGGTCTGCCAGAACGGACGCCCGTGTGGTTCGAGGGCTCGCCGGCCTTCGAGGTGGAGAAGGGCACGGTCGTCCTCCGCTACGAAGACGGGGACCCGCTCCTCTCCGGCTGGCTCCTCGGAGGAGATCGGCTCAAGGGGCGGGCGGCGCTCGCCGAGGTGCCGCTCGGGAAGGGCCGTGTCGTCCTCTTCGGCTTCCGGCCGCAGTATCGCGCCCAGAGCCGCGTGACCTACGCCGCCCTCCTGAACGCGCTCTACCTCTCCGCCGCCGAGCCCTGAGCCGTCCGCCCGTGCCGGGCCAGCACGGCCCGCACGCGGTCGATCGGGATCGCCTCGACCGTTCGGCCGGAGCCGGAGAGCGTCGTCGCCCGGAGGAGCGCGTTGAGGACCGCCTCCTCGGTCGCCTCGAGGGCGGCCTGGAAGAGGGGCGAGAGGGCGTCCGTCGGCAGCTCCGCCCGGGCGCGAGGCACCTCCTCGCCCTGGCGTCGCCGGAGCTCTTCGGCCGCCGAGAAGGCGATCGCGTAGTCGCCGCTACCGTTGCTGAAGGAGGAGCCCGTGCGGGCGAGGCCGAAGACGGCGCGGGCGGCGAGCCTTTCGAGGTCGCGGGGCGAGAGGAGCGCGTCGGTCGCGACCACGATCATGCACGAGCCGTCGCCGCGGCCGGGTCTCACCGCTGTGGCCGAAGCCTCGGTGGGACCGAAGGCGTAGCGGCCCAGCTCGCGCCCGACCGGGATCCCGTCCATCGTCAGGACCCCGCCGAAGTTCGCCTGGACGAGGACGCCCAGCGTGTGGCCACCGAAGCGCTCCGGAAGCCGCCGCGAGGCGGTGCCGATGCCGCCCTTCCAGCCGAAGACCGTCGTGCCGGTGCCCGCGCCGACCGTGCCCTCGGCGACCGGGCCCGCCGTCGCGGACCGGATGGCGGCGAGGACGTGCTCGCGTCGGACGGGGAGCGAGCGGATGTCGCTCAGGCCGCCGTCGTTCGTCTCGCCCACGAGGGCGTTCACCGAGCGCACCGCCTCGTTGCCGGGCTCCGCGAGCGTCCACGCGACGAGCGCCTCGACGGCCGTCCCGACGGCGAGGGTGTTGGTGAGGACGATCGGGGTCTCGATCGTGCCGAGCTCGCGGACCTGGGTCGAGCCGGCGAGCTTGCCGAAGGCGTTGCCGACGAAGACGGCCCCCGGCACCTTCTCCTGGAAGAGGTTCCCGCCGTGGGGCAGGATCGCCGTGACGCCGGTCCGCACCGTCTCGCCCTCGACGAGCGTCACCTGGCCGACCCGCACGCCGGCGACGTCGGTGATCGCGTTCGTCGGCCCGGGCGGGAAGACGCCGGGGGCGAGGCCGAGGTCGCGGGCGCGTGGGCGCGGCTCCGGCAGCTCCCAGGAGGCGGCGAGGCGGCGGTACTCCGGGTCCGGCAGCTGCACGAGGACCGGACGCGCCGCGGGATCCAGCCAGCGGAGGAGGCGCTCCATCGCCTCGGGCTCGAAGGCGGTGCACCCGGTGGTCGTCGCCTCCGGCCCGTCGCGCAGGTGGAGGAAGATGCAGCTCCCGCCGCCGGGGACGGCCGGCGCGTCGTCGTGGCCCACCCAGACGACGAGGCGGTAGAGGTCGTCCTTCCGTCGCATGTCTTCCGCCGAGGACCAGTCCTTCCGCACCTTCGCCTCGTCGACGAGCTGGTTGTAGCGGGAGGAGCGCGGGTCGTCGACGCAGCGGAGCGTCGCCGTCGCCTCGCGGTAGGGCAGGCGCGTGCCTGCCGGGGCCGTCCGCGCGTACCCGGTGACGAGGCGCAGGTCGAAGACACCCGCCGGCGATCGGCCGTCGCCCTCGAGCTTCTGCGGACCGGCGAGATCCGGCGGGTGGAGACCGCGGCCCCAGCCGAGGCCGGATTGACCGAGCGAGGCTTCGAAAGGCGCGCCCACCGGAGTCCAGGCGGTCTCCTTCGACGGTCGCCCGTAGGTCTGCAGCAGGGCGCGCGTCTGGCCCCAGCTCGCGCTCAGCGAGAGGACGAGCTGACGGCTCTCCGCGGGCACGGGGGACGCTCCGGCGAGGAGGAGCAGGAGGCCGAGCACGGCTCTTCTCTCAGGCCGTCTCGGTGGGGTGGTGGCGGGTGACGAGGAGGTCGTACGAGAGCGCGCCGAGGAGCCCGCCGAGGCAGGGAGCGACGACCGGCACCCACCACCAGCCGCCCCCGGCGCGGAAGACCTCGCTCCCCCACCCGGCGACGGCGGTGAAGACGCGCGGCCCGAGGTCGCGGGCGGGGTTGATCGCGTAGCCGGCGTTGAAGCCGAACGTCATGCCGATGAGGGCGACGAGGGCGCCGACGAGGACGGGGCCGAAGGTGGCGGGCCCGGCGTTCCTTCGGTCGGCGATCGCGAAGATCCCCAGCATCAGGAGGGCCGTGCCGACGACCTGGTCGACGAAGCCGCCGGGGAAGTCGCTCAGGAAGGGCTGCGGGTAGGTGGCGAAGATCCCCGCGGTGGCCTTCGCGCCCACGACTTGCCTCAGGCCGCCGTCGAAGTGGTCGAAGGCCTCGCGGTAGGTCACGAAGGTGACTGCGGCTCCGGCGAAGGCCCCCGCGAGTTGGGCGAGGACGTACGCCGGCACCTTGCGCCAGGGGAAGCCGCGGAAGGCGACGAGGGCGAGCGTGACGGCGGGGTTCAGGTGGGCGCCGGAAACCCCTGCCGAGGCATAGATGCCCATGGTCACGGCCAGGCCCCACGCGAGGTGGATCGAGAGCGCCGTGCCGGCGTCGCCGGCGCTCAGGACCTTCTGCGCCACGACGCCGGTCCCGAAGACGATGAGCACGAAGGTGCCGAGAAGCTCGGCCGCCGCTTCACGCCATGTTCCACGGAGCATGGCGGATTATAGGCGGCGGGCGTGAGCCGCCGCGACGGCGCGACCGGCGGGCTGCGTTGCGCGACCGGCGGGCTGCGTTGAAATGCGGCGGCCCTTTGGCTAGGATGGGTGTTCCTCGTTGGGAGATCGTCCAACGGTAGGACACATGGCTCTGGACCATGGAATCGGGGTTCGAATCCCTGTCTCCCAGCCACCCGAAGACCACGACAGGATGGGCTTGGATCGAGCGTCGACCCATGGTATAGTTGTCGGGTCTCGCACCCTGAAGCTCCCGAGCTGAGCTCGGGGCCGTCTCGGCCCCGGTGCTGTCCCTCCTCCAGACGAACCGGTGGCGTCCGCACTCGCGGCTCGACGCCGCGAGGGGCGGGAACGGCTTCGCGAGGGGGACTTGGGGGTGCGCGACCTCGGAGGAATGGCGGATGAGACTCGCTTACCTGGTGCTGTCGCTGGCGCCCACGATGGCGGTGTTGACGCTCGCGTGGTACGTGGTCCGGGCGATCTCCGTCCGGGTCGTCTGGCGGGAGAGGACGGCCCGCCACCTGGACGACGAGCTGGCCTGAGCAGCGCTCGAGGCACGCGGCGCCGTCTATACTGCGCCGCGTGCCTCCCCTTCGTGAGCGCCGCCGAGGCCCGGGGCGAGCGGAGAAGGAGCGGCTCCTCGCCCTGCTCTCGCGTCCGGCCGCCCAGGTCGCCCGAGCGCTCATCGGCTGTCTCCTCGTCCGCCGCGAGCGGGGACGGACGCGGACGGTTCGCATCGTCGAGGCCGAAGCCTACCTGGGCGAGCGCGATCCCGCGGCCCACGTCTTCCGCGGCCGGACGCCGAGGACCGAGCCTCTCTACGGTCCGCCCGGCACCCTCTACGTCTACTTCGTCTACGGCATGCACCACTGCCTCAACGTGGCGGTGGACGGCCCCGACACGGCCGGCTGCGTGCTCGTGCGGGCGGCGGAACCGCTCCCCGGGACCCGCCTCGCGCCCGACGCTTGCCGCGGACCGGGGCGGCTCTGCCGGGCGCTCGCGATCGACACCCGGCTCTCGGGCCGCCACCTCTTCGAACGGCGCCCGCCGCTGACGCTCCGCGAGGGACCGAGACCGCGCCGGGTCGCGGTGTCGCGCCGGATCGGCATTCGGGAGGCCGCCGAGCGCCGGCTCCGCTTCTACGATCCGGAGAGCCCCGCGGTCTCGGCCTCTCCCCGCGCTGTTATAAGCTTCGAGACTGCCCCGCGGAGAGGAAGGCCATGAAGACCGACGCGTTCGGCGCGCGCTCCACCCTCGACACCGGCTTCGGCCGGGCCGTGATCTACAGGCTCTCGGCCCTCGAGAAGGCGGGCGTCGCCCCCGGCCTCGCGCGCCTCCCCTTCTCGGTCAAGGTGCTGCTGGAGGCCGTGCTCCGCGGCGTCGACGGCACGCTCGTCACTCCGGACGACGTGCGGAGCCTCGCCCGGTGGGACGCGGCCGCCCCGAAGGACGTCGAGCTGCCCTTCATGCCGGCGCGGGTCATCCTCCAGGACTTCACCGGCGTCCCCGCCGTCGTGGACCTCGCCTCGATGCGGGCGGCCGTCGCGCGGCTGGGGGGCGACCCTCGGCGGATCAACCCGCTCGTGCCGGTGGACCTCGTGGTCGACCACTCGGTCCAGGTGGACGAGTTCGGCTCGAGGGACGCGCTGCGGAGGAACGCCGAGATCGAGTTCGGCCGGAACCGCGAGCGCTACGAGTTCCTGCGCTGGGGCCAGAAGGCCTTCGCCAGCTTCCGGGTGGTGCCGCCGGCGACCGGCATCGTCCACCAGGTGAACCTCGAGTTCCTGGCGAAGGGCGTCCTCCTCCGCTCCGAGGGCGGCGAGACCCTCGCCCTGCCCGACACCCTCGTCGGCACGGACTCGCACACCACGATGATCAACGGCCTCGGCGTCCTCGGCTGGGGTGTCGGCGGGATCGAGGCCGAGGCGGCGATGCTCGGCCAGCCGCTCTACATGGTCACCCCGCAGGTCGTGGGCTTCCGCCTCCTCGGGAGGCTCCGCGAGGGTACGACCGCGACCGACCTCGTCCTCACCGTGACCCAGATGCTCCGGAAGAAGGGCGTCGTCGAGAAGTTCGTGGAGTTCTACGGCCCCGGGCTCGCCGAGATGGCGCTCGCCGACCGGGCCACGATCGCGAACATGGCCCCCGAGTACGGGGCGACCTGCGGCTTCTTCCCGGTCGACGACGAGACGCTCGCGTACCTGCGCCGGACGGGCCGCAGCCCGGCCGAGGTCGAGCTCGTCGAGCGCTACTCGAAGGAGCAGGGCCTCTTCCGAACGGCGGAGACGCCTGAGCCCGTCTTCACCGACACGCTGGAGCTCGACCTCGCGGCCGTCGAGCCGAGCCTCGCCGGCCCGAAGCGGCCTCACGACCGCGTCCCGCTCTCGCAGATGAAGGCGTCCTTCCGCAAGGCGCTCACCGCTCCGGTCAAGGAGCGCGGCTTCGGGCTCGCCCCCGAGGACGTCTCCGGGTCGATGCCGGTCGAGGTCCGCGGGCAGAAGGGCGAGCTCCGGCACGGCTCGGTGGTGATCGCGGCGATCACGAGCTGCACGAACACGTCGAACCCGTCCGTGATGCTCGCCGCCGGCCTCCTCGCCCGCAAGGCCGTCCGCCGCGGCCTGCGGGTCCCGGCCCACGTCAAGACGAGCCTCGCCCCCGGCTCCAAGGTCGTCACCGAGTACCTGCGCCGGTCGGGCCTCCTGCCCGACCTCGAGGCCCTCGGCTTCCACGTGGTGGGCTACGGCTGCACGACCTGCATCGGCAACAGCGGCCCGCTGCCGCCCGCGGTGTCGAAGGCGGTGAGCGACGGCAGGCTCGTGGCCGCGGCCGTCCTCTCCGGCAACCGCAACTTCGAGGGCCGGGTGAACCCGGACGTGAAGGCGAACTACCTCGCCTCGCCGCCCCTCGTCGTGGCCTACGCCCTCGCCGGCACGACCGACGTCGACCTCGCGACGGAGCCGATCGGGAAGGCGGTGGACGGGGCCGCGGTGAGGCTCACCGACCTCTGGCCGAGCCAGAAGGAGGTGTCGGAGCTCGAGGCGGCGATCGGGGCCGAGATGTTCCAGGCGACCTACGGCAACGTCTTCGACGGCAACCCCGACTGGAACGCGATCCCGGTGGCGGGGGGCGATCTCTACTCGTTCCGCGAGGACTCGACCTACATCCAGGAGCCGCCCTTCTTCCGGGGCCTGACGAAGGAGGCCCCGCCGCTGACCGACATCGTGGGGGCGCGCGTCCTCGCCGTCCTCGGCGACTCCGTGACCACCGACCACATCTCCCCCGCCGGCGACATCGCGCTCGCCTCGCCGGCCGGGCGCTTCCTCGTGGCGAGGGGGGTCGAGAAGAAGGACTTCAACTCCTACGGCTCGCGCCGGGGGAACGACCGCGTGATGGTCCGGGGCACGTTCGCGAACATCCGCCTCAAGAACACGATGGTGCCCGGGGTCGAGGGCGGGGTGACCGTGCACGTGCCTTCCGGGGAGCGCATGGACATCTACGACGCGGCCGAGCGCTACCGCGCCGAGAGGACTCCGCTCGTGGTCGTAGCCGGGAAGGAGTACGGCAGCGGCTCGTCGCGCGACTGGGCCGCCAAGGGCACGCTCCTCCTCGGCGTGCGGGCGGTGATCGCCGAGAGCTACGAGCGGATCCACCGGTCGAACCTCGTCGGCATGGGTGTGCTGCCCCTGCAGTTCGAGGGCGGGCAGGGCGCGGAGGCGCTGGGCATCACCGGACACGAGAAGCTGACCGTCCGCGGCCTCGCCGGCGCCCTCGCCCCCCGCCAGGACATGACGGTCGAGGTGGAGAGGAAGGACGGCTCGAAGGGCGCCTTCACCGTCACGGCCCGGCTCGATACCCAGGTCGAGATCGACTACTACAGGAACGGCGGCATCCTGCAGACGGTGCTGCGCAAGATGCTGGCCTGAGACGGGAGCGAGCCGTCGAACGGGCGCCACGGCCCGGAGGTGGTCGGACGGGATGGCCAGGCTGACGTTCCTCGGGGCGGCGCGGACGGTGACGGGCTCGCAATACCTCGTCGAGGCCGGGGGAAGGCGCATCCTCGTCGACTCGGGGATGTTCCAGGGCGAGAAGGAGCTCCGCCAGCGGAACTGGGCGGAGCCGGAGTTCGACCCCGCGCGGGTCGACGCGGTGGTCCTCACGCACACCCACCTCGACCACATCGGCCGGGTGCCCCGACTCGTCAAGCAGGGCTTCCGCGGACCCGTGTACTGCACCCCGCCCACGAAGGACCTGGCCGAGATCCTGCTCCTCGACGCGGCCCACCTGCAGGCGGAGGACGCCGGGTACCTGAACCGCAAGGGGCTCACGAAGCACGCGCCGGCGCTCCCCCTCTTCGACGAGGCAGACGTCCGGGAGGCGATGGAGCTCCTGCAGCCAGTGCCCCTCGGCCGGCCGCAGGCCGTGAACCACGCGTTTTCGTTCACCTATCGCGACGCCGGGCATCTCCTGGGCGCCGCCTCCGCGGAGCTCACGCTCCTGGAGGACGGCCGTGAGGCGCGCGTCCTCTTCAGCGGGGACGTGGGCCGCTTCGGCGCGGTCCTGACGAAGGATCCCGCCCTCGCCGCCGACGCCGACTACCTGGTGGTCGAGAGCACCTATGGGAACCGCACCCACCCGCAGGTCCCGATCCTCGACCAGCTCGAGGGCGTGCTCAAGAAGACGTTCGCCCGCGGCGGGGTCCTGCTCATCCCCGCCTTCGCGGTGGGTCGGGCCCAGCAGATGGTCTATCTGATGGACGAGCTGGTGACCGCGGGGCGGATCCGGCCCTTTCCGATCCACGTCGACAGCCCGATGGCGATCGACGCCACGCGCATCTATGCCTCCTATCCCGAGGCGTCGAAGGCCGGCCTCAACAACATCGGCGGACGCAGCCTCCTCCACGGCAAGTGGGTCCACCTGCACCGGACGCGCGCAGAGTCGGAGGCCCTCAACACCATGCGGGGGCCGGCGGTCATCCTGTCGTCGAGCGGCATGCTCTCCGGGGGGAGGATCCTGCACCACTGCCGGGTGCGTCTTCCCCACCCCGAGAACACGCTCCTCATCACCGGCTACCAGGCCGCGGGAACCCTCGGGCGCGCCCTCCTCGACGGCGCTCACGTGGTGCGGATCCACAAGGGCGATGTCCCGGTGCTGGCCGAGGTCCGCGACCTCAAGGGCCTCTCCGGCCATGCCGACGCGGGTGAGATGCTGCGATGGCTGTCCGGGGTCCGAAGGCCTCCGCGGCTCGTGTTCGTCACTCACGGCGAGGCCGATGCGGCGGAGGCGCTCGCCGCCCGCATCGCGCGCGAGAGGGGGTTCGCGACCCGGGTGCCCTCGCACGGCGACGCCTTCGATCTCCCTCCGGGCGAGGCGGTCTTTCCGGGGCCGGAGGTCCTTTGAGCGAGACGCGGGCCGGCGCCTACCTCATCGACATCGACGGTGTCGTCCTCCGGGACGACGAGGCCCTGCCCGGGGCGGCGGAGCTCGTGGCGTGGCTCCTCGAGTCGGGGCGGCCCTTCCTCTTCCTCACCAACTACCCCTCGCAGACGCCGGCGGAGCTCGCGCGCCGCATGGGAGGCTCCGGCATGGCGGTGCCGGCCGGGCACTTCTTCACCTCCGCCATGGCCACCGCGGAGTTCCTCGACAAGCAGGCGGGGACGCGGCGGCGCGCCTTCGTGGTGGGCGAGGGCGCCCTCGTTCACGAGCTCTACGAGATCGGCTTCACGACCTCGGACACGGAGGCCGACTTCGTGGTCCTGGGCGAGACCCGCAACTACAACTTCGAGATGATCCAGCGCGCCGCCGCCCTCGTCCGGCGCGGCGCCCGGTTCGTGGCGACGAACCCCGACGTGGCGGGCCCGGCCGGGCGGCCGAGCTGCGGCGCCCTCGCCGCCCCCATCGAGCGGATCACCGGCAAGTGCCCCTTCTACGTCGGCAAGCCCTCCGCGTTCATGATGCGGGCGGGGCTGCGGCACCTCGGGGCGCACTCCGCCGAGGCCTGCATGGTGGGAGACAACATGGAGACCGACATCATCGCCGGCGTCCAGAGCGGGATGTCCACGGTCCTCGTCCTGACCGGCGTCTCGCGCGAGGGGGACCTCGACCGCTTCGCCTACCGGCCCGACCACGTCGTGAAGGACGCTTTCGCCCTGCGGGAGCTGCTCGAACGAGGCGTGTAGGCGGCGTGGCGAACCCGGGGGATCTCGGCACCACCCGCGGGCCTGACGCGGTCGGGGCCGGCTCGAGGGACTACGCGGGAAGGAAGACGCGGGTCTCGAGAGCGCCCCCCGGCAGCGGAGCGAAGCGAGTGAAGCCGCCCATCTCGCGGACGAGCCTCTGGGCCTCGCCGAGCGGTCCCGGGTCGGCTCCCTTGAGGACCCGCTGCTGGTCGGCGTCCCCGAGGCCGGCGGCGTGGGTGAGGGCGATCATCAGGAAGTCGCGCTTCACTTCACGACCGTCGCGGCCCCGCAGGAGCACGGGCTTCCTCTCCGCCCGCATCAGAATGGCGGACGCCGGGGTCACGACGCCGGCGAGCCCGTGCAGGAGGGCGGCGAGCGCGCGGCGAAGGGCGGCGGGCGAGCACCGCGGCAGGGCGGCACCCCGGGCGATGCGGCTCTCCACCCCGACCGGTCGGGCAGCGAGGGTCGCGCGGACGGCGGCGAGCACCTCGGCGACCAGGCCGTCGAGGCTCGCGGCGGAAGGCGCGGCCGGAGTGGGTGGGGCCGGCGTGGGTGGACGCAGCGGCGCCGGCGCGGGGGAGGGCGCATTCGCCGCCGCAGGGGACGCGGGCGGGGAAGGCGGTGGTGGCGGGTGCGCGGCGGCGGCGGTGCCGCGCGGGGGCGTGGGCGCGAGCTGCGGTGGAGCCGGCGCTCGCCCGGGAGAGGTGCGGGCCGCGGCTTGGCCGAGATCCTTCAGGAGGAGGCCGAGGCGGAGGACCTCGCGCTCGATGGCGGCGGCGGCGAGGGTGGCGTCGGTGCGGCCACCGGCGATCAGGCTCGCCTGGGTCTGGACGAGGGCCAGGCCCTGGCTCACGTCGCGCACGACCTGGGCCAGTGCCTCCGCGAGGTCGATGTTCGAGCGGATGGCGCGGTGGAGCAGCTCCTCCGAGACGGGGCTCACCTCGGGCCCCACCTGGCCGGGGTAGGCCGGCTCCGCACCTTCGGGCTGGGCGATCACCACGCGCCCGCGCGAGGGGCTGGGAGGCGGAGGGGAGGCGACCTTCTGGACGATCTCGGCGAAGGCCTGGGCGACGACGGCGGGGACCGAATCCGGGTCGAGGCCCTTCTCCTTGAGGTTGTACTTGACCGCAATCGAGGCGAGCATGTCCTGCACCACCGCCACGAAGGTCTCCAGGACGCCCTCGCCGCGCGACGCGACGGCAGGAAAGGCTTTGCGGTTCCAGGCGTTCAGCGCCCGGTCGAGGTCGGCCCGTGGGGTGAGGGGGTCGAGGTCCTGCTTGTTGTACTGGAGGACGAACGGCACCTTCTCCGGCACCAGACGGTTCGCGAGCAGGTTGACCTTCATGTTCTCGAAGGCCGCCACGTTCTCCCGCGCCATGGACTTGTGGCTGTCGGCGACGAAGACGACCGCGTCCGCGCCGGCGAGCACCACGCGGCGCGTGGCGTTGTACTGCACCTGCCCGGGCACGGTGTAGAGCTGGATCTTGAAGTCGTAGCCGGAAACGGTGCCGAGGCTGAAGGGCAGGAGGTCGAAGAACAGGGTCCGGTCCTGGGCCGTGTTCAGGGAGATGAGGCGGTTCGAACCCTCCGGATCGGTGAGTCGGTGGATCTGCTCGAGGTTCGTCGTCTTCCCGGACTGGGGCGGTCCATAGTAGACGACCTTCGCTTTGATGGTCCGCTCGCTGAAGTTGAACTGGACCATACGAGGGCCGGGCGACTATAGCACGCGGGCCTCGACAGGGTCACTTGACGGCGTGGAAACCGCTCAATATACTTGGGTTTTGCGTTTCGGGCCGGAATCGGGCCCTGAGGGAGGTCGTGCGTCATGGCTCAGCGGTGCGACATCTGCGGCAAGGGCCCGCGGTTCGGGAATCGGGTCAGTCACGCCCACAATGTGACCCACCGGCGTTTCAATCCGAACCTCGTCTCGGTGCGGGCGGTCGTGGGCCGGGGGACCCACAAGAGGCTGCGGGTCTGCACCCGTTGCCTGCGGTCGGGCAAGGTCGCCAAGGCGGCCCCTCAGCCGAAGGCCAAGTCCGCGGCGGCCTGATCGGCTCGACTCGAGGACTCTCCAGGGACGGAGAGGGCTCGGCGCCCGGCACGACCGTGGCGCCTCGCGACGGCCCAGATCGACCCGCGCTTCGCGCGGGTCGGGCGTCAGTACGCGGCGACGACGTCGATCTCGACCCTCACGCCGCGGGGCAGGCCGGCGACGGCGATCGTGGTCCGCGCGGGCGGCTTCGTGCCGAGGAACCGCCCATACACCTCGTTCATCTTCGGGAAGTCGGCCATGTCGGCCAGGTAGACGGTCGCCTTCACCACGTTCTCCGGCCCCATCTTAGCCTCCCGGAGCACTGCGACCAGGTTCTGCAGCACGCGCTCAGTCTGGGCCGCGACGTCCCCCTCTCCCACGACGTCCCCGGTCTCGGGGTCGACCGCGATTTGCCCCGAGCAGAAGAGGAACCCGCCCGAGATGACACCCTGCGAGTAGGGGCCGATCGGCTTGGGCGCGCGTGCGGTCGAGACGTACTTGGTCGGCACGGTCGCACCTCCTGGCAGGCAGCGCGTCGAGCCTATCCGGAGTGGCCGAAGCACGCAAACCGCCGCCCGCGGGGGGGAAAAGCGCGGGGACGCCTCAGCGCGGGACCGCGTGGCGCGCCACGTCGATGACCCCCGAGATGCCACGCACGGACTTCAGCACCTTGTCGAGGTGCTTCAGGTCGTTGATCCGCACGGTGAGCTCGATGGAGGCCGTCTTGTCGTCGAAGGTGCGGACCTGGGCGTCGCGCACGTCGGTCTTCATGGCGGCGAGGACGGCGGTGACGGCGGCGAGCGCGCCCGGGCGGTCCTCGAGACCCACCGCGAGGCGGACCTCGTAGCCTCCCTCCGCCCCCGCCTCCCACTCGACGGCGATGCGGCGCTCGGGGTCGTAGACGAGGTTCTGGACGTTCGGGCAGCTCACCGAGTGGACGGAGACGCCCTTGCCCCGCGTGATGTAACCCACGATGGGCTCGCCCATGATGGGGTTGCAGCACTTGGCGCGGTACACGAGGAGGTCGTCCGTCCCCTTCACCGTGATCCGCTCCTCGCTCCGGCGGAGGAACCTCTTGACCGCCTCCACGACCGGGCGCGGCTTCTCCGGGAGCGGCTGCTCGAGCTTCTCCGGCGGGATCAGCCGGGCCAGCACCTGGCGGGCGGAGACCTTGCCGTAGCCGAGGGCGATGAAGAGGTCGTCGAGGCGCGAGCCCACCCCGAGCTCCTGGGCCAGCGACTCGAGGGGCGAGGGCTCGGAGACGACCTTCTTCAGCGAGAGGTCGTAACGGCGGAGCTCGCGCTCGAGGTGTTTCCTCCCGATCTCGAGCGCCTGCTGCTTCTCGGTCGTGTTGAGGTAGTGGCGGACCTTCGCCTTCGCCTTGTTGGTGACGGTGAAGCCCAGCCAGTCGCGGCTCGGCTTGTGCCCGGGCGAGGTGAGGATCTCGACGATGTCCCCGTTCTTGAGCTTGTAGCGCAGGGGCACCATCTTCCCGTTCACCCGCGCTCCCACGCACTGGTGCCCGACCTCGGTGTGGATGGCGTAGGCGAAGTCGATGGGCGAGGCGCCCCGGGGCAGCATCTTCACCTCGCCCTTGGGGGTGAAGCAGTACACCTCCTCCGGGTAGAGGTCGAGCTTCAAAGAGTTCAGGAACTCGTGGGGGTCCTTGACCTCCTGCTGCCACTCGAGCAGCTGCCGGAGCCAGGAGAAGGCGTGGTCGTCCTTGTCGACCCCGGTGCGGCCCTCCTTGTACTTCCAGTGGGCGGCGATGCCCTCCTCGGCGACGCGGTGCATGTCGTGGGTGCGGATCTGCACCTCGAAGGGGTGCCCGTCCTCGGAGATGACGGAGGTGTGGAGCGACTGGTAGCCGTTGGGCCGGGGCATGGCGATGAAGTCCTTGATCCGCCCCGGCACCGGCCGCCAGGTGTTGTGGAGGACGCCGAGGGCGGCGTAGCAGTCGGGCACGCTCCTCACCAGGACCCGCAGGGCCACGAAGTCGTAGACCTGCTCGAGGTCGATGCGCTGGCGCTTCAGCTTCTGCTGGATCGAGTGCAGGCGCTTGATCCGGCCTTCCACCTCGGCGTCGACCCCGGCCGTGCGCAGCTTCTCGGCGACGGTCGACTTGATCTTGTCGACGAAGGCGGCCGCCCGCTGGCGCCTCTCCTCGACCTTCGCCGCGAGGGCCTCGTAGGCGGCGGGGTCGAGGTGCCGGAAGGCGAGGTCCTCGAGCTCGTTCTTGACCTTGGCCATGCCGAGCCGCCCTGCGATGGGGGCGTAGATGTCGAGGGTCTCGCGCGAGATGCGCTGCCGCCTGTCCGCCGGCAGGTGCTGGAGCGTCCTCATGTTGTGCAGGCGGTCGGCGAGCTTCACGAGGATGACCCGGATGTCGTCGACCATCGCGAGGAGCATCTTGCGGTACGTCTCGGCCTGCCGCTCCTCCGTGGTGGCGAAGGGGATCTTCGAGATCTTCGTCACCCCCTCGACGATGTGGAGGACGTCCGGCCCGAAGTACTCCTGGAGCCGCTCGGGGGGGGTGAGGGTGTCCTCGAGGACGTCGTGGAGGAGGCCGACCGCGACGCAGATGGGGTCCATCCGCATCTCGGCCAGGATCGCCGCCACCCCGAGAGGGTGCACGAGGTAGGGCTCGCCCGAGGCGCGGACCTGGCCCTTGTGCTCGACCGCCGAGAAGATGTAGGCCTTGCGGAGGACCTCGAGGTCGGCATCGGGCTGGTGACGCTGGACGGTCTCCAGAATGTCTTCGAAACGGATCATGGGTCTTCAAGGCGAGTCTAGGGACCACCGGCGGAGGGGTCAAATGAACCCTCCGCTTCCTTGACTCCGCTTTCCGCGCATGCCTATAATCCGCTTCCTCGGAGCCCTTTTGTATTCAATGACTTTCCCGGGAGACGGCCGATGAGAACCCGATATCTTGCACCTGTGCTCGCTCTGCCGCTCGCCCTGGCCCTCGTCGGTTGTGAGATGGTCCAGGCGAAGGCTGCCTTCAAGGACGGAAACAGACTCTACAAGGAAGAGAACTACCGCAAGGCCATCGAGGAGTACGAGAAGGCGGTGCAGAGGAAGCCCGACTTCGCCGAGGCGCACTTCTACCTGGCCAGCTCCCACCAGTCCCTCTATCGGCCGGGCAAGGAGGGGGAAGAGAACCGGATGCACCTCGACCGGGCGGTCGAGCACTACGAGAAGGCCCTCGCGGCGAACCGAGCGAACTCGCCCAACCTCCAGCAGGTTCGCATGAACACGCTGGGCGCCCTCACCGCGATCTACTCGGAGCCGCCGCTCCAGAACTACGAGAAGGCCCTCGGCTACGCGGAGCAGCTCGTCAAGGACAACCCGAACGACACCAAGAACCTCTACGCGATGGCCAACCTCTACGAGAAGTTTGGCCGGACGCCCGAAGCCGAGCAGGCGTACATCAAGGCGGCGGAGCTCAACCCCAAGGACGTGAAGGCCTGCGGAGCGCTCGCCACCTTCTACAACAAGCCCAACTGGGACGAGAAGGGCGAGGTCTGGGTGGAGGGGACGAGCAAGGGCGCGCGCCGCATCAAGTTCGACCAGGCCGTGGCCACGCTCAACCGGTGCGCCGATATCGAACCCTCGAACCCGAACGGCCACTACACGCTCGCGATGTTCTACTGGGACAAGGCGTACCGCGATCCGCTGCTCGGCGACAAGGAGAAGAACGAGTACGCCGACAAGGGGATCCAGGCCGTGGACGCCGCCTTGCAGAGCCAGCCCGACCACGTGGGCTCTATCGTTGCGAAGGGCCTCCTCTACCGGGTCAAGGCGCTGGTGGCCAAGAATCCCGCCGACCGCAAGCGCTACCTGGACGAAGCCATCCTGCTGCAGAAGCAGGCCGCCGACCTCAGGAAGGAGCAGCAGGCGGCCACCGCGGCCGGCGTCTCGACGGACACCGCCGCCGCCACGCCGCCGGCATCCAAGTAGGCCGGGCGGGCGCCGCTCGGCCGAGAGGGACCGCGGGCGGGGGGCGGCATCCCGCCGGGGAAGGGCTTCCTCCCGGTCGCGACGCCCGGGACCGGGCAGCGCATGAGAGGCATCGCATGAGACCTGCCCGGGCAGCGGGGTCGCCGGGGCGCCATCGGCAAGAGGTGAGCCACCGACGAAATGGAAAGGGCCCCGCGCGGGGCCCCTTCCTGACTCTGACGGAAGCGCCGGCCTACGGCTGACCGCCGACGACGCCTCCCGCCTCCTCGATCATCTTGTCGGAGATGATCCCGATCCGCTCGACCCCCGCGCCCTTGGCGATGTCCATCGCCTGGACGACGCGGCCGTAGGGGACCGTCCCGGTCGCCCGGACGAAGATCGTCTTGTCCGAGCGGGCCTGGTAGATGTCGCGGAGCCGCGACTCCAGCTCCTCGACCGAGACCGGGGCCTTGTTGACGGTGATCGCGCCCTCCTCGAGAGCCAGGACGACCTGGTTCGAGGAGCTCTTCTGCTCGGGCTGGTTGGGCGGCGGGGGCTGGGGGAGCGAGATGTCGAGGCCCTTCTGGGCGAGGGGGGTCACGACCATGAAGATGATGAGCAGCACGAGCATCACGTCGATGAGGGGCGTGATGTTGATGTCGGACTTCGCGCCCGACCCCGCCTGCAGGTGCTTGCCCTCGCCCAGGCGGCGCTTCTTCTCCATGTCCTTGTGGTGGGTGGCCTGGACGTCCCCGGTGTGTGCCATGGCCTCTACCCCTGCACCTTGCGCTCGGAGATGAGCGCCACTTCCTCGACCCCCGCCTCGCGGCAGAGGTCCATCACCTTCATCACCTCGGCGTAGGGAAGCCCCTCGTCCGCCTTGAGGTAGATCATCCGCGAGCCCTCGGGCAGGTCCTGGAGGCGCTCCTTCACGAGCGGCTGGAGCTGGCTGCGATCGTCGAGCTTCTGCGTCCCGAGGTACGTGGTCGTGTCCTTCTTGACCGCGACCACGATCGTCTTGGGCTCGTCCTTGCGCTCCTTGGTGTTGCCCGCCTGCGGCAGCCTCACGTCCACGCCCTTCTGCAGCATGGGCGTGATGACCATGAAGATGATGAGCAGCACGATCATGATGTCGGCCATGGGCGTGACGTTGATGTCCGCCATCGGCCCGCCCTTCTTGCCGCCGACTGCCATTGCCATGGGGGTACTCCTTGTTCAGCCGGGACCGGGGCCCTGAGCGGACCCCGGTCGCACCGGACCCGGCGCGGCTAGGCGCCCTTCTTGATGAAGTAGTCGAGGAGCTCGGAGCTGGAGTTGTCCATCTCGACGTTGAAGCCCTCGACCTTGCCGTTGAAGATGTTGAACGCCCACACCGCGGGGACGGCCACGAAGAGGCCGAACGCGGTGGTGATGAGAGCCTCGGCGATGCCGGCGGAGATCGCGGCGATGCCGCCCGAGCCCGTGAGCGCCATGCCCGAGAAGGCGTTGATGATCCCGAAGGTCGTCCCGAAGAGGCCGACGAACGGGGCGGTGGCTCCGATGGTGGCGAGGCCGGCCAGGCCGCGCTTGAGGTCGGCCAGGTTGACCGCGGTGGCGCGCTGGATGGCTCGCTTCGCCGCCTCGACCGCACCGTCCCGATCCCGCTCGGCTTCGCCCGTCTCGACCTGGTACTGCCACTCCTGGAGGCCCGGCTTCAGCACCTTGGCGAGGTGGGAGAGCTTGTACTGCTTGCCGTCGGAGACGTCGATCGCCTCCTTGATCTTCCCCTGCTTCAGGAACCGGGCCACCTCGGGCGCGTACTTGCGCGACTGCTGGGTCGCCTGGCGGTAGGTCCAGTACCGCTCGATCATGACGGCGATGGAGTACATGGACATGATGAAGAGCACGAAGACGACGCCCCACGCGACGCCGCCCATGTGCTCGGCCATGGTCCTCAAATCGAACTGCATTTCGCGTCCTCCTGGACTTGTAAGTCGCGCTCTTGGCCGGAGCCTAGGAGAGCTTGAAGTTGACCGTAACCGTCATGATGACGGGAACCGGCACGCCGTTCAATAGTGTCGGCGTATAGACCCATTGCTTCACGGCATCGGCCGCCGCCTGGTCGAGCAGCGGGATGCCACGCAGGACCTTCACCTCGGTCACCTTGCCCTGCGGGGAGATGGTGCACTCGAGGATGACGACGCCCTGCACGCGGGCTTGCTTGGCGATGTCGGGGTAGGTGGGATTGACGGTCTTGAGCTTCTTAGGCTCTTTGATCTGTCCACCCACCCGGACGGCCTGCTGCGGCGGCGGGGGGGGAGCGTCCGGAAGGCCGCCGACGACGCCGCCGACGACGCCGCCCGGGACCCCGCCCTCGACACCGCCGGCCACGCCGCCCTCGACACCGAGGTCGAGACCTTCCTCAGGCTTGATCTCCTGCGGCACCTCGACCGGGGCCACGAACTTGGTGTCCTGGACGATGGGCTTGGGGGCGATCTTGGGCGCGGTCGTGGGCCGGGCGGCCGGCGGCGGGGGAGGCGGGGGAGGGGGCGCCGCCATGGGCTCCACGAAGAAGGCCTTGACCGCCGACGCCGGCTCGGGCATCTGGTCGGAAGCCAGCAGCGGCACGATCACGATCAGCGCCGCGGCGATGCCGTGGATCAGCAGCGACACGGGCATCGTCTTCGACTGCTGGGTCCTGTGCGACACCCTGTCCGAATCGATGAGATCCTCGAATAGCCTCTTTTCCATCCCCCGCCCCTCTTTACACTTTGGCCCTGAGAATTTGCCTCTTCGGCAAGAGACGCGGATTCTATCCCCCGGCTTCTCGGAGTGTCAAGGCGTAGCGCCCTCAGCCCTTTCCGGTCGGAGGCGGTGTCCTCCCGGCTCGCCTCGACACCTTGGACACCGCCCGGACAGGTTCGGTTCCGACCCGGTCCGGGGCTAGTAGATCCTGAACGCGACGGGGGCGTGGGCGATCGTGGGGACGGGCCGCCCGTGCTTGACGGCAGGCTGGAAGACCCACTGATAGACCGTTTGCAGGGCCGCGGCGTCGAGGAGGGGCACCGACTGGATGACCCGGGCCCGGATCACCCGCCCCTGAGAGTCGATCAGGATCTCGACCACGACCGTCCCCTCGATCTTCTTGACGAAGGCCTCCTGGGGGTACTGGGGCCTCGTGATCTTGAGCGGACGGGGCGGGGAGTCGTAGTCCATGACGGGGCCGGTGCCCGTGCCGCCGAGCATCCCGCCGAGCACGCCGCCCGGCACGCCGCCCACGACGCCGCCCTCCACGCCCTCCTCCATGCCGAGCGGGTCGCCGAAGTCGCTCCCCGTGGCGCTCCCGAACTGATCTTCGGGACGGACGCCCGTCTCCGGCTCGAGCTTCGCCGTCTCCTTGGGCGTCTGCGTCTCGATCGGGGCGGTCAGTTCGGCCTTGGGCTTGGTCTCCGTCACGGGCTTGGGCGTCTCCGGCTTCGCCTTCTCGCGCACCATCGGGCTGCCCCTGGGCAGGGGCGGGGGCGGCGGCGGAGGGGCGTCGAAGAAGACGACCCGCCGGTCTCCCTGCTCGGGCAGCGCCTCCGGCCAGAAGATGGGGACGAAGACGATGAGGGCTACGATCAGGACGTGGGCGGAGACCGTGGTGACGGCCCCGATCTTCTGCCAGCGGGTGACCTTGCGGGGCGCGGAGCTGGCGAGGCCGGTGGCGAAGAGGTTGTCCTCGTCGAGGGCCCCGAGGCTGCGGCGCGTGATCGGCTCGTCTCTCGCGCCCGTCATCACGGTCATCTTAGCACCCGGTCGGCGGGGAGGATCCGGCTCGCCGCGCCCCTTCCGCCGTGCTTCCCACCCCGGTCTCTCCCGGATACGTTTGACGGTCAGGGCCTTCGCCGGGTTCGGCTCCCCGGGTGAAAGGACGTCAAGCCGTGGCCCGGGTCAGACCGAGGGCCTCGCGCCCCCCGCCCGCTCCTGGCGCACGTACCACCAGTTGACGAACGGCACCGCGATGAAGACGGTCGAGTACGTCCCCACGAGGACGCCGACCACCATCGTGAAGCTGAAGCCGCGCAGCACCTCGCCCCCGAAGAAGAAGAGGCCGAGGACGGCGAGGAGGGTCGTCCCGTTGGAGATGAGCGTCCGGGTGAGGGTCTGGTTCATCGACTCGTTGAGGATCTTCGGGAGCGGGTCCTTCCTGCGCTTGGCGAGGTTCTCCCGCACGCGGTCGAACACCACGACCGTGTCGTTCATGCTGTACCCGACGAGGGTGAGGAGGGCGGCAATGACGTTGAGGGTGACCTCGTAGCGGAAGAGCGTGAGGAAGCCGAGGCTGATCAGGATGTCGTGGAACCCGGCGATGGTCGCGGCCACGCCCCACGCCCCCCCCTTGAACCGCGCCGCGATGTAGATGAGCTGGGCGAGGAGGCCGAGCACGGTGAGGTAGACGGCCTTCTTCCGGAGCTCCGCGCCGACGGTCGGGCCCACGATCTCGGACGAGGACTCGAGGATCGGGTTCCGGGCGTAGGAGCGGGCGAGCGCGTCGCGGATCCCGCGGGCCGGGGCGTCGAGGTCGGACTCCGGCGCCTCCTGGGCGACTCGGACGAGGACGCGGTTCTGCGCGGCCTCGCCGTAGGTCTGGATGACGGCTCCGGGGCCGGTCGTGTCGACGGCGGCGCGGACCTTGTCGATCTCGGGCGAGCTCTGGAAGTGCAGGATGAGCTGGGTGCCGCCGGAGAACTCGACGCCGTAGCTGAGGCCACGGGTGAAGATCACGGCGAGGCCGGTGCCGATGAAGATCGTGGACAGGGCGATGAAGTACTTGGCCTTGCCCAGGAAGTCGAAGTTCGGGTTCTTGAGGATCTCCATGGCCGCTCCTAGATGCTCAGCGTCTCGACGTGGCCCTTCCCGAGCACCCACTCGAAGAGGAACTTGCTCACGAAGAAGGAGGCGAACACGTTGGCCGCGAGGCCGATCACGAGCGTGACCGCGAACCCCTTGATGGGGCCGGTGCCGAAGGTGAACAGGAAGAGGGCGGCGATGATCGCCGTGGCGTGGGTGTCGATGATCGTGGTGAGCACCCGGTCGAAGCCGTTCTGGACGGCCGCCCGCACCGTCTTGCCGTTACGCAGCTCCTCCCGGATTCGCTCGAACACGAGCACGTTCGTGTCGACGCCCACGCCCATGGTGAGGATGACGCCGGCGATCCCGGGCAGGGTGAGGTTCGCCCCGCTGTAGGCGAGCACGGCGAGCAGGATGAGCAGGTTCGCGGTCAGGGCCACCACGGCGTTCACTCCGGACAGCCGGTAGTAGACGACCATGAAGATGATGATGAAGGCGAGGCCGGCGACCGAAGCCACCACCCCGGAGCGGATCGAGTCGCGCCCGAGCGAGGGGCCGACGGTGAGCTGCTGCTGGTACCGGAGCGTCGCCGGAAGGGCGCCCGCCTTCAGGATCTTGGAGAGCTCGTCCGCCTCCTGGGTGGTGAAGCGGCCGGTGATGCGGTTGTCGGAGCCGAGCTTGCCCTGGATGGTCGGCGCCGAGTAGACCGTTCCGTCGAGGACGATCGCGAGCTGGCGGCCGATGCTGCGCGCGGTCTCGCGGGCGAACTTGTCGGTGGCCGTCGCGTTGAGCGAGAAGTTGATCTGGGGCCGGTTGGACTCGTCCACCCCCACCCGCGCGCTCTTGAGGTCGCGGCCGGTGATCATCGCCTCCTTGCGCAGGAGGTACCAGGTGGGCTGACCCGGCGTGTCGCTCGGACCCGGGAGCATCTCCATGGTCTCGGGCACCTTGCCCCCGACGCCCTGCAGCAGCGTCTCCTGGGTCGCCGCCGCGCTCTCCACCAGCTTGAGCGTGAGCTGCGCGGTCGTCTTGATGATCCGCTTGGCCTGCTCCATGTCCGTGACGCCGGGGAGCTGCACCAGGATCTCGTCTCCCCGGTTGCCGGTCGCCGCGATCACGGGCTCGGTGACCCCGAGCGCGTTCACGCGCCGCTCGAGGGTGCGGATCGCCTCCTGGACCGTCTGCTCCTTGAGCTGCCGCTGGAAGATGTCGGTCATCTGGGCGGTGAGCCGGTTCTCGCCGGCCTCCCGGACGTCCCAGCCGGTGCGCAGGAGGTCGCGCAGGAGGTCGCGCACGTCCTTGACCCGCGCCGGCTCGATCCCCTCGACGGAGAGCGAGCTCGGGCTGGTGCGCAGGACCGAGCCGACCTGAATCCCCTTGCGGGCCGCCTGGTCGCGGATCATGTTGACCGCGTCGTCGGTCGTGGCGTTGAGGGCGTCGTCGAGGACCACCTGGAGGACGAGGTGGATGCCGCCCCGGAGGTCGAGGCCGAGGTGGATCTTCCCCGGCACGCCCTCCCGCTCGTAGGGCGGCCAGATGGCGACGCCGCAGGCGAGGATGACGGCGCCGTAGATGATCGCCCTCCACCGCAGCTCGACCCGCACGAAGGCGTACACGAGCCCGACGAGGGCGGCGGTGAGGAGCAGCCACAGGGTGACGGGGTTCTCAAGGGCGGGAGGCATCACTTCTCCGTCTTCTCGGTCCCGGGCGCCAGCCCGGCCACGGCGCTCTTCAGGACCTTGATCTTGGTCTTGTCGTCCACGCGGATGAGGAAGGCGTCGTCGTCGACGCCCGCGATGGTGCCGAAGATGCCCGCGTTCAGGACCACGCGGTCCCCCGTCTTGAGCTGCTTGACGAGCTCGTCGAGCTTCTTCTGCTTCCTCCGCATGGGGAGGATGAGGACGAAGTAGAAGATGGCGAAGATGAGCCCCATCATGACGAGACTGCCGAGGGGGTTGGGCTCGCCCGGGCGGGAGGGCCCGGCGAGGGCGACGAGCAGGCGGGGGTCAGCCATGGCGGTCTTCTCTGCGGGCGGTCCGCTCTTCCGGGTTTCTCTCGCTATCGGGGTCGGCGGCGGGGGCTTACGAGGACCGTCGCGCTACGACCCGTCTTGATCGGCGGCCGCGAGGCGGCGAAGGGTGATACCCCTCCACTCCTCGAAGCGGCACAAACGGATACTCTGCCGTACCTCCCTCATGATGTCAAGGTAGTAGAAGAGGTTGTGGAGGGTCATGAGCGTCGCCGCCGACATCTCCCCCGCCTGATGCAGGTGCCGAAGGTAGGCTCGGCTGGCCGTCCGGCAGGTCGGGCAGGCGCAGTCGGGGTCGGGGGGCCGCGGGTCGTCACGGTACCGCGCGTTGCGGATCGAGAGCCGGCCCCGCCGAGTGAAGAGCTGGCCGTTTCGGGCGTTCCTCGTCGGGAGGACGCAGTCGAAGAGGTCCATCCCCCGGGCCACGGAGTCGACGAGGTCCTCGGGCGTCCCCACCCCCATGAGGTAGCGGGGGCGGTCCTCGGGCAGGATCGGATCGAGGTGCTCGAGCACGCGGTCGCGCTCCGGCTTGCGCTCCCCCACGGAGAGCCCCCCGACCGCGTATCCGGCGAAGTCCAGCTCAAGGAGCTCGCGCGCGCTCGCCTCCCGGAGGTCGAGGTGGACGCCGCCCTGGACGATCCCGAAGAGGCACTGGTCGGTCCGGCGATGGACGGCCCGGCACCTCCTCGCCCAGCGGGTCGTGCGGGCGGAGGCCTCGGCCACCACCTCGCGCGACGCGTCGCCCGGCGGGCACTCGTCGAAGGCCATGACGACGTCGGCCCCCAGGTTCTGCTGCACCTCGATCGACCGCTCCGGGGAGAGGAGCTGCGTGGAGCCGTCGATGTGGCTCTGGAAGCGCGCGCCTTCCTCGTCCAGCTTCCGCAGGGCGGCGAGGGAGAAGACCTGGTAGCCGCCGCTGTCGGTGAGGAAGGGAGAGTCCCAGCCGGTGAAGCCGTGGAGGCCGCCGAGCGCAGCCACGAGAGCGTCTCCCGGACGCAGCATGAGGTGGTAGGTGTTGGCGAGCAGGATGCGGGCCCCGATCTCGCGCAGGTCGCGGTGGAGCACCGCCTTCACCGCGCCCGCCGTGCCGACCGGCATGAAGGCCGGCGTCTCCACCTCGCCGTGGGGAGTGGACAGGCGGCCCGCGCGGGCGCGGCCGTCGCGGGACTCCACGACGAAGGAGAAGCCGGCCATGGGGGAGCGAGTATAGACTCTCGCCCATGACCGCGCGGCTCCAGGTGGCCGTTCTCTTCGGCGGGCGATCGGGCGAGCACGAGGTGAGCCTGCGCTCGGCGTCGTCGGTGGCGGCGGGGCTCCGGGCCCGCCACGACGTGCTCTGCGTCCTCGTCGACAAGTCCGGGCAATGGCTCCTCCAGGAGGGCGAGGAGCCCCGCGCGTCGGGCGGCGAGCCGGTCTTCCTCACGCCTTTCCCCGCGGAGGGCGGGCGGCTGCGCCGCCTCTCCGACTCGCGGGAGGCGGCGCGCCCGGACGTCTTCTTCCCGGTGCTCCACGGACCCTACGGCGAGGACGGCACGGTGCAGGGCCTCTTCGAGCTCGCGTCGGTGCCCTACGTGGGGGCGGGGGTCGCGGCCTCGGCCGTCTCGATGGACAAGCCCCTGATGAAGGCGCTCTTCGCGCGGGCGGGGCTCCCCCAGGTGGACTACCGCGTCCTCCTCCGGCGCGACGGCGCGGCGGAAGCCGGTTGCATCGGCGATCTGGGCCTGCCCCTCTTCGTCAAGCCCGCGAACCTCGGCTCGAGCGTGGCCGTGGCCAAGGTGAAGACGAAGGACGAGCTCGGGCCTGCTCTCGACGCGGCCTTCGCGTACGACCGCAAGGCGGTCGTGGAGAGGGCGGTCGTGGCCCGCGAGATCGAGGTCTCGATCCTCGGCAACGACGCGCCCGAGGCCTCGGTGCCGGGGGAGATCCTCCCCGACCGCGAGTTCTACGACTACGACTCCAAGTACTCGCCGGAGAGCCGGACCGAGCTCCTCATCCCGGCCCGCCTCGATGCGGCGGCCGCGAGGGAGGTGCAGAGGCTCGGCGTCGGCGCCTTCCAGGCCGTGGACGGGGCGGGCTTCGCCCGCGTCGACTTCTTCCTCGAGGTGGCGACCGGTCTCCTGCTCGTGAACGAGATCAACACGATCCCCGGCTTCACCTCGATCAGCATGTACCCCAAGCTCTGGGAGGCGAGCGGCCTCGCCTACCCGGACCTCCTCGCGCGGCTCGTGACCCTGGGGAAGGAGCGCCACGCCGCGCGAGCGCGGCTGCGGACCGACTACGGCTCGTGAGGCACGACCCGCGCGAGGCCTTCTGCCCCTCGCGCTCGGTCTCTCCCTCTTCGCTTTCCCGACTCCGCCCGCCGCGGCCGCGAGTATGGCGAGACGAGCGCACGACGCCCTGGCCAGAGCCGCCCTCGCTCTCGTCTACGACGGCGACTTCCACGAGGCCGAGTCCCGCCTCGCCACGCTCGCCGCCGCGCACCCCGACGACCCCGTGCTCCCCTACCTCCAGGCCCTGGCCCTCGAGTGGCGGCTCGAGCAGGACCCGGCGAGCCGCGCCCACGACGCGGAGGTCCTCGCCTTCGCCGACCGGTCCCTCGGCCTCGCCGACCGCTCCCTCGCCGATCAGGCCGGCGACGGGCGGGCGCTCCTCGCCCGCGGCGCCGCGCACGGAGTCAAGAGCCGGCTCCACCTCTTCCGCTGGGAGAAGGGCCCCGCCTCCCGCGAGGCGGTGCGGATGCGGGAGGCGCTCGCCGCCGCCCGGGCCGCCGGCGAGGACGCCCTCGACCTCGACTTCGGCCTGGGTCTCTACGACTACTACGCGGACATTCTCCCGCGCCTCTTCAAGGTCGTCGCCTTCGTGCTCCGCATCCCGGGTGGCGACCGCGAGCGCGGCCTGGCCGCGATCTCCCGGGTCGCCCGCGGGGGGAGCCTCTTCCACGACGACGAGGCGCGGGTGCAGATGTACGACATCCAGTCGTACTTCGAGCGCAAGCCCGACCGCGCCCTGCGCTGGATCCGCGAGATGGCCGGTCTCCACCCGGGCTGGCCGCTCTGGCGGCTGAAGCTCGCCCAGCTTCTCGGCGGCGCGATGGGCCTGTGGCCCGAGAGCGCCGCCGTGGCGCGGGAGATCGTCGCCACCGCGGAAAGGAGCGCCGAGGCCAACTCGCAGCCGGTGGTCGCGGACATGGCGCGGGTGCTCCTGGCGGAGGCGCTCCTCGGCGACCTGCGCTTCGAGGAGGCAAGGGCGGCCGCTCTCGCCGCTTCCGCGGTGCCGGGGGCTCCGTGGGTCGCGGAGCGGAGGGAGCGCGTGCTCGCGCGCTGCCGCGCGGTCGAGCGGGGCGAGATCTCGCCCGAGGCGACGGCTCTCGTCCTCCTCGCGCGCTCTCGGAGGCTCCGTGAGCGCGGCGACGAGGCGGAGGCCGAGGCCACGTGCCTCCAGGCCTTCGGCGCGGATCCGCGTCGCGACGAGGCGCGGCTCTGCGCGGCCCGAGAGAGCCTCCGCACGGGCCACGCCGCCGCGGCGGCTTCGCTCGCGCGCGCGGTCCTCGACGGCGACGGGGACCCTGGGCTGCGGCCCTTCGCGCGCCTCGTTCTCGCCCGGTCGCTCGAGAGCGGGGGCTCGCGCGCGGAGGCGCTCGACGCCTACCGGCGGGCGTGGGAGGAGCCTCTCGGACGGGAAGCCGTCCGGGCCGAGGCGGCGGCGGCCATCCGACGGCTCGACCCCTCGACTCCGCTCGCCACCGCTCCGGACGAGCGGTGACGGCCTGCTTCTATTCAAATTACCATATAAGAACGGCCACTCGTCCCCACCTCCCACATTTTCGTCGCCCTCGGCGGAAGGCCCCCGCGAACAGTGGGTTCGCGGCATGCAGTTGCTGAAGGAGGCTCCTGGAGCCTTTTAGCTTGATTTCCACACCGCCATGCACAGCCTAAGCCACTCCACTCGTGGACCATCGCCGGTCGCCGAGCGAGAAAACGCTTGACAAGGCCAAGGGCCATTCCTACCCTACCCCTAGTATGCGAGGCTCCTTGAGACCCTTTAGGTTGGAAAGGGGATCTCGCCGTCCAGACTTGGACTGAAAGGGGGGATTCAGCTCAATGCCGGCGAAGAAGAAGGCCGCCAAGAAGAAGGCCGCCAAGAAGAAGAAGTAAGAGCCCCGGGGAAGTTGGGGGGGTCGAGAGAGATCTCGCCCCCCAATTTTTTGCCTGGCCGGTGTGGCGCCCTCAGGGCAGGACGTGCTCCTCGATCGCCCGCGCCACGCCGTCGTCGTCGTTCCCGGGCAGGACGGGCAGGCCGAGGGCGAGGAGGTCTGGGTCGGCGTTGCCCATCACGAACCCGAGGCCGGCCGACTCGACCATCTCGCGGTCGTTCCAGTTGTCGCCGACGGCCAGGGTCCGCGACGGCTCGATGCCCCAGCGCTCCTGCAGGAAGCCGAGCGCCTCCGCCTTCCCAACCGCGGGGTGGAGCACGTCGAGGAGGACGACGCCGTTCGCGGGGTAGACGGTGCGCTCGATCCGAGCCTCGCTCCCGAGGGTGGCGGCGAGGGGGGCGAGCAGCGCCGTCATCTCCGCCTGCCCGCCTCCGAACATGACCTGGATCGGGTCCTCGGCATCCACCGCCTCGAGCAGGTCGGGGACGATCCTCACCTCGTCCCGCGAGCCCTCGAGGTAGCGGCCGACGAGCCCGGACGGCCGCGCCCCGGCGTCGACGAGCAGCCAGCCCTCGCCGCCCGTGCCGCAGTGCACGACCGGCTCCGCTCCCCCGGCGCGCCCGGCGCGGATGGCGAGGCGGGCCGCGGCACGAGGGAGAGGACGGCAGCGCACGACCCGGCCGTCCTCGACGACGAGCGCGCCGTTGTGCAGGACGAGGGGCAAGGCACCCCCGAGGTCGAGGGCGACGCGGCGGGCCGACGGGTGGCGGCGCCCGGTGACGAGCACGACCCGGACGCCGCTCGCGCGCGCCTTCTCGATCGCGACCCGCGTGCGCGGCGAGATCGTCTTGTCGCTGCGGAGGAGCGTCCCGTCGATGTCGAGGGCGACGAGGCGCACGCGGAGCCGGGCCACGGGCGCCTACTCCCCCGTCCAGACCTCGGCCCGCTCGATCGCGTCCCCGGGTCGGATCCTCTCGACGACTTCCATCCCCTTCACCACCTGGCCGAAGAGCGTGTAGCCCCCGTCGAGGTGGGGCTGCGGGGAGAGGGTGATGAAGAACTGGCTCCCGCCGGTGTCCTTCCCGGAGAGGGCCACCCCCACCGCGCCGCGGCCGAACGGACGCGTCGTGATCTCGCAGCGCCGGACCCAGCCGGGGCCTCCGTTGCCGTCGCCCCGCGGGCAGCCGCCCTGGACGACGAAGCCGGGCTCCACGCGGTGGAAGACGAGGCCGTCGTAGAAGCCGGCCCGTGCGAGGTCGACGAAGGAGGCCGCGGCGAGCGGGGCCTCGACGACGTCGAGGTGGATCTCGATCGTCCCGTGGCGCGTGTGCAGGAAGACGCGGGGCGTGTAGAGGGAGACGCCCGGCTGCGGGTCGTAGGGGGCCATCGCCTCCCGGTAGTCGACGGCGGGGCGGAGGATCGCCTCGGGTCCGGCATCGGGCGCGCCCCCGCCGACACCGCGGAGCGCGGCCGCGGCCTGCGCCCGCACCGCACGGGAGGGATCCGTCTTCGCCACTTCGGCGAGGCCGTTCCGCGCCGCCTCGTCCTTCCCCCCGGGGCTGCCCGCAGGGGCGAGCTGCGCGGCGAGGGCCGAGACCGCGGCGAGCCGCGCCTCGAGCTCACCCGCTCCGTCCGCGAGCCCCCGCCGCCAGGCGGCGAGGAGGGGCGCCGCGGTGTCGGGGGAGCCGAGGTCGCGGAGGCCTTCGGCGGCGGCCACGCGCACGCCGAGGTCGGGCCGCTCGAGGTGCCGGAGCAGGGTGTCGAGCGCGTCCTTCCCGCGCGCGCGCCTCAGCGCGTCGAGGACCGCCGGGACGACCCGCGGGTCGTCGTCCCGGAGCATCCCGTGGAGGATGCCCACGCTCATCTCGTCTCCGAGGTCGCCGAGCGCGGACGCGAGGGCCGAGCGCACCCACCACGTCGGGTCCGGGTCCATTCCGGAGAGGACGAGGGCGAAGTCAGCGCGGTCCGCGTGGGCGAGGGCGGGGAGAGCGGCGGCACGGACCCAGGGATTCCGGTCGGCCACGAGCCCCACGAGCCGCTGGCGCAGCGAGGGGTCGGGGGGCAGGGCGGCGAGCGCACGGAGCGCCTCCCGGCGCAAGACGTCGCTCGGCGAGGCGAGAGCGGCGGCGACGGCGCCGGCGCCGCGCGGGTCGCCGATCGCGGCGAGCGCCCGCAAGGCCTGGAGGGCGACCGTCTCGTCGGGATCGCGGACGAGCGGGAGAAGCAGCTCGACCGCCGAGGCGTCCTTGAGCGCGCCGAGGCCGCGGGCGGCGAGGGCGCGGGAGCGGGGATCGTCGGCGGAGAGCGAGGCGACGAGGACCGGGCGCAGCTCCGCGCTCTCGAGCCGCGTCGCCACCCAGGTCGCCGCCCACCAGTCGAACCGCGGCCGCCCCCCGTCGAGGAGGGCGTGCCGGGCCGCCGGCACGTCCCGCAGCCGGGCGAGGGCGAAGAGCGCGAGCCGCTGCTCCGCCCAGGCGTCGGCCGGGTGGCCGGGATCGTCGCCCCGCACGGTCACCCGGCTGATCGTCTTCGGGAGCGGCTCGACGAGCACGCGCGCGATCTCCGCCGCGACCCGCGGGCCTCCGGTCCGGCCGAGGGCCTCCGCGGCCCGCCCGCGCACGCCCGGGTCGGAGTCCGTGAGGGCGGCGAGGAGCCGATCGACGGCGCGCGAGTCCCCGGCGAGGCCCAGGGCGAAGGCGGCCATCCGGCGGACCTCCACCTCGGGGTCGTTCATCAGATCGACGAGAGCGGGGACGACCGCGGGATCCCCGATCCGGCCCGCGGCGAGGGCGGCCCGTCTCCTGATCCCCCGGTCGGGATCGTGGAGGAGGCGCTCCAGGGCGCCCGCGCCGGTCGAGCGCGTGTCCTCGAGCTCCAGGAGCCGGGCCAGCTTCTCGATGCGGGGCGGTGGAGGAGACGCCGCGGGACGGCTCGCCGCCCGCGCGAGCGGAGCGCCGGACGAGACGAGGAGTGTGGCGACGAAGGAGGCGCACGCGACCCTGACCCGCATTCGTCGAATTATAGCGAGCGGGCTCTGCCTTCCCCGCGATGCGGCGATCGGGGTCTACGCCACGGCCACGAGGTCCTCTCCGTCCGCGAGGCCGAGTCGGGCCGCCTCCGCCCGGATGCGCTCGCGTGCCCCCCTCTGCCCGACCGCCGCGAGGTGGAGCGGGCCCCGCAAGCCCGCCGCCTCGGAGACGGCCACCACCGCCACTCCGTGAATCCGCCCGCCCACCTTGCGCGGGTCCACCTCGACGAAGGCCCGGACCTCGTGTCCCCCGGCCCGCAGGGCGCGGGACCAGGCCTTGCCCACCGGCCCGGCGCCCCACAGGACAACCTCCCGGCCGCCCGAGAGGAGGCCGCGCCGGAGCGTCTCGAGCTTCAGGGCGAGGAAACGCGAAGGCGCGTAGCGGGGGTCCGTGCGGGTCAGCCGAGTGGGCGAGTCGCGCCACTCGACGACCGTCTCGGCGAGCTTGGCGAAGCGCATCCCGGCGTCGAAGGCGCGCAGCCACAGGTCGTAGTCCTCCGGTCCGTCGAACGCCCGCCACCCCAGGCGCCGGAGCGTCTCCGTTCGCATGGCGACGGAGGGGTGCACGAGCGGCGACTCGACGAACCGGTCCCGCCACATGTCTTCGTGGTCGAGGAGGCGGTTCTGCCACTCCACGTAGGCCCGCATGCCCTCGCCGGGACGCTTCCCCGGAGCGGCCGCGAGCGCGACCCGTCCGCCGAGGACGTCCACCGCCCGGTCCCGCTCCAGCCGCTCGGCCTGGAGGGCGAGCCTCTCCCGCGCGGCGACGTCGTCCGCGTCCAGTCGCGCGACGAGCGGGGCGCGGGCCTCGGCGAGGGCGAGGCGGAGCGCGCCGACGAGGCCCCGGGGCGGCGTGGACGCGACCCGCAGGCGCCGGTCTCGCCCCGCCCGGGCGCGCAGGACCTCGCCGCTCGCGTCGCGCGACCCGTCGTCGACCGCGATCACCTCGTGGTCGGCCAGAGTCTGGCTGGCGAGCGAGTCGAGGCAGGCCTCGAGCGTCCCCGCGGCGTCGCGCACGGGAAGGAGGACCGAGATGCGGGGCACCCGATCAGCCGTGACGGCGGACGAAGCCCCGAGCGGCGTCGAGGGCGGCCTGGGCCGAGCCGCCCTCCACGACGGTGAAGGGCCTCGTGCGGCCGGGCCGCCAGCCGTCCCGAGCGGCCCGCCGGATCTCCACCAGGAAGCCGCTGTCGGTGCGGGCGGGCTCCGTGATCTCGTAGATCCACTCGTCGCGCCGCAGCGTCGAGTGGATGGCTCCCGGCGCCCAGAGGCTCTTCGCCGGCTCCGGGGGCGACTCGCGCGTGATCAGGCCGGCGATCGACCGCCGGGCGGCGTCGGGCAGGAAGAGGAACTCGATGCCGTAGCCGACGTAGGGCCAGCCCACCTCCGGAGCCTCGCGCACGATCCGGCCCAGCGCGCGGACGCGGCCCTCCGGCTCCGGGAGGTCGATCTCCAGGTCGACGTCCCCGCCTTCGATCCGCAGCGGGCTCGCGAGCAGCATGCCGCGGACGCTCAGGTCGCGGCTCAGGCCGTAGAAGTGCTCGCCCGGGGACGCCTTTCGGCTCGCGGCCACCTGCACGTGCACCGGGATGCGGGCGAGGACGCGCCTTTGGACGTCGAGCAGCTTGGCCACCCAGCTCTCCAGCACGAAGCGCTCGAGCGGCCGGCGGAGAGCCGCGTTGGCCCCCGCCCTGAGCACCGTCCCCTCGAACCCGGGCTGCGCGGAGGCGGGGATGACCACGAGGATCGAGACCCGACGTCCGCCCGCCTCCTCGCGAATCCTCCGGATGACCTCGACGAGGGCGAGGTCGGGCAGATGGGGCCCGAGCACGACGAGGTCGACGGCCTCGCGCGCCATCGTCTCGAAGAGCTCCTCCGCGGTCCGCGCCTCGTACACGTGCTGGCGCGCGCGCTGCAGGAAGCGCACCTCGAGCTCGAGCTGGCGCCCGTCGAGGCCGGCGGCGAGGATCCGGCTCTCCATGGGCGTCAGGTGACGACCCGCTGTCGGCTGGCCCGGAAGCGGAAGGCGCGCTGGAAGAGGTCGGGCAGGATGGTCTTGAGGCCGAGGAGCGACGGCACCCGGTCGTAGTACAGGACGACGCGCGCGTCCTTGCGCCCGCCCCGGGTGATCTCGCGAACGAGGAAGCCGTAGCGGCCGACGCGGAGCCGATCCCCGGCCGCGGCCTCGAGCCGCGTCCCGTCCCTCCCGTAGGTCACGACCTGCGCCCGGGGCTCGAGGAGGCGGCGGCGCAGCCCGTCGTCGAACGCGAGGTGGGCCTTGGCGCGCACGAAGTCGACCGCGGCGAGGCGGGCCCGCTCGGCCGGCGGGCGGGTGAGGATGCGCTCGGCCTCCCGGGCCTTGAGGCTGCGCGCGGCGTAGTCCAGGTTCAGCGCGTGGATCTTGTCCTCACGGGTCCCGTGGTCCGTCGCCGCCTCGATCGCGTGGCGCACCTCGTCGAGGCCGAGGGGGAGGAGCGCCGCGTCGCGCGGGTCGAGACCCGCCGCGTCGAGCCCCGTCCCCGTGAGCTCGACGCTCCCGCCCAGGAACGTGAACGTCGCCGCGGCGGAGCGGGCGTCGGCGACGAGGCTCAGGCCCTGCGTCGACCACGTCCCGTCGGGGGCGCGGCGGATGCGGTCGACCGCCACGTGGGCGGGCTGGCTGAGGCTCAGCTCGAGGACCTCGAGGTCGCCCGGTCCCGGGAACGATCGCACGAGGAGGCCGAGGAGGGCGACCAGGATGAGGAGGAGGGGGAGGACGAACCACAGGAAGATCCGCAGCTCGATGCCCGCGCGGGGGGGAGAGGCGATGCGCCTCACCACCGGCTCGATCTTCTTCAGGCCCTCGTGGGGCGCCACGCGGTAGACGAACTTCCGGAGGAGGAGCCCGTCGTCCTGGAAGAAGGAGGCCACGGTCTGGGCGAGCGGGGCCGCGGCGGCGCCGTTCGCGGCCCGCACCATGTCGAGGACGAATCCGGGCGACTGCTCGCGGTCCCGGCCCACCACCTCGCCGGGCGGGTTGCCGATGAGGACGACGTAGAGCGGGATCCTCATCGCGGCCAGGAGCTCCACGGTCTTGCGGACCGACATCGAGCGCGGCTCCCAGCCCGCGGGCACGTCGGGCCAGTCCTTCGGGTTCGGGTCGGGGATGGCGTCGGTGAGCAGCACCATCCGGAGGGCCGTGCCCGCGGGATAGCCCGCGGCCAGCTCGTGCGCCTTCAGGAAGGCGTGGTAGAAGTCCGTCCACTGCCCGTCGTTGCGATATCGGCTCACGTCGTCGACGAAGATCTCCTGCTTCCCCCCGAAGAGGATGAGGCGGTAGCGGTGGCCGCGCAGGAAGGCGAACATCTTCTCGAGGGCGGTGACGCGCTTCTCGTCGGGATCGAGCGGCGGGAGCGACGCCGAGTTGTCGACCAGGAAGAGGATGATCGGGCCCTCGCCCGGGGGCGGCGGGGAGGGGGCGCCTTCGCCCGGCAGCGCGGGGCCCGCCTGGAGCGCGAGAGCGAGCAGGACGGGCAGCATCGCCGAGCGGGGATTCTACACCGCGCCCGCCGTGCCGCGCCCGCCCCGTATAATCACGGCGTGAAGGCGGGCATCCTCGGGCTCTCGCTCGCCGGCAAGAGCACGCTCTTCCAGCTCCTGACCGGCGCCGCGGCGGCCGGGCCGGGCGCGCGAAAGGAGGCGAGGGTGGCCGTCGCCCGGGTCCCCGACCCGCGCGTCGACCGCCTGGCCGAGATCTTCGCGCCGAAGAGGAGGACCCTGGCCACGGTCGAGTACGTGGACGTCCCGGGAGTCGCCAAGGGCGAGGGCGGGGCGCTCGTGGATCTGCCCGCCCTGCGCGGAGTCGACGTCCTCGTGCACGTGGTGCGGGCCTTCGAGTCGGAGGCCGCCCCCCACCCCGACGGAACGACCGATCCCCTGAGGGACGCGGCCGTCCTCGAGCTCGAGCTCATCCTCGCCGATCTCGGGACCGTCGAGCGGCGGCTCGAGCGGCTCGAGGGCAACATCAAGAAGGCGAAGAAGGCGGACGACGTGGCCGAGCGGGCGCTCTTCCTGCGGCTCAAGGAGGCCCTCGAGGCCGAGAGGCCGCTCCGGGAGACGGATCTCTCGGAGGACGAGGTCCAACGCCTGCGCGGCTACGCGCTCCTCTCCGGCAAGCCGATGCTCGTCGTGGCGAACCTCGGGGAGGCCGGCATCCGGGAGGCGGCCTCGTACCTCGAGCGCTCGGGCCTCGCCGGCTTCGCGCGGAAGCCCCGGGTCGCGCTCTGCGCCGTCTCCGCCCCGATCGAAGCCGAGATGGCGGCCCTCTCGCCCGAGGACGCGAAAGCCTTCCGCGACGACCTGTCGCTCGCCGAGCCGGGCCTCGAGCGCGTGATCCGCTCGACCTACGAGCTCCTCGGTCTCATCTCCTTCCTCACCGCCGGCGAGGACGAGTGCCGGGCCTGGACCGTCCGCCGCGGGACGCGCGCCCCGGAGGCGGCGGGGGCCATCCACTCGGACATCGAGCGGGGGTTCATCCGGGCGCAGGTCGTCGCCTTCGCCGACCTGATGGCGGCAGGTTCGGTCGCCGCCTGCCGCGAGCGGGGAACCCTGCGCCTCGAGGGCCGCGAGTACGAGGTGAAGGACGGGGACGTCATCGAGTTCAAGTTCAACGTCTGAGGCGGCGCCGCTCATGACGCACTGCCCGACGTGCGGCCGACCGCGGGTGGCGTCGCGTGCGACCTGCCTCTACTGCGGCGGGCCTCTTCCGTCGGTCGGTCCGTCCGACCCCGTCCCCGCCGATGCCCCCCCCGTCGCCGAGCGAGCCGAGGCCGGAGAGCCGCGCGACCGGTGCCTGGTCGTGCTCGACCTGGCCGCCGCGTCCGAGGCCGCGCTCGCACGCGCCCTCGACCGGCCCTCCTACGAAGCGCGGCTCCTCGTCCGGCGCGGCGGCCTGCACCTCCATCGGATCTTCGACGCGGCCGCGGCCGACGCCGAGGCACGGCGGCTCCGCGCGTTCGGCCTCGACGCCGTGCTCGTCCCGGAGACCGAGGCCCGCGTCCGCCCCTTGCGCGCGCTGGGCGGGGAGCGGCGCGAGGGTCAGCTCACGCTGCGCACGGAGGAAGGGCCCGCCGTCGTCCGCCGCGGCGACCTGCTGCTCGTCGTCGCGGGGCCGATCACCCGGGAGTACCAGACGCCGTCGAAGAGGCGTCGCGTCGAGACCGCGCGCCCCGACGAGGGCTTTCGGGTGCACCTGCACCGGCGGGAGGACCCGCGTCCTCTGGAGATCGACTCACAGTCGGTAGAGCTCGGCTTTACGATCACGGGCTCGGGGCGGCTGGAGGTGGACGCGTGGGTCGAGGAGGTCGCGGGGGACGCGCCGCGCGACGACGGCTTTCGGCGAATGCCGCCGGCGCTCTCGCCCTCGGAGCCGGAGCCGACAGGGGTGCTCGCCGCCGTCCGCTCGCTCGGCCGCGGCTCGCCCGACTCGGCGAGCGGGGGCGACGACCGGGCCGTCGTCCTCGACAACGTCGAGCAGTTCCGTTTCTACTCCGCGTGGCGGGCCGCCGCCGAGCGACGTCGCGCGGGCCTCACCCCGAAGGCGGAGCTCTAGGCGCGGTCTCCCGCGGTGGCGGGGGGGCGTGCTAGGGTCACGCCATGCGGGCTGGCCCCAGAGAGCCAATGGCCTCCTCCGCGGGATCCTGGCGCGACGCCGTGGCGGTGACCCTCCTCGCCGCCGCTCCCGTCGTCGCGTACGCGCCGGCCTTGCGCGAGGGACGCCTCCTCGCTCCCGGCGACGGCGCCGCCTTTCACCTGCCCGTGCGCACGGAGGCCTGGCGCGCCTGGGGCCGGGGGGAGGTGCCGTCGTGGAACTCCTCGGTCTTCGCGGGATCGCCGCTCCTCGCCTCGTACCGCCCGGGCGCCCTCCACCCGCTCGTGCTCGCCCTCGCTCCCGTCGAGCCCTTCGCGGCCTTCCAGACCCTCGTCCTCGCGTCTCTCGTGCTGGCCGGCCCCTTCGCGTTCCTCTGGACGCGGCGCCTGGGGGCGGAACCCGTCGGGGCCTTCGTGGCCGGGCTGGGCTTCGCGCTCGGGCCCGCGCTCGTCGCTCACCTCGGCGACACGCCGGCCATCGTCGCCGCTCCCGCCCTGCCCCTCCTTCTCCTCGCGGCCGAGGCCCATCTCCAGCGCCCTCGCGCCACGACCGTGGCCGGCCTCGCCCTGGCCGTGGCGCTCGTTCTCCTCGCCGGCTCGCCGGAGGCGGCCGGCGCGGGGGCTCTGCTCTTCGGCGCGCGCCTCGTCGCCGGGCTCGCCGACGCGCGGGGCGGACCGGGCGGCACCGGGCCGGGGAGTCGCAGCGCCTCCAGGAGCGCCCTCCTCGCCGGAGCGGCGGTGATCGCCGGAGCCCTGATCGCGGCGCCGCAGCTCCTTCCGACTCTCGTCGCCCTGCGCGAGGCCGGCCCCGGGGGTCCTGGCCTTGCGGGAGAAGGAGAGATCCTCGCGGGGTGGGCGGGGCTCGTCGTGCGCTACGTGTCCCACACGCCGGCCGCCATCTTCTCGCTCGCCGCGGTGCCGCTCCTCGGGGCCCTGCCTGCTTCCCGTGCGCCGGCCGCAGTGGCGGTCCTCGCCCTCGCCGTGTTCGCCTTTCGGGGGATCGGGGCGGGAACGGGCGTCCTTCCGCTCGCCTTCGACCTCGCGCTCTGCGCCCTCGGAGGCCTCTCGCTCTCCGCCCAGTGGCGCGCGCGTCGGGAGCCGCGCGGCCGGAGGCTGCGTCTCCTCGCCCTCGTGGCCGCCCTCTGCTCGGTCGTGTCGCTCTCCGTCGCCACGACCGTCACCGGGCCGCTCTCCCCGGCTCTCGCGGCGCCGGTCGGCCTGCTCGCCCTCGGCTTCATCCTCTACTTCGCCCTCGCCGGGCGGCCCGAGACGGTGACCTCCCACGTCTTCCTCCTGCCGCTTCTCGCGTCCTTCCTCCTGCAGCCGTGGGGCCGGCACGCCTGGGCCGGCGCGCCGACCGCCTCCGAGCTCGAAGAGCCCACCGCCACGCGGGAAGCGGTGGACCGCTCCATGGGACCGCGGCGAGCGGAGCGGACCCTCACCCTCGCCACCGCGTGGCCCCGGGCGCGGGAGAGGGACCTCGCATGGGCGAACCTCGCGACCTTCGCCGGCCGGCGGAACCTGAACGGCTACGACGCCATGGTCCCCGCGTCGCGGCGCGTCCTCTTCGACGGGATGGGAGTGGACGGCGCCCTCCCCCGGCCCTTCCTCGCGACCGACCCCGGGCGCCTCGAGCTCCTCGGGGTGCGATGGGTGCAGGTCCCGACGCAGGCTCTCGTGGCTCCGGCCGACCGGGACGGGCTCGGGGAGGACCTCGACGTGGTGCTCGAGCCCCCGAGGCCGCACCTCTTCCCGCTGCCGATCACCCCGGCGACCGAGGTGCGGGTGGTCAGCTTCCTGACCGGCGCGACCGCCGTCGAGCAGGGGCGCATCGTGGCGGAGTGCGTGGTGCGCCTCGCCTCCGGGCGCGAGATCTGGCATCCGATCCGGGCCGGGGTCGAGACCGCCGAGTGGGCGTGGGAGAGGCCCGACGTCCGCGCCGCGGTGCGCCACGGGATGGCCCCCGTGCACGCGAGCTTCCCGGTGCGGGAGGGCTTCACGGGACACCAGTACCTCGGGGTCCTGCGCCTGCCCGGGCGCTTCGCGGTCGCCTCGCTCCGCTTCCGGGCGTGGCCGGGCGCTCCTCCGCTCTGGCTCCTCCGCGCGGGCCTCGGCGACGCCCAGACCGGGCTGGCGGTCGGCCTCTCCTCAGCGTCCGCGTACGTGAGCGACGAGGTCCGTCTGGCCGAGGCGGCCGGAACGCCCCTCGTGAGCCTCTTCGAGGTGCGCCGCGGCATCGGCCCGGCGTGGGTCGTGGAGTCGGTGCGGCGGCTCCCCGACGAGGCGCACCTCCTGGACGTCCTGCGGGCGCCCACCCGCCTCGGCGTCGACGCGAGACGCGAGGCCTTGATGACGGAGCGGGACGCGGCGGGCGTCCGGCTTCCCTCGAACAGCCGGTCCTCCCCGGCCTTCGTCGCACGCTCGGCCGCGGGGAGGATGCTCGTGCGCGCCGCGGGGCCCGGCCTCCTCGTCCTGGCCGAGGGCTACGACGCCGGGTGGACGGCGAAGGTGGACACGGAGGACGCGGCGGTCCTGCGCGTGAACGCCGACCGCATCGGGGTCGTCCTGCCCGAGGGCACCCACCGGATCCTCCTCGCCCACCACGCGCGGGGGTTCGCGGCCGGCCTCGGGCTCGCCGCCCTCGCTCTTTCCGCTCTCGCCCTCGCCGTGCTGGCCGGCCAAGGACGGCGCGGCGGCCGGGATTGACCCCTCGCGATCGCGCGTGCTAGCTTCGTCCGTTTTCGCGGTCCTTCCTCGATGAGCGCAGAGAAGCCCGGCCTCAGCATCTTCTTCCCGGCCTACAACGACGCGGGCACGATCGCGAGCCTCGCCCTCGTCGCGCACATGACGGCCCGGGAGATCACCGACGACCACGAGGTGATCGTGGTCGAGGACGGCAGCCCCGACCACACCGGCGCCCTCCTCGACGAGATGGCGCGCCACTTCCCGTGGCTCCGGGTCGTCCACCACGAGAGGAACCGCGGCTACGGGGGGGCGCTGCGCACCGGCTTCGCCACCGCGTCGAAGGAGGTCGTCTTCTACACGGACGGCGACGCGCAGTACGACCCTCGGGAGATGGCCCGGCTCTTCGAGGCGTTCTCCCCCTCGGTCGACTTCGTGAACGGCTACAAGATCTCCCGCCACGACCCCCTGCACCGGATCGTGATCGGCCGCCTCTACCACTGGCTCGTGAAGACGGCGTTCGGCCTCCGCCTGCGGGACGTGGACTGCGACTTCCGGCTCCTGCGGCGGAGCATCTTCGAGAAGGTCACCCTCACCCGCTCCTCGGGCGTCATCTGCGTCGAGCTCATGAAGAAGGTGCAGGACCACGGCTACCGCATCGCCGAGGTGCCGGTCCACCACTTCCACCGCAGCTACGGCAAGAGCCAGTTCTTCAACTTTCCCCGGGTGGGCAGGACGCTTGTCGACCTCGCGCGGCTCTGGTGGGAGCTCGTCGTCCGCCGCGAGCACCTGAAGACGGGGACGGAGCACGCTCCCCGGGGAGCGGCGTCCCTCCCGTGAGCGACCACCGCGAGTTCTATCGGGGGCGAAGGGTCCTCGTGACCGGGGGCCTCGGCTTCATCGGCTCGAACCTCTGCCGGACCCTCGCCGACCTCGACGCCAGGGTGACCGCGGTGGACAGCCTCCTCCCCGACTACGGGGGGAACCTCTTCAACCTCGACGGCTACGAGGAGAGGGTCCGCATCAACATCGCCGACGTGCGCGGCCACGGCATGGAGTACCTCGTCCGGGGCCAGGAGGTGCTCTTCAACCTGGCCGGGCAGGTGAGCCACATCGACTCGATGGCCGACCCGGTGACCGACCTCGAGATCAACTGCACGAGCCAGCTGCGCCTCCTGGAGGCGGTGCGCCGGGGCAACCCCGACCTCAAGGTCGTCTACGCCGGCACGCGGCAGGTCTACGGAAAGCCGCTCTATCTGCCGGTCGACGAGAAGCACCTCCTGCAGCCGGTGGACGTGAACGGCATCAACAAGATCTCCGGCGAGTTCTACCACCTCGTCTACCACCAGGTGTACGGCATCCGCGCCTCCTCGCTGCGCCTCACCAACACGTATGGCCCAAGGCAGCTCATCCGGCACAACCGGCAGGGATTCATCGGCTGGTTCGTGCGCCAGGCCGCCTTCGGCGAGGAGATCCAGGTCTTCGGGGACGGGCGCCAGAAGCGCGACTTCAACCACGTGGACGACGTGGTGGACGCGTTCCTGCGCGCAGGCGCGATGGACGCCGCGGACGGGCAGGTCCTGAACCTCGGCGACGAGCACCCGGTCGCCCTCCTCGACCTCGTGGCGCTCCTCCTCGACGTGGCCGGGGGCGGCTCCTACAAGCTCGTGCCGTTCCCGCCGGAGAGGAAGAGGATCGACATCGGCGATTTCTGGGCCGACGTCTCGAAGGCGAGGGCCGTCCTCGGATGGTCGCCCTCCGTGCCCCTGCGCGACGGCCTCGCGGCGACGATCGCCTACTACCGCCGCCACGGGGCGCAGTACCTGTGACGGCGCCGCTCGCCGTGCCCTTCGTCGACTTCGGGGCCCGCGTGGCCGGGATCCGGGCCGAGCTCGACGCGGCCTGGGCGCGGGTCCTCGAGTCCGGATGGTTCATCCTGGGCCCCGAGGTCGAGGCGCTCGAGCGCGAGCTGGCCGCGGCCCTCGGCGCCAGGGACGCGGTGGCGGTCGGGAACGGGACCGACGCTCTCGCCCTCGCCCTCCGCGCGCTCGGGGTCGGCCCCGGGGACGAGGTCGTCACGAGCTCGGTGTCGGCCGCGTTCTCCGGCCTCGCCGTCGTCATGGCCGGCGCCCGCCCGGTCTTCGTGGACGTCGACCCGCGGACGCTGAACCTCGACCCGCAGAGGATCGAAGACGCGCTCACCCCGCGCACGCGGGCGATCGTCCCCGTGCACCTCTACGGGCACCCGGCGGACATGGACCCGATCCTCGACCTCGCTCGCGCGCACGGCCTCGCCGTCCTGGAGGACGCGTGCCAGGCCCACGGCGCACTCTATCGGGGCCGGCCGGTGGGGACGCTGGCCGGAGAGCGCGGCATCGGCGCCCTCTCCTTCTATCCGACCAAGAACCTGGGCGCTCTGGGCGACGGGGGAGCGGTGCTCGTGAACGAGGCGACTCTCGCCTCCCGCCTCCGCCAGCTTCGCAACGGCGGGCAGAGCGACCGCTACCGCCACGAGACGGCGGGCGTGAACAGCCGCCTCGACGAGGTGCAGGCCGCCTTCCTCCGGGTCGGGCTCCGGCACCTGCCCGCGTGGAACGAGAGGCGGCGGGCGCTCGCGGCCTTCTACGCCCGCGAGCTCGAGGGCGCGGGGGTAGAGGTCCTCGGCGAGCAGCCCTACGCTCGCGCGGTCTTCCACCTCTTCGTGGTGCGCCACCCCCGCCGCGACGCCCTCATGGCCGCGCTCCGGGGGCGCGGGGTGGGGACGCTCATCCACTACCCGATCCCGCTCCACCGGCAGCCGGCCTTCGCCTCCGTCGGCGGCCGCACCGGCGACTTGCCGGTGGCCGAGAAGGCCTCGGCGGAGATCCTCTCGCTGCCGCTCTACCCGGAGCTCACCGACGAAGCGGCCGGGAGAGTCGTCGAGTCGGTGCGGGCGGCTTCGAGGCAGGTCTGCTAGCATCCTCGGCCGTATGAGCGAACGTCACGAGAAGCTCCTGGCGTCGATCGGCGACCGCTCCGCGCGGGTCGGGGTGATCGGCCTCGGCTACGTCGGTCTGCCCCTCGCCCTCCTCTTCGAGGAGTCGGGCTTCCGGGTGATCGGCTTCGACGTGGACGCCGCCAAGCCGGCCGCCCTCCACCGCGGGGAGTCCTACATCCGCCACATCGGGCCGGAGCGGGTGGCGGCGGCCTTCGCCCGGGGCCGGATCGTGGCCACCACCGACTTCGGCCGCCTCTCGGAGTGCGACGCGGTCCTCATCTGCGTCCCGACCCCGCTCGGGCGCCACCGCGAGCCCGACCTCTCGTACATCCGGACGACCGCGGCGGCGGTGGCCGAGCGCCTGCGGCCGGGGCAGCTCGTCGTCCTCGAGTCCACCACCTACCCCGGCACGACCCGCGAGGAGCTCCTGCCTCGTCTGGCCGCGGGAGGCCTCGAGTGCGGGAGGGACTTCTTCCTCGCCTTCTCGCCCGAGCGCGAGGACCCGGGGAACCAGAGCTACAACACCCAGAACATCCCGAAGGTGGTGGGAGGGATGGATCCCCTCTCGCTCGAGGCGGCGAGGGCTCTCTACGGGGCGGCCGTAGCGCGGGTCGTCCCCGTCTCCTCGCCCGAGGTGGCGGAGGCCGCGAAGATCCTCGAGAACGTCTTCCGCGCGGTGAACATCGCCCTCGCCAACGAGATGAAGGTCGTCCTCGACCGGATGGGGATCGACGTCTGGGAGGTCATCGAGGCGGCGAAGACGAAGCCCTTCGGCTTCATGCCGTTCTACCCGGGGCCGGGGCTCGGGGGGCACTGCATCCCCCTCGACCCCTTCTACCTCACCTGGAAGGCGGCCGAGCACGGGGCGTGGGCCCGCTTCATCGAGCTCGCGGGCGAGATCAACACCTCGATGCCGCAGCACGTGGTCGACCGCACGGCCGTGGCCCTGAACCGCCACGGGAGGAGCCTCAAGGGCTCCCGGGTCCTCGTCCTCGGCCTCAGCTACAAGGCGGACATCGACGACGACCGCGAGTCACCGTCCTTCGAGATCATCGAGAGGCTCCGGGCCGCGGGGGCCGAGGTCGCCTACTGCGACCCCTACATCCCGGTGGCCCGGCCGGGACGGGAGCACGACATCGGCCTCGCCTCGGTGCCCTGCACCGCGGAGGAGTTCGCCCGCCACGACGTGCTCGTCGTCTCGACCGCCCACACGGACTTCAAGGACGCGCGCCTCTTCGCGGGGGCGAAGCTCGTCGTGGACACGCGGAACCTCATGTCGCCGCTCGGCTTCGGCGCCGAGGGAAAGGCGGGTCCGGAGGTCTGCCGGGCGTGAGGGCGCGATGAGGATCTTCGTCCCCGGCCGCATCTGCCTCTTCGGCGAGCACTCGGACTGGGCAGGCGGCTACCGGCGCATCAACGCAGACGTCGAGAAGGGCTACACGCTCATCTGCGGGACCAACCAGGGCATCCACGCCGAGGTCGAGCCCCACCCGACGGCGCTCGTCGTCACCTCAACGACCCCGGACGGGCAGACGGTGGGCCCGTGCGAGATCCCGCTCGAGGCGAAGGCGCTCCTCGAGGAGGCCCGGCGCGGAGGGTTCTTCTCCTACGCGGCGGGCGTCGCCTACCAGGTCCTCACGAACTACCGCGTGCGCGGCCTGTCGATCCGCAACTTCAGGACCGACCTCCCCATCAAGAAGGGCCTCTCGTCGAGCGCCGCGATCAGCGTGCTCACCGCGCGGGCCTTCAATCGGGTCTACGACCTGCGGCTCACCGTCCGCGGCGAGATGGAGCTCGCCTACCAGGGCGAGATCACGACCCCCTCCCGCTGCGGCCGCATGGACCAGGGCTGCGCCTTCGGAGAGCGGGCGGTGCTCATGGAGTTCGACGGGGACCGGCTCGCGACCGAGGAGATCCGTCCCGCGCGCGAGCTCCACTTCGTGATCGTCGACCTCAAGGCGAAGAAGAACACCGTCGAGATCCTCAAGCGCCTGAGCCGCTCGTTTCCCTTTGCGGAGGGACCGGTCGAGAAGGGCGTGCAGGAGCTGCTCGGCCCGGTCAACCGGAGGATCGTCCATCAGGCGAAGGAGGCTCTCTCCGCGGGCGACGCGCAGACGCTCGGCGCGCTGATGGGGGAGGCCCAGGGGCTCTTCGACCGCTACGCCGCCCCGGCCTGCCCGGAGGAGCTCACCGCTCCGGTGCTGCACCGGGTGCTCGCCCACGAGGCCCTGCGCCCGCACGTGTGGGGGGGAAAGGGCGTCGGCTCGCAGGGCGACGGCGCGGCCCAGCTCGTGGCCCGCAGCGCGGCCGACCAGCGGGCGGCCATCGAGATCCTCGAGCGCGACCTCGGCGTGGCCGGCCTGCCCCTGACCCTCGGCACCGGGCCGAAGCTGACGCGCGCCCTCATCCCCGCCGCCGGCTTCGGCACGCGCCTCTTTCCGGCCAGCAAGGCCACCAAGAAGGAGCTCTTCCCGGTGGTGGACAGGGACGGGATCGCCAAGCCCGCGATCCTGCTCATCGTGGAGGAGGCCCTCGACGCGGGGATCGAGGACGTGGTGATCGTGGTCCAGGAGCAGGACCTGGAGGAGTTCCGTTCGTTCTTCAATCAGCAGATCTCGATCGAGAACTACAACAAGCTGGCCGGGCCCTTCCAGGAGTACGCGCGGCGGATCCTCGAGATCGGCCGGCGGGTCACGTTCGTGACCCAGGCCGCCCAGGAGGGCTTCGGCCACGCGGTCTTCTGCGCCCGGACCGCGCTCGGCGACGAGCCCTTCCTGCTGATGCTGGGGGACCACCTCTACCGCTCCACGACCGAGGTCTCGTGCGCGCGCCAGCTCGTCGAGGCCTACCAGCGCACGGGGACGAGCGTCGTCGGCCTGCGGCGAACGGCGGAGCGGGACATCGGCGCCTTCGGGGCGGCGACCGGCGTGTGGCTCGAGCCCGACCGGCTCCTCAACATCACCGAGTTCGCGGAGAAGCCCGCCGCCGATTATGCCCGGGCCAACCTGCGCGTCCCGGGGCTGCCCGACGGGGAGTACCTCACCGTCTTCGGCCAGTACGTGATCAAGCCGCAGCTTCACGCCTATCTCGAGGAGCACATCCGCCACAACGTGCGCGAGCGGGGCGAGTTCCAGCTCACCTCCGCCCTCGACCGCCTCCGCCAGGAGGACGGCTTCCACGGGCTGATCGTGGACGGACGCCGCTTCGACATCGGTCTCCCCGAGCACTACCTCGAGACCCTGCGGACGTTCCGGGAAGGATGAGCGCCATGGGCCCTGAGCGCGTCCTCGTCGTCGTCCCGACCTACAACGAGCGGGAGAACGTCGGGCCGCTCGTGCGCGAGCTCCTCGCCCAGGGGGAGCGGATCGACGTGTGGGTGGCCGACGACGGCAGTCCCGACGGCACCGCGGACGCGGTGCGGGCCCTGATGAGCGAGCACCCGGGGCGGGTGGACCTGCTGCTCCGGAAGGAGAAGGCGGGGCGGGGAGCGGCGGTGATCGCGGCCTTCAAGCGCGGCCTCGCCGACCCCAGGGGCTACGGCGTCTTCTTCGAGATGGACGCCGACTTCTCCCACCACCCGAGCGAGCTGCCCAAGTTCCTCGCGAGGCTCGATGCCTGCGACATGGTCGTGGGCTCGCGCTACGTCGAGGGCGGGGGCAGCTCCGACTGGGGGGTCTTCCGGCCGGCGCTCTCGTGGCTCGCCAACCGCTACATCGCCCTCGTGGCCGGTGTGCCCATCCGCGACACCACGAGCGGCTTCCGCGCCTATCGCCGCGCGGTCCTCGAGGAGACCGAGTTCGACCGCATCCGGATCAGGGGCTACGTCGTCCACGGCGAGATGGCCTACCAGGCCTGGGTCCACGGCTTCCGGCTCGGCGAGGTGCCGATCCACTTCAAGAACCGCGCCCGCGCCGCCTCGAAGCTCTCCGGCGAGGAGATCTACATGGCGCTCCTCAACTTCGCGGCGCTGCGCTTCCGCTACGGGTGGCGGCCGCGGAAGGGCGCCCGGGGAGAGGGCCACGCCTGAGGGCGGGGGCGGCCTCGTCGTGTGGGGCGGGGGCTCGCCCGCCCCGGCCCGGAACCGGCAGAGAGAAGGCGCGCTCGTCGTCGCCTGGCCCGGCGCCCCCGCGGCCTCCCTCGAGCGCGAAGGCATCCCGTTCCGCCCGGTCGGGGAGGTCCTCGGGGCCGAAGGCCTCGCTGCCGCGGACGGCGCGGCCCGGACCTGGGCCCGCGTCTGGGGCCGCCTGCCGATCGCGGACGGGATGAGCTTCCGCGAGCTCGTCGAGTGGCGGGGAAGCTCGCTCCTCTGGAGCACGACCTCGTTCCTCCTCCACGAGACGGCCGGCCCCCGCTGCGCGCGCACCGCCGAGCGGGCGCTCCGCCTTCTCGAGGCGACGGCGGCCGCGGAGGTGGACGCGCCGGGCCTCGCTGCCGCGGACCGGCTCCTCCTCTCTCGCGCCTGCGCGGAGCGCGGCGTGCTCTTCCACGACCGGGCGGGCGGCGCGGGACGGCCTCTCCCGGTCGCCCGAGCGGCGCCGGGCTCTCGCGTGGGGCAGCTCCTCGCCTCTGCCTTCGCCTCCTCCGTGCCGCCGCCGCCCACGCCCGCCGCGGGCGCGGGCCTCGGCGCGGCACCGGTCCTCGTGCTCGTCGGGGAGGAGCGCGGCGCGCTCGGTCCGCTGCCGGAGGCCGTCGCCACGCGCCTCGAGTGCCCGGTCCTCGAGGTGGGTCTCGGCGAGCTGCCACGATGGGAGACGAAGCGCGCGCGGCGGGCGATCGCGGAGGCGGACGCTCTGCTGCGCGGCCGGCTCCGGGCCCTGTCCGGCACGGCCGGCCTCGCCGCCTCGTACGTCCACCGCGGGGTCGGGTTCGCCGACCTCGCGGAGAACGACCTGGAGGCTCTCCTCCGGGGGCCTCTCGCCGCCGCGGTGCGACGGATCGAGGCGGCGGTCGAGCTCCTGGCCGCCACCCGGCCGGCCGTCGTCCTCCTGGCCGTGAGCCGGCGCGACGACCGGCGGTCGCTCGTCCACGCGTGCGCGGCAGGCGGGGTCCCTTCCGTGGTCCTCCGTCTCGGCGAAGAGGGCGAGGCGGCGCGCGCGGACGGCGGGCCGCAGCCTGCGGCCGAGCTCGAGTGGGAGCCGGCCCGGGACCCCGCGCCGGTCGTGGAGGCTCTGCGCGAGGCGTCGCGTGGTAGGGTGGGGGCCGGATGAAGGCGGGAGCGCTCCCCCTCGGCAGCCGGCTTCTCGGCGAAGGGCAGCCCTGCCTCGTCGTGGCCCACGTCGGCACCGCGCACGGGGGAGAGCCGGATCTCGCCCTCCGGCTCATCGAGGCCGCGTTCCAGGGGGGCGCGGACGCGATCGCGTTCCCGGTGTTCCGGGCCTCCGAGCTCCTCGCGCGGCGTCACCCGCAGCGGAAGGAGCTCGAGGCGGCCGAGCTCTCGGCCCGGGAGTGGCGGAAGGTGCTCCAGGCGGCGAAGGGCTCGGGCCTCGCCGTGGTGGCGGAGGCCTACGACGCGGCCTCGCGCGACGTCGCGGCCGAGGCGGGCGTCGACGCCTTCCAGACCCACCCGACCGACCTCGACCACCCGGACCTCCTCCGCGCTCTCGCCGCGGCCGGACGCCCGCTCCTCGTCGGCGCGAGCGGGGCCGCGGAGCCGCACGTCGGCGACGCCCTCGCGGCGGCGGGGGGCTCGGCCGCTCTCCTCCTGGGCCTTGCGACCGTCCCCGCCGCGGCCGAGGAGCTGCGGCTCGCCGAGCTCGCGGTGATCCGCGAGCGCTACCGGGTGCCGGTCGGCCTCCTGGACCCTACGGACGGGGGCTCCGCCTTCGCCCTCCTCGCCCCCGCCCTCGCCGCCGCGCACGGCGCCGACTTCGTCGAGAAGTCCCTCGCCCTCGACCGGACCCGCAAGGGACGCGAGGGGGCGGCCGCCCTCCCCCCGGAGGAGTTCTACCGGATGGTGGAGCTCCTGCGCCAGGCGGAGCGCGCGCGCGGCGACGGCGAGAGCCGCGGCCGCGTCGCCTCCGCCCGAGGCCGCTCGATCGTGGCCGCGGGCCTCATCGCCCGCGGCGAGGCGATCACCGCGGAGAAGCTCGTCTACAAGCGGACGGACGAGCGCTTCGAGCGGGGGCTGGCTCCCGCGGAGGCGCACCGGGTCATCGGCCGGCGCGCGGCCCGCCCGATCCAGGCCGACGAGACGATCAGGGAGGACATGCTCGAGTGAAGACACTCATCACCGGCGGCGCGGGCTTCGTGGGCAGCCACCTCGCGGAGGCGCTCCTCGGGCGCGGCGACGAGGTCCACGTCATCGACAACCTCTCCACGGGCGCGATCGACAACATCGAGCACCTGAAGGGGCACCCCCGCTTCCACTACACGATCGACACCGTGCTCAACGAGCCGGTGCTCGCCGAGCTCGTGGACCGGGCGGACGTCGTCTTCCACCTCGCGGCGGCGGTGGGGGTGCGGCTCATCGTGGAGAGCCCGGTCAACACCATCGAGACGAACGTGCACGGCACGGAGATGGTGCTGAAGCTCGCGAACAAGAAGCGGAAGAAGGTGCTCCTCACCTCCACCTCGGAGGTCTACGGCAAGGCGGACGCGGTGCCCTTCCGCGAGGACGGCGACCTCGTGATGGGCCCGACCTCCAAGGGCCGCTGGAGCTACGCCTGCAGCAAGGCCATCGACGAGTTCCTCGGCCTCGCCTACCACAAGGAGAAGCGCCTGCCGGTGGTGGTGGCGCGCCTCTTCAACACCGTCGGCCCCCGTCAGACCGGCCGCTACGGCATGGTGATCCCGAACTTCGTGAAGCAGGCGCTCCTCGGCCATCCCCTCAAGGTGTTCGGCGACGGAAACCAGACCCGCTGCTTCACCTACGTGAGCGACGTCGTCTCCCAGCTCATCGCCCTCGCCGAGGAGGAGCAGGCAGTGGGCGGGGTCTTCAACGTGGGGAACGACCGGGAGGAGGTCGCGATCCTCGACCTCGCCCGGAGAGTGGTGGCCCGAGCCGGCTCCAGGAGCCCGATCGAGCTCGTGCCGTACGACCGGGCCTACGAGGAGGGCTTCGAGGACATGCAGCGCCGCGTGCCCGACCTCTCGAAGCTGAGGGCCCTCACCGGCTACGAGCCGAAGGTGCAGCTCGACGAGATCCTGGACCGAGTGATCGCCTACTTCACATCCGACGCCACCCGCCTGTGAAGCCGGCCGAGTACCGCCGGATGTACGAGGCGGAGGAGAGCCAGTGGTGGTACGCGGGGCAGCGGGCGATCGCCACTGCTCTCCTCGATCCGGCCATCGCGGGCCGCCCGGCGCGGCCGCTCGTGCTCGACGCCGGGTGCGGGACGGGACAGAACGTCCTCGCCCTCTCCCGCCTCGGCACGGCGGTCGGGATCGACCTCGCCCCGGAGGCGGTCGCCTTCTGCCGCGAGCGCGGGGCGCGCGCCGCGCGGGCGAGCCTCCTCGCCCTCCCCTTCCCGGACAGGACCTTCGACGCCGTGACCTCGTTCGACGTCGTCTACCACGCCTGGGTCACCGACGACCGGGCCGCGGTCCGCGAGATGGTCCGCGTCCTGAAGCCGGGCGGGATCCTCCTCGTGCGCGTCCCCGCGCTGCGGGCCCTCTGGGGCGCCCACGACATCGAGGTCCAGTCGCGCCATCGCTACACGCGCGGAGAGCTCGTCGCGCTCCTCGCCGCGTGCTCGCTCCGGGTCGAGCGGGCCACCTACTGCAACTCGGTCCTCTTTCCGCTGCTCCTCGCCCGGCGGACCCTCGACCGACTCCTCCACCGCGAGGGGTCCGACGTCGGCTTCCTGCCCGCGCCCGCCGAGTGGGCCTTCAAGCGGGCGCTCCTCGCCGAGGCGGCCCTCGTGCGGGCGGGGATCTCGTTCCCGATCGGGGCGAGCGTCGTGGCGCTGGCGCGGAAGCCCGGGTAGGGGAGGCCGGGCACGGGACCTCCTCGGGCCTGCGAGATCTCGTGCGCCTCCGGCACGCTCGCGGCGCCTAGCGGCGCGCGAGGAGCGCGTAGTCGAGGGGGGCGAAGAGGAGGGCGTTCAGGCGCGCCGCGTTCTCGTTGATGACCTTCGTCGCGGGAGGCGCGAGCACGCCGCTCGGCAGGAGCGCGAGGCGCACGTCGTCGGGCACGGGCGAGCGCATGTCGATCCGGGCCTCGGCGAACCCGGCCGCGGCGGCCATGAAGCGCAGCGTCTCCGGGTGGAGAGGACGCTCGTGCGTGAGGTCGCGGACGAACACCTCGTGGAAGGCGAGCGCCGAGGCGGCGTTCACCGTCTCGAGGACGAGGAGGCCGCCCTTGCGCAGCGCACGGTGGGCCTCTCCGAGGAGAGCGCCGAGCGATGGCGGCGGCAGGTGCTCCACGACCTGGGCGGCGAAGACGCCCCCCAGCGAGGCCGGCACCTGGGCCCGCAGGAACTCGACGAGGTCGCCGGCCACGACGTCGAGCCCCTTCTCGCGGCACTCGCGGACGACGTTGGCGTTGCCCTCGACGCCCCGGCCCTCGATGCCCGCCTCGCGCAGGAGCTCCAGGAACTCGCCGCGCCCGCAGCCGAGGTCGACGACGGGGGCGAGGCCGGCGAAGAGGGCGACGTCATTCCGCTGCCGGGCGCGTATCTCCTCGCGGCTGCCCCGGAAGCGGTTCTCGAACGCGGTGTAGACGGAGCCCGCGGCGGACTCCACCGCGGCCCGCGCGACCTCCGGCGGGGGCGCCGATGCCTCGAGGCTCCCGCGGACCGCGCGCACCTCCTCGGCCACGGCCTCCAGCCGGTCGCGGAGCGCCAGGAGCCCCTCGACCCTCTCCCGCATGGCCTCGAGACGCCGGGAGAAGGCGTCGATCTGTACCTGCGCCTCGGTGGGGGCGGTCGCCACCCGCGCCTGGTCTCGCGCGTCCATGACCGGCTCGACGCGCTGCGCGTAGCGCACGAGCGCGCCCGCCAGCTCGCGGAGGCCCGAGACGAGGCCGGCCGTGCGTCCGAGGTGGGCGTTGAGCAGGCGCACGAGGGCGGCGTTGAATCGCTCCTGCCTCTCGATCGCGGGCCGGAGGGCGTCCCACGCCCTGGAGCGCAGCGCGCCCCCGAGGCCCGAGGCCTCCGGCCGAGGCGGTGCGGGCCACAGGGCGTTGAGCTCGGCGAGCTCGGCGGCGACGGGCGAGGTCTCCTCGCCGGCCGCCTCGAGCGCGCCCAGACGGTCGAGCGCCGCGAGCGCCTCCGCGTAGGCCTTCTCCTCCTCCTCGAGACGGCGGCGGAGAGGCTCGAGATCGGGGTGGTCCATGCGGTCGCGCCGACGATTCTAACGTCCACGCCGGAGGCGCGGGTAGAATGGCGACGTCTCGGGATGAGCGTCCGGTGAGCGAGGAGCCGAAGCCGCGCGACGAGTCGGGGGCGCCGCTGCCCGAGCCGCCCGACGGCGCTGCCGTCAACGCGGCGTGGACGGCCGAGGCCGCCGTCCCCGAGGGGGCGGCGGGCCTCCTCCACCGGCTTCTCGTGCGGCTCCTCTCGCCGCGTTTCGACGCCCAGCGGGACTTCAACGCGAAGCAGGTCCAGCTCGACAACGCGCTGCTCCTCCATCTCGAGGCCCGTTTCGCCGCGACCCACGCGCACTACGACCGCCTGCTCGGCCTCCTCGGCCGGCGCCAGGACGAGATCGACGAGCGCCACCTTCGCCTGGAGGAGGAGCTGCGCGGGCACGTGAGCGACCTCGTTCGCCGCGTCGATCTCGTGCTCGAGGAGTCGACGCGGGGACGGCTGGCCCAGGAGTTCGCGCTCGAGGACCTGCGCGCGCGTCTCGTCCGTCTCGAAGAGGCCCTGGGGCGTCGGGGCGAATGAAGTCGGTCCTCGTCTGCGCCGCGCAGGCCCCCTTCGTGACCGGCGGGGCCGAGATCCTCGTACGGGAGCTGGCCCGCAGCCTCGTCCGGCGGGGCTACCGGGCGGACGTCGTGAGCGTCCCCTTCCACGCGCACCCCCCCTCCGAGGTCGTGCGCCAGGCGCTCGCCTGGCGGCTGCTCGAGCTGCGCGAGACGAGCGGGCAACGGCCCGACCTCGTGATCCCCACGAAGTTCCCGAGCTACCTCGTGCGCCACCCCCGCAAGGTCGCGTGGGTCTTCCACCAGTACCGCGAGGCCTACGACCTCGACGGCACGCCCTTCGGGTCGCTCACCGACTCCCCGGAGGACCGCTCGGTGCGCGACGCGGTCCACGCGATGGACGAGGCGGCGCTCGGCGAGTGCCGCGGTCTCTTCGCCATCTCGCGCAACGTGGCCGAGCGCCTCGCCCGCCACAACCGCCTTCCCGCGACCCCCCTTCACCCTCCCCCCCCGCACCTCGGCCGCCACCGGACCGACGGCTACGGAGGCTACCTCCTCTGCCCCGGGCGCCTCGAGCGGATCAAGCGGCCGGACCTCGCCCTGCGCGCCCTCGCCGCGAGCCGCTCCGGCGCGCGGCTCAAGGTGACCGGCGAGGGCCCGCTCCGGACGGACCTCCTTCGCCTCGCCGAGAGCCTCGGCGTCGCGGACCGGGTCGAGCTCCTCGGCTTCGTGGCCGACGAAGACCTCCTCGCCCTCTACGGGGGCTGCCGCGCCGCGCTCTACGTGCCGCTGGACGAGGACTTCGGCTACGTCGCGATCGAGAGCTTCCTCTCCCGCAAGCCCGTGATCACGACGACCGACGCCGGCGGACCGCTCGAGTTCGTCGAGGAGGGCGTGAGCGGCTTCGTCCGGCCGCCCGAGCCCGCGGCCCTCGCCGAGGCGATCGACGACGTGACGGCCCTCCCGGAGGCGCGCCTGCGCGACATGGGAGCGGAAGGCCACCGCCGGGTGGCGCACATCAGTTGGGACGCGGTCGTCGACCGCCTGACGGAGTCCTTAAGGTGAGGCTCGCGCTCTGGACGCCGCGGGAGGAGTGGGCGAGGGGCCTCGTCCCGCACCTGGCCGGGGAGGTGGAGCTGCACCTCCTCGACGCGACTCCGGTCGCGCCGGCAGTCGACGTCGACATCTACGACGTCGCCGACGACGCGGCCCACGGCTTCGTCTACCGCGCGCTCCGCCTGAAGCCGGGGGTCGTGGTGCTCCGGGACTGGAACCTCCACCGCCTCGTCCACGCCGAGACCGCGGGCCGGGGCGACCCGCACGCCTACCGGCGAGAGGCCCGGCGCTCGCGGGGCGAAACGGGCGCCTTCGTGGCCGAGCAGGTGCTCGCGGGCCGCGCTGGGGCCCTGCCCGCCGTCCTCCCCCTCAACGACCGCGTCCTCGAGGCGAGCCTGGGCCTCGCCACGACGAGCCTTGACGTGCAGCGGCGGGCCGCGGCGCGCCTCGGCGGCCGGCCCCTCGTCCGGCTGCCCCCGGAGCCGGACGCGGCGGCGAGCGCGCTCCTCGGCCTCGCGCGGGCGGTGCACGCGGACGCTTCGCGCCTGCGCCGCGAGGCGCAGGCGGACCGCGGCCCGGAGGGCTCCCTCCTCGCCCTGGCCCTCGACGAGCTGCGGCCGGCCGCGCACGAGCTCTCGCTGCCCGGCGTGCCTTCCGACGTCGTGCGGCTGCTGGCCGACGTCCTCCCCGGCCGCCGGTGATGCCTCCGGTGCTCTCCGTCGTGATCCCGGCCTACAACGAGGCCCGCCGGCTTCCGGCCACCCTCGAGCGGGTCGGCGCGTACCTCGCCGCGCAGGGGGTGGCTCACGAGATCCTGGTGATCGACGACGGCTCCGCGGACGCGACGGCCGACCTCGCCCGGGGAGAGTCGGTGCGCGTCCTGCGGCACGAGCCCAACCGCGGGAAGGGGTACGCCGTGCGCCGCGGCATGCTGGCCGCGGCCGGCGCGCGGCGGCTCATGACCGACGCCGACCTCTCGACGCCGATCGAGGAGATGCCGAGGCTCGAGGCCGAGATCGACCGGGGCTTCGACGTCGCGGTCGGGTCCCGCGCCCTGCCCGGGGCCCGGATCGAGGTCCACCAGCCGGCCTACCGCGAGGCGATGGGTCGCGCCTTCAACGTCATGGTGCAGGCGATCCTGCTGCCCGGGCTCCACGACACCCAGTGCGGCTTCAAGCTCTTCACCGCCCGCGCCGCCGAAGCGGCGTTCGGCGCCTGCCGCCTCGACGGCTTCTCGTTCGACGTCGAGGCGCTCTTCGTGGCGCGGCGGCTTGGCCTGAGGATCGCCGAGGTGCCGGTCCGGTGGAGGAACGACGCCGCCACCCGGGTCGGGTTCGGCGGGGGAGGCGCCGCGTTCCTCGACCTTCTCCGCATCCGGCTCTCCGCCCGGCGCGGGCTCTACGGCCCGGCCGGCGGCGGCGCCCCGACGTAGCGCACCTCGGCCCGCTGGCGCAGCGACGCCACCCAGGTCTCGATCCTCTCGTCGAGCGCCCGCCGCTCGAGCCGGGCGCGGACGGCCGCCTGTTCGTCCTCGAAGGCGGGCCCCTTCGGGCTCCCCGCCTGCTCCTCCTCCCAGGCCTTGCGCACCTCCTCGTCCGAGACGCGCACCTGCGGCCGGAAGCGGAACTCGATGTACTTCTGTGCCGCCAGCTCCCGCCGCAGGAGCCGCCGCAGATCCGGCTCCGTCACCGCACCGCGCAGCTCGGGTCGGGTCGAGAGGAGGAGTGCAACCGCTCGGTCCTCCTCGTCGCGCGAGACGTCGGCCTGGGGGAGCCGCGAGGCCTCGAGGTACATGAGCCGTTCCTCGATCGCGGCGTCGCGGGCCTTCGTCTCGGGCAGCCGGCGCACCGCCTGCAGGGCCCGGACGTCGCTCAGGAGGAGGGGCCGCTCGTCCACCACGGCGACGATGCGCTCGATCGTCTCCTCCTTCGGCGGGGGCGCCGCCTCGCCCGCGAGCGCGGGCCCGGCGAGGAGGAGGGTGGCGAGCAGGGCGTAGCTAGAAGGCATGGCCGATCGTGAGGTGGAAGTGGTAGCGGCCCTCGTCGCCCGGCTCCGGGTCGAGCACGTAGCCCCAGTCGAGCCGGACGGGGCCGATGGGCGTGCGGTAGCGTACGCCCGCGCCGGCGCTCCAGCGCAGGCGGGAGAGCACGAGGTCGCGCGTCTCCGGGAAGACGTTGCCGGTGTCGACGAAGCTCGCGAGCTGGAGGGCACGGGTCACGTTGTAGCGCAGCTCCGCTCCCCCGAGGGCGACTGCGTTGCCGCCGGTCGGGTAGAGCTGGCCGTTCGTCCCCAAGACCTTCGGGCCGACGCCGTCGACGGGGAACCCCCGGGGGCCGTAGTCCCCTCCGGCGAAGAAGCGCTCGGGCAGCGGAAGGAGGGGAGCCTCTCCTCCGAAGGTGCCGGCGAGCCCCAGGCGCGCGGAGAGCACGAACACGAGGTCGGGTCGCAGCCGCCGCACGCTCGTCCCCTGGAAGAACCCCCGGAGGTAGCTCACTCCCCCGAGGGCTTCGAGGGAGAGCTGGAGGTCGGCGCCGAGGAAGAGGCCGCGCTTCGGCTCGAGGGGGTCGTCGCGGGTGTCGAAGATGACGGACGCGGACGGCCCGGAGACGGTGTACGTGCGGTACTGCCGGTCGATCTCGTCCAGCGGCACCTGCAAGTTGAAGACGTTGGTGTCCTGGTAGAGGTAGCGCAGGATGACGCTCGTGCGGGTGTCGAGCGAGCGGCCGGCCTGGAGGATCCCCCCGAGGCGGTTGTAGCTGAAGCTCGTCACGTTTTCCTCCTCCCAGAACCCGGTGACGAAGGAGTCGAGCTGGCGGCCGAAGAGCCACGGCTCGCGCAGGTTGAGGAGGAGACGGCTCCCCCGGAAGCTGCCCCGGGCGAAGAACGAGGCCGTCCGGCCGAGACCGCCGATGTTGCGGCGGGTGACCTCGATGCTGCCCCGCAGGCGGTCCTGCTCGGAGTACCCGACGCCCCACGACCACGTCGTGCGCGGCGCCTCCTGCACGCTCACCACCACGTCCCGCTGGCGCTCGCGGGTGGGGTCGAGCTCCGCGATCTGCACCCGCTCGAAGATGCCGAGCCCGGAGAGGCGCCGTTGGCTCTCGAGCAGGCGCTCGAACGAGAAGGGCTCGCCGGGCCGGAGCACCATCTCGCGCTCGACCACCACGTCGCGCGTGCGGTCGAGGCCGGCGAGCACGACGTGCTCGATGAGGGTCTGCGGCCCCGGCTCGACGACCAGGCTCACCCGGGCCTCGTCGCGGGCCTCGCTCAACGTCACCTCGGGACGGACGCGGGCGTCGAGGTACCCGGCGCGGCGCCAGGACGAGAGGAGCGCGTCGCGGCTGCTGGCGACGTCGCGCAGGCGGTAGGGAAGGCCCGGCCGCACCGCCAGCTCCCGGGGCTCCTTGTCGTCGGCGGACGCCGGCAGGGCCGGCCCCTCGACGTCGACGGTCCGGACCACCGCCCGCGGGCCCGGCTGGGCCACGAAGACGACGGGAAGGCTGCCCCCGCCGTCGGCGACTTCCGCCTCCACCCGCGCCTCGAAGTGCCCCTCGTCCTCGAGGCGCGCGACGAGGAGCCGCACGTCCTCCTCGACCGTCGCGTCGACGAGCGGGCGGCCCAGCTGCGTGCTTAGGTCGGCCAGGAGGAGCGGATTCGCGCCGCGCAGCTCCACCGAGGCGACGGTCGCCCGCGGGCCCGGCTGCACGTCGTACACCACCGTCGTGCCGGCCGGGTCCTCCTCGGTCGTCGCGCGGACGATCGCCTCCCGGTGGCCCTGGCCGCGGAGGTGAGCCTCGATCCGCTCGGCCCCGGCCTCCAGGCTGTCGCTCGTCGCCTCGCCTTCGCGCACGAGGTCACGCACGTCCCCGAGCAGCCGGGCGGGCAGCGTGGCGCCGCGGGCCTCGAGCCTCATCCGGCGCCCCGGCGAGACGTCGAAGACGAGGCTCATCGAGCCCCGCCCGGGGTCGTAGGTCTCCCGGACCTCCACCGCCGCCCGCCAGTGCCCCAGATCGGCGAGGCGCCGGCGCATCTTCTCGCGCGCCTCGTCGGCCTTCTCCCGGCGGTAGACCTCGCCCGGCCGCGGGCGCACGAGGTCGCCGAGGGGTGTCGCCGGGTCTCCGCCCACGACGTCGGCGCGTCCGACCGTCACCCGGGGGCCGGCCCGGATCCGGAAGACCGCCTCCGCCCCGCCCGGGACGGGAAGCGTTTCGGGCTCGACGAGCGCCTCCCAGTACCCGCGCCGGGAGAGGGCGAGGCCGATGTCGCGGCCCGCGCGATCGAGGCGGGATGGCCAGAGCGCCTCGCCGAAGCGCAGGCGCGCGGTGCGCATCGCGCTCCGCGGCGAGATCACGCGGTCACCCTCGATGCGCACCGACGCGAGAAGGGGAGCCGGCGTGGGCCGGAAGACGACCTCGACCCCCGCCTCGCCCTCGGTCCGGCGGAGCTCGACCGCGACGTCCTCGAACCGGCCGGTGGCGAAGATGAGCTCGACTGCCTCGCGGACCGCCTCCCGGTCGAGGGCGCGTCCGGGGACGATGCCGATGAAGGGAGCGAGGCGCTCGGGCTGCGCACCCTCCACCCGGACGGCGCGGACGATCTCCTCACCGCCCGCCGCCGGCGGGACCGCGGCCGGCGGCGGGGCGACGGCGAGGGCGAGGAGAGCGGCTCCCAGCATCAGCGCGACTGGCGGATCCGGACGTCGAAGGCCCATCCGCGCTCGACGCCCGTCTTGGCCGTGCCGGGGTCCGTCCGCGTGAGCAGGAGCGAGAAGCGGTCGGTCAGGGTGTACTCGACGGCGAGGATCCGCTCCTCCGTGCCGCGGAGGTCCTGCGAGTAGAGGACGTTCAGGTCGGGCGTGATGCGCTTCCCGACCGTGACCCGCGCCGTGGGCGTCGTGCCCGCGCCACGGAGGAGCGAGGGATCGATCGAGAAGCGGTTCAGGCCGAAGAGGCGCTCCGCCTCCCGCTCGAGCCCCATCGACTCCGAGATCCGGCCCGCGGCCAGCGTGGCCGCGCCCGTCGCGGCGAGGCTCGCCTGCTTCTGCCGCGCCTCGGTCTGGGTGAGGTTCGCGACCTCGGTCTCGTCCTGGCCGGCGAGGAGGGCCAGGATCTGGAGCGACGAGAGCGGCGGATCCGAGGTGAGGGTCGGCGTCACCCGCTCGAGCGTGCCGGAGACGCGCAGGGTGATCCGGTAGGACCGGATCCGCGTCTCGGCCTCGATGTCGAAGAGAGGGTCGAGCCGGAGAGGGTTCACGAAGTCGAGGACCCCGCGCCGGACGGCGTACGTCCGCCCCTGGAAGTAAAGCTGCCCGCGGTCGATCTCGGCCCTGCCGGTCACGATGGGGGCTCGGGTCGTCCCCTGGAGGGCGAGGTCGGCGCTCGCAGTCAGCGTGGCGAGGTTGTTGTCGATCCGCACGGTGCCGGGAGCGTGCACCCGCAGGTCGAGCCGGGCGCCCTCCCCGAGCGAGTCCGCCTCGGTCACGGGGAGGACCCGGCGCGCGCCGAGGAGCTCCGACGCCACGTCGTACCGCTTCGTGTAGAGGGCCTGGCGCACGTCGATGGTGCCCGTGATCCACTGCTTCGCGGCGTCCCCGAAGAGCCGCAGATGGGCGTCGATCAGGCTGCGGAGCCCCTCCGGGTAGCGGAGGGCGAGGCCGCGTCCGGTGGGCCGTATGTCGTAGGAGGTGAGTCCGCCCCCCGAGTAGGCCGCCTGGCCCTCGATCGTCAGCTCTCCGCCGGCCAGGGTCCCCCGCACGTCCTCGAGATCGGCCGCGCTCTCCGTGAAGCGCACGCGCCCCCGCACGTCCTCGATGCCGTGCGGGAAGCCGCGCACGCGCAGGCCCCCGCCCTCGAGGTCGAGCGTGCCCTGGACGCGGGGGGCGGCGCGGGTGCCGGAGACCTCGACGGCGAGGTTGGCGCTGCCGGCGCCGCGGAGCCGACGGGTGAGAAGAGAGAGGGCGCGCAGGTCCGCCCGGCCGAGGGCGGAGACGGCGAGCGGGCCCGTGCCCACGAGGTCTGCCCCGCCAGTGACGGCGAGGTCGGTCCCCTCACCGGCGAGGTGGAAGGCGGCGAGCTCGAGCCGGCCGCCGGCGACGGTGAAACGCACGGGCTCGCGGGCCCGGACGGGGAAGTCGGGGAGGACGAGCTGGAGGTCGGGGAAGGCCGCCTCGGCCCGGACCTCGGCGGGGGCCGCGAGCGGCCCGTGGACGCGCACCTCGCCCGAGGCCACGAGGCTGAGGGCCGCGGGGAGGGCGGGCGCCGCCGCGCGGAGGAACGGATCGAGGCTCGTCGACCGGCCGGCGACGGTGAGGTCGGCCGCGTAGGGTGGGACGGTGCCGACCGCGCCGGCCAGGGAGAGGTCCACGCGCGCGGATCGGCATCGGCCGTCGACCGCGACCCGTCCGTCACCGGTGCCCACGAGGTGGGCCTCGAGCGCGCCGATCCCCTCGTCGCCGAAGAAGAGGCGGGGGGAGGCGAGGCTCGCCCGGACACGTGGCCTCGTCAGCGTGCCCTGCATCTCGAGGCGGCCCGTGAGGCGGCCGCCGAAAGCGGCGCCCTGGGCCGGCGCGGGCGTGAGAGCCCCGAGGTCGACGCCCTCCATCTCCCCGGTGCCGTCGTAGACCCCGTCGTCGGTGACGCTGCCCCGGAAGCGGACCTCTCCCCCGCCGAGCCGCACCTCGCCCCGCGTGACCTCGGCCACGCGCCCCTTCCAGCGCGACTCGATGCGGGCCTCGTCGTACGGGACCGCGTAGTACCGGCCACCGCGCGCCGTGCCTTCCGCCTCCCCCTCGGGCGCGCTCCGCCCGCCGCGGACCCGTGCGGTGCCCGTCACGAGCCCTGTCGCGACGACATTCCACCGCATGAACTTCACGATGTCCTCGACCGGCCACGCCGTCGAGCGCCCCCGGCCCTCGATGGCGTCCCGCAGGCCGAACCAGCCGAATTCGGTCCGGCCCTCCCACACGATCTCGCCCGACCCCTTGTGGAGGACGAGGGGCCGGGACTCGACCGCCTCCGCACCGGTGTCGAGAGTCCCCGCCCACTCCGCGCGCCCCCAGTCGACCCCGAAGTAGCCGACGTCGCGGCCCGAAAAGCGACCTTCGAAGATCGGCCAGGAAACGGTGCCCCGCCAGAGACCGCGGAAGGTGCCGGCTCCGGTGAAGCCGGCGGGCTGGGCTTCGAGGTTGCCGAGGCCGCGGCGCACCTGGGTGAGGACCGTCTCGGCCGCGGCCAGGTCGTCCGTCTCGCCCTCGATCTCGAGGCGGGTGCGGTCGAGGACGTCCACCTCCCCGCTCACGCGCCCTCTCATGTCGGGCCCCCGCATCACCGCCCGCTCGTAGAGCTGCCTCCCGTCCTCGGCCCGCCAGTCGAGGCGTCCCGAGAGCGGGTAGCGCCCGTCGGGCCGCTCCTCGAGGTCGACGCCGATCGTCCCGCTCAGCTCGCGGTTCCTCCCCTTCGGCCAGCGCACGTCCACCTCCCCGGTGGCCGCGGTGCCGATGCCGAGGGCGCCCCACCCGAAGATCATCCGGAGGATCCCCTCGCCGTCCACCGCGCGGACGGGGCCACGGATGACGACCGGCCGGTGGGTCGAGGTGGGCGGCACGTCGATCGCGAGCCGGGCCCGGCCGCCGAGCGCCTCCAGGTCGAGGTCGCGCATCACGAGACCGTCAGTGCCGTCGTAGGAGAGCCAGCCCGCGAAGCGGGGGACGGCCACCCCCTTGAAGGCGCCGCCCTTGCCCTCCATGCGCCCCTCGATGCGGAGGCGGGAGCCGTCGATCGACAAGAGCCCGCTCCAGAGCGCGTGGCCCGCGAAGCCGAGGCCCGAGCGGAAGACGTGCCTCTCGAGGACCGCGAGATCGACCGGGCCCTCGAGGCTGAGCTGGCCCTGGGGCCGTCCGGACAGCCGGATGCGTCCGTGGTAGGCGAGGTTCGTGTTCTCGGCCAGCAGGTGCGCCCCGGTCACCTCCACGACCCCGCTGTGCACCCAGACGTCGATCTCCGTGCCGAGGGGGAGCTGGGGCGCCGAGCCCATCTGCAGCCGGCCGGGTCCGAACGAGACGCGGCCGGAGAGCCCGCCCTCGGGCCGCCCGGCCAGCCGGCCCTGGAAGTCGGGCAGGTCGAGGTCGAGCGGGACGCGCTCGTGGTTGAGGAAGAACTCGCCCCCGACGATCACCAGGCGCTGGACCGAGACCGAGAGCCCTCTGCCCCCGCCCCCGCCTCCCCCGAACTTCGGGATGTCGTCGCCGCCGGGGCCTTCGGGCGGGGACGGGAAGGCGTGGATGCGCAGGCGCAGGCCCTGGACGCGCACGCGCGAGAGGACGAGGCGGCTGCCGCGCAGGGGAGCGAAGCTCGGCCGCACGCGCGCGACCGGAATCTCCAGGAAGGGCGGGGCGTCGGGCGTGGGCCCGCCCACCCGCAGTCCGCGGATCTCCAGCTCCGCCGTTTCCAGCCGGATGGCGAGAGCTTCGACGTGCACCGGCCGGTTGAAGACGCCGGCGAGCGCCTGTTCGATGAGCCGGACGCCCCACGCGGGCGCGCGCCAGAGGGCATAGAGGACGGTCGCGCCCGCCACGAGCGCGAGGAGCAGGAGCTTGCGGCGTCGGGACATGCCGTGCCTAGCCGACGACCGCCAGCAGCGCCCCCGCCTCGACCGCCTGTCCCTCCTGGACCGCCACCGCCTGGAGGCGGCCGCCGCGCGGAGCGCGGATCTCGTTCTCCATCTTCATGGCCTCGATCACCACGAGCGCCTGCCCGGCTTTCACTTCGGCGCCCGGCGCCTCGAGGACCCGCACGACCCGGCCCGGCATGGGCGCGGTCAGGCGCTCCGGGCCGTGGGGCCGGCGTGCCTGCGGGGAGGGGCCGTGGGAGGCCTCGACGAGGTCGACGGTGACCGCGCCCCCGCGGAGGGACACGGCGTAGCCGTCCGCACGCCTCTCGAGGCCGACCTCGTGGCTCTCGCCCCGGAGGAGGACGCTCGCGACGTGGGGGCCCGTGACGGCGACGTCCACGTCGAGAGGCGCTTCGTCGAGCCTCACCGTGTAGCGCCCGTCCCGCCCCCGCACCTCCACGCGGAAGGGACGCCCGTCGACGACGGCGTCGAAGGTCACGCCGGGCCCCCCGCGCGGTCCAGGTGCGCCTCACGCAGGCCCGCCGCCCGCCAGGCCGGCAGCCGGGCCGCGTCCGGCTGGGCGTGGGCGGCCCGGCGCGCCTCGAAGGCGTGGATCGCCGCCGCCACGACCGCCACCTCCACGGCCGGCCGGCCATTGCCGGTCGCGAGCATCCGCTCGACGAACCCCGTGTCGACGTCCCCCGCCACGAAATCGGGGTGGGTGAGCGCGCGGGCGAAGAACGGCAGCGTCGTGCGGACACCGACGACGCGGTACTCGGCGACCGCCCGCCGCATCCTCCGGATGGCCTCCTCCCGGGTCCCGGCCCACGCGATCAGCTTGGAGACGAGGGGATCGTAGTGGACCCCGACCTCCGTGCCCTCGTCGACGCCGGAGTCGTCGCGCACGCCGGGGCCGCCCGGGCTGCGCAGCGCGAGGATCCGGCCCGGGCTCGGGAGGAACCCGGCCTCGGGGTCCTCGGCGTAGACGCGGCACTCGATCGCGTGGCCGCGCTGCGCGAGCGTCTCCTGGCGGAGCGCGAGCGGCTCGCCCTGGGCGATCTGGATCTGCGTCTTCACGAGGTCGACCCCGGTCACCATCTCCGTCACCGGGTGCTCGACCTGGAGCCGCGTGTTCATCTCGAGGAAGTAGGGCTTGCGCTCCGCGTCGACCAGGAACTCGAGCGTCCCCGCGTTCTCGTAGCCCACCCGCCGCACGAGGGCGACGGCGAGGGTCCCCATCTGCTCGCGCAGCTCGGGGGTGAGGAAGGGAGACGGGCTCTCCTCGATCACCTTCTGGTGACGCCGCTGGATCGAGCACTCGCGCTCGAAGAGGTGAACCGCGCTTCCGTACCGGTCGGCGAGGACCTGGATCTCGACGTGCCGCGGCCGAAGGACGGCCTTCTCGAGATAGACGCTGTCGTCGCCGAACGCCCCCTTCGCCTCCGAGCGGGCGCGGGCGAGGGCGGGGAGGAGATCTCGCGGCGCGGCCACGAGGCGCAGGCCCTTTCCGCCTCCCCCGGCCGCCGCCTTCAGCATGACCGGGTAGCCGATCCGGTCCGCCTCGCGCGCGAGAGTGCCCTCGTCCGCGATGGGCTCGAGCGTCCCCGGCACGACCGGCACGCCCGCCGCCACCGCCTCCCGGCGGGCCGAGGTCTTCTCGCCCATGAGGGCGATCGTCTCGCTCCGCGGGCCGATGAAGGCGATCCCCGCCTCCTCGCACGCCCGCGCGAACGCCGCGTTCTCGGAGAGGAAGCCGTAGCCGGGGTGGATGGCCTCCGCCCCGCTCGCCCGAGCCGCGTCCAGGACCCGGTCGATGCGGAGGTAGCTCTCGCGCGCGGGCGGGGGACCGATCGGAAGGGCCTCGTCGGCGAGGCGCACGTGGAGCGCCGCCCGGTCCGCCTCGGAGAAGACGGCCACCGCGCGGATCCCCATCTCGCGGCAGGCGCGGATGACCCGCACCGCGATCTCCCCGCGGTTGGCGACGAGGACCTTGCGGAACGTTCCGGGGCTCATCGGTGCACCCTCAAAGGGGGATGTTCCCGTGCTTCTTCGGCGGGTTGCGGTCCCGCTTGCCGCGGGCCATCTCGAGGCCGGCCAAGATCTTGCGACGCGTCTGTCGCGGCTCGATCACCTCGTCCACGAAGCCGCGGTCCGCCGCCACGTAGGGGTTCGCGAACCTCTCGCGGAACTCCTCGACCTTCTCCCGCCGGAGGGCCTCGGGGTCGGCCGCCGACGCGAGCTCCCGACGGTAGAGCACGTTCACCGCCCCCTCCGGGCCCATGACCGCGATCTCCGCCTGGGGCCAGGCGTAGTTGACGTCCGTGCGGATGTGCTTGCTCGCCATCACGCAGTAGGCGCCCCCGTAGGCCTTGCGGGTGATCACCGTGACCTTCGGGACGGTGGCCTCGGCGAAGGCGAAGAGCAGCTTCGCCCCGTGGCGGATGATCCCCCCGTACTCCTGGGCGGTGCCGGGGAGGAAGCCGGGGACGTCCTCGAACGTGACGAGGGGGATGTTGAAGGCGTCGCAGAAGCGCACGAAGCGCGCCGCCTTCACGGACGCGTCGATGTCGAGGCAGCCGGCGAGGTGCGCGGGCTGGTTCGCGACGACGCCGACGCTGCGGCCGGCCATGCGCGCGAAGCCCACCACGACGTTGGGCGCGAAGTGCTCGTGGACCTCGAGGAGGCGCCGCTCGTCCACCACCTTTCGGACGAGCTCCTTCATGTCGTAGGGCCTCGCGGGGTCCGCGGGCACGAGGGTGTCGAGGCTGTCGTCCTCGCGGTCGGGCGGGTCGTCGGTCGGGTGGACGGGGGCCTCCTCGAGGTTGTTCGAGGGGAGGTAGGAGAGCAGATCGCGGATCAGGGTGACGCAGGCACGGTCGTCGTCCACCGCGAAGTGGGCGACGCCGGAGCGGGCGGCGTGCGTCGACGCGCCCCCGAGCTCCTCCTTCGTGACCTCCTCGTGGGTCACGGTCCGGATCACGTCGGGGCCCGTGACGAACATGTACGCGGTGTCCTTGACCATCACGTTGAAGTCGGTGATGGCGGGGCTGTAGACGGCGCCACCGGCGCAGGGGCCGAGAATGGCCGAGATCTGGGGGATGACGCCCGAGGCGAGCGTGTTGCGGAGGAAGATGTCGGCGTATCCTCCGAGAGAGGCGACGCCCTCCTGGATGCGGGCCCCACCCGAGTCGTTGAGGCCGACGACGGGCGCCCCCATCTTGACGGCGAGGTCCATGACCTTGCAGATCTTGCGGGCGTTCGTCTCCGAGAGGCTCCCCCCGAAGACGGTGAAGTCCTGGGCGAAGACGCACACGAGGCGCCCGTCCACCCGACCGTAGCCGGACACGACCCCGTCCCCGGGGATCTTCTGGCCGGCCATGCCGAAGTCGAGGCAGCGGTGCTCGACGAGCTTGTCGAGCTCCTCGAAGGTGCCCTCGTCGAGGAGCAGGCCGACCCGCTCGTGGGCGGTCAGCTTTCCGTCGCGGTGCTGCCTCTCGCGGCGCTCCGCGCCGCCCCCCTCCTCGGCGCGCCGGATCCTCTCCCGCAGCTCGTCGACGGGGGGGCGGGACATGCGCGCTAGCCGAGCATGCAGCCGCCGGCGCCGCAGGGAGAGCCGTTGCCGTCCGCGGCCGCGCACGCCCCCTCTCCGCACCGGACGGCGGGTGCGGACGACGACGAGGAGGCGACCGCGAAGACGGAGAGCTGCTTCTCGACGTCGGCCCGCGAGCAGACGGGGCACGAGACGGCTTCCCCGAACGCCCGCACCAGCTTCTCGAAGCGCGCCCCGCAGCCGGAGCAGGCGTACTCGTAGATCGGCATCCCGCTACCCCCTCCTCACTGCCATCTGGGCCTTCACCTTCTCCCAGTCGTCCAGGAAGCGACGGAGGCCGATGTCGGTCAGCGGGTGCTTGAGGAGCGCGGTGAACACGCTCATCGGCATGGTTCCGATGTCGGCCCCCATCTTCGCCGCCTCCACGACGTGCATCGGGTGGCGCAGGCTGGCCGCGAGGACCTCGCAGTCGTAGTCGTAGTGGTCGAAGATCTGGATGATGTCGGCCACGATCTCCATGCCGGGCGTCGAGACGTCGTCGAGCCGGCCCACGAACGGCGAGACGTAGCGGGCGCCGGCCTTCGCCGCGAGCAGCGCCTGGCTCGGGCTGAAGATGAGCGTCATGTTGACGCGCTTGCCCTCGCCGGCGAGCACCTTCGTGGCCTTCAGCCCCTCGGCGATGCAGGGCACCTTCACGACGATGTTCTCGTGGAGGGAGGCGAGGTGGCGGCCCTCGCGGACCATCCCCTCGGCGTCCGTCGCCACGACCTCTCCCGAGATCGGGCCGTCGATCGTCCGGCAGATCTCGACGAGGATCTGCTCGGGATCGCCCGACTCCTTGGCGAGGAGGCTCGGGTTGGTGGTGATGCCGTCCACGACGCCCAGGGCGGCCGCCTCCCGGATCTCCCTGAGGCTCGCGGTGTCGAGAAAGATCTTCATGATTCCTTCCTGCTTTCTGACGGGCCTCTTGCTGCGGGCCCGCCCCCTTCGGCCTCCGCCACGTCGCCCGGGCGGTCGGGGCGGGCCCCGAAACGGCGACCCACGAAGATGATATCGCCGGCCGCCGCGCCGCTGCGCGGGGGCCGCTGCGGCCGGCTCACGGGAGGCTCCCCTCGACCGCCTCCGACGCCTCGCTCTCGTTGCCCGCGTTGTCGAATGCGCTCACCGAGTACTGGTACACGACTCCCCGGGTGACGCTCCCGTCCACCCAGGAGAGCTTGTCGGGAGCGATCTCGGCGACCCGCTCCGGCCTTCCGTCCCGCGTGGCGCGGTAGATGCGGTAGCCCGCGAGGTCCGGGGCCGCCGACGGCCCCCAGAGCAGCTCGAGCCCATCCTCGCGGGGCAGGACGGAGAGGCCGTGCGGGATGGGCGGAGCGGTGATGTCCCGCACTCCCACGCAGGCCTCGTTCGAGGCCGCGCTCTCCACGAGGGGATCGACGGAGGCCACGGCTCGCACGACGTAGCACGCGGTCGCGCCCGTGGGGGCCGCGGTGTCCTCGAGGCTCCGGCGCTCGAGGGGCTCGGCGGCGAGTGGCTCGCCGTACTCAGCCCCGCCGACGCGTCGGTAGACGAAGAACCCGCTGCGTCGCGGCCCGGCCGGAGCCGCCGGGGCGGGAGCGCCCGGCGACGGACCGGCGGAAGGAACCGCGCCGGGGCTCTCCGCTTTCGCCGGCGCGTTCGGGGGGGCCGACGCCGGGGCGGCCGGTGCTGAGGCCGCCGGTGTCTGCGCCGAGGGAGCCGAACCCGCCGATGTCGGGGCCGGCGCCGTGTGAGCCGGCGATGCGGAGGCCGCCGTTGCCGCGGCCGGCGACGCCGGGGCGGCCGGAGCCTTGGCCGCTGAAGACTGAGCCGTCGATGCCGGGGCCGCCGATGTCCGAGCCGCGGACGGCAACCGGGGCGGTGGTGCGGCCGCGGACACCTCCTGCGGACGCGGCCCGCGCCACGAAAGCGAGACCCCGCCCTCGGTGAGCGTGGCGGCGAGCTCCCGTGGCGCCTCGAGCGGCGCCTGCGCCACGAGCGACGTCGTCAGGGTCCGGGGCCCCTTCTCTCGTCCCACCACAGCCCTCGCCGCGGCCCGGACGAGGGTTCCGGGTGCGGGCAGGGGCAGGGCGAGAGTCGTGCGCCCCGCGAGAGCGGCGGCCACCGCCTGGTGCTCACCGGCCTTCTCGAGGTCCTTCTGCCCGTCCGCGTGCAAGAACTCGATCTCGAGCGACTGGTAGACGACCCCCTCCACGGAGGCGGCGGGCGCGGTGACCCGGAGCTCGAGCGCCTCCCCCCTCTGTGCGAGACGGAAGTCCCGGGGCGCCGGAGGGGTTCTCTTCCGGGGCGGCAGGGGGTCCCCACGGTGCCCGCAGCCGAATCCGGGGCCGAGGCCGAGGAGCAGGGTCGCGAGGAGGACGAGGCGCCCGCGCATCACAGGATGAAGCGGGAGAGGTCCTGGCTCTTGACGAGGGGCTCCAGACGGCGCCGCACGTAGGCGGCGTCGATCGTGACCGCGAACGGCGACGTGCCTCCGGCCTCGAAGGAAACCTCGTCGAGCACGGTTTCCAGGATGGTCGCGAGGCGCCGGGCCCCGATGTTCTCGGCGGTGTCGTTGACGCGGGCGGCGAAGCGGGCCATCTCCGCGACCGCGTCGGAGGAGAAGGCGAGCGAGACTCCCTCCGTCCCGAGCAGGTCCTGGTACTGCCGGACGAGGGCGTTCTGCGGCTCGGTGAGGATCCGCAGGAGATCGGCCTCGCCGAGGGACTGGAGCTCCACCCGGATCGGGAATCGGCCCTGGAGCTCCGGGATGAGGTCGGTGGGCTTGCTGACGTGGAAGGCCCCGGCGGCGATGAAGAGCACGTGGTCCGTCCGCACCGGGCCGTACTTCGTCGAGACCGTCGTGCCTTCGACGATCGGCAGGAGGTCCCGCTGGACGCCCTCCCGCGAGACGTCGGGGCCGTGGACGCTCTCCCGCCCCGCGATCTTGTCGATCTCGTCGAGGAACACGATGCCCGACGACTCCGCCCGCGCCACGGCCTCCCGCGCGACCTGCTCCTGGTCCACGAGCCGGGCCTCCTCCTCGTCCCGCAGGAGGACGCGCGCCTCCGGCACCGTCACCTTCCGCCGCTTGGTGCGCGCGCCGAAGAGCCCCGGGAGCATGTCCTTGATCGAGACGTCCATCTCCTCGACCCCCTGGCCACCGAGGATCTGGAAGGTGGGCGACGTCCGGTCCTTGACTTCCACCTCGACCGTTCGCTCGTCGAGCTGCCCGGCACGGAGCAGCGACCGCAGGCGCTCGCGCGTGACCCGGAAGGAGTCGTCGCCGGCCGGGTCCGGCCCGCCTCCGGCCGACGCGGCCGGCGAGTGCGGGGCGGAGCCCGAGACGGTGCCCGGCCACGGCAGGAGGAGGTCGAGCAGGAGCTCCTCCGCCCTCGCCTCCGCCTTGTCCCGGACCTCGGCCTGCCTCTCGCGCCGCACGAGGTCGACCGCGGCCGCCACCAGGTCGCGGACGATCCCGTCGACGTCGCGGCCCACGTAGCCGACCTCGGTGAACTTGCTCGCCTCGACCTTGACGAAGGGGCTCCCCGCGAGCTGGGCGAGGCGGCGCGCGATCTCCGTCTTCCCCACTCCCGTGGGACCGATCATCAGGATGTTCTTCGGGGTGACGTCGGCCGCCACCTCGGGCGGGAGCTTGCGGCGGCGGATCCGGCTGCGCACCGCAATCGCCACCGCCCGCTTGGCCGCGGCCTGGCCCACCACCCAGCGGTCGAGCTCGGCCACGATCTCGCGGGGCGAGAGCTGGTCGAGGCCGCGGCGCGGCTCGAGCGCGGCAGGGGCGGAGCTCATCCCTCGAGCGTCTCCACCTCGACCGCGTCGTTCGTGTAGATGCAGATCTCCGATGCGACCCGCATCGCCTCCCGGGCGATCGCGGCCGCGTCGAGGCCGCTGTGGCGCACGAGGGCCCGCGCCGCGGCGAGCGCCATCGGGCCCCCGCTGCCCACGGCCACGATCCCGTCGTCGGGGGAGATGACGTCCCCGGCGCCGGAGAGGAGAAAGGTCGCCTCGCGGTCGGCGACGACGAGAAAAGCCTCGAGCCGGCGGAGGCTCCGATCGGTCCTCCACTCCTTGGCGAGCTCGACCGCCGCGCGCTGGAGGTTCCCCCGGTACTCCTCGAGCCGGGCCTCGAAGCGGTGGATGAGGGCGAGGGCGTCGGCAGTCGAGCCGGCGAAGCCGGCCAGCACCTGGCCGTTGTGCAGGCGCTGGATCTTCTTGGCGTGGTGCTTCACCACCGTCTGGCCGAGGGTGACCTGGCCGTCGCCGGCGAGGGCGATCGTGCCCCCGTGGCGGACGGCGAGGATCGTCGTGCCGTGGAGTGGATCGTGACGCATGGCAGGGCCTGCCCGGGGCGGGGTCGGGAGGCTAGTATACCGCCATGAGCCTCCGCGCCCTGGCCCTCGTGTCCGGCGTCTACGATCTCCTCATCGGGCTCGCCATGCTCCTCGCCGCGCCGCAGGTGGCGCGGCTCTTCGGCGCGCCGGAGCCGGTGCCGGTCGTCAACGCCTGGCTGAACGGCGTCTTCGCCCTCGCGTTGGCCGCGGGATACTTCTGGGCGGCGCGCGGTGTGGCGACCCGGCGGGGCTACTTGTGGGTGGCGGGAGTGTTCGCGAAGGGGCTGGGGGCCGGCGTCTTCGTCCTCGATCACGCGGTGAACGGATCCCCGAGCGCGTTCCTCGTCTTCGCCGCGACCGACGGCACCCTGGCCCTGCTGACGCTCGCGCTGCTCGTGCGAAGGGAGTAGACACCCGCGGCTCGCGGGTCGTCCGTCAGTACTCCGTCACCTCGACCCGCTTCCGGAGCTCCTCGGGAGCGATCGCCCCGCGGGCGCGGGCCTCCATGTCCCTCACGCGTGCGCTCACGACCAGCGTCTTCTGCGGACGGGCTTGAGCGGCGAAGAAGCTGCCGGGCACGAAGTCGACGGTCACCGTGACCCTTTCGTCCCCGGCCAGGCCGGCGAGAGGGCTGGCCTGCGCCGCCAGGGCCTCGACGATCGTCGCCCGCACGTCGGCGACCACCGCCTCCGGGGTGCGCGTTTCGGCGGGCGCACGGGTCTCGAACCAGAACTTCCAGGGCGGCGGAACGGGCGGGAGAGGAGCCTCGGGGGCGGCGCTCGGCAGGGGCGGCGCGGGAGGGGGCGGGGCGGGGGGCGCCTCGGGAGCCTCCGGGGCCGCCTGCACCTCGACGTGCACCTCGGAGGGCGGGGCCACGCGGACCCGGACGTTCTCGACGAGGTGCTCCATGTCCTCCTCGGCGGCACGGCGGGCCGCCTCGCTCTCCTGCTGGAGGACGACCACCTGGCGCTCGAGCGTCTCGACGTCGTCCGTCCACTCCGGCTCCTCCTTCCCCGCCTCGGGAGGCGCGGGCCGGGCGTGCCGCGGCTTCGGCACGGCGCCCCGCAGGATGTGGACCTGTCCCTCGCCGCCGGGGAGCATGCGTGGCGCGAGGACGATCACGACCCCGTAGCCGGGCAGCCGGTAGCCCCGCGCGGAGTCGACACGGCCGAGGAGCCGCACCGCGCTCGCGAGGCTGACGCGGTCGACCGCGCGAGCGAGGCGACCCTCGAGGACCTCGATCCCCTCCCGAGGGGAGGCGGGGCGGACCTTCGCCGTCTCCTGGGCCACCGCCGGCCCGGCGAGGGCGGCGAGAACGGCCAGCGGCGCGATCAGGACGCGACGGGGGCGCATGGTCCTCACCTCTTCCGGGCCGACGTCTCGAGGACGTAGCCCATGAGCTCGTTCGTGCGCGCGAGCTGCTGCCCGTGGCGCCCGTCGAGGTAGCTCAGGCTGGCCGCCACCCGCGCCATGTCCACGCGCCTCTGGGCGTCCACCTGCTTCTGCCATCCCGCGAGGCGCGAGTCCACCCGCCCGGCCTGCCGGGATTCGCTCTCCCGCAGCCGCTCGTCGATGCGGGCGTCGATCCCCGCGAGAAGGGTGGCAGGGTCGAAGGACGCGCCGGGGACGCGTGCGATCGACGCTTGCAGGGCGCGCATCTCCTCCTGGTGCTTACGCTCGAGGTCGGCCGCCCGCGCCTCCTGCGCGGCGAGCGAGCGGCGGAGCGAGTCGTACCCCGTCGCGCCCAGCGTGGCGCCGAAGCCGATGAGCAGCAGCGCGGCCGCGGCCGCCCAGCGCGGCAGGTAGACCCCCCGGGGGCTGAAGGACGGCCGCGTCGCCGGCACGCGCCACGCACGGAGGTCCCGCCTCACGCCGCGCAGGGCGGCCATCTCCCCGCGGCAGGCCGCGCATCCCTCGAGGTGCTCGCCGACGCGCGTGCGTGCGGCGGAGTCCGCCTCTCCGTAGAGGACGTCCATCATGTCCGCCCGGAGCCCCTCGTCACCCGTCCTCTCGCAGTCCATCCCGAGTCTCTCCCGAAAGCCCTTCATGGCGCGGGCGCCGGCAGGGGAGCCGCCCCCCGGACACCCTCGCGCTCGAGCCTCAGCCGCAGCTGGCCGAGCCCGCGGTAGAGGCGCGTCTTCACCGTCGATACCGGCACGTCGAGCGCCTGCGCGATCTCGAGGAAGGTGAGGTCCTGGTATTCCTTGAGGATCACCACCTCGCGCTGCTCGTCGGGCAGCGACTCGATCGCGCGGCGCACCGTGCGGGCGAGGTCCATCTGCAGGAGCCGATCCTGCGCTCCCGGACCCGTCTCGACCATCACCGACCCCGTCTCCTCCATCTCGTCGAGGCTCACCGTGGCGCGGGTCTTCCTCCGGCGCAGCCGGTCGCGGCAGAGGTTCGTGGCGATCTGGTAGAGCCAGGAGGAGAAGCGGGCCTCCCGCTTGAACCCGGCGAGGGACCGGTAGGCCTTGAGGAAGGCCTCCTGGGCCACGTCGCGTGCCTCCTCCTCGGAGCCGAGGAAGCGGAAGGCCGCCCCCCGGATCCGGTCCTCCCAGCGCGCCACCAGCCCGTCGAAGGCAGACGCCTCCCCGGCCTGGCACGCCTCGACCAGCTCCTCGTCGGTGCGCCCCATGCTGCCTGCTGACCATTCTGACGAAAGACGAGGCCGTTTGGTCTCAAGCACCCGGGGGGTCTGGGGGGACGGAGTTCCCCCCCTTGAGAGGAAGCCTCTCGCCCCCCGGAACCGCCTATGCCCTCGGATGGGCCTTCTTGTAGACCTCGAGCAGGTGGCGCGTGTCCACGTGGGTGTACCGCTGCGTGGTGCCGAGGCTCGCGTGCCCGAGCAGCTCCTGGATGGCACGGAGATCGGCCCCCCGGGTCAGGAGGTGGGTGGCGAAGCTGTGCCGGAGGGTGTGGGGGCTGCAGCGCCGGGCGAGCGCCATCTGCTTCACCCGCCGCGCGACCAGCGCGCGCACGCTGCGGTCGGTGAGCCTCCCCCCCCGCGCGTTCAGGAAGAGGGCGTCGGACCTCGGCCGCCGGCGCGCCCGCTCGCGGAGCCACGCGCGGAGCGCCTCCTGCGCGCGCTCGCCGAAGAGGACGATGCGCTCCTTGCCTCCCTTTCCGAGGACGCGCACCATGCGCGCCTCGAGATCGACCTCGCCCACGTCGAGCGCGGTGAGCTCGGCGCAGCGCGTCCCCGTCGCGTAGAGCATCTCCAGGATGGCGCGGCCCCGCACCGCCCCGAGAGCGTCCCCCGGCATGTCGAGCAGGGCCTGGACCTGCGCCTCGTCGAGCACGGCCGGGATGCGCGTCTCGCGCCGGGGGGTGGCCAGGAGGCGGGCCGGGTTCGCTTCGAGGCGTCCCTCCCGGCACAGGTAGCGGAAGAAGGTGCGCAGACCGGCGAGCCTCCGGGCCGACGACGACCGGCTGAGCCCTCGCCGGTGGAGCTCGGCCAGGAAGCCGCGGATCGCGAGGTGGTCGGCGTCGGCGGGAGAAGGCTCCCGCCCGAGCTCGCGGCGGAGGTGCGCGGTGAGCTGCGCGAGGTCTGCGGCGTAGGCCCGGATCGTGTGCGGGGAGGCGTTCCGCTCGCGCTCGAGGTGTCGCAGGAACGCGGCGATCGCGGTCCGCACGCGTCAGCCGGCCGCAGCCTCGGCCGGAGGCTCGTCCGGCGCTCCGAGCCCGGGCTGGAAGCGGGCGAGGCTCTCGAGGGCGCGCTGGGCCATCGCGAGGCGCTTCTCCGCCTTGTCCCTGACGCGTCGCGGCAGGTCGGGGAGGAGCCCGAACGCGATGTTCGCGGGCTGGTAGTGCGCGGGGTCGCTCCGCGCGACGTAGCGGCCGAGGGCCCCGAGGGCCGTCGTCTCGGGGAAGACCGGCGGGGATTGGCCGCACGCGCGGAAGAAGGCGGCGACCCCGGCGACGAGGCCGGAGGCGGCGGACTCGACGTATCCCTCGACCCCCGACATCTGGCCCGCGAAGAAGAGTCCCGGCCGGCGACGTGTCTCGAACGTGGGCTCGAGGACGAGGGGCGCGTTCACGTAGGTGTTGCGGTGGATCATCCCGTAGCGCACGAACTCGGCGTGATCGAGCCCCGGGATCATCCGGAAGACCCGCTTCTGCTCGCCCCACTTGATCTGGGTCTGGAAGCCGACCATCGACCAGTGGCTGGCGGCGAGGTCGTCCTGCCGCAGCTGCACCACGGCGTGCGGACGCTTCCCCGAGCGCGGGAGGGCGAGGCCGACCGGCTTCATCGGCCCGAACCGCAGGGTGTCCTCACCGCGCGAGGCGATGACCTCCACGGGCAGGCAGCCCTCGAAGAAGTGCTCCTTCTCGAAGTCGTGGAGGCTCGACCGCTCGGCGCCGAGGAGGGCGTGGAAGAAGGCGCGGTACTCCTCCTCGTCGAGGGGGCAGTTCAGGTAGTCGTCGCCGCCCTTGCCGTAGCGCGAGGCGCGGAAGGTCCTCGCGAGGTCGATCGAGTCGGCCTCGACGACCGGGCTCACCGCGTCGTAGAAGTGAAGGTGCCGGGCCCCGACGAAGGCGGCGACGTCGGCGGCGAGCGGGTCGGACGTGAGCGGGCCCGTGGCTACGATCGCGACCGGGTCTTCGGGGATCCGCAGGACCTCCTTCCGGTGCACCGTGATCTCGGGCCGCGCGTGCACGGCCTCGGTCATGCGGCGGGCGAAGAGCTCCCGGTCCACGGCGAGGGCGCTCCCTGCCGGCACCTTCACCTCGTCGGCCACCTTCACCACGAGGGAGCCGAGCCGCCGCATCTCCTCCTTGAGGAGGCCGGCCGCCTGGTCGAGAGCGTTGCCGCGGAGGCTGTTCGAGCAGACGAGCTCGGCGAGGTCGCCCGTCCGGTGCACGGGCGTCGCGCGGCCGGGCCGCATCTCGTAGAGGTCGACGGCCAGCCCGCGGCGGGCGAGCTGCCAGGCGGCCTCGCACCCGGCGAGTCCGCCGCCGACGACCGTGACGCGCGCGCGCATGGATGGGCCAGGGGCCAGTATAGCCGCCGGGGTCAGCGGCGCACGAAGAGGGCGCCGGGCAGGCGGACGACGGCGGCCTGGACCTCGAGCTCCGAGAGCCGTGCGAGGAGAGCGGGGAGAGCGAGACGGCAGCGGGTCTGGATCTCGTCGACCCCCGCCGGCGCGCGACGATCGAGGGCGGCGAGCACCTCGTCCACGGGCTCCTCCCTTCCGGGCGCCGCGCGGGCGAGGCCGATCTCGGCGAGGACGTCGTCCGCCCCGCGGACGAGGATCGCTCCGTCGCGGAGGAGGGCGTTCACGCCCTGGGCCGCGGGCTGGGAGGGGTGGCCGGGGACGGCCATGACGTCGCGCCCTTCGTCGAGCGCGGCCCGCGCCGTCGAGAGGGCACCGCTGCGGGCGCCCGCCTCGACCACGACGGTCGCCCGAGCCCAGCCCGCGATCACGCGGTTGCGCCTCGGGAAGTTCGCCTTCCATGGGGGGGCCCCGAGCGGGAACTCGCTCACCACCGCCCCGTCCGCCTCGATCGCCTGCGCGAGGGAGCGGTTCTCGGGCGGGTAGAGCCGGTCGAGGCCGGAGCCGAGAACGGCGACGGTGCGCCCGCGGCCTTCGAGCGCTCCCCGGTGCGCCGCGCCGTCGATGCCGCGCGCGAGGCCCGACACCACCGCGACCCCTGCCTCGGCGAGGTCGCGGCCGAGCGCCCGCGCGAAGGCGAGGCCGAGGCCGGTCGCTGCTCGCGAGCCGACGACCGCCACTGCTCGCTCTCCCTCGCCGGCCACGAGACCGCCCCGGGTCCAGAGCACCAGCGGGGGGGCGTAGACGCGGCGCAGCCAGGCCGGGTAGTCGGGCTCGTCGCGCCCGACGACGCGGATCCCGAGGCCCTCGGCGCGGCGCACCTCCGCCTCCGCCTCGCGACGCGCGCTCCCCGAGCGCAGAGCCTCGAGAGCCGGGGCGGCGAGGAGGTCGACCTGTGCGCCCGGCCGGGCGAGGGCGTCCGCGAGCGGGCCGCGCCCCAGCAGCTCCACGGCCGTGAGCGGAGCGAGCCCCGGCAGGAGGGCGAGGGTCAGGAGGTCGAGCGTCGAGTCCACGAGGCCCCTTCCGGCGGGAGAGGCCCGCAGTCTAGGCGAGCGAGGGGCCGGGCCGGGTCCTTTCGTGCCGCGGTGTGAAAAGGCGTTGCGGAGGCCCACCGTCCTTGCGTTGCCCCTCGACCCGCGGATACCATCGAAACCCGACCCCTTTTCGCTGAGGAGGCTCACCGCCATGCGGGCGTTTCTCTTGCTCCTCCTTCTCGTCCCCGGCTCGTGGGCTCACGGGGCCGAGCAGGCCGCGGGCCGCCAGGTCGAGTTCGGCCTCAAGGTGGCGCAGAAGGGCCTCTGGCAGGAGGCCCGCTTCCGCTTCGAGCGGGCGGTGCAGCTCGAGCCCGGGAACGCCGCCGCGCTCAACGACCTCGCGGTCGCGCTCGAGCAGATGGGCGAGTTCGCCGAGGCGCGCAAGGCCTATGAGAAGGCCCTCAGCGTGAAGCCGGGGGACATCTACATCCAGCAGAACTACGACCTCTTCCGAGAGGCCGACGACAAGAGGAACCGCAAGAGCCGCACCAAGAAGAAGGCGCAGCCATGAGAACCCCGGGACGGGCCGCCCTCCTCGTCTCCCTCCTCGCCGGGACCGCCTGCTCCTCCGTCCTGGAGGTGCCGGTCGAGACCCCGCTCCAATCGAAGCTCGACGTCTCGTCGTTCCGGCGCATCCTGATCGCGGGCTTCGTCACCGAGCTCGAGAGCTCCGACGTGGACCTTTCCGCGGAGACCTCGCGCCTCCTCCAGAACCAGCTCCGGTCGAACACGCGCCTCCAGGTGCTGGAGCCCGACCGGCCTCCCCTCCAGGACGCCCTCGAGAAGGCCCTCGAGAAGATCGGGGAAGGGGGCAGCTACAGCAAGGAGGAGAAGGAGCAGTACCGCCTCGAGGCCGACCGCATCCTCCAGGACCCCGCCTTCTGGCAGAAGATGGGGGAGGAGTACCAGCAGCCCCTCATCGTCACGGGCAAGCTCAACTTCGAGTCCCAGAACCGGTCCGGCTTCCAGCCCGAGGAGCGCGTCGTGCGCACCGGCTCCGGCCAGCCCTCTCTCGTCCGCGGCAACCGCTACATGGAGAGGAAGGGCTTCACCCTGAGCGCGGACTTCTTCTTCATCGACAGCAAGACCGGCGAGACCCTCCACAAGGAGCGCTTCTCCGAGGAGGTGCTCTACTCGGAGGACCAGCGCGTCTCGCCGCTCTCCTCCTACTTCGAGCTCATGGACCGGCTCCTGCCGAACTTCCTCGGGGTCATCACGCCCCAGAGGATCCGCGGGACCCGCGTGCTCCTCCGCTAGGGGACCGCCAATGCGCAGGCTTCGCTCGCTCGTCGCCCTCGCCGTCCTGCTCGCCGCCGCCCCGGCCGGAGCCCAGTTCATCCCCTACTACGGGAAGAACAAGGTCAAGTACGACAACTTCGCCTGGCGCGTCTACAAGAGCCCGCACTTCGAGGTCTACTACTACCCCGAGTTCGAGCAGCACCTCGCCCGCCTCACCTCCTACCTCGAGAGCGGGTACCTGAAGATCTCGACCGGCCTCAAGCACGAGATGCCCCGCCCGATCCCGGTCATCTTCTACAAGACCCACTCCGAGTTCGAGGAGACGAATCTCTTCCCGGCCCTCATCCCCGAGGGGGTGGAGGCGTTCACCGAGCCCGTGAAGAACCGGATGGTCATCCCGATCGACGAGCCGCCCGACCGGATGCAGGGGCTCATCACCCACGAGATGACCCACGCCTTCGCCTTCGACCTCATCCCGCGGGGGCTCGGCTACAACATCCAGCAGCAGGCGATCCCGCTGTGGGTGGACGAGGGCCTCGCCGAATACTTCCGGGGGGCGTGGGACCCGCTCGACCTGATGATGATCCGCGACGCCGCCCTCACCGACAAGGTGCCGAGGCTCTCGAGGGCGGAGTTCGAGGCCTTCTCGGGCCGCCTGGTCTACAACATGGGGCACGCCTGCTTCGAGTTCATGGAGTCCCGGTACGGCAAGGAGGGGATCCGCCAGTTCCTCTACACGATGCGGAAAGGCATCCTCGGCGGCGGTCCCGAGGAGCTCTTCAAGCAGGCCTTCCGCACGACCCCCGAGGAGTTCGACGCCGCCTTCGACAAGTGGCTGAAGGAACGCTTCAAGCCGTTCCGGGACAAGCAGCGCCCGGACGACTTCGGCAAGGACCTCTCGCCCAACCCGGAGAAGACGCCCTTCACCCAGGCCTTCGCCTTCTCCCCCAGCCCCTCCGGCGAGATCGCGGCCATCGTCACCGCCAACCGCAACGAGGGCGAGGCGGACATCGTCCTCGTCTCGACGAAGGACGGCACGGTCGTCAAGAACCTGACGAGCGGCTTCAACACCGCCTGGGAGAGCCTGGCCATCAACCGCGAGTTCGTAGCCGGCCGCACGATCGGGTTCGATCCCCAGGGCGACAACGTGGGCTTCTTCGCCCGGACGGGGAAGCGGCGGAGCTTCTTCCTCCTCTCCGTCCTCGACGGCAGCGTCAAGAAGAAGGTCCGGGTCGCGCTCGACGAGGCACAGGCGCCCTGCGTCCTCGCCGACGGAAGGACCGTACTCTTCGCGGCCCTGAAGGAGAGCGTCTCCGACATCTGGAAGCTCGACCTCGAGACGGGCGAGGTCACCAACCTCACGAAGGACGAGTACGCCGACAACAACCCGCAGGTCTCACCCGACGGCAAGCTCGTCGTCTACGAGCGCCGCATCAGCGGGCACTGGAAGCTCTACGCTTTCCCCCTCGCCGACCCCTCGAAGAAGACCCAGCTCACGTTCGGCCCCTTCGACGACGAGGCGCCGTACTTCTCGTCCGACGGCAGGAAGGTCTACTACGCCTCGGACGAGGACGACGACATCCCCAACCTGCGCAGCCTCGACCTCCAGACGGGGGCGATCGCCCAGTACACCGACGTTTTCGGGGGCACGATGGCGCCGGCGCCCCTCAAGAACCCCCGCGGGGACCGCCTCGCCTTCATCACCTACTACAAGGGCGAGTACAAGCTGCACACGCGGGACACCGTGGAGCCGATGAAGGAGGTCGAGCAGGAGGTCCAGGCCGCAGCGGAGGGCTTCGTCGACTTCCAGCCCGACGTGACGCACGAGGTCGTACCCGAGAACAAGCGCCGGAAGAAGCTGTTCGAGGGGCTCTACCTCGAGGGGCGGCCCCCGATCAACGTGGGGGTGACGTCGAGCGGCAACTTCTACGGGGGTACCGCGGTCGCCCTCACCGACGTGCTCGGGGACCAGAACTTCACGTTCACCGTCCTCTCCGTCGCCTCGTACCGCGTCTACGACGGCCGCTACACGAACCTCGCCTCGCGCCTGCACTACGGGATCGACCTCTTCGACCAGACCTACTTCTTCTACCCGTACTACGCCCAGTACCAGCAGTACTACGGCTACGACACCCGGAACCTCGCGATCGCCACCCAGCGCTTCTCCGGAGGCCAGCTCTTCGTCGAGTACCCGTTCGACATCTTCCGCCGGCTCGAGGTGGGGGCGGGCATCATCAAGGTGAACGAGCAGTTCGGCGACGCGAGCGTCGAGCAGCAGGTCTGCGGCGAGGCCGCGCTCACCGGGTTGCCCTGCTTCATCAACAACGGCTGGCAGCTCCCCCTCTCGGCCCGGGTCATCCAGGAGACGACGCGCTTCGCGGAGTTCGGCCCTCTCTCCGGGAGCACGTTCAGCATCGGGTTCACCTATGCGCCAGGGATCGGCTCCTTCCTTCAGCGCCAGACGGTGGACGTCGACCTGCGGAAGTACCTGCGCCTCGGGAGCACGAGCGCTCTCCTCGCCTTCCGGGGCCGGGGCTTCGCCTCGACCGGCGACAATCCCGACTACTTCTACTTCGGCGGCAACATGGAGCTGCGGGGCTACCCGTACTACGGCCTCGTCGGCAACCAGGGCTTCTTCGCGAACGCCGAGTTCCGCCTCCCGCTCATCAACCTCGCCGCGACGCCGATCGGGATCATCGGCCCGCTCCGGGGCACGGTCTTCTTCGGGATCGGCGGGGCCCACTTCAAGGGCCAGGACTACCACTTCTCGACGAGCGAGCCCGGCTACTCCTACGTGAACGACCCCGTCTTCGGCACGCCGGTCACGGGATGGCGGCTCCAGGACGGGCGCGCGTCCTGGGGGTTCGGCCTCCAGCTCTTCTTCCTCGGCTACCCCATGCACTTCGACTGGGTGAAGTTCACGGACTTCGCGACGACGAGCCAGGGCTGGAACTTCAACTTCTGGATCGGGTACGACTTCTAGCACCCGGGCGTTGCCCCCCGGTCTCGTTTGGGGGGCAACGCGAGGGACCTCCGCGGGGCTTTCCACGACGAGAGGGGAACCTGGGAACGGAGCCAACCGCTGGGTCTAGATCCACCCGCGCGCTTCGCGCGGGTGGGCGGGTTGACGCCCCCCCGAAAACGTGTCTACACTTGGGGTTTCGTGGACCGGGCCGGAACGGGAGGAGACGGTGTACGCGATCATCAGGACGGGCGGCAAGCAGTACCGTGTGGAGATGGGTGACGTCGTCCGCGTCGAGCGCCTCGAGGGGGCCGTCGGCAGCACGGTGACTCTCGACGACGTGCTGCTCGTGGCCGGCGACGGCGACCCGCGCGTCGGGAGTCCCCGCCTCGAGGGGGCCTCGGTCCAGGGCACGGTCGTGGAGCAGGGCCGCGACGCGAAGATCCGCGTCTTCAAGTACAAGAAGCGCAAGCATTACCGGCGCACCCGGGGTCACCGCCAGTCGTTCACGGCCGTGCGGATCGACGCCGTCCGGGCCTGACAGGAGCCGACACGATGGCGCACAAGAAGGGCCAGGGTTCGAGCCGCAACGGCCGCGACAGCAACTCCCAGCGGCTCGGGGTGAAGACATTCGGCGGGCAGGCCGTCCGCGGCGGAGCGATCATCCTCAGGCAGCACGGCACGCGCTGGAAGCCCGGCCGCAACGTCGGGCTGGCCCGGGATCACTCCCTCTACGCCCTCGTCGACGGTGTGGTCCGGTTCGAGGACCACGGCGCCCGGGAGAGGCTCGTGAGCGTCGTTCCGGCCGCGAGCTGAATGCGGATCCCGCCCCCGGGCGGCCGGGCGGGCGGAAGCGGATGTTCGTCGACCAGGTCAGGATCTTCGTCAAGGGCGGCGACGGCGGCGACGGCTGCGTGAGCTTCCGCCGGGAGGCCCACGTCCCCCGCGGCGGCCCCGACGGCGGCACCGGGGGCCGGGGCGGTGACGTCGTGCTCGCTGCCGTCTCCCACCAGAACACCCTCCTGCCCCTGCGCTACCAGGCCGAGCACCGCGCCGAGCGCGGGCGCCACGGCGGGCCGGGGAACCGCACCGGCGGCGACGGCGCCGAGCGCACGATCCCCGTTCCCCCGGGGACCGCGGCTCACGATCTCGCGACCGGAGAGGCGATCGGCGAGGTGTTGCGCGACGGCGACCGCCTCCTCGTCGCCCGCGGCGGGCGCGGGGGCCGGGGCAACCGGTCGTTCCTCTCGAACCGCAACCGGGCCCCGCGCGAGGCCGAGGCCGGGCAGCCGGGCGAGGAGCGCCGGCTCCGGCTCGACCTCCGCCTCATCGCCGACGTGGGCCTCCTCGGCCTGCCGAATGCCGGCAAGTCGACGCTCCTCGCCCGGCTCTCCGCCGCCCGCCCCAAGGTGGCCGACTACCCGTTCACGACCCTCACCCCCGTCCTCGGCGTCGTGGAGGTGAGCGGTCGTTCGTTCGTGGCCGCGGACATCCCGGGGATCATCGAGGGCGCGCACCAGGGAGCGGGCCTCGGCCTGCAGTTCCTCCGCCACGTGGAGCGCACGCGGGTCCTGCTGCACGTCGTCGACGCCTCGGGCACGAGCGGTCGCCGTCCCGAGGACGACCTCGCGATCGTCCGCGAGGAGGTGCGCCGCTACGCGCCGGAGCTCGCCGACCGCCCGCAGATGGTGGCGGCCACGAAGCGCGACCTCGCCGGGGAGGGCGACCCGCTGCCCGCGCTCGCCCGGGCCGCGGCCGATCTCGGGCTGGAGGTCGTGCCGGTCTCCTCGGCCACGGGAGACGGCCTCGATGCGTTGAAGCGCCGGCTCGTCGGCGCGCTCGCCGCGAGCCGTGCTCCCGAGCCACTCGAGGAGCAGGCGTGAGGATAGGCCTCTACGGCGGCACCTTCGATCCGATCCACCTCGGCCACCTGCGGGCGGCCGAGACGGCCCGGGAGGGGGCGGGGCTGGATGTCGTCGCCTTCCTGCCCTCGGCGGTGCCCCCCCACCGGGGCGCCGCGCTCAGCGCCGCCGCCGACCGGCTGGCCATGGCCCGCCTCGCCACCGCTTCCCAGCCGCGTTTCGAGGCCTGGGACACGGAGCTGCGGCGGCCCGGCCCGAGCTACACCGTCGAGACCGTCCAGGCGCTCCTCGCCGCCCGCCCCTCCGACGTCCTCTTCCTCGTGGTCGGTACCGACACGTGGCCCGAGATGACGACCTGGCGGGAGCCGGAACGCCTTCTTTCTCTCGTGGAGGTCGTCGTCGTCGATCGGCCCGGCTACCCGGCGCCCCCTCCCACCGCGCCCTTTCCGAGCGCCCGCGGAGTGAGGAGGGCCGACGGACCCTCGCTCCCGATTTCCGCCACTGCCGTCCGGGAGAGGGTGCACGAGGGTCTGAGCGTGCGCTACCTGGTGCCCGACCCCGTCGCCCAGTACATCGCCGAGCGGGGGCTCTACCGGTGACGCTCCCGGCGTCGGTCGCGACCGCCGCGCACGCCGCCCTGGCCAAGAAGGCCGAGGACGTGGTGGCGCTCGACCTCCGCCCCGTGGCCGACTTCACCGACTTCTTCCTGCTCCTGTCCGGCCAGAACCAGCGCCAGCTGGTGGCGATCGCCGACGCCGTCCTCGACACGCTCCGCGCCGAGGGGCGAAGGCCCGACCACGTCGAGGGCTACCCGCGGCAGGAGTGGATCCTGCTCGACTACTCGAGCTTCGTCGTCCACGTGATGACCTCGCGCACCCGCGCCTTCTACGACCTCGAGCGGCTCTGGGGCGGCGCGCGGCGGATGGAGGTCGCGGGGTGACGACCGCGGCCCGGGACACCCTCGCCGGCGTCGTGGCCGAGTCGCCGGCCATGCGCGAGCTCGTGCCCCTCGTCCTGCGCCTCGCCGAGACGCGGAGCCCGGTCCTCCTCGAGGGCGAGAGCGGCACCGGGAAGGACCTCGTCGCCTACTGGCTGCACTACGGCGGCCCGCGCCGCGAGGGCCCGTTCATCAAGGTCCACTGCCCCTCGATCCCGGGCGAGCTCCTCGAGTCGGAGCTCTTCGGCCACGAGAAGGGCGCCTTCACCGACGCCCGCCACGCCAAGGCGGGCAAGATCGAGATGGCGGCCGGGGGCACCGTCTACTTCGACCAGGTGCTCGACCTCGTGCCGCCGCTGCAGGCGAAGCTCCTCCGGGTCATCGAAGAACGGCGGTTCGAGCGGGTGGGGGGGACGCGCACGATCGAAGTGGACGTGCGGTTCGTGGCCTCGGCGAACGTCAGCATCGCCGAGGCGGTGCGGGCGGGCCGGTTCCGGGAGGACCTCTTCCATCGCCTGAACGTGGTGCCCCTCCGCATCGAGCCGCTCCGGAACCGGCGCGAGGACGTGCTGCCCCTCGCCCTCGCCTTCCTCGCTCGCGAGCGGGAGCGGGGGACGACCGCCGCCACCGGATTCGCCCCCGAGGCGGCCGACCGGCTGCGGGGCTACCGCTGGCCGGGCAACGTGCGCGAGCTGCGCGCGGTCGTGGAGCGGGCCGCCCTCGCCGTGCCCGAGGGGGAGGTCACGACGGCGGCGCTGCCCCCCCAGCTCGTCGAGCAGCCGGCGACGCTCTGGGCCGGGCGCGAACGCCGGCCGACGCTCAAGGACGTCGAGCAGGCCTACATCCGATGGGTGCTCGACGCGGTGGGCGGGAGCCAGACGCGCGCGGCCGCCGTGCTCGGCATCTCGCGCAAGGCGCTCTGGGAGAAGAGGCGCCGCTACGGGATAGGCTAGGAGAGGGACTTTGAGGCCCATGGACCAGAAGAAGACGAAGGCGTTCCGGGAGCGGCTGCTCCAGAGGAAGCGGGAGATCCTCGAGGCCTACAACAAGAACAAGAGCTACGGGATGGAGGCGGACGGGGAGGCCACCCAGGACATCGCCGACAAGGCGGCCAACTCCTACACCAAGGAGTTCCTCTTCAGCCTCTCGAACGCGGAGAGAGACCTCCTCCATCTCGTGGACGACGCCCTGGCCCGGATCGAGGGCCATCGCTACGGGGTGTGCGCGTCGTGCTCGGACGAGATGAACCTGAAGCGCCTCGAAGCCGTGCCCTGGGCGCGGCTCTGCCTGTCCTGCCAGGAGAAGCAGGAATCCGGCCTGCTCTGAGGAGACCCGCTTGAACCTCTCCGCCGTCTCGGCGACCGCTCGACTCCTCGTGGACCCCGTCCTCGCGGTCGTCTTCCCGTCGGCCTGCCCGGCCTGCGGCCGGCTCCTCGCTCACCCCGGCCGTGGCCCTCTCTGCGGGCCGTGCTGGGAGAGCCTGCCCCGACACCACGCGGTCGCGTGCCGCTGCGGCCTGCCCCTCCTGCCAGGGCGCGTGGTCTGCGGGCGCTGCCGCCGCGGCCGGCAACCCTTCGCGGCCGGGGCGAGCCTCGGACCCTACGAAGGCACGCTCCGACTCGTGCTCCACGAGCTCAAGTACGGGAGGCGTCGCCGGGCGGGCAAGAGGCTGGCCGAGGTCCTGCTCGAGGAGCCGGCGGTGCGGGCCCTCGTGGGCTCGAGCGACGTCCTCGTCCCCGTCCCCCTCCACCCGCGTCGGCTGCGCGAGCGCGGCTTCAACCAGTCTGCGCTCCTCGCGCAGGAGATCGGTCGGCGGGCGGGGCGCCCCGTGTGCGCGGACGCCCTCGTGCGGCGGCTGGACACGGCTCCCCAGACGGGACTCCCCGCGGCCGCGCGTCGCCGCAACGTCGAGGGCGCCTTCGCCGTGCGCCGACGGGCCTCGGTGACGGGCCGGACGGTGACCCTGGTCGACGACGTGCTCACGACGGGCGCGACCGCGTTCGCCTGCGCCCGGCGGCTCCGGGAGGCGGGGGCGAGCGAGGTGCGCCTGCTGACCGTCGCCCGCGTGCCGTGAGGGCCGAGCGAGCGATTCGAAGGAGGTCCGAGGACATGAGAAGAGACTGGGCGGTTCGGGCTCTCGCGACCCTCGCGGTCGTTTCCCTCGGCGCGGCGGGAGCCGACGCGCAGGGCAGGCGTCGTCCGCCGGGAGGGGGCGGCGCGGGACCCCGCCCTCCGGAGCAGGCGCGCGAGCGCGTCCTGGAGATGTCCCACCAGGTCGTGGCCGCCGCGGCGATCGACACCCTGCCCAAGCAGCTGAAGGCCTTCTACAAGGCGCACCGGATGGAGATTCCGTCCCTCGCCCTCGAGCCCGAGTTCCCGCCGCGGGGACCGGACCGCCGTTTCCTGGTGGACCGGCTCCTCCCCTTCCCTTTCACGGACCTGCCGAGGACCGAAGCCGCGCTCAAGACGAAGTACGGCGAGAAGGCGGAGGGCGTCGGTCGGCTGCCCTGGCTCATCCAGGAGTCCTACGCGCGTCTCGTCGAGGACATGAAGGCGGGCGACAAGGACAAGATCCTGAAGGAGTCGGACGTCATGGTCGGACTCATGGTCGACGTGCACGCGCCTCTCAACCTGACCGAGAACTACGACGGCCAGAAGACGGGCCAGCACGGTCTCTGGGTGAGGATCGCGGAGAAGCTGCCCCAGGCTCTCGGAGGCGACCTCAAGGTCTCGGCCGACGCCGCCCGGTACCTGGACAACCCGAAGGAGTACGTGTTCTCCATGATCGAGGCCACCTACGTGTGGCTGGACAACGTGCTCTACCTCGAGGAGCTCGCGCGCCGCGGCAAGACCGGCTACGGCGACCCGTACTTCGAGGACCTCGCGCACAAGGTGGGCCCCATCCTCAAGGAGCGCCTGTCTCGCGCGACCGAGGACGCGGGCAGCTACTGGTACACCGCGTGGACGGTGGCGGGCCGCCCGGAGCTGAAGTGACCCCGCGGGGTCGAATCGGGGCGGCGTCTCTCGTTTGACCGCTGCGAGGCCGCCCCATATGATCGGGGTCCGGGCGGTCGTAGGACGCGGCCCGCAGGATAAGAGTCCTTGGACGAGGGGAAGCTCTCCCCTTCCGACGCGGAGCTCATCGAGCGATGCCTGCGGAAGGACAACGCGGCGTGGGAGCTGGTGGTCGCCCGCTTCCGGCGCAAGGTCTTCCACATCTCCTACAAGTTCACGGGCAAGCACGACGAGGCGGAGGACCTCACCCAGGAGATCTTCCTCAAGGTCTTCCGCAGCCTCGACAAGTTCAACCGTGACGCCGACTTCTCGACCTGGCTCTCGAGCGTCGCGCGCAACTACTGCATCGACCACTACCGGGCCAGCAAGCGCGAGAAGGAGGTGGTGGTCGAGGACGCGCTCGCCTACGACCTCGCCCCCGCCTCCTCGGGGAACCCCTACCGAGCGCTCGAGGACCAGGACCGACGGAGCCTCGTTCGCCGCGGGCTCGGCCAGCTGCCCGGCAAGCTGCGCGAGGCCGTGATCCTGCGCGACCTTCAGGGGCTCAGCTACCAAGAGATGGCCTTGCGGCTCGCCCTCCCGGAGGGCACGGTCAAGAGCCGCATCAACCGGGGCCGGGAGGAGCTCGCCCGGCTGCTGCTCCGCGCCCAGCAGCCGGCGCGGCGGGGACCGGGACCACGCGTCGGGCGGCGGCGGGAGGTGAGGTGATGCAGCTCGCGTTCGAGGTGAAGGGCGACGTGACCGTCGTCCGGGTGCAGGAGGCGAAGCTCACCTACCCGGTGCTCGCCTCGTTCTTCGCCGAGGTGCGCCAGCGGGTCGAGGGGGGGGCGCGCCACGTGCTCATCGACCTCTCCGCGGTCGGCTACCTGGACAGCGCCTCCATCGGGTGCCTGATGGACGTGCACCGTCTGCTGCAGGAGAAGGGCGGAGCGGTGCGTCTCTCCGGGCTCCAGCCGCGCGTGGAGACGATGATCTCCATGACCGGCGTGCACAAGATCGTGCCCCTCGACCACGACGAGGAGGACGCTCTCGCCGCGTTCGCGGGGCGGCGGAGCGGCGGCAGATGAACGGCCTCCGCCTCTCGACGGGGCACGAGATCCCGCTCGACGGGGACCTCCTCGCCGTGCTCGAGGGACTCTACCGCGAGGTGACCCTCAGGCGGCAGTTCAAGGGCTCGTTCGAGGACATGATGCGGGAGATCGAGGGCCTGGTGAGCCAGATGAGCCCGGATGACCGCCGCCGCTACCTCGTGGAGAGCCTCTTCCTGAACTACAACACCTACGAGAGCGAGATGCTCGATGCTTACGCGCGGCGCCTCACCGCGAAGAAGAAGCGGCGGGGCCGCGCCACGGGAGGCGCGCGGTGAGGCGGCGCCTCGCCGTGCTCGCCGCGGCGGCCCTTCTCGCCACGGCGGCGGGGGCGGAGGAGAAGGCGAAGCCCGCCCCGCGGATCCGCGTGGAGCCCGAGAGCTTCGACTTCGGAAAGGCCCTGCCGGGCAAGGTGCTGCGGAAGGAGTTCACGATCCGCAACTTCGGCGACGCCCCGCTGGTGATCGAAGGCGTGTCCACGACCTGCGGCTGCACGGCCGCCCTCACCGCGGAGAGCCAGGTGGCGCCGGGCGGCTCCACCTCGCTCCGCGTCACCTTCGAGACCCGCAGCTACTCCGGCCGCGTCGAGAGGCAGGTGCTCGTGCGGTCGAACGACCCCCGGACGCCGCTCCTCGAGGTCCGGGTCAGCGCGACGGTCGCGGGTGCGGACGCGAAGGGGCGGACCCAGTAGACGTCCGCCGAGGGTCGAAGGCTCAGGCCGGCCGCAGCGCCGTCGCACCGACCGCGGCGGGCTCCACGGCGACCGCGCCCGCCGGCACGAGCTCCCACGCGTCCCTGGTGGCGAGGAGCTTCTGGGCCACCGCGGTGTGCAGGGCGTGGCCGGCCCGGGTCGCCTCAAGCCGGCCGAGGACGGGATAGCCGAGGAGCGCGAGGTCGCCCACCGCGTCGAGGATCTTGTGCCGGACGAACTCGTCCTCGTAGCGCAGCTTGTTGTTCAGGACGCCCGTCTCCCCGATCACGACCGCGTTCTCGAGGCTGCCTCCGAGGGCGAGGCCGCTCTTCCTGAGCATCTCCACCTCGCGCAGGAAGGCGAACGTGCGCGCGGGGGCGATGTGGTCGGTGAAGCTGCGCGGGGTCACGCGGAGGGCGAAGGTCTGGTGGCGCAGCAGGGGGTGGTCGAAGCCGATCGAGTAGCCGACCTCGAAGTGGTCCGATGGGGCGAGCCGGGCGCTCTTCGTCCCGTGGACGACCGCGACCTCCTCCCTCACCCGCAGGTAGAGGCGCGGCACGGCGAGCGGACGCAGCCCGGCCTCGTGGAGCAGGATCACGAACGGCGCCGCGCTGCCGTCGAGCACAGGCACCTCGGGGCCGTCGACCTCAACCCTCGCGTCGTCCACACCGAGGCCGGCGAGGGCGGCGAGGACGTGCTCGACGGTGCCGACCGAGACGCCGTCCCGTCTCAGGGTCGTGGCGTGGTCCTGCTCCCCGACGTGCGCCAGGGTGGCCGGGATTTCCACCCCCACGTCCGTGCGCGCGAAGCGGATGCCGTGCTCGGCGGGGGCGGGGAGGAGCCGCAGGCGGACGGGGCGGCCCGAGTGGAGCCCGATGCCCGTGCAGCCGACCTCGCGCCTCAGCGTCCTGCGGTAGCTCATTGCTGAACGGTCGCCCTCGGGCCGCGCCTAGGCCCCGATCACAGCCAGCAAAGCCAGTGCCGTCCACGTGCTGGCGGAACGCCCCTTTCACTTCAACGACTTGGCGGCGCTCGTGCCGAGCGGGGCCGTGGCTCGAACGCCACGAGGGACGACCCGGGTGTGGCCCCTCGGCCACGCTCAGGCCTGCGTCGGACGGGCGAGCAACGGCCGGAGGTAGCGGGCCGTGTGGCTCTTTCGAGACCGCGCCACCTGCTCAGGCGTCCCCTCGGCGACGAGCCGCCCCCCCCGCTCCCCCGCCTCGGGGCCGATGTCGACCACCCAGTCCGCCGACTTGATGACGTCGAGGTTGTGCTCGATGACGACCACGGTGTTCCCGGCGTCGACGAGACGGGCGAGCACGTCGAGCAGCCGCCGCACGTCGTCGAAGTGGAGGCCGGTCGTGGGCTCGTCGAGGAGGTAGAGCGTACGCCCGGTCTCCCGTCGGCCCAGCTCGCGCGCGAGCCGCACGCGCTGCGCCTCTCCCCCGGAGAGCGTCGCCGCGCTCTGCCCGAGCCGGAGGTAGCCCAGCCCGACCTCGCTCAGCGTGCCGAGCAGCCGCGCGAGGCGCGGGTGGGCGGCGAGCAGCTCACGCGCGGCGTCCACGCTCAGGTCGAGCACGTCGGCGATGCTGTGGCCGCGGTAGAGGACCTCGAGGGTCTCGCGGTTGTAGCGGCGGCCCTGGCACGCCTCGCACCGTACGAAGACGTCGGGCAGGAAGTGCATCTCGACGCGGCGCACCCCGTCGCCCTGGCACGCTTCGCAGCGGCCGCCCTTCACGTTGAAGGAGAACCGCCCCGGCCGGTATCCCCGCGCCCGCGCCTCGGGAACGAGGCTGAAGATGTCGCGCACCAGCGCGAATGCCCCGGTGTAGGTGGCCGGGTTCGACCGCGGCGTCCGGCCGATCGGGCTCTGGTCGATCGCGATCACCTTGTCGATCGCCTCCGCACCCTCGAGGGCCCGGTGTCGGCCCGGCTCCGGCGCCGCACGGTAGAGGCGCCGGGCGAGGCTGCGGTGGAGCACGTCCTCCACGAGCGTGGACTTGCCCGATCCCGAGACCCCGGTGACTGCGGTCAGGGCGCCGAGCGGGACCGACACGTCGAGATCGCGGAGGTTGTGGGCCCGGGCGCCGAGCACGCGCAGCCAGCCTCGTGGCGGGCGGCGGGCGCTGGGGACCGGCACCGCGAGCTCGCCCCGGAGGTAGCGGCCGGTCAGGCTCCCGTCGATCGCCGCCGGCGGGCCCGCGTACATGAGCCGGCCCCCGCGGGCGCCCGCGCCCTCCCCGAGGTCGAGGACCCAGTCCGCGGCGCGGATCGTCTCCTCGTCGTGCTCGACCACGACCACGGTGTTCCCGGCGTCGCGGATGGAGACGAGCGTCTCGATCAGCCGGGCGTTGTCCCGCTGGTGCAGCCCCACCGAGGGCTCGTCGAGGACGTAGAGGAGCCCCTGCATCCGCGCCCCGATCTGGGTGGCGAGGCGCAGGCGGTGCGCCTCTCCGCCGGAGAGGGTCGTCGTCGCCCGGTCGAGGGTGAGGTAGCCGAGGCCGAGCGAGACGAGGACGTCGAGCCTCGAGAGGATCTCGGCCGCGAGGCGCTCGCCCACCGCGCGCTCGCGCTCACCGAACGACAGCTCGGCCACCGCCTGGCGGGCGCGGGAGAGGGGCAGCCGCACGAGGTCGGCCACCGAGTGGCCTGCGACCCGCACCGCCAGGCTCTCCGGCCGCAGGCGCGTGCCCTTGCACGCCCGGCAGGCGCCCTCGGTGAGGTACGGCCGGAGGTCGTCGAACGCTTCGCCGCCCTCGTGGCCCTCGTCGTCTCCCGGGGAGGGATCGAGACGCAACAGGCTCTCCACGCGGCGCCGCAGGTAGGGGACGACACCCGGGAAGCCCTGCTCGTCGCCGAAGAGGAGGACCTCGCGCGCCGCCGGCCTCAGCTCGCCGACCGGCGTCTCGAGAGAGAAGCCGTGACGCTCGGCCACCTCGAAGAGGGCTTCCCGGAGGAGCCGCGGCCCGTGCCGGTGCCAGGGGCGGATTCCGCCGTCGAGGACGCTGCGGGACGGGTCGGGCATGATCCGCGCGGCGTCGACTTCCCAGCGCTGGCCGAGGCCGTCGCAGGCGGGACAGGCTCCGAGGACGCTGTTGAAGGAGAACGACCGCGGGCTCAGCTCCGGGACGGAGACGTCGCAGCGGGCGCAGGCGAGGTGCCGGCTCAGGAGCCGCTCGCCCAGGCCCTCCACCGACACGAGCACGACCCCCCCGGCGAGGGAGAGAGCCTTCTCGAGGCTCGCCCGCAGCCGGTCGGCGGCCGACTCGCGCAGCGCCAGCCGATCGACGAGCACGTCGACCCGATGCCCCCGGCGGGGGTCGAGGGCGGGACGCTCGGCCAGGTTCACGGCGCGGCCGTCGATGCGAGCCCGCTGGAGCCCGGCGGCCCGCGCCGCTTCGAGCTCCTTGCGGTACGCCCCCTTCCTCCCCCGGCCCACGGGGGCGGCGACGACCGCCACTGCGCCCGACGACTGCTCGAGCAGCCGCGCCGCCATCTCGTCCGCTCCCTGGGCGAGGACGGGCTCTCCGCAGCGGGGGCAGTGGGGCCGGCCGAGCGTTGCAAAGAGCACCCGGAGGTGATCGTAGATCTCCGTCACCGTGCCGACCGTCGACCGGGGGTGGGCCACGGTCGTCCTCTGCTCGATCGCGATCGCGGGAGAGAGCCCGTGGACCGACTCGACCTCGGGGCGCTCCATCTGCTCGAGGAACTGGCGTGCCCACGGGGAGAGGCTCTCGACGTAGCGCCGCTGGCCCTCGGCGTAGAGGGTGTCGAAGGCCAGGCTGCTCTTGCCCGACCCCGAGGGGCCGGTCACCACCACCAGCCGGTTCCGGGGGATGTCGCAGTCGAGGCCCTTGAGGTTGTGGACCCTCGCCCCCCGGATCGCGATCGGCTCGTCCCTCGGGTCGTCCTTCACGCTTCGGACCAAGAGACCATTCTACCGAAGATCCCGCGCGTTGCCGCCCCGGCGGCGCCGTGCTAAGGTGCCAGAGCCTCGAAGACCCCCCATGCCCCAGGGAGCGAGACGGATGGCGAAGAAGGCTGCCCCGGCGCCGATCGTCGACCGGCGGTACCAGCAGGCGCTCGACGTCTTCGAGCGCGCCGTCAAGGCGCTGGGCCGAAAGGACTTGGACCGGGCGCGCGATCTCTTCGACGAGCTGATGGACGCCCACGCGGAGCAGCAGGAGCTCGTCGAGCGGGCGAAGTCCTATCGCGCGATGTGCGACCGGCCCCGGCGGCCGCCGAGGCCCCGGACGTTCGAGGAGCTCCTGAACTACGGGGTCGTCCTCCACAACCGCGGCGAGTTCGCCCAGGCCGTCCGCTATCTCCAGCAGGCCCTCGAGATCCACCCCCGCAACGAGAGCGCCCTCTACTGCCTCGCCGCCGCCCAGGCCCGGGCCGGCGACGCGGGCGCCGCCTTGAAGGCCCTGCGATCGGCCATCCACGCGAACCCGGCGAGCCGCGCCCTCGCCCGACGGGACGACGACTTCGAGCCGCTGCGGACGGCGGCCGAGTTCCAGGCCCTGGTGGCGCCGACGCTGCCGTGAGCCGAGCCGGAGAGCTGGCCGCCCTCGGCGTGACCGTCGAGGATCCGGGGAGCACGCTCGTCGGCCCCGACGTCGAGGTCGAGCGGGGAGCGGTGCTGCGCCCCTTCACGATCCTCGAGGGTCGCACCGTCGTGCGCGCGGGCGCCGTCGTCGGGCCGTTCGTCCGTCTCGTGGACGTGGAGGTCGGACCGGGCGCCCGCGTCCTCGACCACTGCCTGCTGCGCGAGTCGATCGTCGAGGCCGGGGCGAGCGTCGGGCCCTTCGCCCACCTGCGGCCGCAGAGCCGCGTCGGGGAGCGGGCGAAGGTCGGCAACTTCGTCGAGCTCAAGAAGACCGACCTCGGCGAGGGTTCGAAGGCCCAGCACCTCTCATACCTCGGCGACGCGACCGTCGGCCCGGACGTGAACATCGGCGCCGGGACGATCACCTGCAACTACGACGGCGCGCGCAAGTACCCGACGCGCATCGAGGCGGGGGCGTTCGTGGGCAGCGACACGACCCTCGTGGCGCCGGTCACGGTCGGCGCCGGGGCCTACGTGGCCGCCGGCAGCACCATCACCGAGGACGTTCCCGGGGACGCGCTGGCCCTCGGCCGCGCGCGCCAGGTGACGAAGCCGGGGTGGGCGGCGAAGCGGCGGGAGCGGCTGGCCGGCGAGAAGGATCGCGGCTAGACCCTCCGAGCCTTGACCCTCACCTCGTCCATCCTCGCCGGGCTGAACGCGCAGCAGCGCGCGGCCGTCGCGGCGGTCGAGGGCCCGGTGCTCGTCCTTGCCGGCGCCGGCAGCGGCAAGACGCGGGTCATCACCCACCGAATCGCCCACCTCGTTCTCGACCGCGGGGTCGACTCGGGGACGATCCTCGCCGTCACCTTCACCAACAAGGCAGCCGAAGAGATGAAGGCCCGAGCCGCGGTCCTGGTGCCCGGGCTGCCGCTGCGGGCCTGGGTGTCCACGTTCCACAGCTTCTGCGTGCGACTGCTCCGACGGGAGGCGGGCGCGGTCGGCCTCGACCCCGGCTTCCTCATCTACGACGAGGACGATCAGCTGTCCGCGGTGCGGGAGGCGATGCGGGCCCTCGACCTCTCCGAGAAGCTCCATCCCCCGCGCCGGATGCTGTCCCGGATCTCGGCCCGCAAGAACTCGGGCCGGACAGGCGATGAGGAGGACGGCCTGGGCGCGGACCTCACCCGGGAGGTCATGGCGCGCTACCAAGAGGTCCTGAAGGCGGCGGGGGCGGTGGACTTCGACGACCTCCTCCTGCGGGCGGGCGATCTCCTCGACCGCAACGAGGCCGTGCGGGGGGCCTGGCGCCGGCGCTTCCCGTTCGTCCTCGTCGACGAGTACCAGGACACGAACCGGCCTCAGTACGAGCTCGTGCGGAGCCTCGTCGGACCCGGGGGCAACCTGACCGTGGTCGGGGACGAGGACCAGTCGATCTACTCCTGGCGCGGGGCCGATATCTCGAACATCCTCGACTTCGAGCACGACTTTCCGGGAGCGAGGGTCTTCCGCCTCGAGGAGAACTACCGCTCCAGCCAGCGCATCCTGGACGTGGCGGGGGCCCTCGTCTCGCGCAACGTGCGCCGAAAGGGGAAGACCCTCCGCGCGGTGAAGGGGCTGGGCGGCCTCGTGCGGCTCCACGAGGCCCTCGACGAGTACCACGAGGCGGCTTGGGTCACGGAGAGGATCGTCGCCCTGCGCTCGCGGGGCCCGGCGGCGGTGCTCTTCCGCATGAACGCCCAGAGCCGGCTCTTCGAGGAGGCCCTCCTCCGCCTCCGTCTCCCGTACCTCGTCGTCGGCGGGGTGGGCTTCTACGAGCGGAAGGAGGTGAAGGACATCCTTGCCTACCTCCGCCTCGTGCAGAACCCCCGGGACTCGGTGGCCTTCCGTCGGGTCCTGAACGTGCCGCCCCGGGGCCTCGGCGCGAAGGCCCTGGAGGAGATCGACCGGGCGGCGACCCTCTCGCAGCAGAGCCCGTGGGACGCCGCGCGTCGTCTCGGCGACGAGGCGGCCCTCCCCGCGCGCGTGCTCTCTCCCCTGCGCCGCTTCGTCGAGCTCGTCGAGACCCTTCGCGAGGAGGCCGGGGTGGCCGCTCCTCTCCCCGACGGGTTCCGCGCCCTTGGCCTCAGGCGCCTCTTGGAGCGCGTGCTCGAGCTCTCCGGCTACGGGGCCGCGCTCGCCCGCGAGGACTCACAGGAGAGCCAGGACCGCCTCGAGAACCTGGCCGAGCTCCTCTCCGCCGCCTCGGACTACGAAACGCGGGAGGAGGCCCCGACTCTCGCGGGCTTCCTGGATCGTGCGGCGCTCCTCTCCGAGACCGACCGCCTCCGCGACGACGTCCCGGTCCTCCTGATGACGCTGCACGCAGCCAAGGGGCTGGAGTTCGAGTCGGTCTTCGTGGTCGGGCTCGAGGAGGGTCTCCTGCCCCACTCCCGCAGCCTGTCCGACGAAGACGGGCTCGAGGAGGAGCGCCGGCTCTGCTACGTGGGGATGACGCGGGCCATGGACGAGCTCCATCTCTCCTGGGCCCGCAGCCGACAGGTCTTCGGCCAGCGGCGTCCCACGGAGGCGAGCCGCTTCCTCCAGGAGATCCCCGAGGACCGCCTGGAGAGATCCGGGGGGCTCTTCCGACACCCCCCGCGACGGGCCGGGGAGCCCGCCCATCGCGAGCCGGCGGCATTCGCGACGGTGACGCCGGAAGGGGGCAGGCTCCCCGCGGACGCCATCCGGCCCGGCGTCCGCGTGCGTCACCCACTCTTCGGGGTGGGCACCGTCCTGCGCCGCGACGGCGACGGCGACGAGCTGAAGGTCACCGTCTCCTTCCCGGGCGTCGGCGCGAAGAAGCTGGTCGCGCGCTACGCAGGGCTGGAGGTCGTCTAGGGCCGCTGGCCGGCCCGAAACCCCGGCTCTCGGGCGGTCATCCCTTCGGGACGAGGCTCTGGACGACCCAGCGCGCGACCATCCGGGGCCCGGTGCCGCCGGTGAGCTCGTACTTGCGGAGCGTCATCACGTAGGGCTTCACCTGGCCGCCGATCGTGAGGTCGAGGTCCACCGTCTTGGAGAGGATCTCCCCGGTGAGCGTCTCGACGTCCTCGGTCTGGCCGATCGAGAGGGCGACGTTGCGCTTCTCCTTCTCGACCGCCGCCTTCGCGTCGGACGCGGCCTTCTTGAACTCGCGGTCCTTGGCCTGGAAGGCGTCGAACTTGTCGGCGATCGGCTGTAGGCCCGGGGGCAGCTTGCCGCCCTTGGCGCGCGCCGCGCGCATCTGCTCGAGCTTGGGGTAGACGGCGAGGTCGTTCCCCCAGGCTCGGTACTCTTTCTCGTTCGCCTTCTGCTGGGCCTCGAGGTCCCTCTGCTTCTTGACGAGGTCGGGCAGGGGGGCCGGGGTCCTCGTGTCCGGGCTGATGGCGACGACCTTGAAGTCGTCCACCTTCTGGTCGAAGGCGACCATGGCAAAGCTGGTGAGCGTACCCTGGTCGTTGGCCCTGAGGGCACCGAAGTACTGGTTGACGACGTTCTTCTCGGGGCTGCTGCAGGCCAGCCCGGCAACCGCCAGGCCCAGCGCCACCGCAAGTGCTGTTGCGCGCTCCCTCATGGATCCTCCTTGGACGCTCCGGGACCCCCGCCCGCCGGGTCTCCCAGGCTTTCGTCGTCGTCGTCGCGATCGGCCAGCCGGGCGACCGAGACCAGGTGATCGCCCTCTTCGAGCTGGATCAGGCGGACACCCTGGGTGTTGCGGCCGATCGTGGAGATCTCCGCCGTGTTCAGCCGGATGATCATACCCTTTTCGGTGATCAGCATCACCTGTTCTTCGCCGCGCAGGAAGTTCACTCCCACCACGGGTCCGTTGCGGTCCGACGCCTTGATGTCGATGAGCCCCTTCCCGCCCCGGCTCTGGAGTCGGTACTCGTCGAGGGTCGTGCGCTTGCCGAAGCCGTTTCGGGTGACCGAGAGCACGGTCCCGCCTGCCCGGACCACCGCCAGGCTCACCACGGCGTCGCCCTCGTCCAGCTCTATCCCCTTGACGCCGTAGGCGGTCCGCCCCATGGGCCGCACGTCCTCCTCGGAGAAGTGGATGGCCATCCCCCCCCCGGTCCCGAGCAGGATCTCGTCCTTCCCGGACGTGAGGACGGCCGCGATGAGCTGGTCGTCCTCCTCCACCGAGAGGGCGATGATCCCCGAGGGTCGGGGGTTCGAGAACGCGGCGAGGTCGGTCTTCTTCACGATCCCCCGCCGGGTGGCGAGGAGGACGAAGCCGCCCGAGCCGAAGTCGCGGACGGCGCAGAAGGCGGCGATCTTCTCCCCCGACTGCAGGGGCACCAGGTTCACGATCGCCTTGCCCTTGCCCTGCGGCCCCACGTCCGGGACCTCGTGGACCTTCAGCCAGTAGATCCGACCCCGGTTCGTGAAGATCAGGATGTAGGAGTGGGTGGAGGCGATGAAGAGGTCGGAGACGAAGTCCTCGTCCTTCGTCTTCATCCCCATCCGCCCCCGCCCGCCCCTCTTCTGGGCCCGGTAGCTCGTGATCCACGTCCGCTTGACGTAGCCGGTGTGGGTGATCGAGAT
>DATJYX010000034.1:0-13474 GCA_035577965.1 Vicinamibacteria bacterium | reverse complement strand
TCGGCGACGGGGGCGTGTTCGATGAAGACAGCGGCGACGCTCGCCGCGACCCTGTTCGCGCTGCCCCTCGCCAGCCAGCCGCCTGCGCAGCGCCCGTCCTTCCCGGCCGGCGTCGAGTGGGTCACCGTCGACGCGGTCGTTCTGGACGAGAGCGGCCTGCCGGTCCGCGGATTGACTGCCGGCGACTTCTTCGTGAAGGACGAAGGCGTCGTCCAACGGATCACGGCATTCGAAGCGATCGAAGCACCTTCGGCGCCGCCACCCCAGGCGGTTGAGCCCGGACGGCCAGGCGCGCCGCTCGAGCCGCTGCCGCGGGCCGCCCCTCCGTTACAGTTGCGATCAGGGCCTCGATCGAGCCGCGCGTTCGTCGTCGTCTTCGACGACCTGCACATCGAGCACGCCGACGTGGTCCGGGCGCGGGGGGCGGTCAGGGCGTTCACCGATTCGCTCGCCGACGGGGACTGCTTGACTCTGGTCACCCCGGGGAGCGGCCTGTGGTGGCAGGCGCGCATCCCGGAGAGCAAAGCCGCTCTCGAGGCCTTGCTGCCGCGTCTCAACCCACGCCCGCGCACGGGCCAACTTCCAGAGAAGTGGATGAGCGACGACGAGGCCGTCCGCATCCAGGACGGCGACCCGATGGCTGCAGGCTACGTCGAGCGTCGCTGGGACCAGGTCGCAACCACCATCAAGGACCCGGATCGTGAGCTAAGCATCCGCTCCGCGGCGGGCCGCGTGAGCTTTGACGTGCAGCGCCGCACCCGCGCGACGCTCGACGTCCTCGTCCGCGCTCTCGCCTCGCTCTCCGGCGTGCGCGGGCGCAAGTCCGTGATGCTCGTGTCGGGCGGCTTCGTCCGCGACACCAGCATCCCGGAGTTCGCCACGGTGCTGGCCGAGTCCCAGCGGGCGAGCGCCGCGATCTACTTCGTGGACGCGCGGGGACTGTCCGCCGTCGGTCCCCACCTGACGGCGGAGCTGGGTGTCCCACTGGATCTGAGGCATGCCCTCCAGGACACCACGGTCGCCCTCGGGGCCCTCGACGCGCAGAGCGAGGCGGCCGAGGGCCTCGCCGCGGACACCGGCGGCTTTTCCATCCGCAAGACGAACGACCTGGGGAGTGCGATGGCCGCCGTCGCGCGCGAGTCCACTGCCTACTACCTGCTCGGCTTCCCGGTGCCTGCGGGTGCGAGGAAGGACCGCTTCCGGCGCATCGACGTGCAGGTGTCGCGGCCTGGGGTCCATGTCCGGGCGCGTCGGGGCTATTACCCCTCGGGGGGGACGAAGCCGTCCGCCGCCGACGAGCTGGCCCGGGCGGTCGACTCGCCGTTCGACCTGGATGGCATCCCGCTGCGCGCGGCCTGCTTCGTCCTCGGCGAGAAGAGCCGAGGCAGGCTCCGGGTGCTCCTCACGACCGACGTCGACTTGCGGAGCATCGCGTCCGAGAGCGGTACGGCGCTGGACTACGCCGTCGCCATCTCGGGCGACAACGCCGGGCGGCAGCACTCCCAGGAGGCCCTCCGGCTCCCGGCGCCGGGGCTCGACGGCTGGCGCTCATTCACGCGCCAGGCCTTGCTGGCGCCCGGCGCCTACCAGGCGCGCATCGTCGTGCGCGACGCGAAGAGCGGGCGGATCGGATCGCTCGTGCAGGAGTTCGAAGTGCCACAGGTGCGCGGGCTGCGGATCTCCACGCCGCTCCTGAGCGCCCGCCTCCGTGCGGCCGCGGGGAGCGGGCCCGCGATCGTGGCGCGGCGGACGTTCACGCGCGCAGGGGTCCTGCACGGGCGGTTCGAGGTGTACGGGGCGGCTCACGACGAGAAGACGCCGCCATCCGTGAAGGCAGGGTTCCTGGTCCGCCACGCCGACGGGACCGTGATCGCGGCTGCGGGCTTCACGCGAATCGTGGCGGCGCGCGACGGGACGCTCGGCCGGAACTTCGGCGTCCCCCTCGACGAGGCGCGGCCCGGGCCGTACGAGCTCCTCATCATGGCTGAGGACGAGACGAATGGTCGTCGCGCGGAGGCGCGGGCCACGTTTCTCGTCGAGCAACCACGCTGAGGCGGCGACAGCAGATCGACCGGGCAATTGGCCTCGCCCAAGGCGCACCCGATTCCGCCACCTGGCCAGTGCGCGCCTCACCGCCGGTTGTCTACGCTCTCTCGTCGGTTCACAATCGCCGCGCCTTCGCCAATGCCGTCGAGGAACCACGTCGTTACCGCGCTGGGCGTTTGCGGGATCGCCGTCCCGGCGCTGCTGGGCGTCGGAGGTGCCGCGGCCCGCCCGGGGGGCGTCTGGTTGGGCATCCCGACGCTCGGCGCGTCGATGGCCGTCCTCGCCGGCGCGCTGCTGCTCGTCGCGGTTCTGGCTCGCGGAGGGAGCCTGCGGCCCGAGGTGGGGCTTCTCGCCCCCTGCGCCCTCCTCGTCGCCGGCGTGCCGCTCGCCGGCGTTCGGGCGATGTCCGGCCCGCCACTCTTCGCCCTGGCGCTCGCGGGTGTCGCGTTCGGGGCAGCGAGGACGGGGTGGCGCTCGCCTCGCCTGCTCTTCCTGCCGATCGTGTTCTCCGTGCTCGTCGCCGCGGCGGGCCGGAGCCAGGTGCGGGTGGGGGCGGAAGGGGACGAGCCGCACTACATGATGGTCGCGGAGAGCCTGCTCCGGGACCGGGACCTCTCGCTCGAGCGCGACTACGCCGAGGGCCGCTACGCCTCCTTCCACGACGGCCCGCTCGCGCCCCATTACCGGGTGCGGGGCCGCGGGGGCGAGATCTACTCGCTGCACGCCGTCGGCCTGTCGGTGCTGATCCTCCCCGCGTGGGCCCTCGCCGGATACGCGGGCGTGACCGTGTTCATGGCCTTCCTCGCGGCCCTCGTCGCCCTCGAGGTCCGCTCGTGGACGAGCCAGCTCACCGGCCGCGAGGGCCTGGCCGACGCGGCCGGATGGGTGGCGGCGCTCTCTCCGCCGCTTCTCCACTACGCCGGCCTCGTCTTCACGGAAGTGCCGGCGGCCCTCGCTCTCTCCCTCGGGCTGAGGCTCGCGCGGCGCCCCGACCTGCGGCTTGCCGGTGCCGCCGCGATCGGTCTCGCCGCCGCGGTCCTGCCGTGGCTGAACGTCCGCTACGCGCCGCTCGCCCTCCTGGTGATCGGTCACGCGCTCTGGCGCCATCCTCGCCGTTCCGCGGCTCTCGCCCTGCTCGTCCCCGCTGCGGCCTCGACCATAGGCCTCCTCGCCTACCACCAGGTCCTCTACGGCTTCCTCGACCCGCGGCGGGTCTACGGACGGCGCCCGGAGCTCGCGCTCTCGACGCTCCCGGAGGGCCTGCCGGGCCTCCTGCTCGACCAGGAGTTCGGCCTCCTGGTCTACGCCCCCGCCCTCGCGCTCGCGCTGCCCGGGCTCGCGCTCCTCTGGCGGCGGGACCGGCGCCTGACCCTTGCCGCGGGCGCAGCGCTCGTTCTCGTGCTGCTGACCGCGGGGAGTTGGCCTATGTGGCGGGGTGGCTTCAACCCGCCCGGCCGGTTCCTTGTGCCCGTCGTTCCCCTGCTCGCCGCGGCGGGGGCTCTCGTCTGGGACCGGCGGGGTCTCACGGCCGGGGCGGCGCTTCTCCTCGGCTGGACGCTCTGGACAGGGCTCGCCGGGGCGTGCGAGCCTCAGCTCGTGCACCGCGACCGGGACGGGACCGCCCCGCTCTTCCGGCGATACTCGGGGGCGCGGGAGTGGACGGGACTGCTGCCCGGCTACGTGCTGGCGGAAGGCGACCGGCATCGGCTGGCCGCGGTCTGGGCAGTGGCCCTGCTGGCCGCCCTGCCGTGGCGGTCGCGCCGCGCGACGGCGGGGCGCGTGGCGCTGGCCGGTCTCGGCTTCGTCGGCGCGGCGCAGGCCGCGGCGACTGTGTCCCACACGCGCACGGATGACCGCGACGCCGTGCGGCTCGTGGGTCGGTCGGCGGTGGCGGTACCGGGATGGCGTCTCTCGGCCTCGACGGCGGGAGCGTGGGCGCCCGTGGCGCTCGGCTGGGGGCCTGTCTACGAGCCCCACCGCTTCCCGGAGGGTGCCGAGGTCGGTCGGCGCCTGCCGCTACCGCCCGGCGCCTACCGCCTGTCCCTCGTCGGGGAGGCGCTGGGGCCTGGGGCGCCCTCGGTCGTGGTCGTGCCGGATCACCCGGGCGCCCCCTCCCGCTTTTCGCCGGCCCGGCCGACGGTCGAGGGTTTCGAGGTCGACTTCGATGTCCGGCCAGGCGAGCCGGCGGTGGGTCTCCGGATGCGCGGGGGGGGACCCATGTCGTTGAAGGCGTTCAGGCTGGCGGTTCAACCCGCAGGGGCCGGGCCGGTCTAAACCATCGGAGGAGAGCGATATGGGCGTGAAGTGGATCGCAGCCGTGGGGGCTCTGGCGGTGGCCGGCTCGGCCCTGGCCGTGGGCGCCCAGGAGATGCGTGAGCGCCAGCGGGCCGGCAGGGTGGACCCCGCGGCGCTGAAGGCTGAGCTGGGCCTGAGCGACGAGCAGGCGACGCAGCTGCGGAAGATGTGGGTGGACGGCAGGAAGCAGGCGATCCGGCAGCGGGCCGACCTCGAGATCGCCCGCATCGAGCTCCGCGAGCTGACCGAGGCACCCGTCGTGGACCAGAAGGCCGTGGACGCCAAGGTCAAGGCGATCTCCGACGTCCAGGCCGCCCGGCTAAAGGCACGGACGGACCAGCGGCTGGCGATGCGCCGCATCCTGAGCCCGGAGCAGCAGGAGAAGATGAAGCAGCTCGCGCGGGAGGGGCGGCGGCACCGCGGGTCGGGCGAGGCCGGACCCTGGCGAGAGCGCCGCTCCGGTCGGCCGGGCCGATCGTCGCCGCCTTCGGGGCCGGGCGCTTCCGCGGAAGGGGACGAGGGGCCGACGCTGACCGAGCCGAGATTGTGACGACACCGGTCCTCGCGCTGTCGTCTCTCGGTCTTTCCGCGGTCGTGGCTCGCACGGAAGGCGAGCCGCGGCCGCGGGAAGCCGAGCGCGAGGCCGTCGAGGCCTGTCGGCGCGGCGAGCGGGAGGCCTTCGATCAGCTCGTGGTCCGGTATCAGCGCGACGTCTACCGCCTCTGCTACCGGTACGTGAACAACCACGAGGACGCGAACGACCTCGCCCAGGAGGTGTTCTTGAAAGCCTGGCGGGCGATCGGCCGGTTCCGCGGCGAGAGCGCGTTCTCGACGTGGCTCTACCGGATCGCGGTCAACGCGTGCCTCAACTTCCGGGCCCTGCGGCGGCCGGCGACCCAGGACCTGCCCGAGGCTCTGGCCGACCCCGTTCCGGGCGCGGCCGCCCGCGTGGAGAGCGCCGACGAGGCCCGGCGGGTGCGGGAGGCCGTGCGCCGCCTGCCGGAGAAGCAGCGGGCGACCCTGATCCTGAAGATCTACCACGAGCTGACGCACGAGGAGGTGGCGGCCGTCCTCGGCTCGACGGTCGGGACGGTGAAGGCCAATCTCTTCCACGCCCTCGGCAACCTCCGCCGGCTGATGGCGGAAGAGGGGAGCCCCAGTCGATGACGCGGCACCTGTCGGACGAGTCCTTGCTGGACCTCGCCGAGGGCGACGGAACGGCGGCCGGGCGCGCTCACGTCGGGGCGTGCGCGGCGTGCGCGGCGCGGGTCGAGGCGGCTCGTGCGGGGCTCGCCCTCGCGCGGCGAGCCGACATCCCCGAGCCTTCGCCGCTCTACTGGGAGGCGATGCGGCGCAACGTCGGCCGGCGCATCGCCCAGGAGCCGAGGCGACTCTGGTCGGCCTGGCTCGCCCCGCTCGCGGCAACGGCCGCGGTGGCGGTGGCGGCCGCCGCGCTCACGATCGGTCGCGTTCCTGCGCCACCGCGGCCGGCCGTGGAGCCGCCGCTGCCGGCGTGGTCGGCGCTCCCGCCCGCCGAGGACGACGCCTCGCTCGCGGTGATCGAGGGGCTCGCGACGGCTGAGGGAGGCCTGTCGGCGATGGACGAGGGACGGGGCGTCGGCGCGTTCCTGGCCGGGCTGTCGGAGGAGGACTCGAGGGCGCTCGCGGAGTCCCTTCGGGGCGCGAGCGAGGGAGGCCGGTCGTGATCGCGAGAGTCGTTCTGGCATTGGCCCTGGGCGTCGGGACGGCGGGGGCGCACGCCCTCGCGCAGGAGGAGGAGCCCGCGGGCGGCCGGCCGCCCCGCGAGGAGGCCTTCAAGATGGTGGACGCCTACGTGGTGAGCAACCTCCAGGAAAGCCTCGGCCTGACCGACGAGCAGTTCGCGAAGGCGATCCCGCTCGTGAAGAGACTGCAGTCCGAGCGCCGGCAGTACCTCCTCGAGCGCACGCGGACGGTGCGCGAGATGCGGCGCCTGCTCCAGCGGGGCGGAGCCACGGAGACCCAGGTGCTCGACCTCCTCAAGCAGGTGAAGACGCTCGACTCGGAAGGCCCCCTCCGCACGCGGCGGAACCTCGACGCCCTGGACGCCATGCTGAGCCCGCTCCAGCAGGCGAAGTACCGGGTCCTCGAGCTCGAGGTCGAGCAGCGCATGCGGGAGCTGATGAACCGCGTGCGTCCGCGCGCTCAGCCGCGGCAGGGCGCGCGTCCGCCGGGAGAGTAGCCAGCTTCTCTCTCGTCGTATACTGGCCACCTATGGCCAGCAAGAAGAAGGCGTCGCCCGCTCGATCGGGGCGCGGCGGCGGCACGAAGAAGGCGGCGGGCCGGGCCTCGAAGCCCGCCCCGGCGGCGCCCCAGGCGCGGAAGAGGGCGGGCGCGGCGAGGCGCGTCGCTGCGGGCCCGAGGAAGTCGGCGGCCCGGTCCTCGAAGGCGAAGGTCGCGGCGCGGGGGACGACCCCGACGCGAGCCAAGACCGGGGCGCCCACCTCGAAGGCGAGCCGGGCCGGGCGTGGCCGCCCGGCCCGAGAGCTCGCGCTCGAGCAGCCGCTCGCCGTCCCCGGGCTCAGCGAGGAGGATCAGATCCGCGCGGCCAAGTTCCTCCCGCGCGAGCTGCCCAAGCGCCTCTTCGAGGAGGAGCGTTTCCTCTTCCCCGAGACGTACGGAGTCAACCGGGTGCGCCTCCTCGTGCGCGACCCGGAGTGGATCTTCGCCTACTGGGACGTCAGCCCGGCTTCGATGAAAGACCTCGGTCGGAGCCTGGGCGAGCGCGCGCTCGCCCTCTCGCGGCTGACCCTGCGGGTGGTCGACCCGGTGAGCGGGGGATCGAGCGACATCCTCCTTCCGCCCGGCGCCCGGTGGTGGTACATCCGCACCGACTCCGCCCGGCGGACGTATCGCGCGGAGCTGGGCGTCACGCTGCCTTCGGGCGAGTTCCGGCGGCTGGCCGAGAGCAACACGGTCGTGACGCCGCGCGTGGGTCCCTCGCCCGAGCGGGCGCGGCGCCGGATGAGCTACCGGGACGCCCGCGACCTCCCGCCATCGGCGGCCGAGGCGGCCTCGCTCGCGGAGAGGGCGGCGGGGATGGCCGGGAGTCCCTGGTCGGCGGAGTCCTTCGACGGAGCGGCCGAGCCCGGCGAGTCGGGGAAGCGCCGGGGCGGGGCGAGCGACGCCTTCCGTCCCGGAGGCGCGAGCGACACCTTCCGACGGTAGGAGGCCCCATGCCCGCCGGGTACTGGTGCCCCGTCCTGCACGCGCACCTCCCGTACGTGCGGCACCCGGAGTACGCCTCCTTTCTCGAAGAGGACTGGTTCTTCGAGGCGCTGACCGAGACCTACGTCCCGATCGTGCGCGTCCTCGACGGCCTGCTGGCGGACGGCGTCGAGTACCGCCTCACCATGACCCTCTCCCCGCCGCTCGTCTCGATGATGACGGACGAGCTCCTCGTCGATCGGTACCACCGCCACCTCGACGGCCTCGTCGAGCTCGCCCGGCGCGAGGTCGAGCGGACGAAGCGCTGGCAGCCGCACTTCCACGACCTCGCCTGGTTCTACCTCAACGAGCTGACGGACGTGCGGCGCGTCTTCCGCGAGGTGTACGGATCGAACCTCGTGGGTGCCTTCCGAAAGCACCGCGACGCCGGCCGCCTCGAGATCATCACCTGCGGGGCGACCCACGGCTTCTTCCCGCTGATGGACCCGGTGCCGCAGGCGGTGCGGGCGCAGGTGCAGGTGGCTGCCCAGCACTACCGGAAGCACTTCGATCGGAACCCGGACGGGATCTGGCTGCCGGAGTGCGGCTACACCCCCGGCCACGAGGTGTTGCTGAAAGAGGCGTCGATCCGTTTCAGCTTCCTCGAGGCCCACGGCCTCACCGACGCCCACCCGCGCCCGAGCTTCGGCGTGCACGCCCCGATCGTCTCCCCGGGGGGAATCGTCTTCTTCGGCCGCGACATGGAGTCCTCGCGGCAGGTGTGGAGCGCGGAGTCCGGCTACCCGGGCGACTTCGACTACCGGGAGTTCTACAAGGACGTCGGCTGGGAGCTCCCGATGGGCGACCTGAAGGACTTCCTCCCCGACGGGCAGAGGAAGAACCTCGGCATCAAGTACTACCGTGTGACCGGGCGAGGCGTCGACCTCGGGCACAAGCAGCCCTACGTTCGTGCGTGGGCGATGGAGAAGGCGGCGAGCCACGCCGGGAACTTCCTCTTCAACCGGCAGAGGCAGATCGAGCACCTGGCGGGGACGGTGGGCCGGGCGCCGATCGTGGTGAGCCCGTACGACGCCGAGCTCTACGGCCACTGGTGGTACGAGGGTCCGCAGTTCCTCGACTTCCTCTTCCGGAAGATGCACTTCGACCAGGACGTGGTGAAGCCGACGACGCCCTCCGAGTACCTCGACCGGTTCGGCGACCTCGAGGTCTGCCAGCCCCCCATGTGCACCTGGGGTGCGGCCGGGTACGCCGAGGTCTGGCTCAACGGCTCGAACGACTGGATCTACCCCCACCTCGACATGGCCGCCGAGCGCATGGTCGAGCTGGCCCGCCGCCACGAGCACCCCGGTGGCCTCGAGTGGCGTGCCCTCAACCAGGCCGCCCGCGAGCTGCTCCTCGCCCAGTCCTCGGACTGGGCTTTCATCATGAAGACGGGCACCACCGTCGAGTACGCGAAGAAGCGCACCCGCGACCACATCGCGCGCTTCGACTACCTCTACCGCGCGCTCACCGGCCAGTGCGCGCTGGAGGAGCCGATCCTCGCCGAGTTCGAGAGCCGCGACAACGTCTTCCCCGAGATCGACTACCGGGTCTACCGTTAGGGCTCGGCAAGTCGCGCCGTCTCTCGCCGCGGGCGCTCGTGCGTCAGGTCGCAGGCTGGCGGGCGCAGCTGCGCGCGATCTCGCCGATCAGGGCCACCGCCTCCGCGTCGCTCTCCGTTGCCCCGACCAGCTTCCACTCGGCGAGCCCCACAGGCGGCGCCTCTTCGTCGCTCGTTCGCCACGGGAAGTCCCCCGTCTCGTCCGTCCCAACCCAGATTCGGTGCATGGCCGACTCCTGACCCTGGAACGATGTTGGGCCTGAGCGCGTGGCAGCCGTGTGACGGCGCGCCCGGCCCTGCCGGCGACGATGCTGCGCACGGCCGAGAGCGTAGACGGACCCGAGAGGCTTGGCGGAGGCGCATGGGACGCTTCAGGAACCGTCACAAGGGCAGGGGCGGCGGGGGACTGCTCGCTCACTGCCGGCGAGAGGCGCAAGGTCGTCGGCCGGCCTCCGAGGATCGGGATGCGCCTGGCGGCAGGAGGCGATCGCCGAGCGCGAACGAGTCTTGTCGCCGCCCGCCGGCGGGTGTATAGGTCCATTGCGGCCGGGTCACGCGGCACGACCGGGCCTTCAACGGGCACGGCCGCTCGTCTCAGATCGACCCGCGGCGAGGGTCGGGACGGAGGCTGCGGTGCGCACCGTGTTGCGGCGTTCGGCGGTCGCGGGCAGCTGGTACCCGGGCACCGCGTCGGCCATCACCGAGGAGGTGGACCGCCACCTCGAGGCGGCGGGGCCGGTCTCGGCTCCGGGCCGCCTCGTCGCCCTCGTGTGCCCTCACGCCGGCCTGCGCTACTCCGGCCCTGTCGCGGCCTTCGGCTACGGTCTGCTGCGGAGCATGGCCGGAAGGCCGGGCGGCGCCGGGCGGGAAGGCGACGAGGCGGCGGTCCTGGCCGTCGTGATGGTGGGCCCGTCGCACCGGGCGGCCTTCGACGGCGTCGCTCTCCACGGCAAGGGTGGCTGGGAAACGCCCCTCGGGCGGGCGCCGATCGACGAGGAGATCGCCCAGGCGCTCCTCGACGCGGACCCGATCGTCTTCGAGGATGCCGACGTGCACCGCGAGGAGCACTCGCTCGAGATGCAGATGCCGTTCCTGCAGCGGCTCGTGCCCGGCCTCCGCATCGTGCCCCTGCTGATGGGCAGCCAGGCCCGCGGCGAGGTCGAGGCGCTGGCCGCGGCCCTGGCGAAAGCCCTCGCCGGCCGCCGCGTGCTCCTCGTCGCCTCGAGCGACCTCTCGCACTACCAGCCGGCCTCGGTGGCGAACCGGCTGGACGCCGCGGTCGTCGGCGAGGTGGGCCGCCTCGAGGCCGAGGCGCTCATGGAGCGCCTGGAGGCGCACCACAACGTGGCCTGCGGCGGCGGGCCGGTGGTGGCGGTGATGAAGGCGGCACGCGCGCTCGGGGCCGACCGCGCCACGGTGCTCAAGTACGGGGACAGCGGAGACGTGGGGGAGCGGGACAAGAGCCACGTGGTGGGCTACCTGTCCGCGGCCCTCACGTCGGGCTCGTGAGCGCGGCCGCGGCGTCGAAGGCCGAGGCGGCCGACCTCACTCCGGAGGAGCGGCGGACGCTCCTGCGAGCCGCACGGGAGGCGATCGCCGCCCACTTCGCCCGGCGGCGCCCCGACCTTCCGCGCGCCGAAGGAGGCCTCGCCGACCAACGGGGCGCGTTCGTAACCCTCCACCGGTACGACGGCGAGCTCCGGGGCTGCGTCGGCCTCATGCGATCCGACCTCCCGCTCCTCGAGACGGTCGCCCGGATGGCGGTCGCGGCCGCCGTCGAGGACGGCCGCTTCGAGCCGGTGAGAGCGGCGGAGCTCGACTCTCTCCGGATCGAGATCTCGGCTCTCGGTCCGCTCGAGCCCATGCGCGCGGAGGACGTGGAGATCGGGCGGCACGGCCTGCTGATCGGCCACAAGGGCCGTCGCGGCGTGCTCCTGCCCCAGGTCGCGGTCGAGAACGGCTGGGATCGGGAGACGTTCCTCGCCCACACCTGCTGGAAGGCGGGCTTGCCCGAGGACACGTGGAAGCGGCCGGGGGTCGAGCTCCTCGGGTTCACGGCCGTCGTCTTCGGCGAGCCGCCTGGCTCTTGAGGCGCCCGGGCGGGGTCAGAGGCGGCTGCCGCCGGCGACCTCGACCACCTGGCCGGTGACGAACTCGGCGGCCGGGGAGGCGAAGAAGAGGACGGCGCGGACGACGTCGGCCGCGCGCCCCGCGTGGCCCACCGGCACCCGCTCGCCGAGCAGGTCGTCGGCCGCCTTCGCGTCCTTGCTGCCGGTCTCGTCTCGCAGGAGGCCCGGCGAGACCACGTTGACCGTGATGCCGCAGCGCGCCTCCTCGAGCGCGAGGGCCCGGGAGAGGGCCACGACGCCCGCCTTGGCCGCGCAGTAGGCGGCCATCTGCGGCTCGCCGAGCGTCGCCGCCGCCCCGACCGCCGCGAAGTTCACGATGCGGCCGAAGCGCCTCTCGCGCATCTTCGGGACCACGAGGCGGCACATGTGGAACACCGAGTCGAGATTGGTGGCGACGATGCGGCCCCACTCCGGAGGGTCGAGGTCCACGAGCGGGTTCCAGTTGAAGCTGCCGACGGTGTTGACGAGGACGTCGATCTGGCCCCACCTCTGCATCGTCTTCTCGACGAGGTCGCGGGCCTCGCCGAATGACGAGACGTCGGCGCGGACGGTGAGGGCCTCGCCGCCCGATTTCTGGACCCCGCCCGCCACGGACTCGGCGGAGGTCGCGTCGCGGCGGAAGTTCACCACCACCCGGGCCCGCTCGGCCCCCGCGGCGCGGGCGAGGGCGGCGCCGAGCCCGCGACCGCTGCCGGTGACGAGGAAGACCCGGCCCCGGAGGCCGTCATCGTTCATTTCCCGGTCACCCTGACCATCTCGGTCGTGGTCGTCGTGCCCCGGAAGACCTTCTCGATCGCGGCCTCCTTGAGCGTCCGCAGCCCCTCCTCGCGCGAGGCCTTGAAGATCTCGAGCGACCCCGCCTGCTGGGACACGAGGCGCCGGATCTTCTCCGTCATGGGGAGGATCTCGTAGATGCCGGTCCGGCCCAGATAGCCCGTCTCCCGGCAGTGGATGCAGCCCTTGCCCCGCCGAAAACGGTAGGGCTTGAGCTTCTCGAAGGGGATCTTCATCGCCGCCGCCTCGGCTTCGGTCGGGGCGTACTCCTCCGAGCAATAGGGGCAGTTCTCGCGGACGAGGCGCTGCGCGATGACGCCGATGAGGGTGGAGGTGATCAGGAAGTGGGGGACTCCGAGGTCGAGGAGACGCGTGATCGAGGAGGGAGCGTCGTTCGTGTGCAGGGTCGAGAGGACGAGATGTCCGGTGAGGGCGGCCTGGACCGCGTTCTCGGCGGTCTCGCTGTCCCGGATTTCGCCCACCATGATGATGTCGGGGTCCTGGCGAAGGGCGGTGCGGAGCGCGCTCGCGAACGTCACGTCGATCACCGGGCGCACCTGCACCTGGTTGAACTCGTCGAAGACCATCTCGATCGGGTCCTCGATCGTGACGATGTTCACCTCCGGCTTCGAGAGGTGCTTCAGGACCGAGTAGAGGGTCGTCGTCTTGCCGCTCCCGGTGGGGCCGGTGACGAGGATGATGCCCGTTGGACGCGAGATGAACTCGTGGAACTTGGGCGCGTCGTGGGGGGAAAGGCCCAGCTGGTCGAGGCTCTTGAGCAGGATGTCGGGATCGAAGATGCGGAGGACCGCCTTCTCGCCGAAGGCGGTGGGCATCGTGCTCACGCGGAGCTCGACCTCGTTCTTGAACCACCGGAACGGGTGGCCGTTGGCTCCCGTCAGCGCGACCCCCTGCTCCAGGGTGATCGACGCGTCCGACGCCTTGGTCACGACCTTGAGCCGGTGCTCGACTCCGTTCCGGTCGATGGCCTGGATCGTGTCGCCGGGGGACAGCGGGGCGAAGGGATTGGTGCCCGCGGTCTGCTCCACGACCGTCGTCGACCGTCCGGCCGTCCGCACGTTCGCCGCGCCGTCGACCCACCACTCGCGCTTGATGCGCCCGTCCTGCGGGCGGCGCTTCTCCGCGAGGTTGGCCCCGCAGAGCAGCTTGATCCGGGAGACGACCGCCTCGTAGACGATCTTCGAGATGACGTGCTGGTCGTGGAGCACCCCGTCGATTCTCAGGCGGACGAGGGTCTGCTCGCGCTTGGGCTCGAAGTGGATGTCGGAGGCGCGCTGGTCGAAGGCGATGTCCAGCAGGTGGTCGAGGGCCTTCACCACGGGCCCGGTCTCCGGATCCAGCTCGGACCTCGAGAGCTGCTCCAGGTTCCCGAGGTCGGGCCCGACGACACGGCTCTCCGTCA
>DATJYX010000033.1:0-22549 GCA_035577965.1 Vicinamibacteria bacterium | reverse complement strand
GGCCCCGAAGCTCGCGGACACGAGCGGCGTCGACGTCGTGCTGGGCGCGAGCCGCGTCCAGCTTCATCCGGGAGATCCCGCCGGCCTCCAGCTGGTCCGCGTCGCGCGCGAGCTGCCCGGCGGACTGCTTCTCCGCGGCAGTCGCCTGCTCGAGTTGTGCCCTCACCACCTCGATCTCGGCGCTGCGCCTCCCAGTTCCGAGGTCCGCGAGTTGGGCCTTCGCAGCACCCACCGCCTCGTCCGCCTGCTTCACCGCCGCTGCCTCCTGGGTCGCCTCCAACTGGAAGAGCGCAGCGTTTGCCTCCACCGCCTGCCCTCGCGTCACGAACAGCCGGTCGAGGCGGCCCGCGACACCGGACCCGATGTGCACGAACTCGCCCTCGACGTATCCCTGATATGTGCCTGCGTGATTCCTGGAGCAGGCAGAAAAGGCCGCGAGCGAAGCAACCGCCAGTGTCATCGCCGGCGGGCTCCACTTGCGACGGCAACAGCCCAACCAATCGCTCCCGCGAATACCGTACGCTCTGGTCATCATGGTCGAAGGGCCCTCTTCAGAAACACAGGAAGGTCTTTTCGGCGCTTCTCGATGAACTTGTCGAATCCCTTCGCGCCGAGACCCAGGCCCGCCGTGATCATCGGCCGCGCGGCGAAGGGGAACGCGCAACTGCTGACGAGCGTGATGAGAAACTGGTCCGGCGCCACTGGGGCCATGCGTCCCTTCTCGATCTCCTCGCCGATCTGGCGCCGCAGCTTGCTCATCATGTGCCGCGCCGCACCGCCCCTTCCCGACGAGTAGAACGCCGGGACGAGATCGGGGTGACGCGCAGCCTCGCTCACGACGTACGTGATCAGGTAGTGGTGGCGCGATAGTCTCGTGAGGTACGCGTCGACGAACCGATCGATCTTGTCGTCGAGCGAAGCGTCGGACGCCAACATCTCGAAGATCCCCGGAACGAACGAGGACGCGATCCGGAGCCAGACCGCCCGGGCAAGATCGGCCTTCGAGCGAAAGTAGTAGTGAAGGAGAGCCTTGTTGACGCCCGCCTCATCCGCGATCTCCTGCATCCGGGCACCGTCGGTGCCGCGCCGGACGAAGACGGCGTCGGCCGCATCCAGAATGCGGGCCTTGGCGTCGCGCTCGGTTTGGCCAGGCGGTTTAACCATCCGGCCAGAGTATAGTGAGCTCGTCGTCTCCGGGGAAGTATCAGCTGCGTATGCTACCCGCGGGACCGTACCGCCTCACATCCGGCCGCGCTCAGGCCTTCTCCCACGCGTCTCGTTCGATGCCTGCCTGGCGCAGGATTCGCGCGAGCAGCTCCCGGCCGATGTCTCCCTGATGTGGATTCGGGATGCGGAGGGTGACCGTGCCCCGGATCATGAACTGGTGCCGGCCTCCGGAGAACGGCCCCTCGAAGCCGAGGGACCGCAGTGCGCGAACCAGCTCGGAGCGGCGGACCGGCCCGAATGCCGGCATGAGCTACGCGATCGCCCGGATCGTCAGCTCGTGGCCATCGACGACTGGGAGTGCGAGATTCCGCGAGACGCGGAAGAGGATCCACTCCTCCAGCACCTCTCGCAGCTCCTCGCGACACTCCTCGAGCGTCGACGCGTTCGCGTACACGCCGTCGAAGCCCTGGATCTGCCCGTAGTACGAGCCGTCGTCGGGCAGGATCTCGTAGCGCGCCGTGCGGAGCGCCGCAGCCAGGTACTCGGAGATCACGGGGAAATCGTACTCCTGCTGCAACCGTAGTGGTATCCGAGCGAGCCTGCCCTCGCCCGCTGCCTTGTTACCACTCTTGTTACCGGTCCAATCCGCAGAGCGGTCACAACGCCGGTTTCACGGAGTCTCATCATCGCCTCGAGTCGCTGGATTTGTTGGAGTTGACGGCGATGCCTGCTCTTGGTCGGACTCACTTTCGGAGCAAGGAGTTCGAGGACCACGTCCGGCAGGAGAAGGAGAGCGCGGGCGACGACTGAGCTTGTCGGAGGCGTCGCAGTCGCGCTCCGCGGGAGCGCTTCCTCACACGAGCACGACGGGGTTCGCCAGCTCGCCCAGCTCGGGGGAGGACAGCGAGACGACGTCGCCTTCCTCGAGCCCCACCTCGAGGGGCTGGATGATGCCGGTGCCGGTCGAGAGCACGGTCCCGGTCCGGATGTCATTGGAGCGGGCGAGCCAGGCCGCGAGCTCCTCGAAGCGCCGCTTGAGCTGCGCGGTCGAGGCCTCGCCCACGAACACCTCCCGCCCCCCGCGGAGGACGCGGCAGCGCAGGGTGATCGCATAGGGGTCGCCCGTCTCGGCGGGGTCGACGATCGTCGGTCCGAAGGCGAAGCAGCCCGTGTAGACCTTCGACTGCGGAAGGTAGAGCGGGTTCTCCCGCTCGATGTCCCAGGCCGAGACGTCGTTCGCCAGCGTGTAGCCGAGGACGTTCCCCCGGCGGCCGAGGACGATCGCCACCTCCGGCTCGGCGGCGGTGAAGCGGGAGTCGCGCCGGCGCCCGATCGGCTCGCCCGGACCGGCGCAGCGCGACGCCGTCGCCTTGAAGAAGAGCTCCGGCCGCTCCGCCGAGTAGACGCGGTCGTAGAAGCCGGTGCCTTCCTCGCGGAAGTCCGCGCTGCGGCGGTAGGTGACCCCCGCCCCCCACACCTCCGGCGGCGTGACCGGCACCGTGAGGCGCAGGTCGCCGCCCCGCGCGAGGTCGTCCCAGAGGACCTCGACGAGGCGGTCCGCCTTCTCGGCCGCGGCGAGCCAGCGTTCGGGCTGGAGCCCGCGCGCCTCCACCGCCTCGAGGAGCTCGAGCGTCGTCGCGACTCCCTCGTGCGCCGACTGCAGCACGAGCGTCCGGCCCTCCGACTGGAGGCCCAGGCGGCTCGTGCCTCCCGCTCCCCGGACTTGGAAGACCCGCATGGGCGGCGATTCTGGAGCCGCCGCGGCCTCGAAGCAAGACCGGCGCCGGTTTGCCGGCCGCCCGCGGGGAGGCTAGTCTTCCCCCCTCCATGCCCGTCCTCACCGGCGGCCCCGTTGTCACTCTTCGTCACGCCTCGGCCCGCCCCTACGACGCGGCGATCGCCGCCGCGCGCACCTGCTACTCGCCGCGGGTGGTCGGCGCCGAGGAGGTGACGCCCGCCCAGCGGGAGACGATCGGGCCGCTCACGTTCGAGGGCGGGCACCACACGGTCTTCCAGCACGCCCACTTCGAGTTCGGGCTCGAGAACGTCAGCCGCCAGTGCGTGTGGTCGTTTCTCCACTCGCACCCCTTCTACAACTCCGAGCAGTCCTCGCAGCGCTTCGTACGGCTCGACGAGGTGCGGGCTCGGGTGCCGGACGGCCTCTCGGCCGAGGCGCGGGCGGTCTACGAAACGGCGGTCGAGTCGGCCTGGGAAAGCTACCGCCGCCTCACCGCGCTCCTCAAGGGCGACACGCGTCGGATCGTCTCCGACCTGCGGCACCTGACCCCGGGCGCCTCCGACAAGAGGCGGAAGAAGGTCGAGCGGGAGGCGGAGAAGAAGGCGATCGAGACCGCGCGCTACGTGATCCCGGTCGCCGCGTTCACGTCGATGGTCCACACCGTGTCGGGCATCGTGCTCCACCGCCTCCACCGGATGATGCGCACGGGCGACGCGCCCTCCGAGACTCGCGCCGTCGTCGAGGCGATGGTCGCTCTCGTGAAGGGCGTGGACCCCGCGTTCTTCGAGCGGATCGGCCGGGGCCCCCTCGCCGAGGACGAGGTGGCCGAGACCCGCCTTCCGCGGCTCGAGGCGGACGGCGACGCCGAGGCGGCCCGGCTCGACGCGCGCCTCGGCCGCCGCGTGTCGCTCCTCGTCGACCACATGGTCCGGGCGGAGGAGACGACGGCCGACGCGGTGCGGGCGGTGCTCGGTGCCTCCCCGGCCGCCCTCGGCGACGACGCGGCCCTCGACCGGCTCCTCGATCCCGGCCAGAACCGCTACCGCCTGGAGACGCTGCAGCTCTCGGTGCACTCGCCCCTCGGGCGGGCGATGCACCACGCGTCCTACACCTTCCTGAAGAGGCTGTCCCACACCGCGGACAGCCAGGACCAGCGGCACCGGATGGTGCCCGGCTCGCGCCCGCTCATGATCCTCGCCGACACGCGCCGCCCGGACTACGTCACTCCCCCGCTCGTCGCCTCGAATTCCGAGGCGCTCGCCGCCTTCCAGGAGGCGATGGAGCGGGCGTGGGCGGCCAAGAACCGCCTCCTCGAGATGGGCGTTCCGATCGAGGAGGCGCTCTACCTTCTCCCCAACGCGAAGGCCCTGCGCTTCCACGAGAGCGGCAGCCTCCTGTACCTCGCGCACAAGTGGGTGATGCGCACCTGCTTCAACGCCCAGGAGGAGATCTACCGGGCGTCGATGGACGAGCTCGAGCAGGTGCGGGCCCTCCACCCGCGCCTCGCCCGCCACATGGGCCCGCCGTGCGTCCTCCGCCACGGCCTCGTGACGCCGACCTGCACCGAGGGCGAGCACTTCTGCGGCGTGCCGGTCTGGCGCGACTTCCCGGACGTGGTGCGGCCGCTCTGAACGGAAGAGGCCCCCGCTGCGGACGGGCCGTTCGTCGGGCACCGCCACGGCAGGAGCAGGCGGCTCGAGCCGCCGCTCCTCATGCCCGCGGGCCGGACCGGGACCTCCCGAAGGCGCGGGCGTGCTGCGCCGCCCGATGCCCACTCCGGACGGCGCCCTCGATCGTGGCCGGGAGGCCGGTGTCGGTCCAGTCTCCGGCGAGGAAGAGGCCCGCGATCGGCGTGTCGGGCCCGGGTCGGAGCGGCTCGAGCTCGGGAGCCGACGCGAACGTGGCGTGCGGCTCGCGGAGGACGAGCGAGCGGACGACGCCCGCGCCCGCCATGGCCGGGAAGGAGCGGCGGAGCGCCTCCTCGGCGGCGGCGACGAGCTCGGCGTTCGTCTTCGAGGCGCTCCGGTAGGCCGCGCTCACGACGAAGGCGAGGTGCTGCGGCGCGCCCACGCGGCCGTAGAGGCGGCCCTTGTCGAAGACCCACTCCATCTCGCTCGCCCGCAGGCCGAGCATGGGCCGGTCCACGACGACGCGGTCGAGCCACATCTCGACGGAGACGATCGGCGACCCGCGGAAGCGCCGGAGCGCCGCGAAGGGGGAGAGATCCCGCCACTCCCCGGGCAGCAGGCCGAGCAGGATCGGGGCGGGCACCGCGGAGACGACGGCGTCGGCATCCTCGACCCGCGCCTCCGGCGGATGGCCGGCCGCGACCTCCTCGCGAGTCCCGGCCCGCTGCGCGTAGCGGACGCCGGTCGCCCGCCCGTCCTCCACGACCAGGCTCTCGACCCGGGCCCCGCGCTTCAGGACGCCACCGCGCCCCTCGAGGTAGGCGGCCAGCCGCTCGGCGAGGGCACCCCAGCCGCGACGCAGGAAGACGAGGCGCGAGGCCCGGTGGTCGCGGAGGAAGGCCTCCCGGTACACGCGGTGGAAGAGGACCGCGGCCGCCCGCTCCACGGGCTCGTTGAGAATGGCGAGGGCGAGCGGGTCCCAGAGGAGCCGCCGGGCCGCGTCGCCCTGCCCGCAGCGCCTGAAGTACTCGGCGAGGGTCAGGCCCTCGGGCCGCCGGCCGAGCCGGATCGCGATGCCCAGACGGATCGCCTGCAGCTTCACAGAGAGAGGCACGCGCAGGCCGGCGAGGCCCGCGAGCAGGTGCAGGGGCGCGCCGAGCGGCGGGCAGTCGAGCGCCGTGCGGCCCTCGCCGTCCACCCACTCGATCCGGAGGTTCTCCTGCGCCAGCAGGAGGTCCGAGGCGCCGGCCCGGCGGACGAGGTCGAGCGTGGCCGCGTAGGCCCCGACCATGAGGTGGGTGCCGTTGTCCACGTCCTCGCCGGTCACGGTGTCCCGCGACGACGTGGCCCGGCCCCCGAGAACCCCGCGCCGCTCGAGGAGCACGACCTCGTGCCGGCGCTCCTGGAGGGCGATGGCCGCGGAAAAGCCGGCGAAGCCCCCGCCGACGACGACGACCTTCATAGCCCCCAGTACACCCGCGGGATCGTGCGGAGGGCCAGCCAGATCTTGCGCGGCCGGCCGACCTGCACCCGCACCCCGCCCGCCGGATGGCCGCGCCGGACCCACTCGTCGAGGACCGCGCGGTAGACGGCGCTCATGATCTCGGCGGACAGCATGGAGCGCCGGTCGCGCTCGGGGAGGGCGGCGGCGGCGGCCGCGTAGTGCGACCGCGCGCGGTCGGCCTCGAAGGCGAGCAGGCGGTCGAGTCCGGCCGCCCGGGCCGGGCCGGGGTCCCGCACCGCCTCGAGCAGCTCCGCCTCCGACACCGAGAAGCGGGCCAGGTCCTCGAGGGGGAGGTAGACGCGGTCGCGCGCCGCGTCCGCCCCCAGGTCGCGCAGGATGTTCGTGAGCTGGAGCGCGAGGCCCAGCTCCACCGCGTAGGAGCGCGTGCCCGGATCGTCGTAGCCGAAGATCTCGATCGAGGCGAGGCCGACCGCCGAGGCCACGCGTTCGCAGTAGATGCGCAGGTCGGCGAACGTCGGGTAACGGCGGGTGGTCAGGTCCATGCGGCAGCCGGCCACGACGTCCTCGAGCGCGCCCCGCGGGATCGGGAAGCGGGCCACCGCCTCGGCGAGCTCCCTCCCCAGCTCCGTCTGCGGCTTCCCGGCGTAGGCGCGGTGCACCTCGGCCAGCCAGTGGACGAGCCCCTCCTCGCCGCCGCCGTCCTCCTCGTCCACGCAGTCGTCCACCGCCCGGCAGAACGCGTAGAGGGCGTAGAGGGCGCGGCGCTTCTCCTCGGGCAGGACGCGGAAGGCGTAGTAGAAGCTCGTCCCGCTCTGCCGGGTGACCCGGGCCCCGAGGCTCGCCGTCATGGCGACCGCCACCGCCAGGCCCGCCAGGCGAGCCCCGCCTTGTCGAGCGCGCCGTGCTTCGGCCGTCGCCGGAACACGTCTCCTCCCGTCGCCTCGATGCGGTCGAGGATCGACGTCCCGCCCAGCCAGGTGAGCCTCATCTCGAACCGCAGCTCGCGCCCCACCCGGTCGCAGAGCGGCCTCCCGCGCTCGAAGAGGGCGCGCGTCCGGGCGATGAGGTCGGCCATGAGGCCTCGCCAGCCTTCGCTCACGCGCCCCGAGCTCAGGTCCCATGTGCCCACGCCGTGGCGGCGCATGAGGTCCTCGGGCATGTAGATCCGCCCGCGCCCGTAGTCGATCGCGGCGTCCTGCCAGTGGTTCGCGAGCTGGAGGCCGGTGCAGATCGCGTCGGAGAGGGCGGGCAGATCCTCGTCCCTCTCCTCGAAGACGAGCAGCACGAGGCGGCCTACCGGATCCGCCGAGCGCCGGCAGTAGTCGAGCAGCTCCTCCCAGCTCTCGTAGCGCGTCTTCTCGGTGTCTTGGCGGAAGGCGGAGAGCAGGTCGAGCAGCAGCCCCTTCGGGATGCCGACCCGGCGCACGGTCTCGGCGAGGGCCACGAAGATCGGCCCCTCGGCCTCACCCCGGTAGGCGGCGTGAGTGAGAGCCTCCCACTGGTCGAGCTTGTCCTTCCGCACCCCCTCGTAGATCGGCTCGTCGGCGAAGTCGTCGGCCGCCCGCGCGAACGCGTAGAGGGCGTAGACGTACGGACGCCTCGCCCGCGGCACGAAGAGGCCCACCGGGAAGTTCTCGTAGTGGGCCTTCGTGCGGGCCTCGCAGTACGCGAAGGCCTCCTCGAGCGTGGCCGCGGGCATGGCGCGGGGATGATACCAGCCCGAGCCGGCGGTGCTACGATCCCGGGGCCGAGGGCGGGAACGCGTCGCCACGCCCGTCTGCGCACCGAGAGGTGATCCCGTCGTGATGCTCCCCGCCGCCGTCATCCTGTCCGGCGTTCTCGTGCCCGCCCTCGCCGCCGCCGCGTTCGCCGCGGACGCGCGGCCCTCCGCCGATCTCCTGGTCACGAACGCCCGCATCTGGACCGGGGATCCCGCGCGCCCCGAGGCCGAGGCCCTCGCCGCGATCGGCGAGCGGATCGTGGCCGTAGGCTCGAGCGCCGAGCTCGAGGCCTGGCGAGGGGAGAGGACGCGGGTGATCGACGCCCGGCGACGCCGCGTCCTGCCCGGCTTCGACGACTCGCACGTCCACTTCCTCGACGGGAGCGCGAAGCTCGCCCAGGTCCAGCTCAAGGACGCCCTCTCGCCGGAGGAGTTCGGGCGGCGGATCGGCGACCACGCCCGCACGCTGCCGAGGGGCGAATGGGTGCTGGGCGGCACGTGGGACGACCAGGCTTTCGCGCACCCCCGGCTGCCCGCGCGCCAGGACGTGGACGCGCTGACGCCGGAGACGCCCGTCTTCGTCGAGCGCTACGACGGGCACATGGGCCTCGCCAACGGCGTCGCCCTGAAGCTCGCCGGGATCACGCGCGAGACGGAGGCGCCCCCCGGAGGCGAGATCGTGCGGGACGCGGCGGGCGAGCCGACCGGGATCCTGAAGGACGCGGCGATGGGCCTCGCGTACCGCGTCATCCCACCGCCTTCGCGAGAGGGCCGGCTGCGAACGATCCGCGCCGGCCTGCGCCACGCGGCCTCGCTCGGGATCACGAGCGTCCAGGACATGAACCCCTCGTACGACGACGTGGCCGCGTATGCGGAGCTGCGCGAGCGGAACGAGCTGACGCTCCGCGTCTCTGCGGCGCCGATGGAGACGCAGTGGGAGGACCAGGCGAAGGTCGGCCTGCGCCGCGCCTTCGGATCGTCCTGGCTCCGCCTCGGAGCGCTCAAGGGCTACGCCGACGGCTCGCTCGGCTCGACGACGGCCTTCTTCTTCGAGCCCTACCGGGACGACCCGACGACCTCGGGCCTCCTCTCCGACGAGATGCACCCGATCGGGGCGATGCGCGAGCGCCTGGTCAAGGCCGACGCCGCGGGTCTCCAGCTCTGCATCCACGCGATCGGCGACCGAGCCATCTCGATCGTCCTCGACCTCTTCGAGGACGTGGTGAAGGCGAACGGCCCCCGCGACCGGCGGCTCCGCATCGAGCACGCCCAGCACGTCGGACCCCGGGACTTCCCGCGCTTCGCCCGGCTGGGGGTGATCGCCTCCGTCCAGCCCTACCACGCGATCGACGACGGGCGCTGGGCGGAGAGCCGGATCGGCCCCGAGCGCGCGAAGACGACCTACGCCTTCCGGACCTTCCTCGACGCCGGCGTGCGGCTCGCCCTCGGCACCGACTGGCCCGTCGCCCCCCTCGACCCGATGCAGACCCTCTACGCCGCCGTGACCCGGGCCACGCTCGACGGCAGGCATCCCGGCGGGTGGATGCCGGAGCAGAAGGTGACGCTGGCCGAGGCGATCTCGGCCTATACGGCCGGCGCGGCGTACGCCGAGTTCCAGGAGGAGGACAAGGGAACCCTCTCGCCGGGCAAGCTCGCCGATCTCGTCGAGCTGAGCGAGGACGTCTTCGCCGTCCCGCCCGAGCGGATCCGCGAGGTGAGGGTCGTCAGGACGATCGTGGGGGGAAGCGTCGTGTTCGAGAGGGAACGGTAGGAACGTCTCCGAGCGGCTCGATCACCACCTGGACGGCCGCCCCGCGCCTGCAGGTCGAGATGAGGCAGGCCAGCGCGCCCTCCGGCCGCTCGACGGTCGCGGGCACCCGGAGGCACGGCTCCCCGGTCTCGTAGGTCGTCGTGACGCTGTTCCGGATCGTGCAGGTCCGGCAGTGGACGCTCTTGCCGCACCCCCCCGGCCGCCGGGCGTGGGCGCACTCGAGCGCCTCGCCGCCGCGGAGGCCGACCACGTCGTCGAGACGCCGGCCCAGCAGCTCGGCCATCGGCTGGTTGGCGGCGATCGTCCGGAGATCCTGGTCGACGACGACCACGGGACCCGGGAACGCGTCTAAGTACTCGCCGAGGCTCATGCCACGCCACTGCCGGCGGAAGTGGTCGCGGCAGGCGGGACAAATGCTGTGGGAGATCGCCGGGTCGTCGACGGGCTCCTTGTCGCCGAGGCCCTTCTCGCAATACGAGCAGACGACCCTCACCGCGTGGCGACCTCGCCGCCCGATGCCGTCTCCGCCATTGAGGCTCTCCCCCCACTCCGGTCGTCACCGGCGCGGTGCGCGCCGGGCGGTCCTGTGGCCTCTCCCGTCGAAGCAAGATCCCCGCCAGCGTGAGGATGCCTGCGGATCCTCACGCTCCCGCCGGACACGAGTCGCGGAGCAGCAGGAGCCCCCGGCTGCGTCCAGGATCTGGACGGTCCTGTCGCGATCCCGGAACCGGGGCCACGATGGGCGACTTCCCGAAACGCGTCTCAGCCAGCGGGCTGGCCGCGCTCCCCGACGCCCGGCGCGGAGGGGAGGAGTGCTCGCCGGCGGTCAAGGCCGCGAGGCAGGCTCGCCGGCAAGGACGCGCCGCAGGCCGGTCCCCCCGGCGGCGGTGCGGAACGCGAGGAGCGCCACGAGTGCGAGGAGCGCGGCCGCTGCGAGCGTCGGCCCCCCCGTCCACGACGAGAGGTCGGTCGTCAGGGGAAGGCTCTCGAGGAGGTCGTTGGCGAGCAGGCCGACGATCGCCGCCAGCAGCCCGAAGCGCAGCAGGAGGAGGATCCAGGAGACGGCCCAGAGGACCGCGGTGGCGCCGACGAGCCACGCCGAGTCCGGGGCCCCCACGGCGCTCGGGAGGATCGTGATCGCCGCCACCCCGGCGAGCGCGAGCGCGTCGGTGCGCAGCAGCAGCCGGAGGAGGACGAAGAGAAGCAGGCAGCCCATCGAGAAGAGGATCGCGTCGCTCGCGATCTCGAGGAGGGATGCGAGGAGCATCCCCGGCCCCTGCAGGGACTCCAGCCAGCCCATCGAAGGCTCGAGCTCGGGCTGGCCGAGCCACAGAGGCACGAGCCGCAGGACGGGCACGAGGAGGACGAAAGCGACCGCCCACGCGAGGCCGGCGAGCGTGTCCCGGCCCACCACGGGGTCCCCGAAGCCTCCCCCGAGGAGCCGCGTCCACGACACGAGGGTCCAGGGCCGGAGCCTCCGCGCGTACGGCTCGACGGCCAGGTAGAAGAGCCACACGAGCGTCGCCTCGACCAGCACGAGTCCGGCCCCGCGGGCGAGGAGGCTCATCTGCGCGTTGAAGTCGGCCACGTGGTGGGCGGAGAGCGCCCACGACGCGACGCCCAGCGAGAAGAGGACCAAGGCGACGCGGAAGGCCCCCTTCCGGTCACCCCGGCCGAGGACGACGTTGCGGCGCGCCATGAATCCGGCCGCGCCCATCAGCAGGACGGTGACGCCCAGGAAGGTCAGCTGCTTCGCGAGCTTGTCCTTCGGCCAGGCGCCGCCGCCCATCCGCTCGGGCTTCGTCCACGGGAAGATCACCTCGAACCACACCGGCCGGCCGCGGTACGCCGCGGCCTCGATCCGCACCGGCAGGCCCTTGCACTCGGGCCACGCCCCTTCCCAGGCCGCCCGGGCGTCGGTGTTGAAGAGAGGCGTCCATCGCGGGGTCACCTCGCTGAAGGCTTCGGGCTCGAGCCGCGCCTCGGCGAAGAGCCGCGACCAGTCGGGCGGCGGCGGGGGCGTCTGCGGGTCGCTCTCGAGCTGGGGCGGGATCGCGTAGAAGTGCAGGAGCCGCCCGCTCATGTCGTAGGAGGCCCCGGCCATGTCGGTGACGTCGAGGCCCGGCTTCGTCCAGTAGACGCGGCCGCCGGCCAGCCAGGAGACGATGGGTCTCGGGCTCTGCCGGTACCAGAACTGCATGACCGGGGGCATCCCCCGGGAGAGCGCCGCCCAGCGGCCGGCGGACTTGTCCGTCTCGCGGACGTGGGCGATGAACCCGTAGTCGAGACCGAGGCCCCACGCGTCGTCGGCGGGAGCGTCCTTGAGGCCCACGCTGCGCAGGAACTCCCGCGCCCGGTCCTCGAGCACGGCCGGCGGCTTCTCGACCGGCAGCCGCTGGAGGAGCTGGAACGAGCGGGCGAGGAAGGGCATGGCGAGGACGCCGGCGATGACGAAGCCGAGCAGGGCCCACGCGACGGCCGGCCGGAGGCCCTCCCGCTCCCCGGCGGCGGCGACGAGCTCGGGCGAAGGCGTCTCGCCGGCCGCGATCGCCGCCTCGAGCGGGTCGCTGCCGGTGAGCATCGCCGAGACGACGAGCGCCGAGGACGGCCGGCGGCGGGGATCCTTCTCGAGGCAGGCCAGGATCGCGCGCTCGACGGCGGGATCGAGGCCAGCCACGAGGGCCGACGGCTCGATCGGCGGCTCGTCCCGGTGCTTGCGCGCGAGCTCGGCCAGGGACTTGCCCGGAAAGGCGCGTCGGCCCGTGTAGAGCTCGTAGAGGACGAGGCCGAGGGCGTAGACGTCGCTCCGGACGGTGACCTCCCGCCCCTGGAGCTGCTCGGGCGACATGTAGCAGGGGGTCCCCGAGCGCACGTCCTCGTCACGGAGCCCCTCCGCGAGGCCGGCCAGGCCGAAGTCGGTGATGCGCACGTTGCCCTGGCCGTCGAGCATCAGGTTCGCGGGCTTCAGGTCCCGGTGGAGCACGCCTTTCTCGTGGGCGGCGGCGACGCCCGCGCACAGCTGGCGGGCGATCTCGGTGGCTTTGTCGGCGGGCAGGCGCCCGATGCGCCGGAGGAGCGAGGCGAGGTTCTCGCCGTCGATCATCTCCATCGACAGGAAGAGGTGGCCTTCGGCCTCCGCGACGTCGTAGACGCGGCAGATCGCGGGGTGCGAGACCTGGCGGGCCACCCGGACCTCGCGGTAGAAGCGGGCGAGGCGCTCCTCGTCCGCGTCGAGGCCGTGGGGCAGGAACTTGAGGGCGACCGGCTGCTCGAGCTTCAGGTCGTCGGCGCGGTAGACCTCGCCCATCCCTCCCCGGCCGAGGAGACCGACGATGCGGTAGCGGCCGGCGAGGACCGTCCCCGGCACGAACCGCTCCCCGGCCCGCCGCGCGGCGCCGGCCGGAGGCGTCAGTCCCCGGTCCGGAGAGGGGGTCGGGGAGAGCGGCCCGCCCGGGCGGGGGGCGGTTCCCGTCGGGTGATCGGCGATGTCGAGGCCCGAGCCGCAGGCGGGACACGAGCGGTCGTCCACGCTCACGGGCGTCGCGCAGGTCGGGCAGGCGAGAGCGGGCATGCTCGGGGTCCTACTGTCTAGATACGGCAGCCGGGGGAAAAGGTGCCCCTGCGCGCCGCGCGACAAGGCAGCGTTGCTGAGGCTCCGTCAGCGACGGCCGGCCGCGAAGGGTGCACCTCGGCCCTCGGCCTGCCGTCTTGCGCGTCGCGTTCACAGCTTTTCACCTGCGGCCGCTCCCTCAGGCCCGCGAGGACGACGCATCGTCGGCGATGGAGCGTGCGAGAACCGACCGTCCGCCCAGCGCGGCCCGGAAGGCCAGCACGGCGAGGATCAGCAGGAAGGGAACGACGACGGTCGTCGCCGAGGCCGTCCACCGATCGACCTCGACGGACTCCGGCAGCAGGAGGAGGACGTTCGCCGTGTAGACCCCGGCGATCGCCGAGAGGACGCCGAACCGCAGCAGGAGGCCGAGGTATGTCGTGAAGATCACGAGGCCGAGCGGGAGCATGAGCCACGGCGACTCCTCCGACTGGCCGATCTGGTTGAGGCAGAGAACGGCGACGATGAGGACGGCGGCGAGTCCGTCGCGGCGGGTCAGCCACCGCAGGATCACGAACAGCAGGAGGGCCCCCAGCCCGAGCAGCGTCGCGTCGACGGGCAGGCTCACCAGGATGCCGAGAAGGGCGCTCCTGCCGAGGAGAGCCTCCAGGAAGCCGACCGCGGGCACCGACGCTCCCTGCCCCAGCCAGCCGGGCGCCCGGCGGGCGAGGACGATGACGATCACGAGCCCGGCGCCCCACAGCATCCCCAGGAGCACGTCGCGGCCGACGACCGGGTCCCGGTAGCCACCGCCCAGCAGTCTCGTCCAGGAGATGAGCGTCCACGGCCGGAGCCTGCGGACGTAGGGCTCGAGGGCCAGGTAGAACATCCAGAGAAGGGCGGCCAGGAGCACGACGATGCCCGCCCCGCGGGAGAGGAGCGAGATCTCCATCACGAGGTCGGCCACGTGGTGCGCCAAAAGGGTCCAGCCCGCCATGCCGAGGCCGGTGAGGGCGAGGGCGAGTCGGAAGGCCCCCCGGCGATCCCCGCGGCCGAGGGCGAGGTTGCGCTTCGCGAGCACGGCCCCGGTCGCGGTCAGGAGAAGGAGAACGAGGATCAGGAACTGCAGCGCGAGCCGCTGCGCGGTCGTGGCGCTGAAGGGCTCGGCGCGATCCGCGCGGGTCCAGGGCTCGACGATCTCCAGCCAGACCGGCTGGCCCCGGTAGGCGGCGGCCTCGACGCGGATGGGGATCTCCGGCCGCTGCGGCCACGTGCCCTCCCACGCCACCCGGGAGTCGGTGTGGAACGGGGGCGTCCAGCGGGGAGCGACGGGACGGAGCTTCGCAGGGTCGAGCCGCGCGGCTTCGAGGAGGGGCGCCCAGTCGGGCGGAGCGGCAGGTGCGCTTCCGGCCTCCGGCTCGACCTGCGGAGGCACGACGGACAGAGCGACGAGCCGTCCCGTGAGGTCGTACTGGAGGGCGGCCATGCCGGAGAGGAGCTGCGGCGGATCGTTCCAGGTCACCCGGCCCCCGGCTCGCTGAGCGAGCATCGGCCGCGGGCTCTGCCGGTACCAGAGGGCCAGGACCGGAGGCTCGCCCGTTCGCAGTGCCTCCCACCGGGTGGGCGAGGCGTCTCGCGGACACGTGTACCGGAAGTAGTCGTCGTCGTAGTTGAAGCCGATCTCGGTGTCGACGACCGGGTCGCGATGCCCGAGGCGGGCGAGCAGCTCGCGGGCGCGGTCCTCGAGCGCCTCCGGCGACTTCTCGACGGGCACTCGGGACAGGAGGTGGTTCCCCTGCTGGAGAGGCGGCGCGGTCAGGACCGCGGCCACGACGAAGGCGAGGCAGGCCCACGCGACGCGCGGGCGCAGCCCCTCCGACTCGCCGGCGGCCGCAACGAGCTCCGGCGAAGGCGTCTCGCCGGCCGCGATCGCGGCCTCGAGCGGGTCGCGTCCCGAGAGCAGCGCCGACACGACGAGGGCCGAGGAAGGCCTCCGCTTCGGGTCCTTCTCCAGGCAGGCGAGGATCGTCCGCTCGACGGCCGGGTCGAGGTCGGGAACGATCGCCGACGGGTCGATCGGCCGCTCGTCCCGGTGCTTGCGCGTCAGCTCGGCGAGGCCCTTGCCGTCGAACGCTCGCCTCCCGGTCACGAGCTCGTAGATCAGGAGGCCGAGGGCGTAGATGTCGCTGCGGACGGTGACCTCGCGCCCTTGCAGCTGCTCCGGCGACATGTACGACGGCGTGCCCGAGCGGACGTCCTCGCCCGAGAGCGTGTCGGCGAGGCCGGCCAGGCCGAAGTCGGTGATCCTCACCTTTCCCTGCCCGTCCAGCATCACGTTCGCCGGCTTCAAATCGCGGTGGAGGACGCCCTTCTCGTGGGCGGCGGCGAGGCCGGCGCAGATCTGGCGGGCGACGTCCATCGCCTTGTCCTCGGGGAAGCGCCCGATCCGCCGGAGGAGGGAGGCGAGGTTCTCCCCGTCCACGAACTCCATCGAGAGGAAGTGCTGGCCCTCGGCCTCGCCGACGTCCCACACCCGGCACACCGCCGGGTGGGAGACCTGGCGGGCCATGCGCACCTCGCCGTAGAGTCGCTCCAGGCGCTCGGTGTCGGCCTCGAGGGCGCGGGGCAGGAACTTGAGCGCCACCGGCTGCTCGAGCTTCAGGTCGTCGGCCCGATAGACCTCGCCCATCCCGCCGCGCCCGAGAAGGCCGACGATCCGATAGCGCCCGCCGAGGACGGTGCCGGGCGCGAAACGCTCGTCCGCCCGAGAGGCGGCCGCCCGGGACGCGCGCGCCGACGTCGAGCCGGGCGTCGGCGACACCCGCCCGGGCGAGGGAGACGGCACGGGCGAGGGCGTCCGACGGGGCGCGGTGCCGGTCTCCGCATCCTCGATGTCGAGGCGCACTCCGCACGCGGGGCAGAACCGGTGGGAGCTGGACACGGCCGTCGCGCAGGCGGGGCAGGAGGTCATGCGAGACCAGGTCACTATACGGGCTTCGTGCGCCGGTGTGACAGCGCGCGGCGCGGCCGGCTTCCGGCGGCCGGAATCCGGACAGGGAACCCCCGCTTCCTCCTCCAAGCCGCCCGGAATCGACGCGCCGCGGGCGGCCCGGGATTTGCACCTCTCGGTGGCCGGAAACGCCGATGTCTGACATGACCCCTGACGGGACGCCCGCGCTGCGGCTGGGCCGGCGCGACACGCTGCGCTTCGACGCGCCCGACGCCGACTCGCTGCGCGCGCGGCTCGAAGCCCGTGCCACCGCGGGAGCCACGGGAACCTGGGTGCTCGAGAGCCGGGTCGGTGAGGGCGGCTCGCTCCAGCGGACGCCGCTCCAGCCCCTCCCCTTCCGCATCGGACGCGCTCCCGGCCTTCGGCTGGTCCTGCCCTCGGCGCACGTGTCGAAGGCCCACGCCGAGATCTACGCTGCCGGCCTGGCTCTCCGGGTCCGCGACCTCGGGAGCCGCAACGGCACCTTCCTCAATCGAGAGCCGATCGAAGACGCTCCCCTCCACGAGGGTGACGTGCTTCACATCGGAGGATACGAGTTCCGCGTGGCCCGGGACCTTCCGGAGGAGGGCGACGACGGCGACGAGACGACCCTCCTCCAGACCGCCCCCCTCAGCTGCCTCTTCTCGACCGCCGCCCCCCGGGTACGAGAGCTCATCGAGCGGGGTGCGGTCACGATGCTCTTCCAGCCGATCGTGACCCTGCCCTCGGCCCGACGCGACGCGTACGAGGCGCTCGGCCGCGGCCGGCTCGCCGGCCTGCCCGAGAGCCCGGTGGAGCTCTTCGATCTCGCCGGGGCGGTCGGCCCGGAGGCGCAGGCGGAGCTGAGCCGGCTCTTCCGGCGCAAGGCGGTCGAGCTCGTGCGCGATCGCCCCGAGCCGCCCGTCCTCTTCCTGAACACTCACCCGGTGGAGCTCGAGCAGCCGGGGCTCCTCGAGTCGCTCGAGGAGCTGCGGACCTTCGCCCCCCAGGTGGACCTCGTCCTGGAGATCCACGAGAGCGCGCTCGCCCAGACCGACGTCATCACCTGGCTCCGGACCCGCCTCCTGGAGATCAACGTCGCCCTCGCCTACGACGACTTCGGGGCCGGCCAGGCCCGTCTCTTCGAGCTCGCCGAGGCGCCGCCCAAGTACCTCAAGTTCGACCGGCGGTTCGTGACCGGGCTCGATCACGCCCCCACCTCGAGGCAGCGGCTCGTCGCCTCGCTGGTGGCGGCGTCGCGCGAGCTGCTCGTGAAGACGGTGGCAGAGGGCGTGGAGACGGAGGCCGAAGCCGCGGCGTGCATGCGGGCGGGCTTCTCGCACGCCCAGGGCTACCACTTCGGCCGGCCGGGGCCGCTCGACGCGCCCGGGTAGCGCGGGAGGGTGGCCATGTTCAGGCCGGAGGCCGGGCCGGGCTCGGCGGTGGCCGACCGCATCGTCGAGATGCTCGAAGACGGGCCGCGCACTCCCGCCGGATGGCGCGAAGTGATGTCGTGCCTGGAGGCCGAGTCGGGCCCCGCTGTCTACGCCGCGCTCCTCTTCGTTCTCACCCAGCTCGACTTTCCGAAGGAGAAGGCGCACGAGCACTGGCTGCGGATCCTCCTACAGTGGGAGGAGCTCAACCGGAGGATCGCCGAGAAGGTGGACCTGCGGGTGGCGGTGCTCCAGTACTTCCTGAGGAGCCAGAGGAAGCTCCACAACCCGGCGATCGTGGAGATCAAGATCCTGCGCCGCACGCAGGACTCGGCCATCTACGACGAGCTCACCCGCCTCTACAACTACCGCTACTTCCAGGACCGGGCCGTCTCCGAGGTCCGCCGGGCCACGCGCTACGACTCCGCCCTCAGCCTGCTGATGCTGGACGCGGACGATTTCAAGGCCTACAACGACTCGCGCGGCCACCTGGCGGGGAACATGGCGCTGCGCCGCCTCGCCTCCACCCTGCGCCGGGCGGTGCGCGAGGTGGACGTGGTGGCCCGGTACGGGGGCGAGGAGTTCGCGATCCTCCTCCCGAGCACCCCCAAGCTGGGCGCCCTCAAGATCGGCGAGAAGCTGCGCCAGGCGGTCGAGAGGGCCGGCATCGGACAGGACGGGAAGCCCGGAGCCAGGGCCCTGACGGTGAGCGTGGGTGTCGCGAGCCTCCCCGGGGACGCGGCCAGCGCGGAGGAGCTCGTGGACCGGGCGGACCGCGCGCTCTACATCGCGAAGAGCATCGGCAAGAACTGCGTGAAGCCCTTCTCCGACGAGCGGCGCGAGCACGCGCGCCTCGACGCGGTCCTGCCCGGCCGGTTCCGGCTCCTCGAGCGCGCGAGCCGCTCCTTCACCACGCTGAACCTCAGCGAGGGCGGGGTCCTCCTCCACTGCAAGCAGCCCCTCCCGACGGGGACCCTCGTCCAGCTCCAGCTCGCCCTCCCGCCGGGCAAGGATCCCATCGAGTGTGCGGCGCGCGTGCTGCGGGTCGTGGGCGCCCGGGGCGGCTTCGAGGTCGGGACCGAGATCGTGCACATGCCGAGGGCGCACCAGCGCCGCTTCCGCTCCTTCCTCAAGCTGCTGAAGGCGGGCCCGCTCGTTCCCGCCCCCGCCGGGAGGCGGCGGCCGCGGGGCGACCGTGGCTCGCGGCTCGACGACACGCTCCCGCCGATCCCGATGGCGTGAGGCCCGGCCCGCGCGGACCCCCGGTCGATCGGGACCCGCTCTCGTCCTCTACTTCAGCCCGAACTCCCGGGCCCGCAGCCGCTTCAGCCGGTCGCGGATCTCGGCCGCCTTCTCGAACTCGAGCGCCTTCGCCGCCTCGCGCATCTGCCTCTCGAGCCCCTTGACCTCCGCCTCGATGTCGTCGAGCGAGCGGTAGCGCTCCTCCGGCGCCTCGGCCACCTCGGGCACCGCCACGTAGTCGTGCTCGTAGACCGAGGAGAGCAGCTCCCCGATGCTCTTCTTGATGCTCTCCGGCGTGATGCCGTTCTCCCGGTTGAACTCCTCCTGGCGGATCCGGCGCCGGTTCGTCTCCGAGATCGCCGCCTTCATCGAGTCCGTCTCCTGATCGGCGTAGAGGAGCGCCATGCCCTCCACGTTGCGGGCGGCGCGGCCGATCGTCTGGATGAGCGAGCCGGAGGAGCGCAGGAAGCCCTCCTTGTCCGCGTCGAGGATCGCCACCAGCGAGACCTCGGGCAGATCGAGCCCCTCCCGAAGGAGGTTGATGCCGACGAGGACGTCGAACTCGCCCTTGCGGAGGTCGCGCAGGATGCGGACCCGCTCGAGGGTCTCGATGTCGGAGTGGAGGTAGCGGACGCGCACGCCGAGGTCGTGGTAGTACTCCGTGAGGTCCTCGGCCATGCGCTTCGTGAGGGTGGTGACGAGCACCCGCTCGCCCCGCTCCGCCCGGAGCCGGATCTCGGCCAGCAGGTCGTCCACCTGGCCCTTCACCGGCCGGACCTCGAGGCGGGGGTCCTTGAGGCCGGTGGGCCGGATCACCTGCTCCACCACCACCCCGCCCGCCTTCTGCAGCTCGTACGGCCCCGGCGTCGCCGACACGTAGAGCACCTGGCCGAGCCGGGTCTCGAACTCCTCGAAGTTCAGGGGCCGGTTGTCGAGGGCCGAGGGGAGGCGGAAGCCGTACTCGACGAGCGTCTTCTTCCTCTGCTGGTCCCCGTGGTACATGCCGCGCACCTGCGGGATCGACTGGTGCGACTCGTCGACGACCACGAGCGCGTCCTTGGGCAGGTAGTCGAGCAGGGTCGGAGGCGGCTCCCCGGGCTTCCGGCCCGAGAGGTGGCGCGAGTAGTTCTCGATGCCGTGGCAATGGCCGGTCTCGCGCAGCATCTCGAGGTCGAACATCGTGCGCTGGTAGAGCCGCTGCGCCTCGAGGAGCTTGCCCTCCGTCTCGAGGCGAGGCTTCACCTCCATGAGCTCGGCCTCGATCGTCTTCACCGCGTCGGCGAGCTTCGGCTGGGGCGTGACGTAGTGGCTCGACGGGTAGATCGCGACCTGGGCGAGCCGCCCCGTGGTCCTGCCGGTGAGGGGGTCGAAGGCGCTGATCTTCTCCACCTCGTCGCCGAAGAGCTCGAACCGGATCCCGCTCTCCTCGTAGGCGGGCACGATCTCGACCACGTCCCCCCGCACCCGGAAGGTGCCTCGCTTCAGCTCGTAGTCGTTCCGGTCGTAGCGAGCCTCGACGAGGCGGGCCAGGAGGTCCCGGCGGTCGAGGGTGTCGCCCTGGCGGACGAAGAGCAGCATGCCGTAGTAGGCCTCGGGCGAGCCCAGGCCGTAGATGCAGGAGACGGACGCCACGATCACGACGTCCCGCCGCTCGAAGAGGCTGCGGGTCGCGGAGAGCCGGAGGCGGTCGATCTCGTCGTTGATCGTCGCCTCCTTCTCGATGTAGGTGTCGGACTGCGGGACGTAGGCCTCGGGCTGGTAGTAGTCGTAGTAGGAGACGAAGTACTCGACCGCGTTCCCGGGGAAGAACGTCTTGAACTCCTGGTAGAGCTGGGCGGCGAGCGTCTTGTTGTGGGCGAGGACGAGGGTCGGGCGGTTCACCTTCGCGATCACGGACGCGACGGTGAAGGTCTTGCCGGAGCCGGTCACGCCCAGGAGCACCTGGTGCTCGTCCCCGCGCTCGAGCCCGTCCACGAGCTCTCCGATCGCCCGTGGCTGGTCCCCCCGCGGCTCGAAGTCGCTCACCAGCTCGAAGCGGGTGTCGGCCTTCGCGGGAGCGAGCCGGGCCGGCTCCGGCCGCACGGGGCTCACGGCACCGCCCTTCGGAGGAGGGTCATCCGGAGATCATAGCGGAGAGGAGAGGCGGCCGCCTCGCGATCCGGCAGGCCCCGTGCCGCGACGACAGCGCCCGGAAACTCCAGTCAGGGGCCGTGCTTCCACTTGTATCCGTACCTTCCCGCAGTCTCCGCGTACTGTCCCTCGCGCCACACGATGGCCGTGGTCTCCAGCGAGTCCGTCCAGCTCACGACGCAGGACTCCTGCTCGGACGTCCGCACGCGGTAGCCGTCGACGGCGACGACGAGATCGCCCGCTCGAAGACCACGGGACGGCCAGGCTTCGGAGGGGACGAGCTCGCCGAGCTTGGGAGAAGGAGGCAGATCGGCCACCGACACTCGCTCGAGGCCTCGGGGAAAGAGCCGGGTCAACGCCTCGGCGGCCCGCTGTTCGTACTCCCCCGCGTCTCCCGCCCGGCGGTGACGTCGCAGGTAGAAGCAGTCGAGCGCGTCCTTGTCGTCGTAGCGCTCCGCCTCGCGCTCGTACCAGGACTCGGCGTCCGCGATCCGACCGCTCCGTTCGAGCATCCGGGCCTGGAGGCGGAGCCCGCCGCCGGAGTACACCTCGGCCATCGCGCGGGCGATCTCGAAGGCACGGTCCTTGCGGCCGTGATCGAAGTAGTAGTCGGCCAGCCACCCCATGGAGTTCGAGACGCTGACTCGATCGGGGGCCTTCTCGTAGGCATTCTCGAAGGCGGCCACGGCCTCCTCGTCGAGGCCAGCGCCCTGAAGATCCCAGCCGAGGCGCACGTAGCTGTTCGGATCCACCCGGGTGAGCCTCTCGTACAGGCGGCGGTGCTCCGGCGAGCCGGCCTTCTGCGTCTCTGCAAACAGGTACATCGCGCTGAAGTTGTACTCGGCGAGCGGTCCATAGAGAGCCGCGAGATCGAACTCCTTCTGGCCGGCCCGTCGTCGAGCCGAGTACTCCTGGGTGGCCAGGGTGGCCGAGTACGGGGCCAGCCGGCGAAGCTCCTGGAAGACGGTCGATCGGGTCGCATCGGCGGCCGGCGACCGCGAGTCGTAGAGATCGGGCCAGCGCCGGGTCACGTCGTAGGCGGTGCCGGGCAGGATCGGCGGGTCCATCCAGCGCTGGGGCGGGGGAAGCGCGCCGCCGAGCTGGCACGACTTCACGATGTCCCGCCAGACGGCCGCCGACAGGCGCTGGGGCGCTTGCTGGCCGATGCGCACCGCGCCGGAGCAGGAGGGTCGCGGGGTCGACGGCTTTTCCCAGGTCGCGGCGAGGGCCGCGAAGACCTCGATGGCGGCGAACGAGTCGTGAGCCTGCTTTCGGAGGCTCTCGGCCTCTTCCTTGATCCCGAGCATCTTCCGCTCGTGCGTCTCGACGCTCGCGATTGCGTGCAGAAGATGCCGGCGGGAGTGCCCGGCCCAGGTGCCCCAGTCGATGACCCGGACCCCGGGCGGAACCCGTCCCGGGTCGACGCAACGCCCCGGCTCTCCGTTCAGCGCCGCGAGCTGGAGCTGCAGGCCCGGATGGAGCCTCTGCCAGATTTCGCCGATCTCGGAGAGCTCGGCCGGGATGGTGATCGATGCGAACCGGTTGCCCGTGCCGACGTCCCAGGAGCCTCTGTCGAAGGCCAGGCGCGGCCAATCGGGCACCGGCTCCGGAGTGAACTCCCCGAGAAAGGCCGTGCTCTGGACAGTGCCGAGGTTCACTGCGAGGGCGCGGTAGTGCTCCCGCCGCTCGAGGAGCGAGGCCTTCGCCGGCGCCTCGAGGATCCTCCAGTCCCCCGTG